>JAFKKV010000024.1 GCA_017304475.1 Hyphomicrobiales bacterium | reverse complement strand
CTCATAGCATCGCGCGAACGCGAGATGCGTTCGCACTCGCTATGCGGCCGACCTCTCCCCGCCGGGGAGAGGTAAGGAGGGGTGGTTCCGGCGCGACATCTCAAAGAGCGCCCATTCAGGCTCATCTGAAAGACGTGCGCCAACGCCGGGCCGCGTGGCCGGGGAGGGTGCCGTCCAGCCCGCCCGGGGCGGTGAACATCGGCCTTTAGCCGTTCACCAATAGCCAGCGCATTTCAATCGATTCGCTCCGGCCTTCTCGCCATTTACCTCGACCGCAGCCCTGCGGTCGTCCGATACCAGCCGCGCTTTGACAGCCTGCACTCTATGTGCAGTATACAGTGTTCAGGGACATGAAGTGCTCGCGGCGACGCCTCGGCGAACCGAAGAAGCACGACCAGGAAATGACCGGGAGACCATGATGGCGGGCCTGACGGCACCCCTTGTTCGTGCGGGCTCGCAGCCCGGCCGCAGGCCTTGCCGGGCACCGGCCCGGGCATGCCGCTCGGCCGCGCGGTGACGGCCATGGAGGTCGCGTCGATCGACGGCCAGCGCGCGCGGTTTCTCGCCACGGCCGAGAATGCCGACCTGCCCGTTGTCGACGCCCATCATCATTTCTTCGATCTCGCGGCGAACGACCATCCTTGGCTCAAGGGCGAGCGGCTCGCCTCGTTCCGCTATGGCGACTATTCGGCGATCTGCCGCGATTTCATGCCCGCCGATTACGACCGGGCGGCGGCCTCGCATCTGATCGTCAAGACCGTGCTGATGGAAGGCGAGTGGAACCCGGCCGATCCGGTGGGCGAGGCGCGCTGGGCCTCGGGGCTCGCGGCTGAGGCCGGTCGGCCGAATGCCATCGCCGCGCAGATCTGGCTCGACCGCGACGATGTCGGCGCGGTGCTTGGCGCCTATGCCGGGCTGCCGCTGGTGCGCAGCGTGCGCCACAAGCCGAAGACGACGGTGCGGGCGGATCATGACGGCACCTTCGCCGCGCCGGGCTCGATGCGCTGCCCGCGCTGGCGCGACGGTTATGCCCGGCTCGCCGCAGCAGGCCTGCATTTCGAGCTGCAGGCGCCCTGGTGGCATTTCGCCGAGGCCGCCGAACTCGCTCGCGACTTTCCCGAGACCCTGATCATCGTCAACCATGCCGGCCTGCCGGCCGATCGCAGCGCCGAGGGCCTGAAGGCCTGGCGTGCGGCGCTCGACCTGCTGGCGCGCCAGCCGAACGTGGTGATGAAGGTTTCCGGCATCGGCGTGCCGGGCGAAGCCTGGACCTTGGCGCTGCAGGCGCCGGTCATCACAGGCACGATCGCGGCCTTCGGCGCCGGCCGCCTGGCCTTTGCCAGCAATTATCCGGTCGACAGTCTCTGCGCGCCGTTCGCGACCATTTTCGACGTGTTCAAGGCGGCGACCGCCGATCTCGCGCCGGCGGCCCGCCTCGCGCTTTTCCACGACAACGCAACGAACTGGTACCGGCTCTGACGGCGCCACCCACGGGGAGGAGGACACCATGGCATTTCACAGGCTCTTCAGGCTGGCCGGAGCGGCGCTGGCGCTCGGCCTGAGCGTCGGCCTCGCCGCGCCGGCGGCGGCCCAGCAGATCCGCGCCCGGCTCGGCACCAGCCTGCCCGACGCCCATCCGCAGACGCTCGGCGCACGCAAATTCGCCGAGCTGGTCACTGCCAAAACCGGCGGCCGCATCACCGTCTCGGTCTATTCCAACGGCGCGCTCGGCTCCGACGTCCAGATGACCTCGGCGCTGCAGGGCGGCTCGCTCGAATTCACCGTGCCCTCGACCGCCACCATCGCCAATATCGTGCGCGATTTCGGCGTGGTCGGCCTGCCCTTCTCGTTTGCCAGCGAACGCGAGGCGGATGCCGTGTTCGACGGGCCGTTCGGCCAGGCGCTGCTCGCCAAGCTGCCGGAAAAGAACCTGATCGGCCTGGCCTTCTGGGAAAACGGCTTTCGCAACGTGACCAATAGCCGGCGGCCGATCCGCACGGTGGAGGACCTGCAGGGCATCAAGATCCGCACCATGCAGAACAACCTCTATATCGACATGTTCAACGGCATGGGCTCGAACGCCGTGCCGCTGGCGGTCACCGAACTGTTCAGCGCGCTGGAAACCCGCGCCGTCGACGGCCAGGAAAACCCGTTCACCGTGGTCTTCGCCCAGAAATTCTACGACGTGCAGCGCTATCTCTCGACCACCGGCCATGCCTATGACGCGCTGGTGCTGCTCGCCGGCAAGACCTTCTGGGACAAGCTGAACGAGGCCGACCGGCAGGCGGTGCAGGAGGCGGCCCGCGAGGCCACGCTCTACGAGCGCCAGCAGAGCCGGACGCTGAACGGCGAATTGCGCGCCCAGCTGATCGCGGCGGGCATGCAGGTCAACGACCTCAGCCCCGAGGAGCGCGCCCGCATGCGCGAGCGCCTCAAACCCGTCATCGACAAATATTCCGCCCTGCTCGGCCAGCCGCTGGTGACCGCCTTCTTCGACGCGATCGCCAAGGCGCGGGCCGCCGGCCAGTAAACCCCGGGATCCGGCAGCGGGGCGCGGGCTCCGCCGGCCGGCCAGGAAAGGACCCGTCATGGACATCCAGAGGCTGCTCATACGCGGCGTCGAGAACCTGCTGATCTTCGGCTTCGTCGTCATGATCGTCATGGTCTTCGGCAATGTCGTGCTGCGCTACGGCTTCAATTCCGGCATCACCGTCTCGGAAGAGGCCTCGCGAATGATCTTCGTCTGGCTGACCTTCGGCGGCGCCTTCCTGGTGGCGCGTGAAGGCGGCCATCTCGGCATGAATTCGGTGGTCGCCATGTTCGGCACGCGCGGCCGCTGGTGGTGCCGGCTGGCCGCCGAGGTGCTGTCGCTGTTCTGCATGGTGCTGGTCGTCATCGGCTGCTGGAAGCAGACGCTGATCAATCTCGACAACATCGCCCCGGTCACCGGCCTGCCGCTGGCGGTGACCTATGCGGCAGGCCTCGTCTGCGGCATCGGCATCGGCGCCTTGAACATCCTCACCATCGGCCGGCTCGCGCGCGGCGAGATCGCCGACAACGAGCTGATGATCGGCGCGGAATCGGAAGAGCTCGCCGCCTTCGAAGCGAGCCAGGCGGAGAAGAACCGCAAATGACCGTCATCGTCTTCCTGTTCTCGCTGCTCGGCGCCATGGCGCTGGGCGTGCCGATCGCCATCGCGCTCTTGGTCTGCGGCGTGGCGCTGATGGTCCATCTCGACACATTCGACGCGCAGATCCTGGCGCAGAACCTGGTCAATGGCGCCGACAGCTTCCCGCTGATGGCGGTGCCCTTCTTCATGCTGGCCGGCGAATTGATGAATGCCGGCGGCCTGTCGCGCCGCATCATCCATGTCGCGCTGACCCTGATCGGCCATGTCCGCGGCGGCCTCGGTTATGTCGCGGTGCTCGCGGCGATCGTGATGGCCAGCATTTCCGGCTCGGCGGTGGCCGATACCGCGGCACTCGCCGCCATCCTGATCCCGATGATGCGCCAGGCCGGCTACCGGCTCGACCGTTGCTGCGGCCTGATCGCCGCCGGCGGCATCATCGCCCCGGTGATCCCGCCCTCCATCGGCTTCGTCGTGTTCGGCGTCGCCGCCGGCCTCTCGATCACCCGGCTGTTCCTCGCCGGCATCGTGCCCGGCATCATCATGGGCCTGGCGCTGATCATCACCTGGTACATCGTCGCCCGCGACGAGCCGGTGGCGCGGGCCAAGCGCGCCGGCCTGAAGGAAATCGCCAAGGCGGTGATCGACGGCGTCTGGGCGCTCGGCCTGCCCGTGGTGATCATCGGCGGCATGAAGATCGGCGCCTTCACGCCGACCGAAGCCGCCGTGGTCGCCGCCGTCTATGCCCTGTTCGTCGGCATGTTCATCTATCGCGAGATCAAGTGGGAGGACCTGCGCCCGGCCTTCCTCTCGGCCATCCTGACCTCGAGTTCGGTGATGTTCCTGGTCGCGGCGGCGCTCGTCTCGGCCTGGCTCATCACCATTGCCGATATTCCCGGCGAGGTCGCCAACCTGCTCGGGCCGCTGATCCAGAACAAGACCCTGGTGCTGATCGCCATGATGCTGCTGGTGGTGGTGGTCGGCACGGCGCTCGACTTCATCCCGACCGTGCTGATCCTGACGCCGGTGCTGATGCCGATCGTCAAGCAGGCCGGCATCGACCCGATCTATTTCGGCGTGCTGTTCATCATCAACAACGCCATCGGCCTGCTGACCCCGCCGGTCGGCACCGTGCTCAACGTCGTCTGCGCGGTGGGCGGCGTGTCGATGGACCGGGTGGTGAAGGGCGTCATGCCCTTCCTGATCGCCCAGCTCCTGGTGCTCGCTCTGCTCGTCGCCGTCCCGGAACTGGTCACCGTTCCCGCCAAGTTCTTCTACGGGCGCTGACGGCCGAGCGCCGCCACCGCCATCACGCAATCGAACCCCAACCACCGGAGGACAGCATGATGATCACCCGCCGCACGGCACTCGCCGGCACCGGTGTCGCCCTCTTCGCCATCGGCCGCCCGGCCAGCGCGCAGGCGACCCGCCTGCGCTTCGGGCACCCGCATCCGGACGTGGATTCCTGGCACAAGGCGGCACTGGTCTTCGCCGAACGCGTCAAGGCGAAGAGCCAGGGCGCGCTGGAGGTGCAGGTCTTCGCCAATGGCGCGCTCGGCTCCGATCCCGCCATGATCAGCTCGGTGCGCGGCGGCACGCTCGACATCTGCCTGACCGGCAATCCCTTCTTCACCGGCCTGGCGCAGAAGCTGAACGTGCTCGACCTGCCCTTCCTGTTCGACACGCGCAAACATGTCGCCGCCGTGCTCGACGGCCCGATCGGCGACGGGCTCCGGCGCGAGCTCGAAGGCTCCAACCTGAAGGCGCTGGCGACCTGGGAGGTCGGCTGGCGCAACCTCACCAACAGCCGGCGGCCGGTACAGACGGCCGCCGACATCCGGGGCCTGAAGATCCGCACCACGCCGAACCCGGCCCATATCCGCGCCTTCCAGCTGCTCGGCGCGGTGCCGACGCCGATGGCCTTCACCGAACTGTTCTCGGCGCTCGAAACCGGCGCGGTCGACGGCCAGGAAAACCCGGTGACGCTGATCCTCAACGCCAAGTTCAACGAGGTGCAAAAGCACATCTCGCTGACCCGCCATGCCTTCACGAGCGGTCCGCTGGTGATGAACAAGACCAAGTTCGAGGCCATGGCGCCGGCGACCCGCGCGATGCTGGTGGAGACGGCGGCCGAATGCGCGGTGATCCAGCGCGAGATGAATGAGGGCAGCGAAGCGACCAGCCTCGCCGAACTGAAGAAGGAGGGCATGCAGGCGGTGGAGGCCCCCGACCGCGCCTCGTTCTCGGCGGTGGTGGCGGCGGAAGTGCGCAAGGAATTCGTGACCAAATTCGGCAGCGAGCTGATCGACGCCATCGTGAAGGTGGCCTGATGCGCATCATCGACCTGAGCATGCCCATCGAGCAGCATTTCCGTTGGCCGACGGAGGTGCTGGTGAAGGGCGATATCGGCGCGGGCGACCAGTTCCGCGTCAGCCGCCTGCATACGACCTGCCACGGCTTCTCCCATGTCGACGCCCAGGCCCATGTCATCGCCGACAGCCCGACCATCGAGGCGACGCCGCTGGAGCGGGTGGTCGGCCCCTGCCGGGTGCTCGACCTGCGCGATGTCGGGCCGGGCGAGGCGATCGACGACATCCGGCTCGCCGCGGCCGATCCGGGCGGCCCGGAGGGCGAGATCCTGCTTCTGTCGACCGGCTGGGATCGCCGGCGCGACTACCGGACACGGGACTTCTGGCTCGACGCCCCCTATCTGACCCGGGCGGCCGCCGAATGGCTCGAGGCGCGCAAGCCGACGGCGCTCGCCTTCGACTTCCCGCAGGATTATCCGATCCGGCTCCTGCTCGATAACAAGCACGTGCCGTTCAGTGAACACGTCACCCACGATGTCTGCCTCAGGGCCGGCATCACGCTGATCGAATATCTGGTCAATACCGCGGCGCTGCCCGGTCCGCGCACCTTCCTCTGCGCGGCGCCGCTGAAGCTGCCGAATGCCGATGGTTCGCCGGCTCGTATCTATGCAATCGAAGGGCTCGGCGCTAAGGACTGACCGGCGCCGGTGCGTATCGCCTGGCGATTCGCGCCGACACCGGTCCCGGCCGACCGATGACCTGCCATCCCCTGGAGAGCGAGGCCTCGTGAGCGAGCAAGCGGACCCGGCCGATCAGGCGCCCGACGTGGCGAGACGCGATGACGGCGGCTTCGCCGAGATCCCGCGCATCACCCGCCGGACGCTGCATGACGAAGTGCTCAACCACCTGCGCGACATGATCATCGAAGGCCGGCTTTCGCCCGGCGCCAGGATCAACGAAGGCCTCGTCGGCGCCATGCTCGGCGTCTCGCGCACGCCGCTGCGCGAGGCGATCAAGACGCTCGCCAGCGAAGGCCTGGTCGAGATCGTGCCGGCCAAGGGCGCGGTGGTCCGCCGCCTGACCGAGCAGGATCTCGTCGCCATTCTCGAAGTGCTGAAATCGATCGAGCAACTGGGCGGCAGGCTCGCCTGTGCCCGCGCGGACGACACCACCATCGCGGCCATCGCCGACCTGCACGAGCAAATGATGGTGCTCTACCAGGCACGCAACCGGCTCGACTATTTCAAACTCAACCAGGCGATCCACGCCGCCATCGCCCGGGCCTCCGGCAATCCGGTTCTGGCCGAGACCCATGCCATGCTGCAGTCGCGCATCAAGCGCATGCGTTTCATCGGCAATGGCGAGCCGCCGAAATGGGCGGGAGCGGTGGCCGAACACGAGGCGATGATCGTGGCGCTGAAGGCCCGCGACGGCGAGACACTGGCCCGCATCATCGGCGAGCATCTCGACCAGACGCTGATCCGCGTGCGCGACGCCATCCAGGCCTGAGCCGCAAGGCACGGGAGGCCGCGAGCCCGGCCCTTTTCGCGTGGGGTGACGTTTCAACCCGGTGAAAGACGGCCGAAACTGGTCTAGTCTCGACGCCGGAGCGAGCGGACGAGGGCGGCAATGCGAAAACTTCAGTCGCAAGGGGTCCACCACATCACGCTGGTCGGCGCCGACAGGCAGACATCCATCGATTTCTGGGAAGGCGTGCTCGGCATGCCCTTCATCTTCGAGCAGCCGAACCTCGACAGGGCGACGGAAAGTCACCTCTATTTCGATCCCGGCGACGGCCGGCTGATCACCATCTTCACCGACGAGACACGCAAGCCCGATGCCCGGCGGACGGCGACCGATATCGGCTGCGTCCATCACATCGCCTTCGCCGTCTCGCGCGTCACCTTCCTGCAGGCGGTCGCGCGCCTGGACGAACGCAAGATCCGGCATAGCGGCGTGAAGGACCGCGGCTTCATGGATTCGATCTATTTCGAGGACCCGCTCGGAATGCTGATCGAGCTCGCCTCCTACCGCTTCGAACCGCCTGCCGGCCTCGGCCATGCCGACGTGCTGATGGAGGCGCACAAGATCAGGGTCGCGCGCGGCGACTACAACATCGCCGAGGTGCATCTGGCCGATGCCATCGAGGCCTTGATGCGAAACCGGCCGACGCTGTCGGCGGATCGGGAGCCGAAAAACCCGTATTGAACAGCAAGGCCGATCAAGAGGGAGGACGATCATGCCCGCGATCAAGCTCAACGTGATCAAGCCCAGCGTCAACAACATGACCGTTCGTGTCTTCGTGCGGGCCGCGGGCCTGGATTTCGACGAGCACGACGTCTACGGCCAGACGCGCTCGGCCGACTATCTGGCGCGCTGCCCGGCCCATCTGACGCCGATGATCGAAGCAGACGACCTGCCGAAGGGCGCTTTGTGGGAGAGCTGCGCGATCATGCAGTATCTCTGCAACAGGCACGGGCTCGCGCAGTTCTATCCGGCCGATCCGGCCAGGCGGGCGATGATCGACAGCGCCATGTTCTATCTGGTCGGCACCTTCTACCCCTACCTGGCGCGGGCGACCTATCCGGCCCTCGGCTTCCCGCAATATCCAGGCGAAGTCGGCCACAGCGATGCCGACGCGGCGACCAAGGAACAGGCGCGCCAAGCGGCCGTCGAAGCGCTCGCCGAGCCGCTGGAGGTCTTCCGCGCGTTCTACCTGGACGGCAAGCCGTTCATTGGTGGAGACAAGCCGTCGATCGCCGATATCAGGCTGGCCTCGACGCTCGAATTCCTGGCCGCGATCGACTATGCGCTGCCGGCCTGGGCCGAGACCCACAAGGCGGCGATGGCGACATCGCTCGGCAAGGCCTATGCGGAGCCGGCAGCCGATGTGCGCGGCTATATCGGCTATGTGAAGTCGCAGCGGACATAGCGTCCGGAAGCGGCGGGGCGTGGTCGCGCGGGCTGCGCTACGGGGCAGGCACCGAGGCCGCATCGCTGCGACGCCCTCTCCGGATTTCGGTCGGAGCACGCTTGTAGACCTCTGCGAAGACCGCATTGAAGCGGCGCAGGCTGCCGAAGCCGGACCGCATCGCGATCTCCGCCATGGCCAGATCCGTCTCGTCGAGCAGCCGCTTGGCCCGCTGCACGCGCGTCGTCCGGGCGACCTGGACGGGACTTGCGCCCAGATGCTTCTCGAACAGGCGGCTGAGATGCCGGCCGCCGATGCCGAGCCGCGCAGCCAGCGCTGTGACGCCGTCTTCGTCGAGCGCGCCGCCATCGATCAGCCGCAGCGCGCGCTCGACCGTCGTCCGCGAGCCTTTCCATGCCGGTGAGAAGGGAGCGGCCTCCGGGCGGCAGCGAAGACAGGGCCGAAATCCGGCCGCCTCCGCCGCGGCCGCGGACGGGTAGAACGTGACATTGCCGGGCCGGGCCGGGCGCACCGGGCAAACCGGCCGACAATAGATCCGCGTCGTCCGCACGCCGGTGAAGAAGCGCCCATCGTAGCGCCCGTCCCGGCCGACACGGGCACGCTCGCACTCCTCGGGATCAAGCATCGATACCTCGAAGACGGTCAGGCGACGGAGTCCGAATCCGGCGAGCCAAGGTGGTGCGCCGATGCTATCGCAGGCGCCAGTCAGGGCGAAGGATAATCCCATGAGCCAGATCCTCGACAACCCCGTTTGGCATGCCTTGACCGGCCCGAACGCCGAATTCGCCATCGGCTCGGGCCTCGCCCGTCACTTTCCGCGCGACATGGCGCCGTTCTCCGCCATCGCGGCGGCGACACCGGCGGCTTACGCGGACCTTGCCGTCGGCCTGCCCGCGGGTGCGGAAGCGCGGCTGTTCCGGCCTTTCGACGAGCCGCTGCCGGAAGACTGGGTCCCGATCGATGCGTTCCCCATGCTTCAAATGGTAGCCGGGGAGACCTCGCCCGGCCAATCCGGCAATCTCGCCCCTGTTGGCCTGACGACCGGGGACGTCGGCGCGATGATGGAGCTTGCCGCGATCGCGAAACCCGGCCCCTTTGGAGCCCTGACCCCTCGGTTCGGCACCTATCTCGGCATCCGCGAGGGCAGCCGGCTCATCGCCATGGCCGGCGAACGCATGCGTGTCCCCGGCTTCGTCGAACTCAGCGCCATCTGCACCCATCCGGACGCGCGAGGCCGGGGCCTGGCCGCCCATCTGACCGCCCTGTTGATGAAGGCCGCCCGGGATCGGGGCGAAGTGCCTTTCCTCCACGTTCGCCCGGAGAACGAGGCGGCCGTCCTGCTCTATCAACGCCTCGGCTTCGCGGTCCGCCGCACGATCTGGATCCTGTGGCGCAAGCCGGCGGTGCAACCGGCATGACGGCGGCGCAGCGCTTTCCCGGCTGGTCCGTCGTCTGGGTCGCCTTCATCGTCGCCGTATTCGCCTGGGGCGTCGGCTTCTATGGCCCATCGGTGTTCCTGCTGACGCTGCATACGACGCGCGGCTGGCCGATCTCGACCATCTCGGCGGCGATCACCACGCACTTCCTGCTGAGCGCCGCGATCGTCGCCTTTCTGCCCGAGCTGCATCGCCGGTTCGGCATCGCGCAGGCGACCATGGCCGGCGCCGTGCTGTCGGCGCTGGGGCTCTGTGCCTGGGCGAGCGCCGCGGCACCTTGGCAGCTCGTTCCGGCAACCCTTCTGTCCGGCGCCGGATGGGCCCTGACGAGCGGAGCGGCCATCAACGCCATGGTTGCCCGCTGGTTCGACCATGAACGGCCGAAGGCGCTGAGCCTCGCCTTCAACGGCGCGAGCATAGGCGGCATCGTCTTCACGCCGCTCTGGGTCACGCTCATCGCGCAACTGGGCCTGCTGACCGCGGCCCTGGCCGTCGGGATCACGATGGTCGCGATCGTCTGGCCGCTCGCGGCACGCTTTCTCAAGGCCGGCCCGGCGGATCTCGGCCTTCAGCCGGACGGCCGAAGCGCCGCCGCTGCTGCGCCGGAGCAGCGTCCCAAGCTGCCACGGAGCGCATTGCTCCGGGACCGTCGTTTCGCGAGCCTCTCGACGGCCTTCGCCTTGGGTCTGTTCGCGCAGATCGGACTTTTCGCCCATCTGGTCGCACGCCTTGCCCCCGAACTCGGCGCGGGCGGCGCCGCGGCCGCCGTCAGCCTCACCACGGTCAGTGCCCTTTTCGGCCGCACCTTGCTCGGCTGGTGCATCGGCGAGCGCGATCGACGGGTCGCATCCGCCGCCAATTTCCTGGTTCAGGCCGTGGGCACGCTTCTCATCAGCTTCGGCACGGGCCTTGGCCCGCTGATGCTCGGATGCGTGCTTTTTGGTCTCGGTGTCGGCAATCTCGTCTCGCTGCCGCCTCTGATCGCGCAGAAGGAGTTTGCGCGCGCCGATGTCGGAACCGTCGTCGCGCTCGTGACGGCGATCAACCAGGCCGTGTTTGCCCTGGCGCCCGTCATGTTCGGCGCATTGCGGGACGCATCCGACAGCTATGCCTTGCCTTTCGCATTGGCTGCCGGTGCCCAGGTCGTCGCGGCGATGATCGTGCTGATGAGGCGGCGCTGAGCAGGCCTTCGCCGAGAGCTGGACAGACCGATTGGCGAGCGGAGCAATCGGCCGTCACGGATTTTCCAGGATGTCCTTCAAGGCCACGGCCTGGTTGTGCACCGTGTCGCGGGCACCGAACAAAAGCGTGACATGCTCTTTCGCGGCCAGATCGCGCAGCGGCTCCAGCACGGCCGGCAGCAAAGCGAGCTCGGCCCGGTAGCGTTGTCTGAAGATGTCCCAGCGCTCCGGCCGGTGGTCGAACCATTGCCGCAAGGCGGTCGAGGGCGCCACGTCGCGCATCCATGCGTCGAGCGCCGCCTTGTCCTTGGACAATCCACGCGGCCAGACCCGGTCGACCAGGATGCGCCGGCCGTCGGAAGGCTGAGCCGGATCGTAGACGCGGCGTACGAAAATCGGCATCGCTGCGGTCCTTCAAACCTTCGCGATGCTCATCCAACAGCCGGGACAGGCGCGTGGCAACAGGGCTCAGCCGTAGATCGGAAAAGCCCGGGTCAGCTCCGCCACCTTGGCCTTGACGGCGGCCTCCGCGCCGGAGGCCATGCCGTCATTGGACATCGCCACCGCATCCAGCACCTCGGCGATGAGCCGGCCGATGGTGGCGAATTCCGGCTTGCCGAAACCGCGCGAGGTGGCCGCCGCGCTGCCCAGGCGAATGCCCGAAGTGACGGTCGGCTTTTCCGGGTCGAAGGGGATGCCGTTCTTGTTGCAGGTGATATGGGCACGGCCGAGCGCCGCCTCGGCGACCTTGCCGTTCAGGCCCTTGGACCTGAGGTCCACCAGCATGAGGTGGTTGTCGGTGCCGCCGGAGACGATGGCATAACCGGCCTCGACAAGCGTCTCCGCCAGGACCCGGGCATTGTCGACGACATCGCCGGCATAGCGGCGGAAGGCCGGTGTCAGCGCCTCGCCAAAGGCGACCGCCTTGGCGGCGATCACATGCATCAGCGGACCGCCCTGGAGCCCCGGGAAGATCGCCGAATTGAGCTTCTTCGCCAGCGCCTCGTCATTGGTCAGGATCAGGCCGCCGCGCGGCCCGCGCAGGGTCTTGTGGGTGGTCGAGGTGACCACATGGGCATGGGGGAAGGGCGAGGGATGCACGCCGCCCGCGACCAGGCCGGCGAAATGGGCCATGTCGACGAAGAGCGTCGCGCCGACGGCATCGGCGATGCGGCGGAAACCGGCGAAATCCCAGAAGCGCGAATAGGCCGAGCCACCGGCGACGATCACTTTGGGCCTGTGCTCATGGGCGAGCCGCTCGACCATATCCATGTCGACCAGCTGATCCTCCGGCCTGACGCCATAGCTGACGACATTGAACCACTTGCCGGACATGTTGGGCTTGGCGCCGTGGGTGAGATGGCCGCCGGCGGCGAGATCCAGCCCCATGAAGGTGTCGCCGGGCTGCATCAGCGCCATGAACACCGCCTGGTTGGCCTGGCTGCCGGAATTCGGCTGGACATTGGCGAAGCCGCAGCCAAACAGTTCCTTGGCCCGCGCGATGGCGATCTCCTCGGCGACGTCGACGAACTGGCAGCCGCCGTAATAGCGCCGGCCCGGATAGCCTTCCGCATATTTGTTGGTCAGCACCGAGCCCTGCGCCTGCAGGACGGCATGGGAGACGATGTTCTCCGAGGCGATCAGCTCGATCTCGTCGCGCTGGCGGCCGAGCTCGTTGGCGATGGCCTCCGCGATAGCGGGATCGGCCTCGGCAATGTCGGCGCTGAAGAAGCTCTTGAGCTCGATCCTGGTCATGGCGGTGCCTTCAGCATTCGGCGAGGTTGACGGCGAGACCTCCGAGCGAGGTCTCCTTGTATTTCGACTGCATGTCCCGGCCTGTCTCGCGCATGGTGGCGATGACCTTGTCGAGCGACACGACATGGGTGCCGTCGCCCTGCAAGGCGAGGGACGCGGCATTGATGGCATTGACCGTGCCGAAGGCGTTGCGCTCGATGCAGGGCACCTGCACCAGGCCGCCGATCGGATCGCAGGTCATGCCGAGATGGTGCTCCATGCCGATCTCGGCGGCGTTCTCGATCTGCTCGTTCGTGCCGCCGAGCACCGCCGCCAGCCCCGCCGCGGCCATGGAGCAGGCGACGCCCACCTCGCCCTGGCAGCCGACCTCGGCGCCCGAAATCGAGGCGTTCATCTTGAACAGCGCGCCGATCGCTGAAGCGGTCAGAAGGAAGCGCCTGACGCCCTCGGTGTCCGCCCCCCGGCAATGGTCGCGGTAATAGCGCAGCGCCGCCGGCACGATGCCGGCCGCGCCATTGGTCGGTGCCGTGACGACCCGGCTACCGGCGGCATTTTCCTCGTTGACGGCAATGGCATAGAGGCTGAGCCAGTCCATCACCTCGTGCGGCGAGCGGAGATTGGAGCCGGCGGCGGCATCGAGCTTGCGCTTGAGCGCCGGCGCCCGGCGGCGGACATGCAGGCCGCCGGGCAGTTCGCCCTCGGTCACCATGCCGCGATCGATACAGGCCATCATGACGCTCGCGACCCGGTCGAGATGGGCCTCGACCTCGGCGGCCGGACGCCGGCTCACCTCGTTGGCCATGACCATGTCGGCGATCGACAGGCCGGAGGCTGCCCCCAGCGCCAGCAGGTCGCGGCCGGAACGGAAGGGAAAGGGAACCGGCCCGCCGGTCTCGGCCTGGGGCTCGCCGAGCGCTTCCTCGCGCAGGACGAAACCGCCACCGACCGAGCACCAGCGTTCGCTCGCCAGCACGACGCCCGCGGCGTCCAGCACGGTGAAGGCGAGCGTGTTGGGATGAAGCGGCGTGGCGCTGACGCCGTCGAAGACGATGTCGCCGGCCGCATCGAAGCGGATCGCCCGGCGACCGGCGAAGCGCAGTTCATGCCGGTCGCGGACGCCCGCGACGATGCCGTCGGCGGCATCGGGATCGATCGTGTCGGGCGCTTCGCCCGCCAGCCCCAGGATCACCGCCTTGTCGGTGCCGTGACCCTTGCCGGTCCAGGCGAGCGAGCCGAACAGGTCGGCGCGCACGCGGGCGACACGCGGCAGCAGGCCGGCGCCCGCAACCGAAGCCGCGAAGGCGGCTGCCGCCTTCATCGGGCCGACCGTATGCGAGGATGACGGGCCGATGCCGATCTTGAACAACTCGAAGACGCCGATCATCGCGCTGCCCGCTATCCGGAGAAAATGCCGTCAGGCGAGTTCACCGCGCGCCTCGTCCAGCAATTGCCAGACATAGGGCGCGAAGGACCGCCAGACATCAATGTGGAACATATCAGGCTCCGGCCGCGACAGGATGACCGTCGCCTTGCCGATCAGCGTGCGCGTGCACATGCCGACCGGGAAGGCCGCGACCGACAGGTCGAGCGGGCAGCCATGGTTGAGCACATAGGCGCTTTTCGGACCGGACAAGGCGAAGGCATCGGAGCGGTGGCTGACATCGACCAGCGAATGCGGCTCGCCCGATAGCGCCTGGCCGAGGCCCTCGAACAGCACGGCCGGGTCTTCACCCGCGGCCTGCAGCAGCCATTCGTCCGGGCCGAGCCAGAAGGCCGTGCGGCCGCCCTTGGCGTTGAACCGGCAGGCCTCGCGCGGCAGGTCGAGGCCGAAGGCCCGCTCTGCCGCGGCGATCGCCGCGGGGCGGCCGCGGAACACCAGCTTGGCGGCATCGGGCAGCACGCCGAGTTCGGCGGCCGGGATGGCGCGGGCGCGCGGCGCCAGATGGTCGAGCGCGCCGGCGCGCAGCTTGGATTGGTCAAGCATCGAGCCGTTCTCCCTTGGCGTCGTAGAACACCGGCTCGACCACCTCGACGGTGATCGGCCCGTCCGGCATGGGCACCGACAGGCGCTGGCCGATGCGGGCCCGGCCACCGCGTACCAGAGCCAGCGCGATGGAACGGTCGAGCGCCGCGCTCCAATAGGACGAGGTGACATGGCCGATCATGGTCATCGGGATCGGCTGGGCGGGATCGGCGACGATCTGCGCGCCCTCCTCCAGCACCGTCTTCGGGTCGATCGTGCGCAACCCGACCAGCTGCTTGCGGTCGTCCCTCAGCATGGCCGGGCGGGCGAGCGAGCGCTTGCCGACAAAGTCCTTCTTGGCCTTGCCGATCGCCCAGCCGAGGCCGGCATCGTCGGGCGTCACCGTGCCGTCGGTCTCCTGGCCGACAATGATGAAACCCTTCTCGGCGCGCAGCACATGCATGGTCTCGGTGCCATAAGGCGTGATGCCGTGAGGCTTGCCCTCGGCGACGATCGCCTCCCAGACGGCACGGCCATGGCCGGCGGGCACATTGACCTCGAAACCGAGCTCGCCGGTGAAGGAAACCCGGAACAGCCGGGTCGGCACGCCGCAGATCCGACCCTCGCGCACGCTCATATGCGGCATGGCCTCGCGTGAAAGGTCGATGCCTTCGACCAGCGGTTCCAGCACCTTGCGGGCCTGCGGCCCCTGCACGGCGATGACAGCCCATTGCTCGGTCGTCGAGGTCAGCCAGACGTCGAGATCGGGCCATTCGGTCTGGAGATAATCCTCCATCATGGCCAGCACGCGGGCCGCCCCACCGGTCGTGGTGGTGACGTGGAAGCGGTCCGGCGCCATGCGACCGACCACACCGTCATCCATCACGAAGCCGTCCTCGCGCAGCATCACGCCGTAGCGCAGCCGGCCGGGCTCAAGCTTGGTCCAGGCATTGGTGTACATGCGGTTCATGAATTCGGCGGCGTCGCGGCCGACGATCTCGATCTTGCCGAGCGTGGAGGCATCAAAAATGCCGACCGCGCGGCGCACCGCCAGGCATTCGCGCGCCACCGCCCGGTGCATGTCCTCGCCGGCCCGCGGGAAGTAATGGGCCCGCTTCCACTGGCTGACATCCTCGAAAGCCGCGCCAGCAGCCTCGGCCCAGCCGTGGATCGCGGTGCGCCGCACCGGATCGAACAATTCGCCGCGCGACTGGCCGGCGAAGATGCCGAAGGTGGTCGGGGTATAGGGCGGGCGGAAGGTGGTCAGGCCGATCTTCGGCACCGGCAGCTTCAGCGCCTCGGCGACGACGCCCAGCGCGTTCATGTTCGAGGTCTTGCCCTGGTCGGTCGCCATGCCCGTCGTGGTGTAGCGCTTGACGTGCTCGATCGAACGGAAGCCCTCGCGGGTCGCGAGCCTCACATCCTTTTCGGTCACGTCGTTCTGGAAGTCGATCCAGGCGCGCGTCTTCAGGGGATCGCGGCCATGCGGGGTCGCGCCGATGAAACCATCGGTGCCGACGCTGACCGCCTCGACCGTCGGGACCTGCGGAACGGCGGCTTCGAAGCCGGCCGCCGCGGCCGCTGCGGCGCCGCCGGCGAGACCGTCGGCCAGCACCGCGCCGAGATCGTAGCGGCCGCGGCAGGCGCCGGCCGATCGCTCGCGTTCGGCGGAAGCCCCGGGCAAATAGGCCTGAAGCGCCTCGTCATAGGCAAGCTTGCCACGCGACTGCGAGAACAGGTGAACGCTCGGCGTGAAACCGCCCGACATCAGCACGAGGTCGCAGGCCATGGTCTCGGACGCGCCGAGGCCGCCACCGGCGCCGAGCCGGGCAAGGGTCGCGGAAGCGACGCGCAGGCGCCCGCCCGTGCCGGTGATGACGGTCGCGGGACGCACATCGATGCCGGCGGCCCTGGCGCGCTCGACCCAGGGGCCCGCGGGGGCCGGCCTCAGATCGGCAATGGCCGCGATGACGACGCCAGCGGCCTTCAGGTCGAGGGCGGCGCGATAGGCGCTGTCGCAGGCGGTGAACACCACCGCCCGGTCGCCCGGCCTGACGCCGTAGCGGTTGGCATAGGTGCGGGCGGCCTCCGCCATCATCACGCCCGGCCGGTCATTGTCGGGGAAGGCCAAAGGCCGCTCGATGGCGCCGGTGGCCAGCACCACTTCGCTTGCGCGCACTTGCCAGAGCCGCTCGCGCGGCAGTTTCGGATCGGCGCTCGCCAGATGATCGGTGACGCGCTGCGAGAGACCGAGGAAATTATGCGGATACCAGCCGAAGGCGGTGGTGCGCGGCATCAGCGTGACATTGGCGCGGCCGGCGAGATCGGCCAGCGTCTCGGCGAGCCAGAGAGCGGCGGCACGGCCGTCGATGGTCGCGGTGGTTTCCGACAGCAGCGAGCCGCCGAGTTCGGCCTGCTCGTCGCACAGGATCACCTTGGCGCCGGTGCGGGCGGCGGCGAGCGCGGCGGCGAGGCCGGCGGGACCGGCGCCGACCACCAGCACGTCGCAATGGGCGTGGACCTGGGTGTAGCGGTCGGCATCGGGCCTGGTCGGCGCCCGGCCGAGGCCCGCGGCGCGGCGGATGATCGGCTCGTAGAGCTTCTTCCAGGCGGCACGCGGCCACATGAAGGTCTTGTAGTAGAAGCCGGCCGGCAGGAAGGCCGAGACCAGTTCGTTGGCGGCGCCGAGATCGAAGCCGAGCGAAGGCCAGCGGTTCTGGCTTTCGGCGACGAGGCCGTCATGGATCTCGACCTGGGTGGCGCGCAGGTTGGGGGTGTAGCGGGTCTCGACCGCGCCGACGCCGACCAGTGCATTGGGCTCGTCCGAGCCCGCCGTGACGAAACCGCGCGGCCGGTGATATTTGAAGGACCGGCCGATGAGGTGAACGCCATTGGCGATCAGCGCGGAAGCGAGCGTATCGCCGGCGAAACCCTGATAGGTCCGGCCGTCGAAGTTGAAATGAACCGGCCGGGCGCGGTCGATGCGACCGCCGGAGGGCAGGCGGAACGGCGCGCTCATCGGCCCGTCTCCTCTTGGGTCGAAGCCGGCTTCGGCCGGGGCGTGCCGGCCGGATAGCTCGTGGCGATCGCGTCGCTCTGGGTGTCGCGCAGCACGTTGAAGAAACGGCCGCAGCCATGGATGTGGCGCCAGCGCTCGGCATGCTCGCCCTTCGGATTGGCGCGCATGTAGAGGAAGGTCGCCCAGGCCTCGTCGTCGAGGCTCATGGGATCGAGAGGCCGGGCGATATGGGCTTCGCCGCCATAGGCGAATTCGGTCTCGGGGCGCTGGCCGCAATAGGGGCAGGTGATGAGAAGCATGATCGCTCGAACTCCCGCGCTCAGTGGGCGACGGCGGCGGCCGCCGCCTCGTCGATCAGCACCCCGTCGCGGAAGCGCTCGATGGTGAAGGGCGCATTGATCGGATGCGGCTCGTCCCTGGCGATGGTCCAGGCGAAGACATGGCCGGCGCCAGGCGTCGCCTTGAAGCCGCCGGTGCCCCAGCCGCAATTGACATAGAGGCCCGGCACCGGGGTCTTGGCGAGGATCGGCGAGCGATCCGGCGTGACGTCGACGATGCCGCCCCAGTTGCGCAACATGCGAAGCCGGCGAAACATCGGCACCAACTCGCAAATGGCGTCCAGCGTATGGGTGGTGATGTGCAGCGCGCCGCGCTGCGAATAGGAGGTATAGGCGTCGGTGCCGGCGCCGATCACCATCTCGCCCTTGTCCGACTGCGAGATATAGGCGTGGATGGTGTTGGACATGACCACGCAGGGAAAGGCCGGCTTGACCGGTTCGGAGACCAGCGCCTGCAGCGGATAGCTTTCCAGCGGCAGGCGCACGCCGGCCTGGTCCATGACGACGCTGGTATGGCCGGCGGCGGAGACGCCGATCTTCTTCGTCCGGATGAAACCGCGGCTGGTCTCGACGCCTTCGACCGCGCCGTTTGGGGCCCGCCGGATACCGGTGACCTCGCAATTCTCGATGATGTCGACGCCGCGCGCATCGGCGGCGCGGGCATAACCCCAGGCGACCGCGTCATGGCGCGCCGTGCCGCCGCGCCGCTGCAAGGCGCCGCCGAGGATCGGATAGCGCATGCCCGGGCCGATATTGAGCGCCGGGCAGAACTCCTTGCATTCCTCCGCCGTCAGCCACTCATTGTCGATGCCGTTCAGCCGGTTGGCATGGACGTGGCGCTTGAAGCTCTGCACGTCGTGAATGTTGTGGGCGAGCATCAAGACGCCGCGCGGCGAATACATGACGTTGTAGTTGAGGTCCTGGGACAGGCCTTCCCACAGCTTCAGTGCGTGTTCGTAGAGCGCGGCGCTCTCGTCGAACAGGTAATTGGAGCGGATGATCGTGGTGTTGCGGCCGGTATTGCCGCCGCCGAGCCAGCCGCGCTCGACCACCGCGACATTGGTGATGCCGTGCTCCTTGGCGAGATAATAGGCGCAGGCCAGGCCATGGCCGCCGGCGCCGACAATGACCACGTCATATTCGGCCTTGGGCTCGGGCGAGCGCCATTGCCGCTGCCAGCCGGCATGGCCGCCGAGCGCGCGGCGAAACAGGGAAAGGGCCGAATAGTTCTGCATCGGAGCGGTTCCGGTGAGGATGGACCATGCTGGCCCGGCCGCCGTCTTCCGGCGAGCACGAGACAGCCTTGGCGCTGGGACGGAAGCGACATGTGGACGCGTCAGGCGGCCTTTTCGTTCAAGCGCCGGCCGGCCTCACGGCTGCGGCAGGACCTCGAACAGGCAGTGATCGTGCTGGCCTTCCGCCGCGCAATAGACCTCGCGAGCCTTCAGCCGCTGCTTGCGGCCGGCGCTGGCCGCGACATATTCGAGCGAACCTTCGAGCCAGGCCGCGAACATGTAGCAGACCTTGCGGCCGCTCTTCCGGCGGGCCTCGTCGACCATGGCCGAATTGTTCAGGCGGACATGGGCGGTGCCGGCCTCGGGATCGAGGTCGAGCACGTCGAACTGGCCCCAGCCGCGCTGGGTGATCCGCTTCATGTAGTGATGGAACACCTCGACGCCGCCCATGCCGTGATGGGCGGCTTCCTTCTCGCACCAGAAATAGGCCGAGCGATGACCGGCGGGCCGGAGGATCTCCTCGAGCTTCTCCGGGCCGAGCGCCGCCTCGACCGCATAGTGGTTGTTGAGGAAGAAGTGCTGCGGCACCAGGATCATCGGCAGTGCGTCGACCGACCAGCGGCCGGTCACGTCGTCGACCTGGATATCGATCGCCGGCTTGCCCATGGCTCAGGCTCCCCAGACGGTCTTGAGCAGGTTGAACCAGTTCTGGCCGATCACCGCCTCGATCCGGCCGGTCGACCAGCCGCGCCGCTCCATGGCCGCGGTCAGGTTCGGCCATTCGCCGATGGTGCGCAGGCCTTCCGGGTTGATGACCTCACCGAAATTGGTCAGGCGGCGGGCATAACCCTTGTCATGAGTGATCCAGTCGAAGAATTCCTGACCGTAGCCCTGGGTGAAATCGGTGCCGATGCCGACATTGCCCTCGCCGCAGATGTCGATGACATATTCGATCGCCTCGACATAATCGTCGACATTGGCCGCCGGCCCGCGCTTCAGGAAGGGCGGGAACATCGTGACGCCGACGAAGCCGCCGTGGTCGACGATGAATTTCAGCTGCTCGTCGCTCTTGTTGCGCGGATGCGCCTTCAGGCCCGCCGGAAGGCAATGCGAATAGGCGACCGGCTGCTTGGAGGCGAGGATGACGTCCGTGCTGGTCTGGGCGCCGACATGGGAGAGATCGCAGAGAATGCCGAGCCGGTTCATCTCGGCGACCACCTCGCGGCCGAAATCCGACAGGCCGCCGTCTTTCGTCTCGTAGCAGCCGGTGCCCACCAGGTTCTGGGTGTTATAGGCCATCTGGATGATGCCGATGCCCAGTTCCTTGAACAGGCCGAGATAGCCGATCTGGTCCTCGATGCCGGTAATGTTCTGCCAGCCGAGAATGATGCCGGTCTTGCCTTCGGCCTTGGCCTTCAGGATGTCGGCGGTCGTGTAGATCTGGCTGATGATGTCGCCATGCTCGCGGAACCAGGCCTTCCAGCGCATGACGTTGCGCATGGTCTCGGTGAAGCCTTCCCAGACGCAGCAGGTGCAATTGGCCGCGGTCAGGCCGCCGCGCCGCATGTCCTCGAAGACCGGCCGGCCGAAATCGGAAATGATCAGGCCGTCGATGACGACAGACTTCTGGTGCAGCTCCGAGGACATGGCCTTATTCCTTCTTGCTCGCTGGCGCTGGCATCGGCGGTGGCGGCGCGCAACCCGTCCCGTGCGGCCCGGCATGATATGATCCGATTGTTCGGCCGGAGCGGCGCAAGCCGATAGGACGATTGCGCCATGACACTGGGACAGGCGCGGCGCACAGCGGCAATCTTCTCTTCCCGCGCCCGATCGGAGATGACGCATTCGTTCAAGCCCGAGCGCCCTTGCGTCCTAGCTTGGCGTTTCGCCCGCCGCCTAACGTTCGAGGACAAAAATAACTTCCGGAGATGAACCATGGCGACGATGACGAAGCGGACCTTCACCGCGCTTGCCGCATCCGGCGTGCTGCAGCTCGCCCGCGGTGCCGACCAGGCTTTTGCCAAGGACAAGGTCAAGATCGCCTTTGTCGGGCCCTTGACCGGCGCCTTGTCGCCGCACGGCATCGGCGGGCGCAATTCGGCCGAGCTCGCGGTCAAGCTGATGAACGCCGATCCGGCGAGCAAATATGAATACGAGCTGGTGGTGCTCGACGACGAGTGCAAGCCGAATGTCGGCGTGCAGGTGGTCACCAAGATCGCCTCCGATCGGTCGATCATCGCGGCGATCCCGCATTATTGCTCGGCGACCGCCATCGCCACCGTCGACATCTTCAACCGCTTCAAGCTGCCCATGGTGGTCTGGGCCGCGGTGCTGCCGGAGATCACCTATGCCAAGAAATATCCGGAAGTGCACCGGGTCAGCGGCATCCTGATCGGCCAGAACCGCGTCGGCGCCGAGTTCATGAAGCAGCGCGGCTACAAGAAATTCGTCTCCTTCGTCGACTCGACCGACTACGGCAAGTCGATGAACAAGTATTTCTCCCAATTCACCCTGGAGAACGGCAACGAGATCCTCGGCACCTTCGCCGTGCCGCCGGACCAACAGGACCTCTCGGCCGAGCTGACCAAGATCAAGGAGCTGAAGCCCGAGGTGATCTATTTCGGCGGCCTGACACCGCTCGGCGCGCGCCTGCGCACGCAAATGGAAAAGCTCGGCATCGTCGCACAGTTCGAGGGCAATTCCGGCATCATGGGCGACGCCTTCATCGCCGCCGTCGGGCCGGAGCTCGCCGAGGGCACGCTGACCTTCTTCGACAGCCCGCCGATCTCGCGCATGCCGGGCGGCAAGTTCTTCACCGACAATTACGCCGCCGCCGGCTATCGCGACCCGCCGGAAGCCTATGGTCCCTTCGCTTATGTCGCGACCCGCCTGGTGCTGGAGACCATCGAGAAGACCGGCCCGGACCGCGCCAAGGTGACCGCGGCGCTCGGCGACGTGAAGGACCGGCCCTCCATCGTCGGCCCGATCAATTTCGACGATCACGGGCAGAACATCACGCCGCTGACCACCAAATATGTCGTGCAGGACGGCAAGTGGGTGGTCTGGGAAGACAGCGAATATGCCAGCGGCAAGCGTCGCCTGAAAAACCTGCCCTGAGCCCTTCCGGACATCTTGAAGCCAAGGATGCTCCCATGGGCATGATCGGCCAGCACCTGCTCAATGGCCTGATGCAGGGCACTATCTATGGCCTGGTGGCCATGGGGTTCACCATCTTCTTCGGGGTGATGAACGTCATCAAGTTCTCCCATGGCGACGTGCTCACCCTCGGCGCCTTCGGCGGCCTGGTCGCCGCCTGGGCCACCCATGCGCTGGGATTGCCGGTCGGCATCCAGCTGATCGCGGTCTTCGCGGCGGCCATGCTGCTGTCGGCCGTGGTCGGCGCCGGCATCTCGCATTTCCTGATCATGCCGCTGCGCAACGCGCCGCCGCTCAACATGCTCCTGATGACCATGATGGTCGGCACGCTTCTGCGCGAGGCGATCCGGCTGTTCTTTCCCAACGGAACCAATCCCCAGCGCTTCCCGGAGCTCTTGCCGTCGGGCGGCTTCAATGTCGGCAATGTCTTCGTGCGCAATGACGGGCTGATCCTGATGATCGCCGGCATCGCCTCGATCGCGGTGGTGCACTGGATCATCAACCGCACACGCTTCGGCCTCGCCATGCGGGCCGTGGCCGAGGATGTCGAGACGGCCCGCACCATGGGCATCAATTATGCGCGGGTCATTCCGCTGACCTTCGCGCTCGGTTCCGTGACGGCCGGCTTCGCCGGCACGATCTACGGGCTCTATTACAGCGAGATCAATTACGGCATGGGCCTCTTGCTCGCGGTCATCGGCTTCAGCGCGGCGATCGTCGGCGGCCTCGGCAATATCTGGGGCGCCATTATCGGCGGCTATCTGTTCGCCGGCCTGCAGACCTTCGTGGTCGCGGTCATGCCCTCGATGAGCGACTACAAGAACGTCTTCGCTTTCGTCCTGGTCATCGTGCTGATCACCTGGCGGCCGACCGGGCTGCTCGCCGAACGCGGGAGCGAACGGGTATGACCGATCTGTCCCAAACCGGCCGTGCCGGCCATCTGGCCGGCGATCCCGCCATCCGTGCCGGCGAACCCTCCCGCCCCGGCCGGGCCGGCCTGCCCGCCGCCCGCTGGCCGCTGGTGGTGGCGATCGCCTTCGCGGCCACGGCGCTCACCGTGCTGGTGCTGATCGAGAACCAGAAACTGCTCGGCCTGGCGCTCGCGGCGATCGCCGCCCTCTGCCTCGCCGCGGCACGCTTCGGTGGCGTGGCGGCAACCGAAGCCGCCGCCTCCGACCATCCCTGGCTGCTGCGCGGTCTCATCGCCGCCGCGACGCTTGCGGTGCTGTTCGTGCTCCGGGACGACAATTTCGGCCTCTTGATGCTCGCCACCGTGCTGATCTACGCCACCGTCTGCGTCGGCCTGACCATTCAGATGGGTTATGCCGGCCTGACCAATTTCGCCGCCGCCGCCTTTGTCGGCACCGGCGGCTATACCGCCGCCATGCTCGGCCAGACGGGCGGCCTGCCCGATCCGGTCGTGCTCATCGCCGGCGGCCTGGTGGCGGTCGCCATCGGCTCGCTGCTGGTGCTGCCGGTGCTGCGCACCCGCGGCCATTACGCGGCGCTGACGACGCTCGCCTTCGGCGTGATGTTCAACGTCTTCCTCGAGGCCAACGAATTGCTCGGCGGGCCGCAGGGCCTGAAGATCCCCGGCATCAACCTGTTCGGCTGGGATTTCTCCGAAGACCTGCACATTGCCGGCTTCACCATCTCGTTCTACGCCAATTACGTGCTGCTCACCGGCGCGCTGGCGGCGCTCGCCATGCTGCTGGCCGGCCTGATCGACCGCTCCTGGATCGGCATCTGGTTCGATGCCGTCCGGCTCGACGAAACCGCGGCCTCGGTGTTCGGCCTGAAGATCGGCCGCTGGAAGATCCTGGCCTTCACGCTCGGCAATTTCCTCGCCGGCGTGATGGGCGCGGTCTATGCCAAGATGACCGGCTTCATCGCGCCCAGCAATTTCACCTTCGCCGACTCGCTGGTCATGGTGTCGATCGTCATTCTCGGCGGCATCGGCAATCGCTGGGGCGTGCTGCCGGCGGCCCTCATCGTGGTGCTGCTGCCGGAGAAGCTGCAATTCATCCAGGAATACCGGCTGCTGCTCTACGCACTCCTGGTCATCGTCATCCTGATCGCCCGGCCCGGCGGGCTGGTGGCGCGGCGGGTGCGCAAGCTTCGCCTGGAGGCCCGGTCATGACTGCGCGTCAGGCACCGGCCCATCCGGCAAAGCTGCTCGAATGCCGCGGCCTGTCCGTGCGCTTCGGCGGGCTGATGGCGCTCAACGAACTCGACATCGATGTCGGCCGCGGCGAAGTGCTGGGGCTGATCGGCCCCAACGGCTCGGGCAAGACCACCTTCTTCAACGTGGTCAGCGGCGTCTATGCGGCGAGCGCCGGCGCGATCCGCCTCGACGGCGTCGACGTCACCCGCGCCCAGGCCCAGGACCTCTCGGCCCATGGCCTTGCCCGCACCTTCCAGCGCTCGCGCCTCTGCCTGCCCTTGTCGGTGTTCGACAATATCGCGCTCGGCGCGCAGGGGCGCCTCAACAGCGGGCTCTGGCACAACCTGTTCCGCCGCAAGGCCTTCGCAGCGGAAGCCCGCACGATGGCGGCCGAGGCGCGCGAGCTCCTGCACGTGTTCAGCCCGACGCTCGCCGACAAGCTGTTCGAGCCGGCGATTTCGCTCGGCATGATCGACCGCCGCCGGGTCGAGATCTGCCGCGCCCTGATCGGCCGGCCGAAACTGGTGCTGCTCGACGAGCCCTCCGCCGGCATGACCCATGACGAGACCGACCAGCTGATGGATGAGATCCTCGGCGTGCGCCGCTCGCTCGGCGACCTCACCATCATCATCGTCGAGCACGAAATGGGGCTGATCGAGCGGGTCACCGACCGCTGCGTGGTGCTCAATTACGGCAAGAAGATCTGCGAAGGCCGGTTCCGCGACGTCGCCGCGGATCCGGTCGTGCGCGAAGCCTATCTGGGGCAATCATGACCGGGCGGCTGACAGTCAACGACATCTACACCGCCTATGACCGGGCCGATGTGCTTTCCGGCCTGTCGATCGAGGTCGCGCCGGGGCGCATCACCTGCATTCTCGGCTCGAACGGTGCCGGCAAGTCGACGCTGATCCGCTCGATCCTGCGCCTGACGCCGCCGCGCTCCGGCTCGATCGCCTTTGACGGGCAGACGCTCGACAGCCTGCAGACCCACGAGATCGTCGGCCTCGGCATTGCCTGCATTCCCGAGGGCCGGCGCATCTTCGCCAAGATGACGGTGGAAGAGAATCTCAGACTGGGCGCCTATCGGGTCGCCTCCGAGAAGATCATCCGGGCGCGCATGGACAAGGTGTTCGAGACCTTTCCCCGGCTCGGCGAGCGCGCCAAACAGCTTGCCGGCACCATGTCGGGCGGCGAACAGGCCATGGTCTCGATCGGCCGCGGCCTGATGACAGAACCGAAGCTGCTGGTCGTCGACGAGCCCTCGCTCGGCCTGTCGCCCTTGTTCGTGCAGGAAAATTTCAACGTCATCCGGCGGATCAACGAAACCGGCGTGACGGTCCTGCTGGTCGAGCAGAACGTCAATCAGACGCTGGCGATCGCCCATTACGGCTATGTGCTGTCGCAGGGGCGCATCGTCGTGCACGGCACGCCCGAGGTCCTCATGGCCGACGCTGAGGTGCAGCGCGCCTATTTCGGTGGTGCCCATTGACCCGCCCGACCGCTGTCGAGAACCAATAATTGGCCCGATCTTTGCTGTTGTTTCCCGGACTGATAGGCTCGCCCGAGCGCGACCATTCCGGAGGACGCATGGCAGAGCTGGGTCATCATCGCGGTCACGCATCGGCCAAGGCGCCGCGGCGCCAGCTGTCGGTCGGCTTCGTGCTCTTGCCCAATTTCACGCTGATCGCCTTCTCGTCGATCATGGACCTGCTGCGGCTGGCCGCCGACGAGGGCGACCGGAGCCGGCCCGAACGCTGCTCCTGGAGTGTGCTGGCGCCCGATCTCTCACCGATCGCGGCAAGCTGCGGCCTGCAGGTCCTGCCCTGGGAGACCTTCGACCGGCCCGAGCGCTTCGACTATATCGTGGTGGTCGGCGGGCTGATCGACCGCGGCACGACCTATCATCCCAAGACGCTCGACTTCCTGCGCCAGGCCGCCGCCAAGGGGGTTTCGATCGCCGGCGTCTGCACCGGCAGCTTCGCGCTCGCCGAGGCCCAGCTGATGCGCGGCCGCAAATGCTGCGTCAGCTGGTATCACCTGCCCGACCTGATCGACCGTTATGGCGACATGGTGCCGGTGGCCGACCAGCTGTTCGTCGAGGATGGCCCGTTCATCACCTGCGCCGGGGGACTGGCGGCGCTCGATCTCGGCGCCTGGATGGTCGAACGGCATCTCGGGCCCGGCCGGGCGCAGAAGAGCCTGCACATCATGGTCACCGACAAGGCGCGTCCCGCCGCCGGCGCCCAGCCGCAGCCGCCGAGCGCCGGCGCGGTCGACGATGTCAGGGTGCGCCGCGCCATGCTGCTGATCGAGCAGAACCTCAGCACGCCGCAAAAGGTCGACGACATCGCCCATACCGTCGGCCTGTCGAAGCGCCAGCTCGAACGGGTCTTTCGCAAGGTCGTCGGCAAGAGCATCCAGGAATTCTCGCGCGACCTCCGGGTCTTCTACGGCCTGTGGCTCTTGGCCAATTCCGACAAGACCATCACCATCGTCGCGACCGAGAGCGGCTTTTCCGACATTTCGCATTTCAACCGGCTGTTCCGCGCCACATTCGGCTGCGCGCCCTCGGTCATCCGCCGCGAAGGGCCGGAGGCGATGAAGGCGCTGATCCGGCGCTGGCAGGCGACCCAATCCGGCCCGGTGCCGGCCAAGCTCGCGACGATAGAACAGGCTCTGCCCGAATGGACCGCGGCGATCGATCCGCCGGCCGGCCTGCGCGGGGCGTCCCTGTCCGAGCCGGACACGGCAACGCCTGGCTTCCTGCAGCACGAGCGGCGGCCCTATATCTGATGGGTGCTCGTGCGTGACCATCTCAGACTGAATAATCGAGCGATCCTGCACAGAGGTTATTCGTCCTTCGAGGCTCGCAAGAGCTCGCACCTCAGGATGAGGACCCTAGAATATTGCAGTAATGGCGGTGAATGCGCGGCGCGCTCAACACTTCATGAGCAACGTTCTTGCGGTTCAACTACCCACCTCATCCTGAGGTGCGAGCTCTTGCGAGCCTCGAAGGACGGCCGACCTTGATGCAGCGCTTCAATGGGGCCTGTACTTGCCCCTATGGCGTCGCGCCATCAGGGCTGAGATTGCGCTTCAAGGACGAGACCAGCGAGGGCGAGACCGCCGGCGCGGCATTGCCCCAAGCATTGCGGATATAGGTCAGCACCGCCGCAGTCTGCTCGTCGTTCAGCTTCCAATCGAAGGGCGGCATGGCCGGCGCGGTCGGCGCCGTGGCGGTGGAGGCCGCACGGACCCCTTGCGTGATCACCCGGACCAGGGTCGAGCCGTCGGGTGCCTGCACCACGGCATTGCCGCGGAGCGCGGGGAACATGCGCGGCACGCCGGCGCCTGACGAAACATGGCAGGCCGAACAATTGTCGAGATAGATCGCCTTGCCGGCCACCATCACCGGATCGGTCTCGGCCAGCGGAGGCGCGGCCGACACCGCCGGGGTGACCGCCGGCAGGTCCTTCAGATAGGTGGCGATCGCCTTCAGATCGGCATCGGTCATGTGCTGGGTCGAGAAATAGACGACCTCGGCCATCGGTCCGGAGGCGGCGCTGCGCTGGTTGCGGCCGGTCTTGAGATATTCGACGATGTCTTCCGCCGACCAGCCGCCGATGCCGGTGCGCAGGTCGCGGCCGAGATTGGGCGCGTGCCAGCCGATCAGCGTGCCGCCGGAAAAGGCCGCGGTGGTGTTCTCGCCGCCGAGCGAATTGCGCGGCGTATGGCAGGCGCCGCAATGGCCGAGCCCCTCGACCAGATAGGCGCCGCGGTTCCATTCCGCCGATTTGGCCGCGACCGCGCGATATTCGCCCGGCGTGAAGAACAGCATGTTCCAGCCCCACATGGAGAAGCGGATGCTGAACGGGAAGGGCAGCTGGTTGACCTGGACCGGATTGACCACCGGATTGAGGGTGGCGAGATAGGCCTTGATCGCCAGGAGGTCGTCGCGGGTCGCCTTGGTGTAATAGCTGTAGGGCAACGCCGGATAGAGCCGCTTGCCGCCGCGGCCAATGCCCTCGCGCATGGCGCGCAGGAACTCCGCATCGGTCCAATTGCCGAGCCCGGTCGCCGGATCCGGCGTCAGGTTGGGCGTCACCAGCGTGCCGAAAGGCGTCTCGAGCGGCCGGCCGCCGGCAAAGGGAATGCCGCCCGGCGCGGTGTGACAGGAGATGCAGTCGCCCACGGTGGCGAGATAGCGGCCGCGCTGGATGGTGACAAAGTCCTGTTCGGCGGCGTGCGAGCCGGTCGACCCCAGGCCCAGAAGACCGGCGAGAAGACCGAGGACGGCGGGTGCGCGTTTCATCGTCGTCACACCTGTACCAGGGGGCCGGGATCCTTCAGATATCGCGTGCGGATGGCATCCGCCGCCCAGAGCGCCAGGGCGCCGACCGTGCCGGTCGGGTTGTAGCCGGCATTCTGCGGGAAGGCGGAGGCGCCGAAGACGAAGACATTGTGCACGTCCCAGCTCTGCAGGTAGCGGTTGACCGCGCTGGTCCTGGGGTCCGAGCCCATGATGGCGCCGCCGGTATTGTGCGTGCTCTGATAGGGCACGACGTTGAAATGCTCGGGCAGCGAACTGGTCCGGATGGTCTTGGCACCCATCGCCTTGCCGATCTCGCCGCAGCGCTGGGCGATGTAGCGCGTCATCTTCTTCTCGTTGTCGTGCCAGTCGAAGGTCATGCGCAAAAGCGGCCGGCCGAAGCGGTCGGTATAGGTCGGGTCGAGGTCGAGATAGCGGTCGCGATAGCTGTAGACGCTGCCCTGGCCGCCGACGGCGGTGGCGTTCTGGTAGGTCGCGGTCAGCTGCTTCTTCCAGGCCGAGCCCCAGCGCGGGCCGCCGGCCAGGCCATTGGCGGAGGAGGCGATCGGCCGGCCATGGGTATTGGCGCAGGTAATGCTGGCGCCGCCGAGGAAGCCCAGGCCCGTATGGTCGAAATTGTCGCCGTTGAAGTCGTCGATGGCCGTGCCGAGCGAGCCCGCCCCGATGAACGGGTTGAAGGTCTTGCCCTCGAACAGCAGGCCGGCGCCGCCGGCCGACTGATAGGCATAGTTGCGCCCGACCGTGCCCTCGCCGGTTTTGGGATCATAGGGTTTGCCGATGCCCGACAGGAGCATCATCCGGACATTGTGCAGGCCATAGGCGCAGACCAGGACCAGCGCCGCCGGCTGCTCGAACTCCTCGCCGCTGGCATCGACGAAGGTCACCCCGGTCGCCACCTTGCCGGAAGCGTCCTTGTTGATGCGCAGCACCTCGCTGTCGCTGCGCAAGGTGAAATTGGATTTGCGCATCAGCACCGGCAGCACGCAGGTCTGCGGGCTGCCCTTGGAATAATTGCCGCAGCCGAAACGCTCGCAGAAGCCGCAATAGGTGCAGGGCCCCATGGTGATGCCGAGCGGGTTGGTATAGGCCTCCGACGTATTGGCCGCCGGCCGGATGAAGGTGTTGTAGCCCATATTGCGCGCCGCCTGGCCGAACAGGGCGGTGGCGGCGCTCTCCTTCAAGGGCGGCAGCGGATATTCGCTCGCGCGCGGCCCTTCGAAATGATTGCCGCCCGGCTGCTTCTGTCCCTTGATGTTGCCGGCCTTGCCGGAGACGCCGGCGATGCGCTCGAACTTGTCGTAGAAGGGCTCCAGCTCGGCATAGGTGACGCCCCAGTCCTGGATCGTCATGTCCTCGGGCAGGGCGCTTGCGCCATAACGCTCCGTCAGATGGCTCTTCAGGACGAAATCGCTCTCCAGGAAGCGCCAGGTCTGGCCGTTCCAGTGGACGCCGGCGCCGCCCACCCCATTGCCGACGATGAAGGCGCCGAACCAGCGGATCGGCGCCGCCGTCGCCATCAGGTTATGGCGCAGGGTGAAGGTTTCCTGGGCCGGGCGCAGGAACAGGTCGAGCCGGACCGCGTAACGCAATTCGTCGGGATCCTGGGTCGGCGCGAAGTCGGTGGCGGTATCGCGCCAGGGGCCGCGTTCGATGGCGACGACGTCGAGCCCGGCATCGGTCAGTTCATGCGCCAGCAGCGATCCGGTCCAGCCCAGCCCGATGATGACGACGTCCTTGACGGGCAGTTTTCGCGCCATCTCACAGTCCTCTTCATCATGCGGCCGGGCGCCGGAACGCCGCCTGCGATGGCGGAATGATCAGCGGGCCGGTGTCCATCCGGGCCGGCCCTGAAGGCCGACCGGAGGCAAGGGATAGGGTTGGTTGGGCTTGTCGATATGGTCGCGGTAATCGTAGCGGGCGCCGGGAAAGCCGATCAGCTTCCAGCCCGCCATGTCGCGGTTGCCGCCATAGATCGGATCCGCGAAGAACCCTTCCATGGTGTTCTGGTGGACCAGGTTGAAGAAAGCGCGCGCCTCGATGCCGTCGAGCGTGATGCCGCCCTTTTCCAGCGCGGTCAGCACCTCGTCGCGCTGGGCCGGCGGCAAGTCGGCAAAGGGCTTGCTAAAGCTCGTCCGGCAATAGGTGTCCAGCGCCTTCAGGCCGACCCGGTATTGCGCGGCCGGCGGCAGCTCGGACTGGATGCCGAATTCCGGCGCGACCTTGACGAAGGGCGGCCGCATGTAAAGCATTTCGGCGCCGCCATAGGGTCCGGCGAGCTGGCGGTCGATGAACACGGCGCAGCCGGCATCCTTGCCGCTCGGCCCGAGTTCGTCGGCCGGGATCAGGCGCTCGACGATCGCCTCGATGGTCGCGGCCTCCGGACCGGTCAGGAAGAGCCAGCCGCCGGGAACGACAGGGATCGGGGGCGAGGCGGCGTTCGGCGCCCAGGGCACGCCGCCGGCGATCACCCGGGCACCGGCCCCGCTCGATGCCGCCATGGCGAGGAAGCTCACCGTGGAAGCCAGCATGTGCCGGCGGGTCAGGCTTGCCTTGATATCGCGTCCGGCCATCTGAAAGGTTCCGAGGAACGCAGAAGCGTTCCGGAGAACGCGGGGCGGCGTCAGCTATCGGAGTTCAGAATAGGTCCAGGGAGGGGCGTGGCAAGCCGAACGGTCATGCCAAATTGCCTGAGGAGATATGCGCCAACATGTCGCAGGGCGCGAGCGAGCGCGGCCGCAATGGATCGTCCGGCCGTCGACATTCTCTACGTCACCCCCGGCCGAGGCGAAGCCGAGGGGAAGGGGGTCCAGGAGTCGACAGGCCGCGCGCTCAGTGCACATTTCGGCGCGATCTCGCTATGTCGAGGTCGTGCTCGGCAACTCCTGGACCCCCTTCCCTCGCTTCGCTCGCCGGGGGTGACGTATGTGAGTCCGTCGGCCTCCCGAAACCCGCCGCTAGGCGACCCTGATCGTCCGCGGTGTGGCGCCCATGATCCGCGCGCCCGTTTCGGTGATGCAGATGGATTCGCTGATGCCGATGGTGAACACGCCATATTCGCGCAGGGCCGGCACCACGTGGAAACACATGCCCGGCACGAGCGGCAGGTCGACCGTGTCGTGCAGGCTCGCCACCTGCCATTCGCCCCAGTCGGGTGCGAAGGAAATGCCGAGGCTGTAGCCGGTGCGCTTGCGATAGCGCTCGGTCATGCCGGCATCGTCGATGACGCGCTGGGCCGCGATATGGGGGGCGGCGCAGGTCGCACCTGGCTTTGCCGCCGCGATCGCCGCATCGAGGGCACCGAGCACCACCTGTTCCATCTCACGGGCGAGCTTCGGCGGCTCGCCGACCCAGGCGGTGCGCATCAGGCCGGAATGGTAGCGGTCGAAACAACCGGACATTTCCATGAACACGGCATCGCCGGGTTCGAGCCTGCGCCGGCGCCAGGTGGCATGCGGCACGCCGGAACGGGGGCCGGAGGAGACCAGCGGCTCCATGCCCATATATTCGGCGCCGGCCTTGATCGCGGCATGCATCATCTCGGCGACCAGGTCGTTCTCGGTGACGCCGGCACCAACCGCGGCGATGCCCGCCTGGATGCCGGCATCGGCATGCCTGACCGCTTCCTCGATCTTGGCGATCTCGGCTGGCGATTTCACCCGGCGCATGGCCTCGACGATGCCGGTGGCATCCTCAAGCTTCGGCAGGACCGCCGAGAGCGCTTCGTAGAAGGCGATCGGCAGGAACCAGCCGCCCTTCTCGATGGCGATGCGCTTAGACGTCAGGCCGTGCCTGGTCAGGGCATCGACGACCAGTTCGGCCGGCCGGGTGCCGTCGCCATAAGCTTCGTATTCGGCGATATAGGTGTTGCGCAGGAAGTTGGTCACTTCCAGCTGGCGCAGCAGGAATAAGGGCTCGCCGCGCGCCGGCAGGACCAGACACTGGAAGGTGTAATAGCCGGGCGTCTGCTGGCCGGTGAGATAGAAGATATTCTCCGGGCCGGTGAACACCGCGGCATCCAGGCCGCGCTCGGCGAGGCCGGCCCGCGCCTTGGCCAGGCGCGCTTCATATTCGGCCGCCGGAAAGGCCGATTCCACACCGCGTGTCAGGCCGGCCGTCGCTGTCGTGCTGGTCATAGCGTCTTGTCCCAGAGAGGGGTTTCGTTGGATGGGATGGGATGGCCGACGAGGCCGAGGCCCGGGCCGCCGGGCAGATGCAGCAGGCCGTCGGAATAACGCGGCGCGGGCGTAGCCGGATCGCCGGTCAGATGGTCGGCGCCGTAGAGCTCCCGCAGCGACGCGCCAAGCGCCAAAGCCGCATGGGCTGCGGCCAGCGTCGAGACGACACCTTCGTTCATCTGGCCGATCATGACGCCGATGCCCGCAGCCGAGAGACAGCGCCCGGCCGCCATCATGCGGTCGAGCCCGCCGAGCTTGGCAAGCTTCAGATGGGCGAGCGGCGCCGCCCGGGTCGCGGCCAGCTGCTCGACAGCGGCGAAAGACGACAGCGATTCATCGAGCATGATCGGAACCGGCGAGACCGCCGCGATCCGTGCCGTCGCCTCCCAATCGCCCGCCGGCAGGGGTTGCTCGACATATTCGATGCCGAGACGCGCCAGCGCCTCCAGCCGTGCCGGCGCCGCGGCCATGTCCCATTGGCCGTTGGCGTCGACCGACAGGCGCGCGGCCGGGCCAAGATGGGCGCGCAACAGCGCGAGACGGCGCAGGTCGTCGTCGAAGGCGGTTATGCCGATGCGCAGTTTCAGCTGCAGGAAGCCGCGCGCGGCATAGGCCTCGGCGCGCTCGATCAGGCTCGCATCGTCCTGCCAGAACAAGGTCTGGTTGGTGTCGGTCACGGCGAGACCGGCGGCCGGCGCGGCGCCGAGCCAGGTCGCCAGCGGCAGGCCCTTCGCGCGCGCCGAGGCGTCGGCGGCGGCCATTTCGAACAGCATGCGGACGGGCGCCGGCGAGCCAGGGAAGCGCGTATCGAGCTGGCCGGCCAGATCTTCCGGAGGCGCCGACCAGTCGAGCTTGCGCGCGGCGGCCAGGATCTGCGCCTCGACCGTCTCGGCCGGCAAGCCGCTCAGATAGGCAATGTTGCTGCGGGTCGAGCCGAGCGCGATCAGCTCGCCGTCCTGTTCGACCAGCAGACGAATTTCGCTCAAGGTCGGCACCGCGCCGGAACTGGCCGTATGCAGCACGAGGCCACCGGAATAGCCGAGCGTCAGCCTGACGAGCCGAATGCGCCTGATGGTCATGACCGGGCCAGCATGGTCGCGGCGATATCGCGATAGATCAGGGCCGCGGCTTCGAGCTCCGCCCGCGGCACGAATTCGTCAGGCTTGTGGGCAACCGCCAGATCGCCGGGGCCGAGCACCACGCCCTGCGCGCCCGCCTCGCGAAAGTGGACGAAGTCGCAGGCTCCCTGAAAGCCGATCGGGCTCGGATCGGCGACGCCATGCCGGCGCCCGGCGGCGATCGCCGCCAGCACGACCGGATGATCAGGCGGCGTATCGGCGGCGCCACCGGTGGTCGGCCTGAGCTCGACAATGCGGCTCGATATGCCGTCCTCCGCCTTGGCCGTATCGAGCAGCGCCTGGATCCCGGCCACCGCCTCGGCCTCGCTTTCGCCGGGGATCAGGCGCCGGTCGAGCAAGAGGTCGCAGGCATCGGGCACCACATTGTCGGCGACCCCGGCCTGGGCACGGGTCACCGTCAGGCTCGGCGCGCCGATCAGGGGATGTTTCTTGGCCTTCAGCGCCTCATGCGCCCTGGCGATGCGCGGCAGGAGCCGGCCCGCCTCATAGATGGCGTTGAGGCCGAGATCGGGCGTGCCGGAATGGGCGGTGCGGCCTTCGATCCGCACCAGCGGGCGCAAGCTGCCCTTATGGGCGATGATCGGCGCATTGCCGCTCGGCTCGCCGACCACGACATGGTCGATCGCCGGGCGGGTGGCGGCATAACGCCTGGCGCCGCGCGACGAGGCTTCCTCGTCGGCGACGAAGACCGCCATCAGCGTGCCGCGCCAGCCGGAGCGATCGGCGGCGAGCAATTCGACCGCCTCGAGCATGGCCGCCAGCGGCCCCTTGGCGTCGCAGGCGCCGCGCCCGTAGAGCCGGTCGCCGGCGTCACGCAGGCTCAGGGGATCGCTCGTCCAGCCCGCGCCCACAGGCACGACATCCATATGGGTGTTGAAGGCGAAGCAAGGCCCCGCGCCATTGGCGAGCGTCGCCACGACATTGGCGCGGCCCGCGTCGAAGGCGTCGATCACGACATCGAAACCCATGGCGCGAAGTTCGGCCGCGACCCAGTCGGCGCAAGCTGCCTCGCGCGCGCCGGGCGGGTTCTGGGTGTCGAAACCGACCAGGCGGTCGAGCCGGGAGACGAGGCGGGCCACATCCATCATCACAGTCTCATGCATCAGTGGGAGAGCCGTCCGAGGAACCGCGCGAGCCGCTCGGGCACCGCGGCATCGGGCGAGAAGAAATCCGCCGGCGGGGCCTCGTGCACCACCAGCCCGCCATCCATGAACATCACGCGGTCGGCGGCGCGCCGGGCGAAACCCATTTCATGGGTCACCACGATGCTGGTCCGGCCCTCTTCCGCCAGTTCCTGCATCACCTGCAGCACTTCGCCGACGGTTTCCGGATCGAGCGCGCTGGTCGGCTCGTCATAGAGCATCAGCGCCGGCTCCATCGCCAGCGCCCGGGCGATGGCGACCCGCTGCTGCTGGCCGCCGGAGAGCTCGTCGGGAAAGGCGTCGCCCTTGTCCGGCAAATGCACCTTGGCGAGCAATTGCTGGGCGCGCTCGAGGGCCGCTGCCCGGTTCTCGCCCTTCACCTTGATCGGTGCCAGCGCGACGTTTTCGCGGGCCGAGAGATGCTGGAACAGCTCGAAATTCTGGAACACCATGCCGATCCGCTGGCGGATGGCGGGCGCCCGCGACTTCGGCGCCTGGGCGATATCGTCACCCTCGAACAGGATGCGGCCGCTCTCGATCGGCTCGAGCAGGTTGAGGCAGCGCAGCAAGGTCGACTTGCCCGATCCCGAGGGGCCGACGATGCACAGGCAATCGCCCCGGGCGACGGTCAGCCCGACGCCGCGCAGGACGGCAAGTTCGCCATAGCTCTTGTGAATGGCGGCCGCGTCGATGATCGGCGCGCGGTCGATGGCGGAGCGTTCCGCAAGGCTCATCTGACCCTCCCGAGGTCGCTCGTGGCGCTCAGCATGCGCTGGGTGAGACCGCCCTTGGCCGGCCGGCCGCGACGGCGCAGCGTGCGCTCGATCAGGCTTTGCAGGACCATGAAGACGGTGGTCATGGCGAGGTAATAGATGCCCGCCGCGGCCAGGGCTTCGAGATAGCGGAAGTTCGACGAGGCGGTCTGGTTGGCGACCAGCAGCAATTCCTCGACCGCGATGACCGAGACCAGCGCCGAGAGCTTCAGCATGCCGATGAACTGATTGCCGATCGGCGGAATGATGATCCTGAGCGCCTGGGGCAGCACGACCCAGCGCATCACCTGCCAGTCCTGCATGCCGAGCGCACGGGCGGCGTTCCGCTGGCCACGCCCGACGGTGAGGATGCCCGAGCGCATGATCTCGGCCATATAGGCGCCCTCGTTCAGCGACAGCGCCAGGATGGCGCAGGCAAATCCCGACAGCACGAAGCCGAAGGACGGCAGCACGTTGAAGACGAAGATCAGTTGGAACAGCACCGGCGTGCCGCGGAACAGCCAGAGATAGCCGACCGCGATGGCGCGCAAGGGGGCGAGCCGCGCCTCCTGCAGCAAGGCCAGCACCAGGCCGACGACCATGCCGCCGATCAGCGAGCAGATGCTGATCAGAAGCGTCATCATCGCCGCCTGGAAGAAGCGCGGGCTCGTCAGATAGGACCAGATCAGTTCAGGCGCATCGAAGATCATTCTGTATCCGCGCGGGCGAGGGTCGGGGCGATGCGTCCGGCCGCCGATGCCCGGGGCACCGGCGGCCGGCAGCGAACGGGATCAGAACAGGCTGCCTTCCGGCGGCAGATTGTATTTTTCCATCAGGCGCTTGTAGGTGCCGTCGGCCGCCACCTGGCGGATCGCCGCGGCAATGGTCTCGGCGGTGGCCGTGTCGCCCTTGCGCACGGCGATGCCGATCTGCGTGCCGAACTCGAAGACCTGGCCGACGGCTTCGAAGATATCCGCGCGTTCGAGCACGATCTTGGCGACCCCGGCCGTGCTTTCGTAATAGGCATCGGCCCGGCCCTGGCGGACCGAGAGCGCCGAATCCTGCGCGGTCGGAAAGGTCATCACGGTCAGGTCCGGGCGGCCGGCCGTCTTGCAGCGCTCGGCGTCCTGACGCGCATAGGTTTCCTGGATGCCGCCGAGCGTCACCGCGACCTTGCGCCCGCAGAGATCGTCGCGCCCGCGAATGCCCAGGGGATTGCCCCGCCGCACCACCATTTGCTGGCCGATCTTCATATAGGGCACGAAATCGACCTGCTCGGAGCGGGCCGGATTGATGTACATGGCCGAGTTGATGATATCGACCCGGCGGCCCTGGAGCGCCGGGATGAGGCCGCGGAACTCGAGGTTGAGAGGCACGGGTTCGAGCGACAATTTCTTGGCGATCGCCTCGATGAAATCGATGTCGAAACCGGTAAGCCTGCCGTCGATTGTGTATTCGAACGGCGCGAAGGTCGCGGCGGTGCCATAGGTGAGCTTGCCTGCGGTCACCAGGCCGCTCAGCGGCGGCTGGGCGAGAGACGGGCTCGCCGCGAGCATGACGGCCGCCGCGGCGAACAGGCCGGCCAGGGTCTTGCGCAGCCGGGACGCCGGCAGGTGAAAGCGGGCCGATAGATCAAGCAACATGGGAACTCCTGGAGGCTGGATGCTTCAATTCCAAGACGGAGGCTGGCCAGGACGAGGCTCTGGCCGGGACCGTGGCCCGCGAAGCTCGACCGGCACGTCCGGAGGATCCGCGACGCCGGGCACTGCCTGTTTTCTGGGCGGATGCCATGTGCATGCTCAACCAAGCCCCCCTGAGAAATTCCACATTGTCCTATCTGCTGCAGTTAGTACAATACGGAGCCTAACGATCGCCCTGAACAAAGCAAGTCGCGTGCCGCCGACATGACTCCTCCCAAGCCAAGAGCCATTGCGCTGGCCCGCGAGATCGCCGATCTCGCCGCGCGCGCCGGCTGGCGACAAGGACGCCACGTCACCGAAACCGAGCTTGCCAAGCAGCTGGGCATTTCGCGCACGCCGGTGCGCGCCGCCATGAAGATCCTGGTGGCCGAGCGGGCGGTCGAGGCACGTCCGAACCAGGGCTTCTTCCTGCTCAAGGACGGCGCGGGCCTGAAGGCCTTGCACCTGGAGGCGCCGCCGTCGGCCGAGGACCTTCTCTATGGCCTGATCCTCCGCGAGCGCATCGCCAACGTGATCCCGGCCGAGGTCACCCAGGCCATGCTGGCCGGGCGCTACGACGCGACCAGGCCGCTCCTGGAAAACGTGCTCGGACGCCTGGAAGATGACGGCCTGCTGGTCCGCGGCGCGGGGCGGGCCTGGCGTTTCGCCGAGACCATGAACGATGTCGACAGCGTGCGGGCGAGTTACGACTTCCGCCTGCTGGTCGAACCCGCGGCGCTGATGCTCGGGCCGTTCAAGGCGCGTCCGGACATGCTGCTGTCGCTGCGCGAGCGCCATGTCGAGCTGCTCGCCGAGATCGGCGACCCCGCCGTGCCGGCCAGCATCATCAGGCAGAGGTTGATGATGCGCACCGGCGCGGTGGCGCTCGATGCCGATTTCCATGGCGGCCTGGCGAGCTTTTCCGGCAACCCTTTCGTGGTCGCCGCCGTGCGCCAGCAGATCGAGCTGCGCCGCCTGATGGAGCTCGGCATCTACGAGGAGGCCTCGCGCGTCATGGCCTGGTGCAACGAGCATATCGCGGTCATCGACGCGCTCCTGGCCGACGACCGGCCGGCCGCCTCGGCCGCGCTCCGGCAGCATCTTCAGCGCGCCTCCCGGGACGCGCTGCACGGGGTCACCGAAACGCGGCAACGAACGGACGACGCGAAAGCCGCCCAGCCGCTCGCGCCGGAATTTCGCTGAGCCGGCGGCGCCGGCCCGCATGCTTCACGTCCGACGCGCGGACATCCTGACCTCTCGATGACCGGCTGACGCCCGCGCGCCGCGGCTTGCGGCCGCGTGGCGGCCGGCAACGGCCCGTGTCGCCGACGCCGCCGGCGATCCGCTCCCTGCCCTTTGCCCAAAATCTCGACGCGACGCTGCCGGCGCGGGCGGCCGCCCTGCCTACGCCGGCTGCGCGGCGTATGAAATTTCAGCTTGACTTCGATTTTAGATAGCTTTCTTCTAAAGCTAATTAAGAATGATAATTCTCATTTGAGGAGAGTGCCCATGCTGGCACAGCAGATCGTCAACGGGTCGATGCTGGGGAGCATCTACGTGCTCGTCGCGGTGGCTTTCACCATCGCCATCGGCATCCTCAATTTCCTGAATTTCTCGATCCCCGGCCTGTTCATGGTCGGCGGCATGGTCAGCTGGGCCATGCTGGCCGCCGGCTGGCACTGGTCGGTCGCGGTCCTGTCGGCGCTCTGCGCGGCGGCCGCGGTCGCGCTCCTGGTCGAGCGCCTGTCCTACCGCCTGATGGCCGAGGGCGATCCGGAGATCCCGCTGGTCAGCTCGCTCGGCTTCCTGGTGCTCTTGGAAAACCTGGTGCTGATCCGCTTCGGCTCCGACCAGCAGTCCTTTCCGGCCCTGATCCCCGATTTCAACATTCGCGTCGCGGGCCTGGTGATCGGCAGCGCCCAGCTGATCAGCCTCGTGGTCGCGCTCGCCCTGGTCACCGGCCTGTCGATCTTCCTGAAGGCGACCAATGCCGGCCGGCGCATCCGTGCCATCGCCGAGAGCCGCGAGACCGCCACGCTGCTCGGCATCAATGTCTCCCGGCTGATCCCGCAGGTCTTCGTGTTCTCGGCGGTGTTCACCGCCATGGGCGGCATCCTCTTCGCCATGAACTACCAGCAGGCCTCGCCCTTCATGGGCGAAGTGGTCGGCTTCAAGGGTGTGGCCGCCATGATCATCGGCGGCATGGGCAGCATCTGGGGCGCCATTCTCGGCGGCATGATCATCGGCCTCGCCGAGGTCCTGTCGATCCATTTCCTCGGCGCCAACATGGTCAACATCACCGTCTACGGCCTGCTGCTGGTCATCCTGATCATCCGGCCGCAAGGCCTGCTCGGCGCCGGTCTCGCGCGGGAGAAGCTGTGATGACCAGTTACCAGCTCGGCATTCTCGTCATCCTGTCGTTCAACATCATCGCGGCCTATGCGGTCTACCTGCCGCTCGCCGCCGGCCAGCTCAATCTCGGCATTGCCGGCTTCATGGCGATCGGCGCCTATGCGGCGGCCTATCTGACCAACGAGTTCGACTGGTCGGTCGCCCTGGCGATCCCCGCCGGCGGATTGCTCGCCGGCCTCGTCGCACTCATCGTCGCGGTGCCGGTGCTGCGCACCCACGGCATCTACCTGGCGCTCGCCACCTTTGCGCTCGGCCAGCTGATCGCGGCGATCTTCCTCAATGTCGAGGCGGTCGGCGCGGCCGCCGGCTACCCGGTCGCAACCTTTGTCGGCGCGCCCTGGGTGATCGGCGCGGCGGTGGCGCTCGTGCTCGCCGTCTTCCTGATCTCGCGCACGCGCTTCGCGCTCTATCTCACCGCGGTGAAAAGCGACGTGGTGGTGGCCGACCTGCTCGGCCTCAATGTCCGCGGCCTGCAGGTCGCCGCCTTCACCATCGGCGCGGTCATTGCCGGTATCGGCGGCGGCTTCTACGCCCATCATTTCAGCTTCGTCGAGGCGCAGCATTTCAGCGTGCTGCTGAGCGTCTATACCGCGCTCTATGTGCTGCTCGGCGGCACCCAGACGGTCTGGGGCCCGCTCGTTGGTGCCGCCTTCTTCACGCTGCTGCCGGAACTGCTGCGCACCAGTTCGCAATGGCGCTACGCGGCCTTCGCCGCCCTCATCATCCTGATCATGGCGGCGCGGCCGCAGGGGCTCGTCACCACCGACCTGTTCGCCCGCTTCAAGCGCCGCGCGGGAGGCGCCCGATGACGACCTCCTGCCATCCCGCTTTGTCGGTCGCCAAGCTGTCGAAATCGTTCAACGCCCTGCAGGTGGTGCGCGACCTGAGCTTCGAGGTCCGGCGCAGCGAGGCCACCGCGCTGATCGGGCCGAACGGCGCCGGCAAGACCACCGTGTTCAACCTGATCAGCGGCGTCTATGGCGTCACCGGCGGCCGGATCACCGTCGACGGCCATGACGTCACGACCGTGCCGTCGCGCCGGCGCATCCGGCTCGGCCTGTCGCGCAGCTTCCAGAACATCCGCCTGATGACCCATCTCTCGGTCATCGAGAACCTCATGGTCGGCCAGCATGTCCAGACCGGCGGACTGTGGGACCTCGCCACGCCGTTCCGCCTGTTCGCCGATCACCGCTGGCGGCGCGAGGCCCGCGCCGCGCTGGAGGAATGGGGCCTCGAAGGCTTTGCCGATGCGCCGGTGGCTTCGCTCTCCTACGGCGTGCGCAAACGGATCGACCTGGTGCGCGCGACGCTCGCCAAGCCGACCCTGCTGCTGCTCGACGAGCCGGCCGCCGGCCTCAATCCGAGCGAGACCGAGACGCTGCGCCAGCACCTCATGGCGCTCAAGGCGCGCGGCGTGACGCTGCTGGTGGTCGAGCACGACATGCATTTCGTCGACAGCCTCTGCGAACACGTGGTGGTGCTGAACTTCGGCGAGAAGATCGCCGAAGGTGCGCTCGCCGACATCCAGCGCGACCCGCGGGTGCGCGAAGCCTATCTCGGCACGACGGGAGGGATCTGACCCATGGCTCTCCTCGAAATCTCCGATCTCGCCGTCGACTATGGCCGCATCCGGGCGCTCTCGGGCGTCTCGCTCAGCGTGCGCGAGGGCGAGATCGCCACCGTGCTCGGCGCCAATGGCGCGGGCAAGAGCACGCTGCTGCGCGCGGTCATCGGCACCGCCAGGGCCGCGCAGGGCGGCATTCGCTTTGCCGGCTCAGAGATCACCCGCACCCCGCCCCATGCGCGGCTCGCCCAGGGCATCGTGCTGGTGCCGGAGGGCCGGCGTATCCTGATCTCGCTGACCATCGAAGAAAACCTCCGGCTCGGCGCGCATCTGCGCCGCGACGGCGCGGCCATCCAGCGCGAGATCGAGATGATCTATGAGCGCTTTCCCAATCTCGCCGGGCGCCGGACCATGGCGGCCTCGTGCCTGTCCGGCGGCGAGCAGCAGATGCTGGCGATCGGCCGGGCGCTGATGGCCAAACCTCGCCTGATGATGCTGGACGAGCCCTCGCTCGGCCTGTCGCCATTGTTCGTCGAGCGCCTGTTCGACCTGCTGGGCGAACTCAACCGCGACGGCCTGACCATTCTCCTGGTCGAACAGAACACCGGCAAGGCGCTGGCGGCGGCCGACAGCGCCACGGTGCTCGAGCTCGGCCGCGTGCTGATGGCCGGCGATCCGCGAAAGCTCGCCGCCGACCCGGCCTTGCAGGCCGCCTATCTCGGCACCGCCAAACCCGCCCCGAGCCCCGTCACGACACCCTGAACTTCGACCCTTCTTCGCCCCCCTTTTGGAGGATCCGACCCATGCAGACACGACGTCAAGTTCTCGCCGCCGGCGCCGGCCTCGCCCTCATGTCGGGGGCCAGGGCCGCCGAACCGCAGGAGCTGATCCTCGGCTATTCCATGGCCAAGACCGGCCCCTATGTCAGCCTGGCGGCGGCCAATGAGGTGGCGGTCGATTTCGCGGTGGAAGAGATCAACGCCGCCGGCGGGATCAATGGCAAACGTCTGAAAGTGGTCAAGTTCGATACCGGCGGCGAGCCGCGCCAGGCCCAGCTCGCGGTGCGCCAGCTCGCCGAAGACAACAAGGCGCTGGCCATTATCGGGCCGTTCTCGTCGAGCGAGGTGCGGGTCGCCTTCCCGGCCGGCGACCGCGCCGGCATTCCGCAGATGTCGATGGCCTCCTCCGCCCCGAGCCTTGCCAAGGGTTTCCGCTTCGCCTTCCGCAACACCACCGACGAAGGCCAGGTCATCGACCAGGTGCTGGCCGCGATCAAGGCCAAGGGGCTGGCGGCTGGCTCCGGCGCGATTGCCTTTGCCTCCGACGACACGGTGTCGAAATCGATCGGCATCACCGTGCTGCCGACGCTGTTCCCGAAACACGGCGTGCCGATCCTCGGCTCGGTCGATTTTCAGCTGAACGCCTTCGACCTGTCGCCGCAGGTGTCGCGGCTCGCCCAGATGAAACCCGACATTGTCGGCCTCGGCGCGCCGCCGGAAGGCGCCATCAATCTCGCCAAGGAGCTGCGGCGGCAGGGCGTCAGGACCCGCGTCATCGGCGGCACGACCATTGCCGATCCCGACCTGCCGGCCCGCATGGACGGCGCTGGCGAGACCATGACCATCGGCACGACTTTCTTCCGCGACGTCGACCAGCGCACCAGGGCCTTCGCCGAGGAATTCGCCAAGCGGGCCAAGGCGGCGGGCCTGGCGCGCACCGAGCCGAACCAGTTCGACGCTTCCGTCTATGACATCGTCTACCTCTATGCCGAGGCGATGAAACTCGCCAAGGTCACCGGCAATCCGGCCCAGGCGGCCGAGGAGCGGGTTCAGATCCGCGACGCCCTGCGCGCCCTGAAGAACTATCCGGCGCTGGAAGGGCCGATCAGCTTCGATGCCGACGGCGACGCCATCAAGCCGGTCTATGTCATCGAGGTGAAGAACGGAAAATGGGTCCTGCTCGACCGGCGCACGGCCTCCTGACGCTCGTCGGCGGGGCTCCGCCCCGTCGCCTTCACCAACAGCGGAACCACCCATGACCTCGTCCCTGCTTCTTTCCGTCCAGAGCGAACGCCAGCCCGGCACAGCGACCTTCACCATCGACCACGCCGTGATCGCCGGTTGGACCGGCCGCGACCCGGTGGCGCGCGAAAAGCACATCGCCGAGCTGGAAGAGCTCGGCGTCAAGCGCCCGGCGACCACGCCGGTCTATTACCGGGTGGCCGCGAGCCGGCTCACCACCGCCGGCCGGATCGAGGTTTCGGGGCGCGAGTCGAGCGGCGAGGTCGAGTTCATGCTGCTCGCCGCGGCCGGCGTGACCTATGTCGGCGTCGGCTCGGATCATACCGACCGGCGGGTCGAGACCTATGACGTCACGGTGTCGAAGCAGATGTGCGAGAAGCCCGTAGCGCCGGAGCTGTGGCTGCTCGACGACGTCAAGGACCATTGGGACCGCCTGATCCTGCGCTCCTGGGCGACCATCGGCGGCGGCCGCGTGCTTTATCAGGAAGGCCCCGTCGACACGATGCTGCCGCCGGAGGCGATCGTCGGCGGCCATGCCGGGCGCGGGCCATTGCCTGACGGCACCGCCATGTTCGGCGGCACGTTGGCCGCACGCGGCGGCATTCGCGCCGCCGACCGGTTCGACTTCGAGATCGAGGATCCGGTGCTCGGCCGGCATATCCGCCACGGCTATGACGTCGTCGTCCTGCCGCTCGCCTGACCGCGGCCGGACGCCTTGAGCGACGGTCCGCATGAGGAGGCGAGAGAACCGCCGGCATCCCTGCCGGCGGCGCTGTCATGCAACGACCTCGCCTATGAGACGCTGAAGCACCGCCTGATCACCTGCGCCTACCGTCCCGGCGAATGCCTGAGCGAAGCGGTGGTCAGCGCCGCGCTCGGCCTCGGCCGCACCCCGGTGCACCAGGCCTTCATTCGCCTCGCCCGCGACGGCCTGGTCGAGGTGCTGCCGCGCAAGGGCATCCTGGTCCGGCCGATCAGCCTGGACGAGGTGCTCGACATCGCCAGCGTCCGCCTGGTCAACGAGGCCCATTGCGTGCGCCTGGCGGTCGAGCGCGCGGCCCCGCGGGACATCACCGAGCTCGAAGACAATGTCGATGAGGCCGGCCGGGCGGCGCGCTCGCGCGACATCGCCCGGCTCATGCTGCTCGACCGCCGGTTCCACCAGGTGATCGCCACCAGCGCCGGCAATCCGGTCCTGGCGGAGGTGCTGGCGCATCTGCACGACCGGTCGCTGCGCGTCTGGTTCATGTCGCTGCGTGACGCCGAGCAGCACCGGCGCGTCATCGAGGAGCACCGGGCCATCGTCGCGGCGCTGCGGGCGCGCGATGCCGACGCCGCCGAACGGGCGATGCGCGCCCATATCGCGGGCTATCGCGGCCATATCGTCAGGCAGCTGTGAGGCCCCTCGGAGTGAGGAGTAGGCTCCCGCGTGGCGCGCTGCTTGCCCTTCCGTGGCGTGCTCCCTGCGATTCGCTTTCAAGCCAAGCACGACGTCACCCCCGGGCGAGCGCAGCGAGCGGAAGGGGGTCCAGGAGCCAACAAGCCGCGCCATCAGCGCATGCGTCGCGGTGATTTCACAGCTTTGGGGAGCGTGCCCTGCAACCCCTGGACCCCCTTCCGCTCGCTGCGCTCGCCCGGGGGTGACGTAGTGCTCTTGCCTCGGCTCGCGAGAGGTCAGGCTCTATTGAAACGACACGCCCGGGCAAGAAAGGATCCCGTCGCCGAAACGACAAAAGACCCGCCACGGCAACCATGGCGGGCCTTTCGAATACGGCTGTTGTCACAGAGGCTCGAAGCGCCCGTTCAGGCCGGATCGAAATAGTGGATCTCGAGCAGCAGGCAGCCGGTCTCCGACTTGAACGGGCCGTGGAAGGCGCCGGGCGGGCGGCAGGCATAGGTGAAGGGCTGGAACGGCGTGCCGCCCTTACCGGCATCGTCATTGCCGACGGTCAGGTCGCCCGAGACCAGGAACACCTCTTCCCAATAGTCATGCACGAAGGGTTTGGTGGTGAAGGTGCCGGCGTCGAATTTCAACAGCCGCGTGCGGCTGCCCCGGCGGTTCGGCTCGTCAAGCGCGCCCGACAGGATCTTCTGCTTGATGCCTGACGGATAGCCCTCGGGCACCGCCCAGCCGTTCGCCATGTCGAGGGTATGGAATTCGTCGTGCAGCTTGTTGATGGCCATGCCTGTCTCCCTGGAAATGCGTGTCCTTGATCAGGCGGCGGGCGCCGCGGCGAGCCCCGGCACCTCGTCGCCGAGCGCATAACCGTCGAGCATCAGCCTGAGCGCGCGGTCGGCCCGCGCCCAGTCGTAGCTGCGATAGGAATGGCCCTTGGTGACGAAAGTCGCGCCGGCATAAAACATCTCGTACTGGGTGTGGCGCGAGGCGAATTCCGAACCGACCGCATCCCAGGCGAGCTTGTAGAATTTCACCTTGTCGACGGCGCTCGCCGCCGGCGATTGCTGGGTCTTCTCGATCAGGCCGGCGAGCTCGGGATTCTCGAAGTCGTGGATCGACGACGGCAGCATGATCATGCCGCCGCCGGCCAGTTCGCGCAGCGTGGTCATCACCTTGGGATAGAGCTGCTGGGTCAGGGTCTGCGCGGCGTAGAGCGTATGGGTATGCGGCACGAAATAGGCGCCGCGCTGCGATCCCTGCACCTCCATGCAAGCGACCAGCGCGTCGACCATGCCGACCTCCGCCGCCAATTGGCCGAGCGTCTCGCGCACCTGCGGGAAATTCACCACGCCGTTCATGTCGGCGGTGCGCTTGGCGAGGCCGATGAGGAAGCGCAGCTTCACCGACAGGCGGATCATCGCCTGGTAGTTCTGATAGACATGGGCCGGGGTCGCGTGGAACTGCTTCTGGCACATCTCGACATTGTCGACGACGAAGACCCGCTCCCAGGGCACCTTCACGTCGTCGAAATAGAGCACCGCGTCATTCTCGTCGAAACGGCTCGACAGGGGATTGTCGAACACCGAAGGCGCGCCGGCCTCGTAGGATTTGCGCGACAGGATCTTCAGGCCCTTGGTGTTCATCGGAATGGCGAAGGAATAGGCGTATTTTTCCTCGCCCGGCTGCAGCGGCTGAATGATGGTGACCAGCACCTCATTGGCCATGATGCCGCCGGTCGCCAGCATCTTGGCGCCGCGCACCGTGATGCCCTCGCGATCACGGTCGACGACGCCGGCGGCGAGAAACTCGCTCTTCTGCTGGGCCGCGCTCTTGGAGCGGTCGGCCTGCGGATTGATGATGACATAGGTGAGGTAGAGGTCGTTGTCGCGGGCATAGCGGTAATAGTCGGCGAGCGCCGCGGCGCGCTTTTGGTCATAGGCCTCGAACACGTCGAGGCCCATATACATGCCGGCGATGCAGGAGGCGACGTGATCGGGCGCGCGTCCCATGAAGCCGCCATGCAGCTCGGTCCAGGCCTCCAGCGCCTGCCGCCGCTCGACCAGCTCCTGATAGGAGGTCGGCAATTGCCAGATGCGGTTGGCGCGCACGCCGCTGTCGGGCGCGACAAAGGTCATCAGGTCCCGGTTGGCGGCGGCCGAATGGAAATCGAACAGCATGCCGGTGGAGCGGACGGCATTGCGATAGGCCGGATGGGTGGTGACGTCGCCGACACGCTTGCCGTCGATATAGACCTCGCGGCCGTCGCGCAGCGAAGCGATATGGTCCTTGCCGTTCTTCATCATGAGAGAACCTCCCTGGAGCGGTGATTGTTCAGCCGTTACGGATTGCTGGCGGGCTAGTAGTGGATCGGCAGCGGCCAGAGCGGCGCGCGCTCGCCTTCAGCATCGACCCCGTGATATTTGCCGCGAAAGAACAGCAAGGGCTGGGTTTCCGATGCTTCCAGCGTCGAAAAGCGCACGACCCTGCCGACGAAGATGACATGGTCGCCACCGTCGTAATGGGCGTAGGGCTCGCATTCGAAATGGGCGAGCGCGTCCTTCAGCAGCGGCGCCTCGGCATGGCCGGCCTGGTGGCTGACCGCCGCCCATTTGTCGGCCTGCGCCCGGGCGAACTGGTTGGACAGATGTTCCTGGCCGCGGCTCAGGATGTTCACCGCATAACCCTTGGCGGCGAGCATGGCCGGCAGGCTCAGGGCCTTGCGGTCGGCGCTGAACAGGATCAGCGGCGGATCGATCGACACCGAGTTGAACGAGCTCATGGTGAGGCCGATGGCCTCGCCCGCACCGCCATGGGCGGTGACGATGGCGACACCGGTGGCGAACTGCCCGAGCGCCCGGCGAAACGCCCGGCCGTCGAAGGCCGGAGCCTCGGCCACCTCCGGCAGACTTGATCCGTGATTGTCGGTCATCGCAGATATCTTTTTAAATTAGCTTGTAAAGAAAGCTATCTTGATACCTGCCGCCCTGTCAAGCACCCTGGCGCCGCTGGCGGGAGCGCCGGAAGCGCGTGACTTTGCCGATGCTTCGCGGCCCGCCTGCAGGTCGTGGCGGCACCAGCCGCCCGGCCCGCGGAGCCGAAGCGCGCCGGCAACCCGCGAGCCGGGCCCTTGCCGGTGTTGACCGCTCGGAAAACGCGCTATAGGTGCGCGATCATGTCTCGGCCGCCCGCCGAAGCGCGGCATCCGGCGCGGCCTGGGCGAGCGAGACTGCAGCGATGACATGCGGAGGGCGGCCGGGCGGCCGGGTATGGCGAGAAAGCTCCCAGCGACGAAGGACGCCGCGGTTCAGGCCGGACAGCCTCTGACGGTGTCCAGGCCGGAATTGCTCAAGAACGGCTCGGACCGGGCCTTTCGCCACTTCGTGCACGATACGCTCGCCTTCGCGGCACGGATCCAGGAGGTGCGCGGCCGGCTGGGCGGGTTGATCGGCCTGACCAGCACGCAATATACGATCCTGATCACCATCGCCCATCTCGCCAATCCGGCCGGCGTCGGCATCAATGCGGTGGCCGAGCATGTCCATCTGAGCGGCGCCTTCGTGACCATCGAGGTCAACAAGCTGGTCGCCCGGAAGCTGGTCTCCAAGGAAACCAGCCGCGAGGACCGGCGCCGGGTCAATCTCACCATCACCGCCACGGCCCGCGCCCAGCTCGACGAATTGACCGCGGTGCAGGCGCCGGTCAACGACGCCCTGTTCGCCGACCTGACCACCGAGGAATTCGACATGCTGCGGCAGATCATGACCCGGCTGGTCGACACCGCCGACCGGTCACTGCATCTGTTCGAATTCCTGGCGCCCGAGGGGCGCGGCACCGATTTCGCGTAAGACCCGAACTCACTTTTTCTTGGCAAGGAGCGTCACCTGCCGGATATTTGCGACGACAGGCCGACAGGGAGCGGCGGGATAATGACGGCGGCGCGCGCCTGTTGCGGGGCGCCGGCCGGATCGCACGGCGCCTCCTGCCGGCCGGTTTGCCGAGGCCTTCGATGATCAATTTTTCCACGGACGAGCTTCGTCCCCACGAGCGCTTCGACCATTGGCGCGAGGTGCGCGGAAAGAAACTGTTCGGCGTGACGATCGAGCTGGAGCGCGAACGACGCGCCGATTTCACCGGCCGGTTCGCGGCGGCGGCGGTGGGTGGCGCGACGCTGGCGCGCATGGATGCCTCCGCCTACCAGGTCAGCCGGACCGCGACCGATATCAGCCGGATGCCCAGCGACAGCCTGGTCATCTTCGAACAGGTCGCCGGCCCGGGCTGGTGCGACACCGGCCGGGGCGATCCGTTCCACGTGACGGGCGGCGAACTGATCGCGGGCCATTCCGACCAGCCCTATGCCTGCACGCCGGCCACCGTCTCGCATTTTCGCTTCCGGGCGCTGAGCATCCCGCCCGATGCCGAGACGGAATTTTCCGGCTCCGCCCGCGACCTCGCCATCGCCCCCCTGGACCCGGGCGGGGACCGGTATTTCCGTCTGATCGCGGCCGCTTTTTCGGCCCTGTTCGATACGGGAGAACGGCTCGCCGAACCGGAGGCGAAAAAAGCCGTCGGCGATCTCGCGCAATTGCTGCTGCTCTCCCGCGCCTTGGCGCGGCCGGGCTCATGGCGCAGCCGCAACGCCTTGCGATCGGGTTATGTCGAGGCGGCCCGGCAGGTCATGAAACGCAACCTGCATCGCATGAACCTGTCGCCCGAGACCGTCGCCGCCGCGCTGGCGATCTCGGTGCGCCAGGTTCACCTGCTGTTCGAGCCCTCGGGAAAGTCGTTCATGCGCTCGCTCGCCACGATCCGCATCGAGGAGGCGTGCCGGCTGCTGCGCGAGGCTCCGGAACAGCAGGTGGCCGATATCGGCTTTGCCTGCGGCTTCCACAGCCTTGCGACCTTCTACCGGGCGTTTCGCGAGGTCGAAGGCCTGGCGCCGACCGACTACCGGCGCATGATGCAGGAGCGGGCGGATCATTGACCGCGCTTCACGGGCCCGATTCGCCGCGGTTGCGCCCGGCGAATCGCCGAGCACTCAGCCGATTGTCCTGATTAAGGCAGAGGCATGCAGCCCGGAAAATGCTGCCCTGCACGGCAGACGATGCTTAGTTCTTGATCATTGTGCACTGCGAAGGCTAATGTTGCATCGCGAGATTGGCTTCCTCCCTTTTCGCTGCCCCTCGACTCGAGGGGTGTTCCCCTCTGGAAAAACAGACTTGGCCGCGGGCATGTCCTGCGGCCTTTTTTTTTGCGCCGCTGGCCTGGTCGGGGCGTCGGCCTCGCCGCCCGGCGCCGCAATGATCGGATTTGTCCGCATCGGCGAAACCGGGTCTCGGCGCGCCGCACCGGAGCGCTCAATGGCTCGGAACAGAGGAATGGGGCCGGTCGAGCCTCGACGGCCGATCGGGGCCGCGGCGGTTGCCATGATGCCGCACCTCCGTCCGCGCGCCTTGCCCCTGCGCACAGGCTTGTCCATGGTCGCGCCGCCCCTCGCCGCCAGGCCGGAGGGCAGGAGACCCATCAGCCAGCAGGAGTGAAGGTCATGGCCGGCAAGACGCCCACCAGGTCGCCGGGCGCGGCTGTGAAGCCGACACTCCTCTCGGGCGGTAATCCGCAGATCGCCAAGGGTTATGGCGACGCGCCGGTGCAGGCTTATATCGCGGCCATGCCGGGCTGGAAAAGCGAGGTCGGCCGCCGCCTCGACGCGCTGATCGAGCGCACCGTCCCGGGCGTTCGCAAGGCGGTCAAATGGAACTCGCCGCTCTATGGTGTCACCGACGACAGCTGGTTCCTCGGCATCCACGTCTTCACGAAATACATCAAGGTGGCCTTCTTCCGCGGCACATCGCTCGATCCCGTTCCCGCCGGCGCATCCAAGAGCCAGGACACCCGCTATTTCCACATTCACGAGGGCGATGAGCTCGACGAAGCGCAGTTCGCCGGCTGGGTGAAACAGGCGAGCCGGTTGCCCGGTGAACGCATGTAGGCCGCCGGCGCGGGTCGGTGCCGGAGGTCGCGCCGACAAAACAGGATGACACCGTGGCGGATACCCCCGCGCTGATCGTACTCGGCCGCGCCGATCTCCGGGAGGTCGCCGCCTATGCGGTGGCCTGCGCGCGGCCCGCATTGGCGATCTTCGAACGGGAACGGCCCGGCGATCCACGCCCACATGCTGCGATCGACGCCGCCCAGACCTTCGCGGACGGGGCCGAGCGGACCAAGGCGCTCCGCGACGGCGCATGGGCCGCCTTCCGGGCGGCACAGGAGGCCCGCGATGCCGGACAGCTTGCGGCGAGCGATGCCGCACGGGCAGCCGGCAGCGCGGCGGGAGCGGCATTCCTCCACCCCCTGGCACAGGCCACCCAGGTCAAACACATCCTCGGATCGGCCGCCCATGCCGCACGCGCCTTCGAGCTCTTGGCCGGAGGCGATGCGACCGTCGGATCCCATCACATCGCGGGGTCGCGAAACCGAGCGTCGCCGGTCGTGGCGGACCTCCTGAGGCGCTACCCGGCTGCCCCGGATGGCGGCGGGCGGGTCGGCGAGCTGATCCGCCAATTGGACGCATTGTTGCGGCAAGCTTCCACCGTACCGGCGCGATAAATGGCGCCAACGGCCGGTGTCACCTATCCCATGCGGATCACGACGATCGCGACATCCGGAATCACGTCATGAGACCGAAGCCCGCGCCTCATCGCACCACCCCCGTGGGCAGGACAAGAATCGACGCTCGCGCGCTTTCAGGTATCGAGGAAAAATGGCGCGCCGCACCGGGTGATGATGAGAACTACTTCTACGCAATAACCCTCTAACCCCCTCCTAAATGTAGTAACCGCTGGCTCCGGGCATAAAGACGTCGTGCGGATCGGTGCCCTAGCTCGGCGCAACTATGATTGCGCCTAGCCTCACTCTTGCGCATAATCTTGATTCTTGGGCCCATCCACGTCATTCTTGCGTCTAGATTCTACGCGCAGGAAGGGCCGCTTTGGCAAACCATGTCCCAGAGATAGCTCCGGCAGCAATCGAAGACGCCATGCGGCGCAGCCCCAATGGTCTGTTGGCGCCGGAGATTCTGCGCGCTCTGGAAACCCCCGTCCCGCCGCGCACTCTCCAATATCGCCTCAAACACCTCGTCACCCGGAATCGCCTAATCATGGACGGCGAAGGCCGGTGGGTGCGACACCGGATCCCCGATACGGCGATCGACGCGCCGTCGCGGGAAGACGCCGACGAACCTTTCATTCCGCTCTCTGAAGCAGGGACAGCGATCCGCGACTACGTCCGTCAGGCATTGGAGGCTCGCAAGCCGGTCAGCTACGATCGCAAACCTTCCCCGACCGCTCTCAGCGACGCCAAAAGAGGTTAAACCATCAAGTCAATAGGAGTTTCGCACACCGTGGGACAGGCCCGTGATTCGATGTCGGGCGCGAGTTAATGCGCTTGAGGTGTCCCGGCGGTTCTCGCGTCATGCTTTGGTAATCTTCGCATTCCTCCATTCGGCGGAGGTAGGGGTTAGGTAATGGAGGATGAGTTTGCCGCCGCGCTTGAGGCGTGCGCGACGATCGATGCGGTCAAAGCCTTGTTTAAGCGGCGCATCGCAGCCCACGGCTATACCGCCAGCGCATGCGGCGCTTTCCTCCCGGCCGACAAGGGCCCGGAGCCGCATTTCTTCTTCCAGGACTGGCCGCCGGACTGGCTCGAACTCTATGTCAACCGCAATTTCGTCGCCGCCGACTATGGGGTCGCCGAGGCGCGACGGCGCATCGCGCCATTCACCTGGCGGGAAGCGAAAGCCGAGCGCACCCTGTCGCGCGCCGAACAGGACATTTGGGATACGGTCGTCGAATGGGGCTGGACGGACGGGCTGTCGGTGCCGATCCACGGCCCGGGCGGTTATTTCGCGATCGTCACCATGGCTGGCAAGGAGCAACCCATGCCGCCCGCGCTGCGCGGCAAACTGCAACAGCTTGCTTTCCTGACGCATGAACGCTGCCGCGCTTTGACTGGTCTTGCGCCAGTGACCGATCCGCAGGCGACGCTCACCCATCGGGAGCTGGAATGCCTGCGCTGGGTGGCGGCCGGCAAAACGGATTTGCAGATCGCCCGCCTGCTCGGCGTATCGCAGACCACAGCGAGGACTCATATCGATCAGGCCCGCCGCAAGCTGGGCGCTAGGACGCGCTCGCAGGCGGTCGCGCGCCTGGTGCTAAGCGGACTGTCGTAATCCGCGAGGGAACGGGCGGGGATGTTTTTTGTCACTCCTCCTCGTGTTCGAGGAGAGACGCGGCGCTGAAAACCCGCGACTTTGAGCCGAGATTGTTTGCGAGTTTGATTTTTGGGAGCGTGCGTTGCGAAACATCGAGGAGGGCGAAGACTGTCCGGATCTAGTGGGAAAGCAGAGACGCTCGGGCCATGCGGGCGCCCGACGCCGTCCTGCTGGCAGCGTCGGCGCTCTGTTCGATGGCGGCGCTCGCTGACCCGCTGGCGGCTTCGGTCGCGAGAGCATGCCGCGCTCGCTTTGGCGCCTCGACGAGCCACGCCGGACAAGTCGGGCTCAGGATCGCTTTTTGAGGAGGGAGCACATTATGCGCATCGTTCTGAGGCAGGCGGAGAAGCCTGACTGGTCTCAGGATGCTAGCGGCTTTTCCTCGGCTTTCGAGGTCGGCGCATCGCTTGAACTCGCGGGCGTTGCGGACAAGTTCACCGTCGCCAAGTGGACGATCGTCGTCGACGCCGACGGTGATGCGCGACTCGAAGTAACCCTGAAGAGCACCCGCCGCTGGTTCACGTGGCTCGACGAGCGCGCCAGGACCAAGGATATTCTGTATCCGCTGGCGGGCTTCGCGATGTTCGCCGTCTTGATTTTGCCTTGCGCCGCACCGTTCTGGTTTTTCTCGCTAAACGCTGAATTGCGTATCGCATGGGGCGGCTATCTGATCGCCCATGCACTTTGGCCCATCATCATCGGCGTTATTCTGGCGGTGCAGATCGTCGCCGGCAGGGCCGAACGCCATGTCGGAAAAGCCCTTGGTTTTGGCATTAGCATGGCCGGCGTGCCGCTCGGCGTTGCCATCGCCCTTCTCTGGCGCTGGCTTTTCCTACCCGACACCGAGCCGGAATGGCCCGCCGGCTATGCGCGCCTGGCGCGTTCGTTCTGGGAGAGCACCGGCGCGATGTCCGCCGTCGCGCTGGCCTATGCGCCGCTTGCGACGGCCTTGATCAAATGGGATTGGGTGGCGGTGCTGACGTCCCTCTTGACCCGGAAGAAAGCCGCCTGATCCGTTCGCCTGTATGGCTGAGGCGCGCAGGCGACGCGCGAGGGGGCGAAACGTCGATCAACGCACGGATTTTTGCGCTCGCCTCCTCGTTTTCGAGGAGAGACATCCCTCTCGAAAATCGCGATTTTGATCCTCGTTTTATGGATTTGATTCCAGGGGGTGTAAATGTCGGCAAGGAGGGGGCGGGTAAACGGCCGTAAATGCCGATTGCTGAAGAACCGCCGACGACCGCGACCACATCATCATCCCTTAGTTACCGTAGTCGACTGCGCGTCTGTCGCCTTGGGTGACGTGCGTTGTTTCATGATCAAAGGGCGAGGCGATGGCTACCTGTTATTATTGTAATGGCTCCGCGCGCTGCGCCGGGTGCAGCGGATCCGGGGTTCAAGCCGACGGGCGTGTGTGCAACCTATGCGGCGGCAATGGCCGATGCCAGCATTGCACGAACGGCGTGATGCGCGCTGGAGAACGCGCGGTCGCCCCCAAGGGCGCAACCTGTGATCCTGCGCGGGCGGGCGCCATGCTGGCAGGCGCATCCTTGCTAGCGCTGAGCGCGCCACCATCCTCGGCGGATTGCTCTGGATGGCCGACAAGCTCCAAAGCGATGTGGGCAAACGGTCGCGGGCGCTCCGGCCCGCGAAGGGGAAGCAGGCGTTCTGGAATGATTGAGAGCGCGCCGCCTTTAAGTAGAGGTGATAATATTTTCAGGAGTATCGCCGCGCGCTTGGTGCATCGTCTAGAAAACGTACGGTTGTCTACGAGTTGGCGGAAACAGCCAAACTTCCAAAGCTCGATCCGGTATCTAGCGAGAACAACTGGTTGCACGATCACACGGGTAAGCCAAGGCTCATGTCACGTATCAAGTGTCGGTAGTGTCCCCCGAATTTTCCGCTCTTGGCAGTGGGGATCGCTTGCATTTGCCGAGAGCGAATCGCAGCTTTGGACGCTGAGGAAGCGCTCTGCCTCATATTTCAATACCAGGACGAATATGAAGGTTCCAGCAGATATTTCTTTCGAGACAATCCGACGGTTATTGGTCGCGACCATTGAGCGCGGGCGGCTGCTCTCGATCACCCTTCTGAACGGCATTTTTCGCTGTGCGCCGAGCACTTTGTTCCGTCGAGGCTTTTTGATCAGTACCGCACTATGCGGCGCGGCTTTGGGCGCGGACCCTGCGCGAGCAGCGAATTTTACGATCACGAACACAAACGACTCTGGCGCCGGATCGCTGCGTCAGGCGATCATCGACAGCAATGCAACGCCCGGCAGCAATACCATTGTGCTTCAGGCGGGTCTGATCGGGAATATTGCGCTCGCAAGCCCCCTGCCTGCGATCGTCGTTCCAGTCTCCATCAATCTGAAGAACAGCGCTCTCGACGGGATTGCGATTGGCGGAAATTTCGGTCTCAGTGTCGCAACGACAGGCGCCGTCACGCTCAGCAACGTTATAGGAGACTATCTCGGCAATACGACCGTTACGTCAGGGACAGTGAATTTCGGCGGGCTCGTTTCGGGCGATCCCTTGGTTGCGCCAAGGTCGTTGCTAGTGACCAATCCTGGCACCACCGTCAACATTGCGGCTGGAGGCGCGAGCGTCGCGAATCTGTCGGGTGCGGGTACTATCGTGAACCATGCTAATCCGTCCACGTCTTTTACTCTCTTTGGCGGCGATAGCGCGCCGCGAACGTTCGCCGGCACGATCTCAGGGTCGGGCAACTTTGTAATGTTCGGTGGAGGCCAAAATCTAACACTCAGCGGGGCGACGACGTATACGGGGGGTACCTTCTTACTTGGGGCATCAGGGGGGCCCTCATTCACGCTCATGCTGCAGACGGGCGCCGCCAACGTGCTGTCGCCTAATTCGCGCTTTACACTGAATGGAGACACCACGTTGAAGCTCAACGGCTTCAACCAGACGATCGCCTCGCTCGACAGTTTCACGTCCTTCGCATTCCTCCCTGGGGCGCTTCCGACCATAGATCTCGGCGCAGGTACGCTCACGATCGGCGGCGATAACCAGAATGGCACTTATTTCGGTTCGATCATCGGGACCGGCGGACTGACCAAGACCGGGAGCGGGACTCTGACGCTACAAACCTCAGGGAGTGGTTTCAGTTCCACGATCAACTATAGTGGCGCGACGCTGGTTTCCGCCGGCGTGTTGCAGGCCGCGAATGCGAACGCCTTCTCGGCTAATTCTGCCCATACGGTGAATGGCGCTGCAACGCTCGATCTCAATAATTTCAACCAGGCCATCGGTTCGCTCGCTGGCGCCGGCAATGTCACGTTAGGCGCCGGCACTCTGACGACAGGAGCCGATAACGCCTCGACCACGTTATCGGGTACCATCGGCGGCTCCGGCAGCATGACCAAGGTGGGGACGGGCGTTTTCCGTCTGACCGGGACCAATCTTTACACTGGCGCTACGACGATCAACGCTGGCACTCTCGTGGTCGATGGCTCCATCGCCACTTCGGCGCTGACCACGGTCAGTTCGGGCGGCATACTTGCCGGTAGCGGCACCGTCGGCTCGACCACGGTGAACGCCGGCGGTACGATCGCGCCGGGCAACTCGATTGGCACACTCAACGTCACCGGGAATGTCACATTCGCGCCTGGCTCGATTTACGAGGTTGAAGCCAACGCAGCAGGTCAAGCGGACAAGATCCTCGCCACGGGCACAGCAATGATCCAGGGCGGGACAGTCAAGGTGCTGGCCAGCGCCGGAAACTATGCGCCGGCGACCACCTACACCATCCTCACCGCCACTGGTGGGCGCAATGGCAACTTTGCCGGCGCCACCTCGAACTTCGCCTTCCTGACGCCGGTCCTCACTTACGATCCGAGCAATGTTTATCTGACGTTGAACCGCAACAGCACCGACTTCGCCACGATCGGCGGCACGCGCAATCAGCGTGCCGCGGGCGGTGGGGTAGAATCGCTGGGTTGGGGCCATCCGATCTATGCGGCCGTCCTGCAACTCGACGCGCCTACCGCCCGCCGCGCCTTCGATGCGGTTTCGGGCGAGATCTATGCCAGCGCCAAGACGGCGCTGATCGAGGACAGCCGCTTCGTGCGTGATGCCGCGACCGACCGCATCCGCTCGGCCTTCGCGGATGTTGCCGCATCCTCTCTACCGGTGATGGCCTATGGTCCCGGCGGCCCACAGGCTGTCGCCCCCACCGGCGACCGCCTGGCCGTCTGGGGCCAGGGCTTTGGCTCCTGGGGCCACACCAGCAGCGACGGCAATGCCGCACGCCTCGAGCGCTCGACCGGCGGTTTCCTGATCGGCGCCGACACACCGGTGTTCGAGACCTGGCGGCTCGGCCTCATCGCCGGCTATAGCCGCACCAGCTTCAATGTTCGGGACCGCCAGTCTTCCGGATCGAGCGACAACTATCACCTTGGCCTTTATGGCGGCACGCAATGGGGGGCTCTTGGTTTGCGCACCGGCCTTACCTACACATGGCACGATATCTCGACCAGCCGCTCCGCCATCTTCCCCGGCTTCGCGGATAGCCTGAAGGGCAAATACGATGCCGGCACCTTCCAGGCCTTCGGCGATCTCGGCTACCGCATCGACACGCCTGTCGCTTCGTTCGAACCCTTCGCTAATCTGGCTTATGTAAACCTCAACAACGGCGGCTTTGCCGAACAGGGCGGCGTGGCGGGGCTCCGCGCCAACGGCCAGACCATGGATACGACGTTCACCACGCTTGGCCTCAGGGCCTCGACTGGCTTTGCTCTCGCCGACATCAACCTGACCGCGCGCGGCTCGCTCGGCTGGCGGCACGCCTTCGGCGACACCACGCCTCTGTCAATGCAAGCCTTCTCCGCTGGCAACCCCTTCACGGTCGCCGGTGTGCCGATCGCAAGAGATGCCGCAATCATCGAGACTGGGCTTGATCTCAACCTTACACCCGCCGCGACCCTCGGCATATCCTACAGCGGCCAGTTCGCCCCCAGCGCCAGTGATCAATCGGTTCGCGCCAATCTCAGCGTGAGGTTCTGACCGATCATACAGCGAGGACGATTGCGGCCTTGAGGAACACAATCGATTGCGTCAAGAAACAGCGAAGTCGCCAGTTCACCAGCGCATCGTCCAATCCCGCCGCGATAGGTCGGGCTCAGGATCGCATTTTGAAGCGCGGCGACGCCATCCGCATCGTTCGCAGCGGGTGAGCATCGAGCGGCGCAGCATTTGTGAAGGCGCCTGCGCGCGATGCTTCGGCAGCGATCGCAACGTTCCGGTTCAAAGGAATAGGTTCAGCGATGGACGATGAATTCGCCGGCGCGCTTGCGGCCTGCGCGACGATCGATGCGGTCAAGGCGTTGTTCAAGCAGCGGATCGCTGTCCATGGCTATACTGCCAGCGCTTGCGGCGCCTTCCTGCCGACTGATATGGGACCGGAGACGCATTTCTTCTTCCAGGACTGGCCGCCTGACTGGATCGAGCTCTATGTTAGGCGCAATTTCCTCGCCGCCGATTACACCGTAGCCGAAGCCAGACGGCGCATCGCGCCCTTTACCTGGCTAGAGGCGAAGGCCGTGCGCACCTTGTCGCGCGCCGAACAGGATATTTGGGACACCGCTGGCGAATGGGGCTGGACGGACGGGCTGTCGGTTCCGATCCACGGACCGGGCGGCTATTTCGGGCTCGTCGCCATGGCGGGCAAGGAGCGACCCATGCCGCCCGCCCTGCGCGGCGAATTGCACCAGCTTGCCTTCCTCACGCATGAGCGATGCCGCGCCTTGACCAGACTAGCGCCGGTCATCAATCCGCGGGCTGCGCTCACCCATCGCGAATTGGAATGCATCCGATGGGTGGCGGCTGGAAAGACCGATTGGGAGATCGCCGATCTGCTCGGCGTGTCCCAGACCACGGTGAGGACCCATATCGATCAGGCCCGCCGTAAGTTCGGCGCCAGGACGCGCGCGCAGACCGTCGCTCGTCTGGTGCTGGAGGGACTTTCGTAACTTGTGACTGGAACAGCAACCGTCGCGGTGCTTCTTGCTGCATCTGGAAATGCGGTGATCAGGACATCCGTGTTCACGACTTTCAGGCTTTGCACTTCCTGCTCGATGTCTCTCGCCCGGCTCCCGCTGGCGCTCACGCCGGGCAGCGGGCTTAGGGCCAGCCCTCGGCGCACTTCGGAGTGGGCTTCCGCCCAGCTTCGGTCGCTGCGCTCCCTGCAGCCGGTTCCCCGCGAAGCCACCCCTCCGTTTGCACACCCGGTCTCGGCGACGGCCAGGGTTGCAGCGCAGCGCTGCGCTCCAACCCAAGCCCATAGGAGAAAGACCATGACCACCAACGCAAACACCGCTCCCGTCATCGACAATGGCGCGACGGTTTTCATCCCACTCAACAAGCTCAAGAAGCACCCGAAGAACGCCCGCAAGACCCCGCATAGCGAAGCGTCCATCGAGGCGAAGGCCGCGAGCATCGCCGCCAAGGGCATCCTGCAAAATCTGGTGGTGGAGCCCGAGCGTGACGCAGAGGGCGAGCCGACCGGCTTCTATCTCGTCACCATCGGTGAAGGCCGCAGGCTGGCGCAGTTGCTGCGCGTGAAGCGCAAGGAGATCAAGAAGACCGAACCAATCCGCTGCGTGATCGACACAGTAAACGATCCGGCCGAGATCAGCCTTGACGAAAACGTGTCGCGTGAAGACCTCTCGCCTGCGGATCAGTTCGAACGATTCCGCGAGCTTGCGGACAATCGCGGATGGGGCGCGGAGGAAATCGCCGCGCGCTTCGGCGTCACGGCGCATGTGGTGAAGCAGCGGCTTCGTCTCGGCGCGGTCAGCCCCAAGCTGATGCAGGTCTATCGCGACGGCGATTTGACCTTGGACCAGTTGATGGCCTTCGCGATTACCGAGGATCACGCACGGCAGGAGCAGGTTTACGAGAACCTGTCCCATAACCGCGAGCCGTGGATCATCCGCCGCGACCTCACCAAGACCAACGTCGCGGCAACGGATCGGCGCGCGATTTTTGTCGGTGCGCAAGCCTATGCCGAGGCAGGCGGCAACATCATCCGCGACCTGTTCACCGAGGATCGCGGCGGCTTCTACGAAGACGCCGCGCTGCTGGACCGGCTTGTCATCGACAAGCTGGAGCGGATCGCATCGCAGGTGCAGGAGGCGGAAGGCTGGAAGTGGGTTTCGGTCCATATCGATTATCCCCACGCTCACGGCCTGCGCCGCACCTATCCGCAGCCGGTGCAGCTTTCCGAGGATGACGCTGCCGCCTACGACGGCGCACAGAAGGAATATGATCGGCTGTCGTCGGAATATGAGAGCGCCGAAGAACTTCCTGACGATGTCGATCAGAAGTTCGGAGAGCTTGAGGCCGAGATCGAGCGCATCGACGCCCTGCGCCATGTCTATGACGCGCAAGAGATCGCGCGCAGCGGCGTCTTCGTCGTGCTCTCCCATGACGGAGAAACCCGCATCGAACGCGGCTTCATCCGTGCCGAGGACGAGAAGCCGGAGGAAGTCGACACCAGCGAAACCGTCAATGACGGCGTTCGCGTCAGCGGCGATGGCGAGATCATCGAGGACAGCGGACACGACGAGGGCGGGAACCTTGGTTCCGACCTTGAGCCGGAAGACGAGGAAGCGGAGGAAGACGGCAAGCCGCTCTCCGATCTGCTCATCCGCGACCTCACCGCTCACCGGACGCTTGGCCTTCGCCTCGCGCTTGGCGAGCAGCCGGACATGGCCCTGCTCGCCGTCACCCATGCGCTCGCCGCGCAGACCTTCTATCGCGGCGTGGACGCCACCTGCCTCGAAATCCGCCCGACCTCCGCGCATCTTGGCGGACACGCGGACGGCATCGAGGATACGGCAGCGGGCAAGGCGCTGGCGGATCGTCATGCGGCATGGGCGGCGGATATGCCGCGCGACGTGGCGGAGTTGTGGGGCTTCATTGCCTCGCTCGACCATGCCAGCGTCATGGCGCTGTTCGCGCATTGCGCCGCACTCACCGTCAACGCGGTGAAGCAGCCATGGGAGCGCAAGCCATGCGCCCATGAGACGGCGGACAGTCTGGCGACGGCGGTAGCCCTCGACATGACGGCGCATTGGACGCCCACGGTGCGGACCTATCTCGGTCGCGTCACCAAGGCGCATATCCTCGCCGCCGTGCGCGAAGCGGTCAGCAACGAGGCGGCGGACCGCATCGCCGCCATGAAGAAGCAGCCGATGGCGGAAGCTGCCGAGCAGCTCCTTGCCGCAACGGGCTGGCTTCCGCCGCTGATGCGGACCGTGCAGCCCGCATGGTTGACGGACGAGCAGCCGGACGCGCCGCGCGCTGACGCCGAGGACGCTCACGAAGCCAGCGAGCCCGAAGCCTTCGCCGTTGCGGCGGAGTGACGACCGGCCGGGATCGCGTCAGCGGTTCCGGCCTTCCTGCCTCTCGACTTCCAAAAAAAATGTGGTCGCGCGGGGATTGCCCCGCGCGACCGACCGATGACCGCCCGGCCATCGGCATCAGGAGGATGTTGCGATGATCACGCTTATGGTGATGGCGGTCGTGCTGATCGTCGGCCTCTGTGTTCTGGCCTACACGCTCGCCGTCTATGCGTTGCCCTTCCTGCTCACGGTGGAAGCGGCGCGTCTGGCCTACGCCTCCGGCTCCGGCCTGATCGGCGCGGGACTGGTCGGACTTGTGGCCGCTGTCGCCGCCTATGGGCTGCTGGTCGTGCTGTTCATCACGGTGCGCCCGCCGATCCTGCGCCTTGCGGTGGCGCTCGTCGTCGCCGCGCCCGCCGCCGTCGCTGGCTATGCGCTGGTCCACGGCATCACGCGCGAGGCCGTGCCGTCCGAGGTCTGGCGGCAAATCTTCTGCATCCTTGGCGGCGGCTTCGTTGGCGTGTCGGCGCTGGTGCGGCTTCTCGGAACTGTGCAATCGATCGATCAAAGCGCGTGAACTGCATGGCAACTGGCTCTATTGTCTTCGCGCTCCAACTATTTTCGAAATCCATAGAGAGATGCCGTGTTCAAGAGTGCGCTCAACCTGACTGATCCCGATCCCTATTTTGCCGGAACCGCAGGATTTGTAGGGAGCACGCTTCTGGACCTGCACAAGGACATGTGCGCGTTCGAGCTTCCGGAGGCCGTGCCCGAAAGCGTGCGACGGGCGCACAATGCGGTTCGACACGTCTATGTCTACGCCTATTTCTCCTATGATCTTCTGACCTTGGCAGCCAGCCAGACATTTCCCTGTTTGGAATTGGCCCTGCGAGAGCGCATCGGGCATCAATTTGCCGGCAGGGTCGATAAGAGCGGAAAGCCGCGTCCGGCGATGCTCGACGAACTGCTGCGGGTGGCCAAGGAACAGAACCTGATCCTTTCGAAGATCGAGCATCTGAGCCGAATGCGCAATATGTTTGCCCATGGCAGCGACACCGTTCTCAATCCACCGTTGTTTCTGATCCCGTTTGAGATCGTCACGAATATCATTCGAGAACTCTACACCCCTTGATAGCCGAGAACCTTCGACAGTCCCTTTGTCTCGGATGACGTTGCCCTTCGGGCCGCGTTCTTGGCTGCGCCGGAACCACGCCCATGGCGCGTTTCCGCCATTCGGCTTCGACCGCTAACGCAAAGAGGCGCTACGCCATTTCTCCGAAGCCCCGCAGGGGCGGCGCATCTCGCGTTTCGCCTTTGCATCACCGTGCAACGGGCTCATGCGTTGGGCCGTTTCCTCATCGTACTCGACAATGCGGGTTGAGCCGCATGGGAATGTCGGATCATTCAGCAGACAGCAGAAGCGCTCGGCATCAGGCGGGTGGCTCCCTTCCAGATTCGCCAATCATGGCGCCGCCGGCGGCGAGCGAAGATCGGAAGGGCGCGCGCGGTCTCGCCTCGGCAGAGATCGTCTCCTTGCATTGGCATCGAGGATCAGGGTGACGATGACGCGTCTCGATTCAGCCGCGCCGTGTCTGGGGCATGCACCGGCGTCGCCGTTGCCGTGTTCTTCCCGATTTTCCTGTCAGCCGCCCCTAAAGGCGTCCTCGATTGGTTTGGGTCTGACCGAGGACCGGCGACGCTGAAGCATCGCCTCGATCGTCTTCCCGCAACGGCCGTCACCAGCTTTTTTCCGCCGCGCGTGAGCGCGCTTTGCATCGCCAGGCAAAAAAGCCGTCTCCGGCCGTCTTCCACTTCGTTCCGCCCTCCGGGTGCAGGGCCGATCGTCCCCGGTCGCACGACCCGCATCGAGGACGCGATAGGCGCGGCCCGATCGAAAAAGGAACACGACAATGGCGACCATCGGCACCTTCACGAAGAACGACAACGGCACAGCCGGCTTCACCGGTTCGGTCAAGACCCTGACCCTCAACGTCAAGGCCAAGTTCGTCCCCACCGAGGGCGAGAGCGAGCGCGGCCCCGACTTCCGCATCATCGCCGGCAACAGCGTCGAGTTCGGCGCAGCCTGGAAGAAGACTGCCCGCGAGACGCAGCGCGAATATCTCTCGGTCAAGCTGGACGATCCGAGCTTCCCGGCGCCGATCTACGCCAGCCTGGTCGAGACCGAGGACGGCGAAGGCCACAGCCTCATCTGGTCCCGCCGCAGCGGCGACTGAGGCCGGAACCCCAAGAAGCCCCGCTCACCCGAGCGGGGCTTCGTCATGCTCATGGCCGCACGCCTTTCAGGAAATACCGTGATCAGGATGTCCGTGTTCACGGCTTTCAGGCTTGCACATCCTGATCGATGTCTCTCGCCCGGCTCCCGCTGGCGCTCACGCCAGGCCGCGTGCTTAGGGCCAGCCCTCGGCGCACTTCGGAGTGAGCTTCCGCCCAGCTTCGGTCGCTGCGCTCCAACCCAAGCCCATAGGAGAAAGACCATGTATCACCAGCTTGCAACCCGTTTCGGCCGCAACGCGCACCAGATCAGCGGGCGCGAGCCGCTCGATAACGAGGCGCTTTACCGCCACGTCCCATCGATCTTCGCGCGCGAGGCGCATGACAGCCGTTCGGAACGCTATATCTATGTTCCCACCATCGACATCGTGGAGGGATTGCGCCGCGAAGGATGGTTTCCGTTCTTCGCCGTCCAGTCCGTGCCACGCGACGGGAGCCGGCACGGCCACGCCAAGCACATGCTGCGCCTGCGCCGCGATGACGGCATCGGCAAGCCAGAAGCCGCCGAAGTCATCATCGTCAACAGCCATGACGGGACCAGCGCCTATCAGATGTTCGCGGGCATACTAAGATTCGTCTGCGCCAACAGCATGATTGCGGGCGAGCGGTTCGAGGAAGTCCGCGTGCCGCACAAGGGCAATATCCAGCATGACATCATCGAAGGCGTTTACACCGTCGCCGAGGATTTCCCGCGCCTGATCGACGCCAGCGAGACGATGAAGGAAACGCGCCTGTCGCAGGACGAGCAACGCGTCTTTGCTGAGGCGAGCCTTGTTGCCCGTTATGGCGAGGATGAAAGCCCCGTCCGTCCAGACCAGATCATCGCGCCGCGCCGCCGCGAGGATGTCGGGCAAAGCCTCTGGACCACCTTCAACGTCATTCAGGAAAACGTCATTCGTGGTGGATTGCATGGCCGCAAGCGCAACGCCGAGGGGCGCATCCGCCGCAGTCAGACCCGCGCCATCAATGGCATCGACCAGAATGTCAGCCTCAACCGCGCGCTGTGGACGCTGGCTGAGGGAATGCAGCGCTTGAAGACAGCATGAATGCAAAGCCGTAGAGCCGGGTCTCCGGCTCTACGGTTCCGCGTCTTTCAGGATGTCCGTGTCCGGCATTTTTGTGCCGATCCGGCTTTGCGGATCGGCGCGCGGCCGTGCCCGGAACACGGCCGCCGCTCGCCGGGCTTCGCCCGGCTCGCAAAAACATGCAGACAATGTTAAGAAGAAAATAACCAATATTGATCGCCACGCACGATCAACATATCCGCCTATGGCGGCTACAAACACGCTCCCTTGTCGATGAAACTCTCTGTCCGGGTGTTGGCTTGCATGACCCGGTGAATGAGAGGTTACGCTATGCTCAGCATCGATTGGCGCTCGCCGGCAGCGTATCAGCATGCCGAAGGCATTCCCGCCGCCGGCTTCGCCTGGGAATATCTCCGCCGCGATGATGATTATCATCGCGACTTCCAGAAGATTGAGCGTCTCAGGAAACCGGCCGCGCGTTCGCTGGCGGCATTTTCGAAACGCTGGGGGTTACGATTTCCCGTGTGATCCCGACACGCCGTCAGATCAGCAGTCACTGTTCTGGATACCAAGCCTGCAGCCACAAGCCGTTAGTCTCACTATAGTGCCGCAGGCGATCGACGCGGACGCCGTCACGCCGATCGCTCTGACGCAGCTCGACGGCCTTGATCTGCGCCAGTCCGATGACGGCTGGCACGGCGTCTGGCAGGCCGATGGTGTCACGCATCAGTTCTGGCTCGTCCATGCGCCTTCCGAGGTGGCGACGTTCTACGCCGTCATCTTGCCGTTGGACGCGCTTCTCGAACTGCGCGTGCATGCTGCACGACGGTTCTGGCGCGCGCTCAATGGCCGTGCGCCAGGCCCGGACTTCCGGGCGATGCCGGCGCAGCTTCGGCGGTTCCATATCCTCTCGCTGCGGGCGCTCGACGCGCGGCAGCGCGGCGAGAGCTACCGCACCATTGCCAAAGTTCTCCTCGGCTTTCGCGGCACGAAGGAGGATTGGGAAAACGACCCGCGCAAGAACCAGGCCCGCCGCCTTGTGGCCCACGGACTGAGCATGATGAAGGGCGGCTATCGCCTGCTGTTGCACTATCCGATCAAGCTGCGTCGCCGGTAGGCAAACGCCGCCAAATAGCGCGCGCCGCAAGGGGTGCCGCCAGCACCTTGGTGCAAATGCGGCACGCTCCGCGCCGCCGATCCTTCGCCATGGTTCGCCATCGCGCGCTGTCGCCACCGACAGCCGCACGCATGACGAACCAGAGGTGATCTTATGGCCGACCAGAAGGCGGACCTGCCGCCGCGCCTGTTGCGCACGCCCGATGCCGCGCGCTTTCTTGGAATCTCGCTCCGCACGCTGGAGAAGCATCGCACATACGGGACCGGTCCGGTCTATCGCAAGATCGGCGGCCGCGTCGTCTATGCGATCGAAGACCTGCAAGCCTGGTCCGCGATCGGCGCTCGCAAATCGACGCGCGACACGGATGTCGGCCGCGTGTTTCCGGCGCGTCGCCTGACGCCGACCGAGCGGGGCGAACGCTGAATGCCGCGCGACGATGACCATCGCCGCGAGCGTCAGCGCAAAGCCAGCGAGCGGACCAACCTCGATCCTTTCGTGGTGATCGGCGGCGACGCATCGCCCCGCGACCAGCGCGACCTGATGGAGCGGCCGTTCTTTTCGCTGGCGAAGACGCCGCGCACCCGACCGATCTTCTACCAGGCCGCCGATGTCGAGGTGCGGGTGTTCGGCATGCCCGAGCATGGCATGGCCACCATCTGGGACGCCGACGTTCTGATCTGGGCCGCTTCGCAGCTCGTCGAGGCCGCGAACCGCGGGCTCGCGACCTCGCGCTTCTTTCGCTTCACACCCTACCAGCTCCTGCGCGGTATCGGCCGCCCGACCGGCAACCGGCAATATCTGTTGCTGAAGGCCGCGCTGGCGCGCCTGCAATCGACCGTCATCGCCACAACCATCCGCAACGGCGCGCATTGGCGCCGCCGGCAATTCTCCTGGATCAACGAATGGGAGGAGATGACGACGCAGGCCGGCCGCGTTGAGGGCATGGAATTCGTGCTGCCCGAATGGTTCTACAATGGCGTCGTCGACCGCTCGCTGGTGCTTGCCATCGACCCGGCCTATTTCCGGCTGACCGGCGGCATCGAACGCTGGCTGTATCGCGTCGCGCGCAAGCATGCCGGCCGCCAGCACGACGGCTGGCTGTTCGAGATTGCGCATCTTCACGCCAAGTCCGGCAGTCTCGCGCGTGTCTCCGATTTCGCGCTCGACCTGCGCCGCATCGCGGCGCGTCAGCCATTGCCCGGCTACCGGCTTCAGATCGAACGGGATGACCACCGCGAACTGCTGCGCATCTGGCCCGACAAACAATCCACAGTGCCTGTTGAAAACCATGTGAATGGTATCGGTACATCAGGCGCACGCACTATCGGTACATCAGGCGCAAATCGCGCGGCGCACTCTATAGAAGAATCTAACAGAGAATCTAACTCTTCTTCTTTGACGCACGCGCACGCGATCCATGGTGCCGGTGCCACCCGCCGAGGTGCGCCATGATCGTCGCGCTCCTCAACCAAAAAGGCGGTGTCGGCAAGACGACGCTCGCGCTGCATCTCGCCGGTGCATGGGCCAGCAGAGGACACCGTGTCACCCTGATCGACGCCGATCCGCAAGGCTCGGCGCTCGACTGGTCGCAGCAGCGGAGCCGCGAGGGCCTGCCGCGCCTGTTCGGCGTCGTCGCCCTGGCGCGCGACACGCTGCATCGCGAAGCCCCCGAGCTGGCGCGTGACGCCGATCATGTCGTCATCGACGGTCCGCCGCGCATCGCCGGCCTCATGCGCTCGGCGCTGCTCGCCGTCGACCTGGTGCTGATCCCAGTGCAGCCGTCGCCGCTCGACGGCTGGGCCTCGGCCGAGATGCTGGCGCTTCTCAGCGAAGCGCGCATCTACCGGCCGCAGCTCGCAGCCCGTTTCGTGCTCAACCGCTGCGGCGCGCGCACCATCATCGCCCGCGAGACGGCCGAGACGCTGGCCGATCACGATCCCCCCGTGCTCGCCAGCACCATCGGCCAGCGTGTCGTCTTCGCCGACGCTGCGCAGTCCGGCCGGCTCGCTTCCGAGATCGATGATGACAGTCCGGCCGCACGCGAGATCGCCGCGCTTGCCGCCGAGATCGATCGGCTCCGAATCGCGAGGACCGCGCCATGACCGGGCGCGCCGGCAAGCGCGGCTTCGCCTCCCGCCCGGGCGACGCCGAGAGCTGGATCAAGGCTCCCGACGCGCAGTCCCTGCGCGCGGACGCCACTGCCACCTTCACCGCGCGGCTGACGATCGACATCACGCCGGAGCTGCGCGGCCGCATCAAGGTCGCGGCCTTCCGGCGCGGTGAGACCGTCACCGACATGCTGCGCGCGCTGCTCGCGCGCGAATTCCCACCCACCGAGGGAGAGACCTCATGACCGGCAATGCGGCCCGCCGCATGCGCGGCCGTCCGCTGCCGGACGGTTCCGCGCCCTCCACCACCTTGGTCGAGCTGACCTGGAGCCAAAAGAAAATCGAGAACTGGATCAGGTTCGGCCGCAAGAGCTACGAACAGATTCTCGACCGTCGCCGCATCATCGTCGGCTTCGCGCCCGACAGCATCTTCGCCTTCGTCCGCTGGGCCTCCAACGATTTCGGCACGATCATCTCGCGCATCGACATCGTGCGCGCGGTCGGCCGCGGCGAGCCGTTCCAGACGCTGCCTTTCGTGCGGCCCGGCGGCGACATCCTGCTGCGCCTTGATGGCTGGCCCAGGGTTGAGCGCGTGCTGCAGGCGATCGACGCGGTGGAGGCGCTCGGCCTCGATCCGGCGGACGTTGCGCCGGAGCATTGGCGGCATGTCCACAACCGGCTGAGCGTCGGAGAGGCGCCGCGCACCTACACGCCCGGGCAGCATGCGGCCTGGCTTCGCCGCCGCAGGATCGTGCCATGACGCGCGCCGGCCTCATCATCGCGACGGCTCTCGCGACCATGGGCGTCGGTTATCCCGGCCTCACGCCGATGCCGATCAAACTGATCTGGAACGCGTCGGCGAGCGCGCCGATCGGCTTCTACACGATCGACTTCGACGGCCCGTTCGAGGTGACCGATCTCGTTGCCGTCGACGCTCCCGAACCGCTCGCGACCTTCCTCGCCGATCGCGGCTATCTGCCGAAAGGCGTGCCGCTGATGAAGCGCGTGCTGGCGGTGTCCGGACAAACGGTTTGCCGGACCAACCTCACCATCACCGTCGATCGCGTCGAGGTCGGAACGGCGCTCGAACGCGATCGCGCCGGCCGCGATCTGCCGGTCTGGCAGGGCTGCCGTCGCATCCCGACCGGCGAGATCTTCCTCATGAACTGGCAGGTCCGCGACAGCCTCGACGGTCGCTATTTCGGCCCGACCTCCACGGACCATATCATCGGTCGCGCGGTCCCGCTGTGGACCGACGAGGACGGCGACGGCCACTTCATGTGGCGCGCGCCGACACACTGACTTCGCTTTCCCACCCCCAACCGCAGGAGGCTTACCATGCCGCAGATTGGTCAATTCACCGCCGAAAAATCGGGCTTCGTCGGGCGCGTCCATACGCTCACGCTCTACCGCGACCTCACCATCGTTCCGGCCGAACCTTCGGAGGCCGAGAACGCGCCCGACTACCGCGTCCATCACGGCGCAGAAGACGGACCGGAGATCGGCGCGGGCTGGAAACGCACCGGCGAGAAGGCAGGCAGCTATGTCTCGCTGCTCATCGACGATCCCACTTTGCCGCAGCCGATCCGCGCCAATCTGTTCCGCAATGGCGACGATGAATCCTCATGGTCGCTGCACTGGAACCGCCCGGCTAAGCGCGCCGAGCGGGACTGAAGACGATGCGCCATCCCGTCAGGATCGCGTTCAAAGCCGCCATCCCTTGGTTCGCGGAAAAGCCCTCTCATCCCTTCGTCCCGCTCGACGATCAGACGGCCGGCGCGCGCAGCGAAGGTCAAGGGCGGCCAACGGCCGGCGCTTGTCGCGCACCCTTGACCGCAGCGAGCACGCTGGCAGGCTGGGCTCGAAGCGGAGACAGCGCGGTCTCGCGCTATGCCGTTCTCCTGCTCGCCGGCGTTCTGGCCGTCGGCGCCTTGCCGGGCGCTGCGCCGGCCCAGGCGCGGCCGATCGAGCGTCCGGCGACGGCCGATGCCTATGCCGCTCCGATCGCGGAAGCGGCGCAGCGCTTCCGCATTCCGGCGGCCTGGATCAGGGCTGTCCTGCGCGCCGAGAGCGCGGGCGATGTGCGCGCGATCTCCTCGGCCGGCGCGATGGGCTTGATGCAGATCATGCCCGACACCTGGGCGAGGCTGCGCCTCCGTTATCGCCTCGGCAATGACCCCTATGACCCGCGCGACAACATTCTCGCGGGCGCCGCCTATCTGCGCGAGATGTTCGACCGCTACGGCGATGTCAGCGCGATGCTCGCCGCCTACAATGCCGGTCCCGGCCGCTACGACGGCCATCGCACGACCGGCCGGCCATTGCCTGCCGAGACCCGCGCCTATGTCGCCCAGCTTGCGCCGCTGATCGGCGGCGGCGAAGTCACCGCTCCGGTGGTCGTCGCTGCTGCCGACCCGCAGTCCTGGAGCCGTGCGCCGCTGTTCGTGGCGCGACCGGAGCGCACGCCGAGCGCTGATCCTGTGCCGCCCGGCGAGCACGTCGCCAAGATCTCGGCTGCACCATCGGTGCGCGACGTCTCTGCGATCACGCCGCAACCCGGCGGCCTTTTCGTTTCCCGCGTCAGCCCCGGAGAACCGCGATGAGGACCAAGGTCCAGTGGCTGAACGTGGTCGTTCCATTGTGCAGGTCGGCAGTGTGGGGTCAGGACCGAAGATCGGCAGGAGGGGCAGAACGGGCAGAGAGGCGGGAGGGCAAGATTAAAGCGGACGGCACCCCATGGGGCCGATCTGCCGGGCAAGCCCTTGTCTGCACACTGTTGGGGGTGGCACCCTCGAATGGAGGGCATGGTGCCGCCATCCGGCGGAACGCCAGCCTTTGCAAGGCTCTCGGCGGCACTCTAGCCGGAAATCCCACTCATCGGCAGGATCCGCGCCGATGAGCGACGACGAGAACCACTTCCGCCCACGGCCAGGCCGCATTCGATCGGATGCGCGCGGCGGCGCCAAGACCAAGAGCTTCTTCACCAAGGTCAAGAAGATCGCCCGCCAGCATGGCGGATCGCCATCGCGCGGGGCGCGTGCCGCTGCCACGGGCCGCGCCGCCAAGGATGGATCACGATCGGCATTGGCGAGCGGCCGGGGCGTGAAGCGCGGCCGCGGCGCGGCCTTCGTGCGCGCCCGCAACCTCTCGGATGGCTGGAGCCATCGCCAGCCCGGCAGCCGCCGCGTCATCGTCAAATCGCGCTCCGTCCGCGCCGCCGGCAAGAACGGCCGCGCGGCCGCCCATCTGCGCTACATTCAGCGCGACGGAACCTCGCGCGACGGCGAGCGCGGCCAGCTCTACTCGGCGACCGCGGATCGCGCCGACGGCGATGCCTTCCTCGATCGCGGCAAGGATGACCGCCACCAGTTCCGCTTGATCGTCTCGCCCGAGGATGCGGCCGACCTTGCGGACCTGACCGGCTACACGCGCGACCTGATGAGCCAGGTCGAAGCCGACCTCGGCACGAAGCTCGATTGGATCGCGGTCAATCACCTCAACACCGGCCATCCCCATGTCCATGTTATCGTCAACGGCCGCGACGAGCTGGGCGAGGATCTGGTCATCAACGGCGACTATATCGCCCACGGCGTCCGCGAACGCGCCAGCGCGCTCGTGACGCTCGAACTCGGTCCCGTCACCGAGATCGAGCAGCAGAGCAAGCTCTCCGCCGAAATCGGTCAGGACCGCTTCACCCGCATCGACCGCGCCATGATCGCAGAGGCGCGCCACGGCCTGGTCGATCTTCGTCCCGAGCCCGGCGATCCGCGCGGCATCGCCAGCCGGGCGCTTCGTCTGGCCCGGCTTGGCAAGCTGGAAAAGATGGGGCTTGCCACCGAGCATGCGCCGGGCGTCTGGGAGTTGAGTGACCGACTTGAGCCCACCCTGCGCGAGCTGGGCGAGCGCGGAGACATCATCCGCACCATGCAGAAGGTGCTTCGGGCGGAGGGACAGGAGCGCGATCCGGCCAGCTTCCAGATTCATGACGGCGCGGCAGGCGCGCCGATTGTCGGCCGCGTCATCGACAAGCATCTCGCCGACGAACTGGGCGAGAACATCACCCTGGTTGTCGACGGGATCGATGGCCGCGCGCACCATGTCTCCGGCTTCGATGCGGGTCGCGTCGAGGATGCGCGTATCGGCAGCATCGTTGAGATCGGTCCGGCCGATATGGCGGCCCGGCCTTCGGATCGCGCCATTGCCGTTATGACCAAGGACGGCGTCTATCAGCCGAGCCGCCATCTGGAGCAGGCCCGGTTCGACGGCCGCGTGCCCGGTGGCGACTACGAAGGCTTCGTCGATGCCCATGTCCGCCGGCTGGAGGCGTTGCGCCGCGCCGGCATCGTCGAGCGCATCGACGCCGACCGCTGGCGCATCCCCGAGGATTTCGAGAGCCGGGCAGCCGCCCATGACGCCGGCCGCAGTGTCCGCGTCAATATCCGCGTCCTCTCGGCCTTCGATCTGGAAAGCCAGATCGGGGCGGACGGCGCCACCTGGCTCGACCGCCGGCTGATCGCAGGCGAGGCGTCCGATCTGGCGCCGGCTGGCTTCGGACAGGCCGTCGCCCAGGCGATGGACCGCCGCCGCGAACATCTGATCGACCAGGGTGATGCCACCCGCCAGCCGACCGGCCGGGTGTTCTATCGCCGCAATCTGCTTGCCACGCTGCGCGAGCGTGAGGTCGCGCGCGCCGGCGCCGAGCTGGCGGTGTCAAAGCCCATGCCGTTCCGCGCCTCCGGAGACGGCGAGACCGTGAGCGGCACATTCACCGGCACCGTCCAGCTCGCGAGCGGCAGATTTGCCATCGTCGAGAAGAGCCATGAGTTCACCCTAGTCCCCTGGCGGCCGGTCATCGAGCGCCAGCGCGGCCGCGAGGTTATCGGCGTGGTCCAGGGCGGATCGGTATCCTGGCAGCTCGGGAAACAGCGGGAACTCGGGCTATGACCGCCATAATGCCCGACAATGTCATGACAAAGGAGGCCGAACATGCTATATAGTCGATCAGGAGGCGTCACCATGGCCAATGCAACCCGATCCGAGAAACTCGACCTGCGGCTGACGCCGGAGGCCAAGCGCGTGCTGAACGCCGCGGCCCAAGCCGAGCGACGGTCGGTCAGCGAGTTCGTGCTGGAAAGCGCGCTCATCCGTGCCCAAGAGACCTTGCCGGACCGCCAGCATTTCGGGCTGGACGCGGAGCGCTGGCAAGCCTTCCTCGCCGCGCTCGATGCACCGCCCCGTCCGTTGCCGAGGCTGAAGCGGCTCCTGAACGAGCCCGGCCTGTTCGAGCATCCCGGCGAATAGCCCCGTGGCGCTCCGTATCGAGAAGCTGCGGCGCGAGCATCGCGTCGAGGGGTTCGATTGCGGCAAGGAGCCGCTCAACCGCTTCCTGATCCGCTTCGCCCTGCAAAGCCAGCTTTCCAACAGCGCGCAGACCTATCTCGCCCTCTCGGACGATGAGGTGGTCGGCTATTACACCCTGACCTATGGCGACGTGGCCTATGACGATGCGCCCGGGCGGTTGCAGAAGGGCGTCGCCCGTCATCCGGTTCCCCTGATGATCCTCGCACGCCTCGCGGTGGCCAGCGCCTGGTCAGGCAAGGGGATCGGCTCCGGCCTGCTCAAGGATGCGCTCGGCCGCACGCTCGCCGCCGCCGAAATCGCGGGCCTGCGCGCTTTTGCCGTCCATGCCAAGGATGAGGAGGCGCGAGCCTTCTACGAACATTTCGATTTCATCGCGTCGCCCAGCGATCCGATGCACCTGTTTGTGCTCCTCAAGGACGTTCGCGCCCTGATCGGCCGCTAGCGGAGGGGTTGGGATTTTCGCCCGCCGGTTCGTTTGGGGGCCTCTGCGGTCGATTCGATCTCTTTCAGGATTTCGGCAGCCGAAACGCCCAGCGCCGCAGCAATATCGACGAACTCGATGACATCAATCCGTCGCTCATCGTTCTCATATTTGGCGACAAAGGATTGCGGCCTGCCGAGCGCTGCGGCAATTTCGGCCTGGGTCATACCTTTCGCCTTGCGTGCTTCGACGAGCAGGGACAGGAGACGCTGCTGTCGGGATGTGCGCAAGGACTTCTGCATTCGGAACGGCGCTCCATTGATGAAGGGAGGCCATTTCGGTAATCCTGATATGGGATTATCCCAGTTCAGGATTTTTGGTGCTGTTGGCCCTGAAGGGAGGGCGTTCGATGCGCGTCAGACCCAAGCTTGATCCCGATGTCGATGACGAGGCCCCGAGCGGCCCCGAGATCACGACTTATGACGAAGAGCATTATGTGACCTATCTGCGTTTGCTGGATGCGCAGACGGACGGAGCGGACTGGTCCGAGGTGGCGCGGATCGTGCTGCACCGCGATCCGGTCGCCGAGGAAGACCGCACAAGGGCCTGCTGGGAAAGCCATCTCGCCCGCGCGCAATGGATGACCAAGCAGGGCTACCGCCGCATTCTCCAGCAGGCCGTCGCGGAGGCGACGCAAGAGGCTCAGGGCAAGACACGGCACTAAGCGAACCATCCGATTTCTACGCCATGGTATCCGGCGGCACGCCGATATGTCTTTTCTGTTGAGTCTCGCGAAAACGCCTATTCTCTGATCGGCTCCATCTCTTTTGCCGATTGGAGCCTGTATGCGTGGAGGCCGAATACTCTGGGGTCAGATCGCCGTTGTCCTGACCGTTGTGCTGTTGACGACATGGGCGGCGACGCAATGGACCGCATGGCGGCTCGGCTTTCAGGCGCAGCTTGGCGCCCCATGGTTCAAACTGGCGGGCTGGCCGGTCTATTCTCCACCGGCTTTTTTCTGGTGGTGGTTTTCGTTCGACGCCTATGCGCCATCCATCTTCCTGGAGGGAGCGGCGATCGCCGTATCCGGCAGCTTCATCGCCATCGCCGTCGCCATCTTCATGTCGCTCATCCGGGCGCGCGAGGCGCGCAATGTGGCGACCTACGGCTCCGCCCGCTGGGCCGACGACCGGGAAATCCGCGCCGTCGGCCTGCTTGGTCCCGATGGCGTCGTGCTCGGCCGGCACATCCAGGATTATCTGCGCCATGACGGCCCCGAACATGTGCTGTGCTTCGCCCCGACGCGGAGTGGCAAGGGTGTCGGGCTCGTTGTGCCGACGCTGCTTACCTGGCCGGGAAGCTGCATCGTCCACGACATCAAGGGCGAGAACTGGACCCTGACCGCCGGCTTCCGCGCCAAGCATGGCCGCGTGCTGCTGTTCGATCCGACCAATGCACAATCGTCCGCCTACAATCCGTTGCTGGAAGTCCGGCGCGGCGAATGGGAGGTGCGCGACGTCCAGAACATCGCCGACATCCTGGTCGATCCCGAAGGCAGCCTCGACAAGCGCAACCATTGGGAGAAGACAAGCCACAGCCTGCTGGTCGGCGCGATCCTGCACGTCCTCTATGCCGAGCCCGACAAGACGCTGGCGGGCGTCGCCAACTTCCTCTCCGATCCGCGCCGGCCAGTCGAAGCGACGCTGCGCGCGATGATGTCGGCGCCGCATCTGGGCGAAGCGGGCGTCCATCCCGTCGTTGCTTCCGCCGCGCGCGAGCTGCTCAACAAATCAGAGAACGAGCGATCCGGCGTGCTGTCGACCGCCATGAGCTTCCTTGGCCTCTATCGCGATCCGGTCGTGGCGAAGGTGACGGCGCGCTGCGACTGGCGCATCGCCGATCTGGTCGGGGACCGGCGGCCGGTCACCCTCTACCTCGTCGTGCCGCCGTCCGACATCAACCGCACCAAGCCCCTGATCCGCCTGATCCTCAACCAGATCGGCCGGCGGCTCACCGAGGAATTGAAGGCGTCGAACAAACGCCATCGCCTGCTGCTCATGCTCGACGAGTTTCCCGCGCTCGGCCGATTGGACTTTTTTGAGTCCGCCTTGGCCTTCATGGCCGGCTACGGTCTCAAGAGTTTCCTGATCGCGCAGAGCCTCAACCAGATCGAGCGCGCCTATGGGTCGAACAATTCGATCCTCGACAATTGCCATGTGCGCGTCGCCTTCGCCGCCAATGACGAGCGCACCGCCAAGCGTGTGTCGGATTCGCTCGGCACCGCGACGGAGCTGCGCGATTCCACTAACTATGCCGGCCATCGGCTGGCGCCGTGGCTCGGGCACCTCATGGTGTCGCGCCAGGAGACGGCGCGGCCGCTCCTGACGCCCGGCGAGATCATGCAGCTTCCGCCCAGCGACGAGATCGTCATGGTGGCGGGCACGCCGCCGATCCGGGCGAAGAAGGCGCGCTATTTCGAGGATGCGCGCTTCAAGGAGCGCATCCTGCCGCCGCCCGATCTTATCGCGCCGCGAGCCGCAGCGACGATGACGGATGAATGGTCGGCGCGTGTGATCGCGCCATCGGCCGCAGCGGCGGCAACCACAACAAGCGACGGCGCCGATGGCGATCCGGCCAATGCCGGCATCCGCCGCGAGCCGGAATTGCCCGAGCATGAAGAGATCGTCCCGGCCGCGCGGCCGCCCGAGCAGGAGTTTGATCTTTTGGACGATGAGCCCGACGTGGACGCCGCCAAGGCGCGAGCGCTGCGCCAGCGTATTCGCATCGTCGCCCGGCAGGCGACGATGGACCCGGCCGACGGCATCGAATTGTAGGAGATGCCGGTGCAGGCCAAGACCCGCATGAACGTCTATTTCGACCCCGGCCTACTGAAGCAGGTCGAGGCGCTGGCGCTCCGGCGCAATGTCTCCAAATCCGCGGTGATCGAAGCAGCCGTCGCGTCCTTCCTCTCGGCCGACGCCTCCGAACGGCTCGAGGCCGTGTTCGCACGCCGCATGGACAAGCTCGGCCGCCAGATCGATGGGCTCGACGAGGATATCGCCATCCTGGGCGAGACCGTCTCGCTGTTCATCCGCTTTTGGCTCACTATCACGCCGCCATTGCCCGAAAGCGCGCAAGCCTCGGCGCGCGCGAAAGGAACGGAACGCTTCGAAGGCTTCATGCAATCGCTCGGTCGGCGATTGGCGACCGGCGACAGGTTCCTGAAAGAGCTTTCGCGCGATGTCGACTCGCTGCGCGACGGCGCAGACCATGCGCTCTTCAAGACAAACGGCGATCCAGGCTGAATATTCAACTCCGCCGATTGCCGCCTTTTCTTCGCCATGGCCGCACGCATCGAGATACTTGTTGAACCGACCCGATTTCCGGCTCTTTTAATCATCCCCGTCAGGGGACTGCATGCCGCGTCCCCGCCAGCACGGGGACAAGATGACGACCACGCACCAGCAATCCGAGGCGATCCAGCGGGGCGCGCGCATGCTGCGCACGGCGTTCGGACCTGCCATCGCTGGCTTCCTGGAAGACCCGTCCATTGTCGAAGTGATGCTGAATCCCGACGGGCGGCTCTGGATCGACCGTCTCTCCAGCGGGCTTGAGGATACCGGCCGTAAGCTGCCGGCAGCCGACGGCGAGCGCATCGTCCGCCTGGTCGCCCATCACGTCGGTGCCGAAGTCCATGCCGGCGCGCCGCGTGTCTCCGCCGAACTCCCCGAGACCGGGGAAAGGTTCGAGGGTCTTCTTCCGCCTGTGGTCGCGGCTCCAGCCTTCGCGATCCGCAAGCCCGCCGTCGCAGTGTTCACCCTCGACGACTATGTCGCAGCGGGCATCATGTCGACAGCGCAGGCCGAGACGTTACGCGAAGGCGTCGCTGCGCGCGCGAACATTCTGGTCGCCGGCGGTACGTCCACCGGCAAGACCACGCTGACCAACGCATTGCTCGCAGAGGTCGCGAAGACCGACGATCGCGTCGTCATCATCGAAGATACGCGCGAACTGCAATGCGCCGCGCCGAACCTCGTGGCGATGCGCACGAAAGACGGCGTCGCCTCTCTCTCCGATCTCGTTCGCTCTTCGCTGCGTCTTCGCCCCGATCGTATTCCGATCGGCGAGGTGCGCGGCGCCGAAGCCCTGGAACTGCTCAAGGCCTGGGGCACCGGCCATCCCGGCGGCGTCGGCACGATCCATGCCGGCAGCGCGATCGGTGCGCTGCGCCGAATGGAACAGCTCATCCAGGAGGCCGTCGTCACCGTCCCGCGCGCGCTGATCGCCGAGACGATCGACATCGTTGCCGTCCTCTCCGGCCGCGGCTCGGCGCGCCGGCTCTCCGAGCTCGCACGCGTCAAGGGCCTCGGCCTCGATGGCGATTACCGCGTCGCGCCGGCCGTCATCGAGGGCACCGGCGGCCCGACCTCGCTCACCCCAAGCCCTGAAGGAGAACGCCTGTGATCCAACGCCTGCGCTCAATGTGCCGGACTCAAGTCCGCCGCCGTCTCGCCATGACCGTGTCCGTCGCCACGCTGTCTGTGATGATGGCCGCGCCCGCCCATGCCTCCGGCTCGTCAATGCCGTGGGAGCAGCCGCTGCAACAGATCCTGCAGTCGATCGAAGGCCCGGTCGCCAAGATCATCGCGGTGATCATCATTATCGTCACCGGCCTGACGCTCGCCTTCGGCGACACATCAGGCGGCTTCCGCCGGCTGATCCAGATCGTCTTCGGCCTGTCGATCGCCTTCGCGGCGTCGAGCTTCTTCCTGTCGTTCTTCTCGTTCGGCGGCGGAGCGCTCGTCTGATGACGGGCGGTGTCGAACAGGGCGGCGATGTCCCAGGCTACACGGCTCCCGTTCACCGGGCGCTGACCGAGCCGATCCTGCTCGGCGGCGCGCCGCGCGCCATCGCCATCATGAACGGGACGCTCGCTGGCGCCGTTGGCCTCGGCCTTCGCCTCTGGTTGGTCGGCATCGCCATCTGGGCGATCGGCCATGTCGCGGCGGTGTGGGCCGCGAAGCGCGATCCGCTCTTCGTCGACGTGGTGCGCCGCCATCTGCGCGTCCCCGCGCACCTCTCGGTCTGACGGGGAGCGCGCCGATGATGAACCTCGCCGAATATCGTAACCGCAACAGCCGGCTCGCTGACTTCCTGCCCTGGGTCGCGCTGGTTGGCGCCGGCATCGTCCTCAACAAGGACGGCAGCTTTCAGCGCACCGCGCGGTTTCGCGGCCCCGACCTCGACAGCGCCGTCCCGGCCGAGCTGGTCGCCGTCGCCGGCCGCCTCAACAACGCCTTCCGTCGCCTCGGCTCCGGCTGGGCGATCTTCGTCGAAGCCCAACGCCACCCTTCGAACCTCTATCCCGACAGCCGCTTTCCCGACGCTGCCTCCGCGCTGGTCGATGCCGAGCGCAGGGCGGATTTCGAGGAGGCCGGCGCGCATTTCGAGTCGAGCTATTTCCTGACCTTCACCTATCTGCCGCCGGCGGAAGACGCCGCGCGCGCCGAATCCTGGCTCTATGAGGGACGGGAGAAGTCGGGCCTCGACCCCAACGAGGTGATCACCGGCTTTGCCGATCGCACCGATCGCATTCTGCGCTTGGTCGAAGCCTTCATGCCGGAATGCCGCTGGCTCGATGACGCGGAGACGCTCACCTATCTCCACGGCTGCGTCTCGACCAAACGGCACCGTGTCCGCGTGCCCGAGACGCCGATCTATCTCGACGCGCTTCTCGCCGACCAGCCGCTGACCGGCGGGCTCGAACCGCGCCTTGGCGCCTCGCATCTGCGCATCCTCACCGTCACAGGCTTTCCAACGGCGACGACGCCAGGCCTGCTCGACGAGCTGAACCGTCTCGCATTTCCGTATCGCTGGTCGACGCGCGCGATCCTGCTCGACAAGACCGACGCGACCAAGCTGCTGACCAAGATCCGGCGGCAATGGTTCGCCAAGCGCAAGTCGATCGCCGCGATCCTCAAGGAGGTGATGACCAACGAGGCATCCGTCCTCGTGGACACCGATGCCGCGAACAAGGCGGCTGATGCCGATCTCGCGCTCCAGGAACTCGGCGCTGACTATGCCGGCATGGCCTATATCACCGCGACGGTGACGGTGTGTGATGACGATCCGCGCATAGCCGACGAGAAGTTGCGGCTAGTCGAGAAGGTCATCCAGGGCCGCGACTTCACCGCGATGGCCGAGACCATCAACGCGGTGGACGCCTGGCTCGGATCACTGCCCGGCCACGTCTATGCGAACGTCCGCCAACCTCCGATCTCCACGCTCAATCTCGCCCACATGATCCCGCTGTCTGCGGTGTGGGCGGGCGAGGTGCGGGACGAGCATTTTGCAGCGCCCCCACTGCTCTTCGGCAAGACCGAAGGCTCGACCCCGTTCCGGCTTTCGCTTCATGTCGGCGACGTCGGCCACACGCTGATCGTCGGCCCGACCGGCGCAGGCAAGTCCGTGCTGCTGGCGCTGATGGCGCTCCAGTTCCGACGCTATGCCCGCGCCCAGGTCTTCGCCTTCGACTTCGGCGGCTCGATCCGGGCGGCGGCGCTCGGCATGGGCGGCGACTGGCACGATCTTGGTGGCGATCTCAGCGATGGCGCCGTCGACAGCGTCAGCCTTCAACCGCTCGCCCGCATTCACGACGTGCCCGAGCGCGCCTGGGCGGGTGACTGGATCGTGTCGATCCTGACTCGCGAGGGTGTCGCGATCACGCCCGAGGCGAAGGAGCACATCTGGACGGCGCTGACCTCGTTGGCGTCGGCGCCCATAGAGGAACGTACCATCACCGGCCTGGTCGTGCTGCTCCAGTCGAATGATCTCAAGCAGGCGCTCCGGCCCTATTGCGTCGGCGGTCCCTACGGCCGGTTGCTCGACGCCGAGCGCGAGCATCTCGGATCGGCCTTTGTTCAGGCGTTCGAGACCGAAGGGTTGATCGGCACCGACGCGGCGCCCGCGGTCCTTTCCTATCTCTTCCATCGCATCGAAGACCGGCTCGACGGCTCGCCGACCCTCCTCATCATCGATGAGGGCTGGCTGGCGCTGGACGATGACGGCTTCGCCGGCCAGCTCCGTGAGTGGCTGAAGACGCTGCGCAAGAAAAACGCCAGCGTCATCTTCGCCACGCAAAGCCTGTCGGACATCGACGGCTCGGCGATCGCGCCCGCCATCATCGAGAGCTGCCAGACCCGGCTTCTGCTGCCGAATGAGCGCGCGATCGAGCCGCAGATCACCGCGATCTACCGGCGCTTCGGCCTCAATGACCGCCAGATCGAGATCATCGCGCGGGCAATGCCGAAGCGCGACTATTACTGCCAGTCCCGTCGCGGCAATCGGCTGTTCGAACTCGGCTTGTCCGATGTGGCGCTCGCGCTCTGCGCCGCGTCGTCGAAGACCGACCAGGCGGCCATCGCCCGCATCGTCGCCGAACATGGACGCGACGGCTTCCTCGCCGCCTGGCTCGATCACCGTGAGGTCGGCTGGGCGGCTGACCTCATCCCCACGCTCATCAACAAGGAGACGTCCCAATGAAACTGCGCAATTCCCGCGCAGCGCGGTTCGCTGCCGCGCTGCTGATCGCTCCCGTCGCGCTCACGCCGATGCTGGCGACGCCAGCTCACGCGATCATCGTGTTCGATCCCTCGAACTATGCACAAAATGTGCTGACGGCAGCGCGATCGCTCCAGCAGATCACCAACCAGATCACCTCACTTCAGAACGAAGCGCAGATGCTGATCAACCAGGCGCGCAACCTTGCGAGCCTGCCGTACTCATCGCTCCAACAGCTTCAGCAGTCGGTTCAGCGGACGCAACAGCTCCTCCAGCAGGCCCAGAACATCGCCTATGACGTCCAGCAGATCGACCGGGCGTTCCAGCAGAAATACGGCAACGTCTCGATGTCGGCGACGGATCAGCAGCTCATCACCGATGCTCGCTCGCGCTGGCAGAACACGGTCGGCGGCCTGCAGGATGCCATGCGCGTGCAGGCCGGCGTCGTCGGCAACATCGACACCAACCGCGCCCAGATGTCGGCGCTGGTCGGCCAGAGCCAGGGCGCAACCGGCGCGCTTCAGGCGACGCAGGCCGGCAACCAGCTTCTCGCGCTTCAGGCCCAGCAGCTCGCCGATCTCACTGCCGTCGTCGCGGCCAACGGTCGGGCACAGGCATTGCAGTCGGCCGAGCAGGCCACCGCTGCCGAACAGGGTCGCGAGCAACGCCGACGCTTCCTGACGCCGGGCTCAGGCTACCAGCCCGGCAATGCGCGCATGTTCCCGAGCAGCGGCAACTGAGGCTGGCGTGATGGACGGCAAGACCCTCGCGCGCGTCGGCGCCATCGTCTTCGTCGCGGTCGCCATCACGGCGACCGCGATCGAGATGAACCGCAAGGACGTTTCGCCGGACGCCCTCGCGACGCAGGGCCGTCCCGTCGCCGCACAAGATCCTCTCGCCGCCGAATTGCTTCGCTGTTCCGAGATCGGCGAGGCTGGCACGAGCGATCCCGGCTGCCTGAAAGCATGGGCCGAGAACCGTCGCCGCTTCCTCGGGCAACCAGCCCAGACATCCTTACCGACACCGGTTGCGCCGACGACGTTGTTTCGGAGTGCGCCGGCGGATCTGGCTGATCCCGCCCGGCCGGAGATCCGCTGACATGGGCGGCACCGGCGTCATCGACCATTTCCTCGAGGTCTTCACACGCTACATCGACGGCGGATTCGGGCTGCTCGGCGGCGAGGTGGGCTTCATCGCCACCACGCTCATCGTCATCGACGTGACGCTCGCCGCGCTCTTCTGGTCGTGGGGCGCCGACGACGACATCATGGCGCGCCTCGTCAAGAAGACCCTCTTCGTCGGCGTCTTCGCCTACCTGATCTCCAACTGGAACAATCTCGCCCGTATCATCTTCGAGAGCTTCGCGGGTCTCGGCCTGAAAGCGTCGGGCACCGGCTTTGCCGTCAGCGATCTCATGCGCCCGGGCAAGGTGGCACAGACCGGCCTCGATGCCGGCCGCCCGCTGCTCGACTCCATCTCCAACCTGATGGGCTACTGGTCGTTCTTCGAGAACTTCATCCAGATCGCCTGCATGTTTTTCGCATGGGCGCTGGTGCTGCTGGCGTTCTTCATCCTCGCGATCCAGCTCTTTGTCACCCTGATCGAGTTCAAGCTGACGACGCTGGCCGGCTTCGTCCTCATTCCCTTCGGCCTGTTCGGCAAATCCGCCTTCATGGCCGAGCGCGTGCTGGGCAACGTCATCTCCTCCGGCATCAAGGTGCTGGTGCTCGCTGTCATCATCGGCATCGGATCGACGCTCTTTTCCGAATTTACCTCCGGGTTCGGAGGCAACACGCCATCAATCGACGACGCCATGGCGATCGTGCTCGCCGCGCTTTCGCTGCTCGGTCTCGGCATTTTCGGCCCCGGCATCGCCAACGGCCTGATTTCGGGTGGTCCGCAGCTCGGCGCCGGCGCGGCCATTGGCACTGGTCTTGCCGCCGGCGGCATGGTCGCCGCAGGTGCGGCCGCCGCCGGCGCAGTCGCCTCGGGTGGCGCTGCGCTAGCTGGCGGTGCTGCCGCCGCGGCTCGTGGAGGCGCAGCCCTCGCGGGCGGCGCCTCCACCGCCTACAGCCTCGGCGCGGCCGGACAATCGGGCGCATCGGGCGTCGCCTCTGGCCTGGGCAATGTTGCGAGCACCGGCGCGAGGGCGGCCGTCTCACCGTTGAAGCGCGCGGCCGGCCGCGCCGCCGACAGCCTGAAGCAGAGCTATCAGGCCGGTGGCCAGGCCGCGACGGAGATCGCCACGGGCGCACCCGGGGCAACGACGGCAACCGCTGCAGAGACCGCATCTCCGGGAGCCGCATCTTCCACCAGCGACGGCCCGCCAGCCTGGGCGAAGCGCATGAAACGCTCCCAGCAAATGTCCCACGGCGCCTCCGCGGCCGCCCACGCCGTGCGCAGCGGCGACAGCCATGGCGGCGGCTCCTCCGTCAACCTCTCCGAAAGCGACTGACAATGTTCAAACGACCATCCACCCACTACGGCAAATCCCCTCAGCCCGAGACGCCTTATCAGCGCGCCGCGCAGGTCTGGGACGACCGGATCGGCTCAGCCCGCGTCCAGGCTCGCAACTGGCGCTACATGGCCTTCGGCTCATTGGTACTCGCGGCCGGTCTTTCGGCGGCGCTGGTCTGGCAGTCCGCCAATGGCTCGATTGTGCCCTGGGTGGTGCAGGTCGATCGGCTCGGCCAGGCGCAGGCCGTCGCGCCGGCGACCGCCGACTATCAGCCGAACGATCCGCAGATCGCCTTCTATCTCGCGCGCTTCATCGAGCAGGTCCGCTCGATCCCGTCCGACGCCATCATCGTGCGGCAGAACTGGCTGCGCGCCTACGACTTCACGACCCAGGGCGGCGCGCTGGCGCTCAATGACTATGCGCGCGCCAACGACCCCTTCACCAAGGTCGGCAAGCAGCAAATCGCGATCGAGGTATCGTCGGTCATCCGCGCCTCGCCGTCGAGCTTCCGCATCGCTTGGATCGAGCGCCGCTATCAGGACGGCTCGCTGGCTTCCACCGAGCGCTGGTCCGCCATCCTCACCGTCGTTGTGCAGCCCCCGCGCGATGCCGACACGCTGCGGAAGAATCCCCTCGGAATCTACATCAACGCCATCAACTGGTCGAAGGAGCTTGGACAATGACACCAGCACTCCGCAAAGCCGCCCCCTGGAGTGCGGGGCGTCCGGCTTTCCTCAGCCGCGCCATGCCGGGTTTCCGTAAATCCGGCTTGCCGCTTCTCCTACTTTGCACATCGGCGCTCGCCGGCTGCGCCACCCATACGCCACCGCCCGAAATTTCCTATGACGATGCCGCGCCCGCCGTCATCGCCGCCGATCCGCCGAAACCCGTGCAGGTCGTAGAGTTGCCGAAACCGCTCCCGCTGCCCGGTCAGTTGAAGCCAGTCGGCAAGGACGGGAAGCCCGAGCCGGAGCCGGTCGATCCCGCCGCGCGCGTCAATCAGGCCAACGCCGCCGCACGCGTCCAACCCGTCCGCAACGGCTTCATCAACTCGATGCAGGTCTATCCCTTCGTCGATGGCGCGCTCTATCAGGTCTATGCCTCGCCGGGGCAGATCACCGACATCGCGCTTCAGCCCGGCGAGCAGCTCGTCGGCTCCGGTCCCGTCGCCGCCGGCGACACCGTGCGCTGGATCATCGGCGACACCGAGAGCGGCGTGGGCACCGCCAAGCAGATCCATATCCTCGTGAAGCCAACCCGCGCCGAGCTGATGACCAATCTCGTCATCAACACCGACAGGCGCACCTATCACATGGAGCTGCGCGCGACGCCCGCGACCTACATGGCGTCGGTGTCCTGGCAATATCCACAGGACCAGCTCATCGCGCTGCGCCGCCAGAACCAGCAGGCGGAGGCCGCGCAGCCGGTGTCGGGCGGCATTGATCTCGCCCGTGTCAATTTCCGCTACGAAGTGACAGGCGATCGTGCGCCATGGCGACCGCTACGCGCCTTCGATGACGGTCGCCAAGTGTTCATCGAATTTCCGCGCGGCATCGGTCAGGGCGAGATGCCACCGCTGTTCGTTGTCGGGCCGGAGGGCGACACATCCGAACTGGTGAACTACCGGGTACGCGGAAACTACATGATCGTCGACCGGCTGTTCGCCGCCGCCGAGCTGCGGTTCGGTGCGGGCAAAGACCAGAAGCGCGTCCGCATCTCCCGCACCGACGGGAGGCCGGCATCGTGAGCGACGAACGCGATCCCGAAAAGGAAGAAGGTCGGGCGCCGGGTTCGACGCCCCAGCCTCAGCCGGCCGACGATGATGACACCCGGCCGCTCACCGGCGAGCCGGCTGTGACGATGCGCCTGCGCGCCGAGCCGCCGCGTGTGACCCGCCTGTCCCGCAAGGTGCTGGCCGGTCTCGGTCTCGCTGCCAGCCTCGGTGTTGGCGGCGCGCTGATCTATGCGCTTCAGACCCGTCACCAGGGCCAGGGACAGGAACTGTATTCGACCGACAATCGCTCGACCCCGGACGGGCTCGCTGGCTTGCCGAAGGATTATTCCGGCGTCCCAAAGCTCGGCCCGCCGCTCCCCGGCGATCTCGGCCGCCCGATCCTGAATGCGCAGAATGGCGCTACAGTCCCGCCGATCAGCGCGCCAGCATCAGGCCCGGTGGGACCGACCCCCGAGGAGCAGCGCCGGGCGCAGGAGCTGGAGGCGGCGCGGACCGCACGGTTGTTCGCCTCGACCGAGACTCGGCCCGCCAGTGCTGGGGCCTCGGCACAGCCCACCGCGACCGCCACGCCGCCGGCCGATCTCGCCAGCCTCGGCCTCGCGCCGCAGCCAGCGACGCCATCCGCGCAGGATCGCCAGCTCGCCTTCCTCAACCAGGCGCCCGACAAGCGCACTGTCGCGCCGGATCGGGTGGCCGCGCCGGCGTCGAAGAACGTCCTGCAGGCCGGCGCCGTCATCGCCGCCGCGCTCATCACCGGCATCCGCTCCGATCTTCCCGGCCAGATCACCGCGCAGGTGACGGAAAACGTCTATGACAGTCCGACGGGCAAGATATTGCTTGTGCCCCAGGGCACGCGCGTCATCGGTCAATATGACAGCGGCGTCGGCTTCGGTCAGCGGCGCATACTCCTCGTCTGGAACCGGCTGATCTTCCCCAATGGCCGCTCCATCGTTCTGGAGCGTCAGCCTGGCGCCGACGGCGAGGGATACGCCGGCCTCGAGGATGGTGTCGATTATCATTGGGGCGAACTGTTCAAGGCCGCCGCGCTCTCCACCATCTTGAGCGTCGGCGCGCAGGCCGGTTCATCGGGCCAGGAGAGCGACATCGTTCGCGCTCTACGACGCGGGGCTTCGGACAGCATCAACCAGACGGGTCAGCAGATCGTTCAGCGCCAGCTCAACATCGCGCCGACCCTGACCATCCGGCCGGGCTTCCCGGTCCGCGTCATCGTCACGCGCGATCTCGTTCTCGAATCCTACGGAGGCTGACATGGCAAAATTGAAGCTTGGGCCGATCGTGGATGAGAAACCTGTAAAGGCGGCGGTGGAACTGCCTGCTTCTCTTCATCGGGATCTCACGGCCTATGCGGAAGCACTCGCCCGTGAGACTGGCCAGCCTGTCACAGACCCCATGAAGCTGATCGTGCCGATGCTGGAGCGATTCATCACGTCCGACCGGGGATTTGCAAAGGCGCGCCGCGCTTCGCGCTAGATCGTGGCCCGACTCCGGGCGAGATCCAGTAGGCCGCGAAGCGCTTTGCTGGAATTGTGCGGCGACCAAATGGCGCTGAACCTTAGCGGCTCCGGTTCGTCGCGCAGCGGCAAGAAAGTGACGCCAGGAAAGGCGGCTTGCGCTGTTGCTTCGCTGCAAAGGGTTATTCCGTAATCGCCCGCCACCATCGAGAGGAGCAAGCAGCGGTCGACGTTGCAGCGTTGCACGCGCGGTTGCAGGCCACGTTCTTCAAAGCGGCGCAAGACATGATCATGCACCTGTGGTCCGGTTCCGTTGTAGCGCACCAGAAATAAATCATCCTTCAGGTCGCACCAATGCAGCGCGTCGCCGCTGGCGCGGAGATCGCGTGTCGACACCGCGATGAACAGGGGTTCCGTCCAAAGCGCCCGGCAGTGGCAATCCGGGACGTCGGTGATCGCAGCGACGAATGCAACGTCCAGGCTGCCTTCGCGCACCCGCAGGATCGCGTCCTTGGCACGTCCGTCGAATAGCTCCAGTTCAACGCCCGGCCACTGCTGACGGTAACAATGGAGAAGATCGGCCAGGAATCCGGCGGCGATCGTCGTCGGCACGGCGAGCCGCACGCGGCCGAGTTCGCCGGTGCCAATCATCCCGGCTGTCTTCACCGCATAGGCAAGCTGGTCTATTCCATCGGCGACCTGCGCCAGAAAGAAGCGTCCAGCTTCGGTCGGCTGGACGCCACGATGCCGTCGCTCGAACAGACGGACGCCGAGCGTCTCTTCCAATGCACGGATGCGCTCGCTCACCGACGACTGGCTGACGCCGAGCGCGGTGGCCGCATGCCGGAAGTTCAAATGCTCGCCGACGGCGACAGCCTGGATCAACGAGGCGAGCGGGATGCGTGTGCCCAGAAGGCGGCACTGCCGGCAGTGCAGGGCGTCGGCTTCCTCCGACCACTTGCAGGGGCGACGCCTCACCATCGTGCTCCCAATGCGGCAGTGCGGTCACAATGGCGTCGGCATCGTTGGCGCCGCGGGCAAGGTTCGGTCCGTCCCAGCGCCCGTCGAGCAGGCAGGGCAGCACCAGCCGTCGCGTCGCCAGCGGCGGACATCCGACGATGCCGGCGGCCGTGGACGGCCTGCGCTGCGTCATCAGCACCTCTTGTCGGACTCACACCGGCGGCTACGGTCACCGAGCAACGGATAAAATCGATGGCGTGATCTCCGTCAGAACCGGTAGCGCAGGCTGGCGCCGAGCTAACGAGCAAGGCAAGCGCGCGGTGCAGGGACGGTTCGATGAGACGGTCCTGCAGTCTGGAACGATCGGTTGCGATCATGGAAGACCGATATTGTCTTCACTGTTCTCAGTCCGCTCTTTAGCGATCGGCCGCTCCAGTCTTTGTTCAGCCCCGTCTTCACCAGCATGCACGCTCCAAAGAATCAAATCCGCGAAAATCACAAACGAAAATCGCGAGTTTAGGACTGCATGTCTCTCCTCGAAAACGAGGAGAGATGACAAAAATCTTGCACGTTAATTGCAGTTTGGCGCGACAATGGCCTTGAAACTCAACGCAGCATTCTTCAGAAACTCGATGAGTTCCGTGTCTGGCGTAGAAATGGGTTGTTCTTTGGATTCTTGCTTCGCGCGATATTGCCATGATGAACCGATCGCGCGTCCGTCGTCATAAAGGCCGTCCCCAGCATCCCGTTCCCGGCACGCTGCCTGACGATCTCTATGACTATTACAGTGATGCGCCGGCGGCGCATCGCGACTCGCCGACCAGAAACACGACCAGAACCTGGCGCGTCGACGACGACTGGCCCGAGCGTGTGCCGGTCACAGAGGTCGAGGTTGACATCTTCGAGCGCTACTTCGGCGATGTGCTCGACCGACTGTTCGGCCCCATCGAGAACACGTCCCCGAACGCGGACTTGCCACCATTAACATCTGATGTTAACGATAGGTCGTGAGCGAGGATCACGACCCGACCCTCGACACGCTCTTCGAGCCGCCTTCGGGCAGGCGGTGGATGTGGTGTTGAAGGAGCGAGACATTTTATGAAGACGCTGCAGGTCGGAATCGCCGACTATGAAGAAATAAAGGCTCGCACCATGCGGATCGCACGCGGCGACGAAAAGCCCGCGCCGGACGATCCGAAGGTGTGGTTCACCTCCACCGAATCCTTCGCGCAAATTCTCTCCAGCGGAAACCGCGAGTTGCTGCGCGTTATCGACGAACAATCGCCCGGATCGCTGGAGGATCTGTCAAGAATTACTGGGCGAGCCAAGTCCAGTCTGTCTCGAACACTCAAAACGATGGCGAACTATGGCCTTGTCCGAATGGACCCCGGCGAAGGTCAGAAAGTTGTGCCCACGGTGCTGTATGACCGCGTGACCCTGGAGTTGCCGTTGATCGAGCGCCGCAAAATGAAGGGAGGCAGGCGATGAATATGCACAGTCCCGATGTCGCCCAGCGCGCCGCCCTCTACCTGCGCGTCTCCACCACGCGGCAGGCCGAACACGACGTATCGATCCCCGATCAGCGCAAACAGGGCGAAGCCTATTGCGCATCGCGCGGCTATCGGCTCATCGAAACCTTCGTGGAAGCCGGCGCCTCCGCCACCAACGACCGCCGCCCCGAATTCCAGCGTATGATCGAAGCGGGCACATCGAAGCCCGCACCCTTCGATGTCGTCGTGGTGCATTCCTTCAGCCGTTTCTTCCGCGACCACTTCGAGCTTGAGTTCTACGTCCGCAAGCTGGCGAAGAATGGCGTCAAGCTCGTCTCCATCACGCAGGAGATGGGCGACGATCCCATGCACGTCATGATGCGCCAGATCATGGCGCTGTTCGACGAGTATCAGTCCAAGGAGAACGCCAAGCACGTCCTGCGCGCCATGAACGAGAATGCGCGGCAAGGCTTCTGGAATGGCGCGCTGCCGCCGATCGGCTATCGCATCATCGCAGCCGAGCAGCGCGGATCGAAGACCAAGAAGAAACTGGAGATCGACCCGCTGCACGCCGATACAGTGCGGCTGATCTATCGGCTGTTCCTCGAAGGCGATGGCAATTCCGGTCCGTTGGGCGTCAAAGCCATCACCTGCCATCTCAACGAGCGGCGCATCTTCACCCGCGACGGTGGACGCTGGGGCCTCGCACAAATCCACTCGATCCTGACCCGCACGACCTATATCGGTGAGCACCGATTCAACACCCGCTCGCATAAGAACCGCGAGAAAAAGCCCGAGAGCGAGGTCGCAGTCATGGCGGTGCCGCCGCTGATCGACCGCGAGACCTTCGATGCGGTTCAGGCGAAGCTGAAATCCCGCAACCCCATGCTGGTGCCGGCTCGCGTCACGAGCGGTCCCACCCTCCTTACCGGTATCTGCTTCTGCGCCAAATGCGAGGGCGCAATGACGCTGCGCACCGGCAAGGGCAGCGCGGGCGGCATGTATCGCTACTACACCTGCTCAACCAAGGCGCGTCAGGGCAAGACTGGCTGCGAGGGACGATCGATCCCGATGGACAAACTTGACGATCTGATCGCGAGCCACCTGGAAGAACGGCTGCTCCAGCCGGAACGTCTGGAAACTATCCTCTTCAGCCTCCTCGACCGCCGACAGGAACGCGCCGAGCGCCGCCGTGAACACCTCGCTGAACTCAACCGGCGAATCACCGAGACCGACCAGCGGCTCAACCGGCTCTATGACGCCATCGAATCCGGCGTAGCCGCTCTGGACGATTCAGCGCTGAAAGAGCGCATCGCCGGCCTCAAGGCGCTTCGGGATCAGGCCACGGCCGACGCCGAACGCATTCAGGCAACGCTCGACAGCGCAGGCAATCAGGCGATCACCCCGGACATGATCGAGACCTTCTCCAGCGCCGCCCGCGCCGGGCTGCGCCTCGAAGGCGGCGGTTATCGGCGGGATCATCTGCGCGCCTTCGCGCAGCGCGTTGAGGTCGCAGACACCGAGGTTCGCATCACGGGATCGAAGTCGGAGCTGCTGAGAACCCTCGTTGCCGCTTCGAGCGTAAAATCGGCGGCTTTTGGCGTTCGCAGTTCTGTACTGAAATGGCGCACCCATCAGGATTCGAACCTGAGACCTTTGCCTTCGGAGGGCAACGCTCTATCCAGCTGAGCTATGGGTGCAAGCCGGCGACGCAACGCGTCGGTGTCACGTCTTTAGCGGATCGTCGGGGCCACGGCAATCGCCGTTGCGACAGGTCTTGCGTTGTCGACACGATGCGTTGCGGATAGGACGGAGCGGCCCGGGCGGGGCGCGCTGCCGGGCGCGAAAGCTCGGGGGGCTGTGTCTTGCTGCATCCGTCGATCCGGATCGCCGGCCTTGTCGCCGCGGTCGTCGCCGCCACGCTGGCTCTGATCGGGCCGGCCGCGGCAGCGGAGGCCCTGGACGGGCGCGGCCTGAGCCTCTGGTGGGGCCTGCCCTTCATTGGCCTGCTCCTGTCGATCGCCACCGGCCCGGTCTTCTATCCCCATGTCTGGGAGCATCATTACGGCAAGATCGCCGGCCTCTGGGCGGCGCTCGTGGTGGTGCCGCTGTTCCTGCTGGTGCCATCAGGGCAGGCGCTCGGCGGCCTCGGCCATGCCCTGCTCGTCGAATATCTGCCCTTCATCATCCTGATCTTCGCGCTTTACGCCATTGCCGGCGGCATCGTCGTCACCGGCAACCTGCACGGTTCGCCGGCGACCAATGGCGCTATCCTGGCGATCGGGGCAGTGCTCGCGAGCCTGGTCGGCACCACCGGGGCCTCGATGATCCTGATCCGGCCGATCATCCGCGCCAATGACGACCGCGTCCACAATGTCCATGTCGTGGTGTTCTTCATCTTCATCGTGTCGAATTGCGGCGGCGCGCTGACGCCGCTCGGCGACCCGCCGCTGTTCGTCGGCTTCCTGAAGGGCGTCGACTTCTTCTGGACCACCCGGTTCCTGCTGGCCGAGACGATTACGGTGGTCGGCCTGCTCATCGCGCTGTTCTGCGCGATCGACGCCTTTCTTTATGCCCGCGAAGGCCGCACCAAGCCCGATCCGACGCCGGATTCGCGGGTGCGCGTCGAAGGCCTCGGCATGCTCGGCCTGATCGCCGTGGTGATTGGCGCCATCCTGCTGCGCGGATCCTGGCGGCCCGGCTTCTCCTTCCATGCGCTCGGCCTCGATTTCCCGCTCCAGGACCTGGTGTCGAACCTCGCCATGCTGGCGGCCGGGCTCGCCTCGCTCCGGCTCGCCAGGCCGGAGCACCGCCTGCAGAACGGCTTCAACTGGGGCCCGGTCGCCGAGGTCGCCAAGCTGTTCGCCGCCATCTTCGTCTGCATCGTGCCGGTTCTGGCGATCCTGGCCGCCGGCCGCGGCGGGGCGGCGGCACCGCTGGTCGCGCTGGTGTCGAGGGCCGACGGCACGCCCGACCCGGTCATGTATTTCTGGCTGACCGGGCTCCTGTCGTCGTTTCTCGACAATGCCCCGACCTATCTGGTGTTCTTCGAACTCGCGGGCGGCGACCCGGCCAGGCTGATGGGGCCGCTCGCCACCACGCTCGCCGCGCTTTCCACCGGCGCGGTGTTCATGGGCGCCAACAGCTATATCGGCAATGCCCCGAATTTCATGGTCTATGCCATCGCCAAGGACAAGGGTGTGAAGATGCCGTCCTTCTTCGGCTACATGGCCTGGTCGACGGCGATCCTGATCCCGATCTTCGTCGTGGTCACCGTGCTGTTCTTCATGCCGGCCGCGCCTCTCGCCGGCTGGTGACCGGCGGCGGGCAGGCGGCGCGGCGGCGGCCGTGATTCACCCGGCTTGCGGCGGCCGCGCGGCATGGTTATCTGGCGTGAGGACAGGATGCCTTGCTTGCCATGATCCGCTTCGTCTTGCGCCTCATCGGGTTTGTTCTGATCGCCCTGGGCTTCATTGCGCTGGTCATCGACGGCACCAAGTCGATCGCCGGTGGCAGGTTGATCTATACGGTCATCGGCGAGACCTGGCGGACGCTGCATCTCGACAGCCTGCAGGCGGTGCAACCGGCGCTCGAACGGCACGGACTGGCCTGGCTGTGGGACCCGGTCATGCTGACCGTGCTGATCCTGCCGACCGCGCTGGCCGGCCTCGGCCTCGGCGCACTGCTGATGATGGCCGGGCGCAAACATGAACCACGCGTCGGCGTCATCGGCCGGCGTTGATCCGAGCTGCGTTGATCCGAGACATGTCGGTCCTTGGCGCGCAGGCCCGCCATGCAGGTTCATGCGGGCTGGTTCACTCCCGCGCCGGGCTCGGGTAACGTTTGACGGCTGCCGGCCGAATAGGGGGTTATCCTGACCCTCTCGAATACGGACCCCAGGACCTTCAAGGAGGTTTTCATGTTCTCGTTCAAGAAGCCCGCAGTCCCGACCGCCCGTGAAGCCCTGCCCGGCCGGGCCACCGCCATCCCGACGGCCGAGCGCCATTTCGTCAACGGCCGGCCGCTGAAGGGCCCCTATCCGGAAGGCCACGAGACGATCATCGTCGGCCTCGGCTGCTTCTGGGGCGCCGAGCGCAAGTTCTGGCAATTGCCGGGCGTCTGGGTGACCGCGGTCGGTTATGCCGCCGGACTGACGCCGAACCCGACCTATGAAGAGGTCTGCTCCGGGCTCACCGGCCATAACGAGGTGGTGCTGGTGGTTTATGATCCCGCCCAGGTCTCGACCGACACGGTGCTGAAGACCTTCTGGGAGAGCCACGACCCGACCCAGGGCATGCGCCAGGGCAATGATGTCGGCACGCAATATCGCTCCGGCCTCTATGTCACCAGCCCGGCCCAGCGCGCCGCGGCGGAAGCCTCGAAGCAGGCCTATGCCAAGGCGCTCGGCGGCCAGGGTTACGGCGCGATCACCACCGAGATCCTCGACGCCCCCGCCTTCTATTTCGCCGAGGACTACCACCAGCAATACCTGGCCAAGAACCCGCGCGGTTATTGCGGGCTCGGCGGCACCGGCGTCTCCTGCCCGATCGGCACGGGAGTGGCCGCGTGAAGCCGGCCGCCGAGGCAAGGGATCTCGCCGCCGCCGCCGCGGGCCATACCCGCGCGGCCGGCCGGCTGATCGTCTCGGAACCGGACCACGTCAAGGCCGTGCATCTCGCCCGGCGCCACATCAAGCGCGCGCGCAGCCTCCTGCGCGCGCTGAAACCCCTGGCCATTGAGGCCGTGACACGCGAAAACGCGCTGCTGCGCGCCTTCGCCCATGCGCTGGCGCCGTTGCGCGACGCCCACGCCCTGGACGAGGCGGCCCGGGCGGTCGGCGCCAGCGGCGGCGGCGTGACCCAGGGCAGCAGCCTGGATCTCGAGGCCCTCGGACGCGCTCTGCAGCGCCAGGCCAAGACGATCGCCCGCCTGCCGCTCGACCGTGCGCCCCGACAGTTCCTGGCGCGGGCCATGCAGCGCGCCTACCGGCGGGCGCAGAATGCGTTCCAGACCTATGAGGCCGGCCACCTGGCCGAGCCGCTGCACGAAGCGCGCAAGCGCATCAAGGACTGCCTGCATCTCATCGAAGCCCTGGACGAGGTCAGGCCGAAAGGCGCCCGGCCCAAGGCCGGCAAGCTCGATCAGCTGGGCGAATTGATGGGTTCGATCCGCGACCTCGACCTGCTGGCCCAGCGGCTCGGGCGCGAGGCCGCGCCGGAACACAAGCTCGCCCGCATCGCCGCGCGCCACATCCGGCTGGAGCGGGCGGTGACCCGGGCCGGCGCCAAGGCCTTCGCCGCCACGCCCAAGGCGGTGCGGCAGGCCTGGAAACATGCCTGACCATCGCCATGGCGGAACCTGATCTCATGGCCGGCACAACCGGCCGCTGGCGGCCGATGCGGCAGGGCGATCTCAGCCTGGTCTCGGCCATTGCCGCGCGCGTCCATCCCGATTTTCCGGAAGACGACGCGGTCTTCGCCGAGCGGCTGGCGCTCTATCCGGCCGGCTGCTTCATGCTGGAGGTCGGCGGCCGGCCGGCCGGCTATATCCTCAGCCATCCCTGGCGGTTCGGGCACCTGCCCGCACTGAACGCATTGCTGAGGCATCTGCCGGACGCGCCGTCGACCTATTACATCCATGATGTCGCGCTGCTGCCCGAAGCGCGCGGCAGTGGCGCGGCATCGGCCATCGTCGCAATCCTGGTCGTCCATGCCGCCGATCGAGCCCTGCCCAACCTGTCGCTGGTGGCGGTCAACGGCTCGCAGGGCTTCTGGCACCGTCACGGCTTCTCGGTCCATGCCGATCCGGCGCTGACCGACAAGCTCGCCAGCTATGACGCCGATGCCCGCCTGATGGTCCGGGCAATCCAAGCGTAAGACTGCCGCACGGTCGTCAGGACTGGTTGATTTCGGTGGAAACAAGTCGTGGATGCCCGGGACAAGCCCGGGCAAGACGGACAGGGCAGGGCAACCGTGGCTTGGCCCAACTCCCTCATGCTCACGCCACTTCGTCTTGCCCGGACTTGTCCCGGGCATCCACGAATTCCGCCCGATTGCTCACCGAGAATGGTCCATTCGAAGCTCGCCTGGCCGCAATTGGCAAATTCCGTCTGAGCCCGTCCGTGCAACGGCGCCTGCATCCGGGCCAATTGGACATTCGCTACCGAAATGCATCCGCAGCGCTTCGCCGCGGCCATCCGGTCGAAGGACCATCATCACCAATCGCCACTCCCTGCCTCAATCCTTACGGAATCCTTATCGCGGCCGGCCGCAATTCCCATCGCGCCCTTACGGCGTTCGGGCCTATCACAGCCTCGATCCGCAGTGCCGAGGGAGACAGTCATGTCTTCAGCTTCCGCCCTTTCTCGATCGGCATTCGAGCCGCTTCGCCTCATCTGTGGCCGCAATTCCGCTGGCCTCTGGGTGCTGCAAAGCATGGACGGCGGCTATGGCTCGCTGTTCACGTCGCGCGACGCGGCGTTGGACGAGGCCATGACCGAAAATGACGGCGAACCCGTGGACATCGTGTTCGCCGCCGGCCCCGTCGAACTGGATTTTCGCCCGCGGCCCGATCTGGCCTGCGCGCCGGCGGGGACCGCACGGATCGGGGGCCGCCACGGCGCGGGCTCGCCCCGGCCAGCAATTCGTGATGGCGCCCACGCCGGCGCCTCCACCATCCCCGTCTGGTTCGGCAGGACCGACAGACAGGGCGTCCGGCCGGGTTTCGGCCTGCCGGGCTTCGTTGCCGCCAGCATGGCGGTGATCATCATGGCGGCCGGCCTGCTCGCCGCCATCAACCCGTTGTGAATGCAACTGCCATGACCACCAAGGACCTGACCAGCAAGGGTCTTGCGACCCACTATCCGACCGACAAGCCGCTCTGCGGCGAGAACCGCCGCCACGGCCTGGCGCTGGTCTTTCTGGCCAATGGCGCGGGCGTGCTGCTGGCGCTGGCGGTTGCCGCCATCCTGCGCTTCTGAGCGCTCGGGCGACCCGCCGGCCCCGCCGCGGCGCCATCCCCCGTTCCGCCACCCGTGACATTTGCCGCGTTTTCTGCAAGATGCCGCGATCTTGGACCCTGTTCCTCTCGGGAACCGGGCCGCGCAGAGCGATGTGCCGATGAGTTCCTTCACGCTCGCCGATCTCGAGACCGTCGTGGCGGCCCGTGCCACCGCTTCGCCCGAGCAGAGCTATACCGCCGCGTTGATCGCCAAAGGTCCGGTGCACTGCGCCAAGAAATTCGGCGAGGAGGCGGTCGAGACGGTCATTGCCGCCACCGAAGGCGAGCCGACCGCGCTCATCGCTGAGAGCGCCGATCTCCTGTTTCATCTCCTGGTCGTGTGGAAGAGCCGCGGCATCGGCCTCGATGCCGTGATGACCGAGCTCGCCCGCCGCACCCAGCAATCGGGCCACGCGGAAAAGGCCTCGCGCGGCGCCAAGCTTGGCGAGGCCGGCCGATGAACGAAGGTCCGCTGCCCGAGGAGATGATCGGAGCCGCCATGCTGCCGGATGTCGACGCGCCCTCGCCCTATCGCGTGTTCACCCGCGCCGAATGGGCCGCCAAGCGCGCCGACACGCCGATGACGCTGACGCCGGACGAGGTGACCAGGCTCAAGTCGTTCACCGACCAGCTGTCGATCGACGAGGTCGAGGCGATCTACCTGCCGATCTCGCGCCTGCTGTCCTTTTACGTCGCGGCACAGCAGAAGCTGTCGCGCGCCAGCCAGTCCTTCCTCGGCGCGACCGACGTCAAGATCCCCTTCGTCATCGGCGTCGCCGGCTCGGTGGCGGTCGGCAAATCGACCACCTCGCGCGTCCTGCAGGCGCTGCTGTCGCGCTGGTCGAACACGCCGAAGGTCGACCTCGTCACCACCGACGGCTTCCTGTTCCCGAACGCCTATCTGGAACGCGAAGACCTGATGAAGAAGAAGGGCTTTCCGGAAAGCTACGACACCAAGTCGCTGCTGCGCTTCCTGGCCGACGTCAAGGCGGGCAAGCGCCATGTCAAGGCGCCGGTCTATTCGCACCTGGTCTATGACGTGGTGCCCGGCGGCAGCGTCGAGGTCGACCGTCCCGACATCCTGATCGTCGAGGGCCTGAACGTGCTGCAGACCGGCCGGCCGCCGCGCGACGGCAAGGCCATTCCCTATGTCTCCGACTATTTCGACTTCTCGGTGTTCATCGACGCCGAGGAGGAGGTGCTGGAGCAATGGTATCTGGAACGCTTCATGCGCCTGCGGGAGACCGCCTTCCGCGATCCGCAGAGCTATTTCCGCCGCTATGCCGAGAAGACCGAATTCGAGGCGATGAAGACGGCGCTGGCGCTCTGGTACGGCATCAACCTGGTCAATCTGCGCGACAATATCCTGCCGACCCGCCAGCGCGCCAAGCTGATCCTGAAAAAGGACCGGAACCACCGGATCGAGAGCGTCAACCTGCGCCGGGTCTGACGCGGACTGGCCGGCCGGATCGGGCAAGGCCATCCCATCGGACAGGATGACAGCGGGCCGGCTCTCGGCTAGCTGTCGCGGCCATTCCGCAGCCTTGAGGAAACGCTCATGTCCTATGAGACCATCATCGTCGAAACCCGCGGCAAGGTCGGCCTGATCACGCTGAACCGTCCGAAGGCGATGAATGCGCTGAACAGCCAGGTCATCGCCGAGATCAACACGGTGCTCGACGGCTTCGAGAAGGATGCCGGCATCGGCGCCATCGTCATCACCGGTTCGGAAAAGGCCTTCGCGGCCGGCGCCGACATCATGGAGATGAAGGCCAAGAGCTATCCGGAAACCTATCTGGACGACTTCATCACCACCTGGGACCGCATCGGCCAGCGGCGCAAGCCGATCATCGCCGCGGTTGCCGGCTATGCGCTGGGCGGCGGCTGCGAGCTCGCCATGATGTGCGATTTCATTCTTGCCGCCGATACCGCCAGGTTCGGCCAGCCCGAGATCAAGCTCGGCGTCATGCCCGGCGCCGGCGGCACCCAGCGCCTGACCCGTTTCGTCGGCAAGTCGAAGGCGATGGAAATGTGCCTGACCGGCCGCCTGATGGATGCGGCGGAAGCCGAACGCGTCGGCCTGGTGTCGCGCGTCATTCCGGCCGCCGACCTGGTCGCCGAGGCCGTCAAGGTCGCCAGCCAGATCGCCGACCTGTCGCTGCCGGCGGTCATGATGACCAAGGAATCGGTCAACCGCTCCTACGAGACGACGCTTGCCGAAGGTGTCCGGTTCGAGCGCCGCGTGTTCCACGCCATGTTCGCCATGGCGGACCAGAAGGAAGGCATGGCGGCCTTCGCCGAGAAGCGCCCGGCCGACTTCAAGAACCGCTGAGCCGGCGACCGGCCTCGCGCAAGGCGAGGCGAGGCCGGGCCGGAAATGCTCTGGGCGCGCGGGAGCCCTGCGGCAGGGCATGCCCGCGCGCCTTTTCATCGCCGCACAGGCGTTCATGATCGAGGCCAAGATCCTCGAAGGAATTGATATGCCTGTTTCTCTCGCCGACGTTTCCACCCCCAATGCCAGCCGCTATCTGCAGCAGCTGTGCAAGCATTGGAGCCACAAGTTTCAGGTCGAGTTCGACGCCCATACCGGCAAGATCCCGTTCAGCGAGGACGCGCAACTGATCTTGACCGCCAATGGCGACGTTCTGTCCTTGCGCCTGGATGCCACGGCCGCGCGATTGCCGACCCTCGAACAGGTCGTCGACGAGCATCTGAAGCGCTTCGCCTTCCGCGAGGAATTGCATATCGAATGGCGGCCGGCGGCCTGACCGGCCGCTCGCGTGATCGTGCGAAAAGCCCCTCGCCGCGGCGCAACAATCTGTGGCAGCATCGACCCGATCGGGATGCCGGATGATCGGAGGGAGGCCATTGCCCGTAAGAGGCACGGGCGCCCAAGGCGCCGCATCTCAGCATGAGGCCGGCTGGTCCGGCGACTGGAGGCCGGCCCTATGACCTTCGTGACTGACCTGCTCGCAACCGTCACCCGGCGCAGCCGCCAGTTGATCGGCTGGGGGCCGGAGGAGGCCACCAGGCGCTCGCCCGCCGATATCCTGGAGCTCGCCGGCGAGCTCCTGTCCCGCCGGGGCGAAGCCTCGGGCGTGGCGCTGGCGCGCGACATCATTGCCGGCTACCGGGCGCTGGACGCCAAGGGCCGCACCGCGGTTCTCGGCGCGGTCGCCGAGCGCTTCGGCGCCGACCACGGCAAGCTGGAGGCGGCCATCGCCGCCTATCAGGCCGCCCCCTCGGCGGCGGCGACCGCCCATCTGCACGTCGCCGCCGAACCACGGCGCCAGGAGCTGATCCGCCGGCTCAACCTGGCGCCCGGCGGCACGCTGTCGCTGGTCCGGCTGCGCGAGGACCTGCTGGCGCGGCTCGCCGACCATCCGGAATTGAAGGTGCTCGACACCGACCTCGTCCACCTGTTCTCGTCCTGGTTCAACCGCGGCTTCCTGGTGGTGCGGCGCATCGACTGGTCGACGCCGGCCAATATCCTGGAAAAGATCATCCGCTATGAGGCGGTGCACCAGATCCGCGACTGGGACGACCTGCGCCGCCGGCTGCAGCCGGAGGACCGGCGCTGCTATGCCTTCTTCCATCCGCAGCTCGACGACGAACCGCTGATCTTCGTCGAGGTGGCCCTGACCACGGAAATACCTGGGGCGATCGGCCCGCTGATCGCCGAAGGCGGCGTGCCGGTGGCGGCGGACGACGCCCGGGTCGCGGTGTTCTACTCGATCTCCAATTGCCAGGACGGGCTTGCCGGCATTTCCTTCGGCTCGTTCCTGATCAAGCAGGTCGTCGAAGAGCTGAAACGGGAATTGCCGAAACTCTCGACCTTCGTGACGCTGTCGCCGGTTCCCGGCTTCGCACGCTGGCTGAACGGGGAGCGCGAGGCCGAGACCTCCGATCTCGCACCTGACGACCGCGAGGCCCTGCGCGGCCTCGACAAGCCCGACTGGCGGGCCGACAGCCTGGCCGCCGAGCGCATCGACCGGGTGCTGGCGCGCGCCGCCGCGCGCTATTTCTTGGCGGCGAAATCCTCGAGCGGCCGGCCGCTCGATCCGGTCGCGCGGTTTCATCTGGGCAACGGCGCCAGGCTCGAGCGGATCAATCCGGGCGCCGACCTGTCGTCCTCGGGGCTGAGGCAGTCCCATGGCGTGATGGTCAATTACCTCTATGACCTGCCGCGCATCGAGGAGAACCACGAGGCCTATGCCGAGCGGCGCGCGGTGGTGACCAGCGCGGCGGTGAAGAAGCTCGGCGCCAGCAAAGCCTGAGGGACCGTCGACCGCCCGGCGCCGCCCCCGGCCCGTCCCGCCGGGCGGGCCGGCATTGCCTGTCGGCATCCGCCGTCATCAAGAAAATCCTCACGTCTCGCTGCTATCGAGAACAGGGGCGGAACGGGCGCGGGCGTGGAATCGCGCTTCGCCGGGCGCGCAGGTCCGCACCGAACATCCAGGCCAACCGCCCTCTGGCAACCTGCGGATATCCGATGCCTCGCGCGACGACCGAAGCTTCCACGCCAGGCCCGGCATCACGACGCGGCGCCGGCTTGCCGGCCTTCCTGGCCCTGTTCGGGACGGCCGGCGCGCTGCTGACCGCCGGCATCTGGTGGCTGTTCTATCGCCCGGGATCGTGGCCCTTCGACACGGTCGGCTATGTGATCGGGCGGGACTTCGTGAATTACTGGCTCGGCGCGCAGTTGTTCGCGGATGGAAAGATCGCCGAACTGTTCAACTTCCCCCTCTATCAGACCGAGCTGTGGACGCGGCTCGGCGTGCCGCTGGCCGAACGGCCGCAACCGGAGAGAATTGCCTATATCTGGTCCTATCCGCCCCATCTGGGCATTCTGCTCCGCCCGCTGGCCTTCCTGGACTATTTTCCGGCGCTGATCGCCTGGCTTGCCGCGACCTTCGCCGTCTATGCGGCCGCGAGCCTCGCCGCGGTCAGGGCCGACATGCGCGGGGCGGTTCTCGTGCTGCTGCTCCTTGCACCGTCGACCCATCTGACGCTCTATGCCGGACAGAACGGCTTTCTGACCGGGGCGCTGCTGATCGGCGCCCTCGTGCTGCTCTACAGATATGATCGCCCGGTTCTTGCCGGCGTCCTGCTCGGCCTGCTGACCATCAAGCCGCAACTCGGCCTGTTCGTCTCGATCATGCTGCTCGTCGAGCGCAAATGGTCGACGATCGCGGCCGCCGCCGCGACCACCATCGCGCTCGTCGGTCTCTCCCTGGCTCTCGACGGCCTGGCGCCATGGCAGGGTTATCTCGATTTCACCATGCCGTCCGTGCGCCGGATCCTGACGGAATTCTCCGGCTTCCAGACCGGCATGATGCTCTCGGTCTTTGCCTCCCTGCGGCTGACGGGCCTGCCGCACGAGGTCGCAATCTCGATCCAGGCGATCGTATCGGTCGCGGTCCTGGCCTCCGGCGCCGTGGCGATCGCATGGGCGCGCGACCTGGCCGACCGGCTGATGCTGGTCGCGCTCGGCTCGTTCCTCGTCACGCCCTATGCCTTCAATTACGACCTGCCGCTGCTGACCACCGCGCTCGCCGTGGCGATCACCACGAGGCCGCCGATGAGGGGCGTCGAAGGCTGGCTGGCCGGTATCCTGTTCGTGTTGCCGGTCGCGCTCTATCCGCTCCAGTTCGCTTTGACCGGCCTCGGAATCCTGCCGGTCGCCTCTGCCTATCTGCTGCTGGTCCAGCGGCTCCGCGCCGAAAACCGATCGGGCCTGTCCCGATTGCCGGCGACCGTCGCGCACACCGGCTGACCGCCTCTCCGGAGCAGGGCCGTTCGCGGCGCGAATGAAACATGATTACATGTCTCACCGAGCTGTGTTTTGGCGGAAAATCCTTCTCTCCCTAGGGTTTGGGCGAGGCTGGGCAACAATGCCCGGTCCGTCATAACGATCCGGAGGAAGCCCATGAGCCGTCGCCAGACAAGCCTGCTGGCCGCTATCGCCGCGCTGACCCTGATGGGCGGGGCCGCCGAGGCGCAGCAAGCCAATATGTCGTTCTTCATCACCTCCGTGGGGCCCGGGCGCGGCGCCGATCTCGGCGGCCTCGAAGGCGCCGACCGGCATTGCCAGGCGCTGGCGCAAGCCGCCGGGGCCGGTGCCCGCACCTGGCGCGCCTACCTGTCGACGCAGGGCGCGGGCGCCGTGAATGCCCGCGACCGCATCGGCCGCGGCCCCTGGCAGAACGCGCGCGGCGTGGTCATCGCCAAGGACGTCGCCGAGCTGCACGGCACCAACAATCTCAACAAGCAGACGGCGCTGACCGAAAAGGGCGAAGCGGTGAACGGCCGCGGCGACACGCCGAACATGCACGATATCCTCACGGGATCGCAGGCCGACGGCACCGCCTTCGCGGGCGCCGACGACCGGACCTGCGGCAACTGGACCAAGAGCGGCGAAGGCTCCGCCATGGTCGGCCATCACGACCGCACCGGCCTCGACACATCACCGCCGGCCTTGTCGTGGAACACCTCGCATCCCTCGCGCGGCTGCGGCATCGAGGCGCTGAAAGCCACCGGCGGCAACGGCCTGTTCTACTGCTTCGCCACCAACTGAGCCGGCTGGACGATGACGGCCCGCACCCGACCGGGGCGGGCCGCTTCCCCCGGCCATCGCCGGGCGATCAGGCCTGGCGCCCAGCCGGCCGGTCCAGCCACAGCATGGTCAGCCAGACCGCAGCGGCAAGACAGCCGGCCATGCCGAGTGCCAGCCCCCACCAGGACAGCCCCATCACCAGGGCGACCAGAAGGGCCAGCCCCCAGACCGGCGCGGCCGCCAGAAGCGCCGGCGCCATCAGGATGACCCCTGCGATCTCATTGTCCCAGCCGGTGAGGTCGACACCCCAATAGATGACGATGCAACAACCGATGGCGATCAGGCCGAGCGCCAGAAGGCGCATCGTCCAGGCCCATCCGGAGCCGATGGCGGCCTGCGCCTGCGTGGTGAAAAAAGCGAGGTCATGGGCGCCATTGGCGGCCGTCATCGGCAATCGTCGCGCTTCCGCCGGCGAGACCGGCACGAGCCGGCCGTCCTGCTGGCGCGCGATCAGCGTCACCGGCGCCGGACCGGCGACCTGCAGGCCATAGGAGATCGCGAGATCGCCGATCTCGGGCGCCGCCGGATCGGCCGCCGAGACGATACGCCCGTCGACCATGCGCAGATCCGCACGGCCGAGTTTTGCGGCGAGCGCCGGCAGAGCCTCGGCCGAGACCGGCTGGCGGACCAGGGGCACGACGGCGTCGGCGAGCCGCGCATCGAGCGGCAGGTCGCCGATCAGGAAACCCGGTGCCTCGATGGTCCGCGACGTCAGCGGCATGGGCGGATTGCTGCGGCCGTCGGGCTTGCCGTCGACGGTCAGCAGCGCCGTCGGATAGCCGAAGCCCAGCCAGCGGGACACGATGGTCCGGCCGGCGGAATCGGGCGAGGCGAGGCGCATCCACTGGAGCATGTCGACCTGGCGGGTGAGCTTCAGCCCGTCCGCCTTGAACCCCGTATCGGGATCGACGATCGGCGCGGAGGCCGCGACATTGCCGGTGACGTGGACGAGCCGGCCGTTATGGGCCGGGTCCAGGCGCGCCGCATCGATCGAAACGATGCCGGCCGACACCCGGTCGACGGCGCGGCGCAGGCGCCGGTCGATATGCTGGCCGACCACCATGAGCAGGATCGCGGCGAGCACACAGCCGGCGGCCAGGAAATATTGGGTCGGCAGCCGGTGCCCTGATGTCGCGGTGCTGTTCATCGCCCTGATGCCGTCGGGTTGGCGGCAGCCGAGGCTGCCCTAGCCCATGTTCAGCACGGCAATGTTTCCGCGTTCGTGCGCCGCTTCCGAAATGCGTTGCGCGGCACGAAATGCCGGAGGCCGGACCGGAGGCCGCTTCGCCGTCCCGCCCGCGCCCAGCAAAAAGGGCGGCCTTTCGGCCGCCCTGTTGGTCGTCATGGGTCGGCGCGAAGGCCTGTCAGCGAACCGCTCACTCGGCGGCGTCGCCCTCGTCCTTCTGCTTCTTCTCGAGATCTTCGCCGGTCGCCTGGTCGACGATCTTCATCGACAGGCGGGTCTTGCCGCGATCGTCGAAGCCAAGCAGCTTCACCTTGACCTTGTCGCCTTCCTTGACCACGTCGGTCACCTTGCCGACCCGCTGATTGGCGAGCTGCGAGATGTGGACGAGGCCGTCGCGCGAGCCGAAGAAGTTCACGAAGGCGCCGAAGTCGACGACCTTGACGACGGTGCCGTCATAGATCTGGCCGAGCTCGGGCTCCTGGGTGATCGACTTGATCCAGTTGACCGCGGCGCGGATCGACTCGCCATTGGCGGAAGCCACCTTCACGGTGCCGTCGTCCTCGATATTGATCTTGGCGCCGGTCTTCTCGACGATCTCGCGGATCACCTTGCCGCCGGTGCCGATCACTTCGCGGATCTTGTCGGTCGGGATCTTGAAGCTCTCGATGCGCGGTGCATGTTCGCCGAGCTCCGAGCGGGCAGCGGTGAGCGCATTGGCCATCTCGCCGAGGATATGGGCGCGGCCGTCCTTGGCCTGACCCAGCGCGACCTTCATGATCTCCTCGGTGATGCCGGCGATCTTGATGTCCATCTGGAGGGAGGTGATGCCCTCGGAGGAACCGGCCACCTTGAAGTCCATGTCGCCGAGGTGATCCTCGTCGCCGAGGATGTCGGAGAGAACAGCGAAGCGCTCGCCTTCCAGGATCAGGCCCATGGCGATACCGGCAATCGGACGCTTGATCGGCACGCCGGCATCCATCAGCGCCAGCGAGGCGCCGCAGACGGTGGCCATGGACGAGGAACCGTTGGACTCGGTGACCTCGGAGACGACGCGGATGGTGTAGGGGAACTCGTGCTTCTCCGGCAGCATCGGACGCACGGCGCGCCAGGCGAGCTTGCCGTGGCCGACTTCGCGGCGGCCCGGACGGCCCATGCGGCCGGCTTCACCCACCGAATAGGGGGGGAAGTTGTAGTGCAGCAGGAAGTTTTCCTTGTAGGTGCCGTTCAGCGCGTCGATGAACTGCTCGTCTTCCGCCGTGCCGAGCGTGGTGACCACCAGCGCCTGCGTCTCGCCGCGGGTGAACAGGGACGAACCGTGGGTGCGCGGCAGGATGCCGACTTCCGAGACGATCGGGCGGACCGTCTTGAGGTCGCGGCCGTCGATGCGCGAACCGGTGTCGAGGATGTTGAGGCGAACGACCTTGGCTTCCAGCTCCTTGAACACGCCGGCGACGACCTGCTTGTCCTGCTTGCCTTCCGATGCGTCGCCGGCGAACTGGGCCAGCGCGGCCTTCTTGACCTCGCCGACGGCGGCGTAGCGGGCGGTCTTCTCGCGGATCGAATAGGCGGCGCGCAGGTCCTTCTCGACCAGGGCCAGCATGTTCGTCTCCAGCGCCGAATGATCCGGCGGGGTGAAGTCGCGCGGTTCCTTGGCGGCCTTTTCGGCAAGCGCGATGATCGCGTTGATCACCGGCTGGAAATATTTGTGGCCGAACATCACGGCGCCGAGCATGACCTCTTCGGACAGCTCCTGGGCTTCCGATTCAACCATCAGCACGGCGTCGGCGGTGCCGGCGACGACCAGGTCGAGCTTCGAATCCTTGATGTCGTCGACATAGGGGTTGAGCACGTATTCGCCGTCGATATAGCCGACGCGGGCAGCACCCACCGGGCCCATGAAGGGCACGCCGGAAAGAGTGAGGGCGGCGGAGGCGGCGACCATGGCGACGATGTCGGGATCGTTTTCCATGTCATGCGAGAGCGTGGTGACGATCACCTGCGTCTCGTTCTTGTAGCCTTCGACGAAGAGCGGGCGGATCGGCCGGTCGATCAGGCGCGACACCAGCGTCTCGCGCTCGGTCGGCTGGCCCTCGCGCTTGAAATAGCCACCGGGAATGCGGCCGGCGGCGAAGTACTTTTCCTGGTAGTTGACCGTCAACGGGAAGAAGTCGATGCCGGCCTTCGGCTCGAAATTGGAGACGACGGTGGCGAGCACGGTGGTCTCGCCATAGGTGGCGAGCACGGCGCCGTGGGCCTGGCGGGCGATCTTGCCCGTCTCGAGGACCAGCTTGCGACCACCCCAGGTGATCTCCTCGCGGTGAATATCGAACATGGCTTTTTTCCTTTCTCGGACCTACGGACGGCAAACAGCCATGGGCAAGACGGCAAGAGGCTCGTATCGCGGCGTCAAGCGCCCCGAGCCCCTTGCGATCCTGCCATGGCGATCGGTCTGTCCAGTGTGTGGCCTTGTTGAGCCAGGACCGCGACCTGCGCGGCCCTTCGGTGCGGGGGCTCCCGGGATGGGACAGGCCCCTCGAATGCGAAACGGCCCCGCGCGCTGTTCAAGCGGCAGGGCCGGTCCGGATATCAGCGGCGGATGCCGAGGCGCTCGATCAGCGCCTTGTAGCGCGGCTCGTCCTTGCGCTTGACATAGTCGAGCAGCGAACGGCGCTGCGAAACCATCTTCAGAAGGCCACGGCGGGAGTGATTGTCCTTCACGTGGCTCTTGAAATGCTCGGTCAGATTGGTGATGCGCTCGGTGAGGATCGCAACCTGAACCTCGGGCGAACCGGTGTCGCCGTCCTTCAGGGCATATTCCTTGATGAGCTCGGTCTTACGGGCGTCAGAAACCGACATCGGTCAAATCCTTGTGTCATGAGTGTTGATCTTGCGGCCAAGCCGGGATGTCGTCCAGCGTGGTCGAATGGCTCCGCGGGCAATGCGTGGTCTATGCGCCCGGGCGGACCCGGTGGTACAGATCGTGCCACCGAAGGCGCGGCTTATACACGAAAACGGCGCAAAGGGAAGCGAGACGGTGGCGGGCCGGCTCCAGCCGGCGGTTGCCGCCCGGCGCTGCCCGCCGGCACGGCATGATGAGCCGGCGATCCGTCGGACCGACCTCACCGAAGAGATCTCCTGGGTTGAACCATGAATGCAAGCACGCCCCTGCCCCAGCCGCCCGTCGACGGCCGCCAGTCGGAACGGGCGTTCGCCATTGCCCGCGGCACGACCCGCCTTCTGGCCGCGCTCGATTTCGCCGTGGTTCCGGAACTGCCGCTGCCGTCGGGCCGGCGCGCCGATCTGGTGGCGCTGAATTCGGCCGGCATGCTGTGGATCGTCGAGGTCAAATCGTCGATCGAGGATTTCCGCACCGATCGCAAATGGGGCGACTATCGCGCCCATGCCGACCGGGTGCTGTTCGCGGTGGCGCCGGACTTTCCGGTGGCGATCCTGCCCGAGGATGCCGGGCTGATCCTGGCCGATGCCCATGCCGGCGAACTGGTGCGCGACGGCATCGCGACGCCGCTTGTCGCCGCCACGCGCAAGGCCATGCTCTTGCGTTTTGCCCGGGCCGCGGCCGGCCGGCTGACGCTGCTGCACGATCCCCAGGCGCGCGGCACCTGGGACCTGTGACGATCAGGCACCTGGGCGGAAGAGCCCGGGATCCGCGAGAGGGAAATCAGCGCGGCGCGCGCTTGGCCAGGATGCGCTGCAGGGTGCGCCGGTGCATGCCGAGCCGGCGGGCGGTCTCGGAGACATTGCGGCTGCACAGTTCATAGACGCGCTGGATATGTTCCCAGCGGACCCGGTCCGCCGACATCGGATTTTCCGGCAATTCGCTCATCGGCCGGGCGACCGCCAGAAGCGCTGCGAAGACGTCGTCGGCATCGGCGGGCTTGGCGAGATAGTCGACGGCGCCGAGCTTCACCGCGTTGACCGCGGTGGCGATATTGCCATAGCCGGTCAGGATGACGCCGCGGGCGTCGGGCCGGGCCGTCTTCAGCGCCGAGATGACGTCCAGGCCATTGCCGTCGCCCAACCGCATGTCGACCACGGCGAAGGCCGGCGGCTTGGCGGCGACCACAGCGAGGCCCTGGGCGACGCTTTCGGCCGGCGTCACGGCGAAGCCGCGCGCCTCCATGGCCCGGCACAGGCGCTGCAGGAAAGGCTTGTCGTCATCGACGACCAGGAGCGAGCGATCCGCCGGCAATTCGACCGATTGCGTGTGGTTGGCGGATTCGATCTCGAGCATTGTCTTGCACCTCGGTGGTCGGTCATGGCACCAGCGCCATGCCTCTTATTTAGGAAGCCGGCCGTCCCACTCAAGTCTCGGTCTGCACCGGCTGGACGGGAAAGGTCCGCTGGACCGGCGCGGCGAGGCCCTCGCCGAAGGCGGCGCGCGGCCAGACGACCTCGACGATGGCGCCGGTTTCGGGCGCCGACCGGTTGCGGAACGTCGCCCGCGCGCCGGAACGCTCCAACAATGTCTTGGCGATGAACACGCCGAGCCCCATGCCCGACGGTTCCTCGCCGATCTGTTCCTCGTCGCTGGCCCGCCGGCCGCGGCCCTTGCCACGGCGGGTGAGATAGGGCTCGCCGATGCGGTCGACGATATCGGGCGGGAAGCCCGGGCCGTCATCGGCAATGGTGACGGCCACTTCCTTGTTGTCCCAGCGCGCCTTGATCTCGACCGCCGAGCGGGCGAAATCGACGGCATTCTCGACAATATTGCCGAGCCCGTAGAGCACGGCCGGATTGCGCCGGATCCGCGGCTCGTTCTCGCCGCCCGGCGGCAGGTCGACGGCGATATTGACGTCGAAGAAGCGGTGCGGCTGGACCACCTCCTCGATCAATTGGGCGAGCGGCATGGTGTCGAACGGCGCGTCGCCGCCCGACAGGCTCTTCAATTTGGCCAGGATGTCGCGGCAGCGCTTCACCTGCTCGCCGAGCAGCGCCATGTCCTCGCCGATCGGGCCGTCCTTGGGCAGCTCGCCGGCCAGCTCCTTGGTGACCAGGGCAATGGTCGCGAGCGGCGTGCCGAGTTCGTGGGCGGCAGCCGCCGCCAGGCCGTCAAGCTGCGACAGATGCAGTTCGCGCGCCAGCACCAGTTCGGTCGCGGCAAGCGCATCGGTGAACTGGCGCGATTCCTCGGCGACCTGCCAGGCATAGAGGCCGATGAAGCTGATGCAGAGCACCAGCGCCGCCCAGACGCCGACCAGATAGAGCGTCGGCAGGCGCAGATCGTCGCGCCATTCCCAGGGCAGCGGCAGGTGAACGAAGGCGACCACGCTGGCGCAGACCACGGCGAGCGCGCCGATCGACAGGGTCATGCGCGGCGGCAGCGAGGTCGCCGAGATCAGCACCGGTGCCAGGAACAGGAAGGCGAAGGGATTTTCCAGGCCGCCGGTGAGGAACAGCAGGAAGGCGAGCTGCAGGATGTCCCAGGCGAGCGAGGCGCCGGCTTCCGGCGCGGCCAGGCGGTGGTTGGCCGGATAGCGCAGGCGCAGCGAGATGTTGAGCCAGGCGGAGGCGCCGACCGCGATCAGGCACCATTCGATCGGCAGCGACGAATCGAGCCCCCAGAACACCGAGAGGATCGCGGCGGTCTGGCCGGCAATGGCGAACCAGCGCAGCCGGATCAGCGTCTCCAGGCGGACGCTGCGCCGCCAGGTGGTCGTTTCGGTCAGCAGGTTGAGCCGGAGATTCATGCGCATGGGCGGAACCTAGGCCGCATGGGGTGGAAAAGCCATGTGGCGCGGCAGCGCGCTGAGCGGGGGACCGGAATGATGGCGATCCAGATTACATCGCGAGATCGGCAACCACCGCGTCGAGCACCGGAAAGCCCGCCGGCGTCACCTTGAGCCGGCCGCCCGGCAGGCGCGCGAGAAACCCCTCGCCCTCCAGGAAGGCGATCCGCTCGGCATCGAGCACCCGCCCTGACAGGGCCTCGTAGCGTTTCAGGTCGATGCCTTCGGCAAGCCTCAGGCCCATGACCAGGAACTCGTCCGCCGTCTCTTCCTGAACCAGCCGCTCTTCCGCGATGACACCCGAGCCCTGGCTTTCGACCAGGCCGAGCCAGGTTTCCGGATGCTTTTCGGTGGAGGTCGCGACACGGCCATTGCCGAGGGTGAGCCGGCCATGGGCGCCGGGCCCGACGCCGGCGAAATCGCCCGAACGCCAATAGATCATGTTGTGCCGGCATTCGGCGCCGGGGCGGGCATGGTTGGAAATCTCATAGGCCGGCAGGCCGGCCTCGGCGCAGACCGCCTGGGTCAGGTCGTAGAGCACCCGGCCCATCTCGGCATCCGGCACTTTCAGCTTGCCGGCCCGGTGCAGCGCCTCGAACACCGTGCCCGGCTCGATGGTCAGCTGATAGAGCGAGAGATGTTCGGCGGCTTCCGAAATGGCACGCCTGAGCTCGGCTTCCCAGGCTTCCGGCGTCTGGTCGGTGCGGGCATAGATGAGATCGAAGGAATAACGGTCGAAATGCCGGCGCGCGACGTCGACGGCGCGCAGCGCCTCGTCGACCGAATGCATCCGGCCGAGGCTCTTCAGGTCGGCATCGTTCAGGGCCTGGACGCCGAGCGAGACGCGGTTGACGCCAGCCGCCCGGAACCCCTTGAAGCGTTCCGCCTCGACGCTGGTCGGATTGGCCTCCAGCGTCACCTCGCAATCGGCGGCGACGGTCCAAAGCCCGGCGATCCGGTCGAGCACGGCGCCGACCGTTGCCGGCTGCATCAGCGAGGGCGTGCCGCCACCGAGAAAGATCGACGTGACGGTGCGGCCGGGCACGCGCGCGGCGGTCGTCCCCAATTCGCGGGCAAAGGCCGCGACGAAGCGCTCCTGGTCGGGCGCGACATGGCGGACATGGCTGTTGAAGTCGCAATAGGGGCATTTCGAGGCGCAGAACGGCCAATGCACATAGACCCCGAATCCGGGGTCGTCCGTGCCGCCGTCGCCGGGAACGCGAAATGTCGCCATGGCGGCTATTTAAGCCTTCGCCGCCGGATTTTGAAGCGGCGGCAGGACCGCTTCGGCAAGCCGCATGAAGGCGCGCGCGCGATGCGACAGGCCCTGGCCGTGCGGCGGCAGGCCGTGTTTCGCCTCCGGCCCGATCTCGCCGAAGGTCTGGGTCAGGCCATCGGGGACGAACATCGGGTCATAACCGAAGCCTTGCATGCCGCGCGGCGGCCAGGCGAGGGTGCCGAACACCCGGCCCTCGAAGATCGCTTCCGAGCCATCCGGCCAGGTCAGCGACAGGGCCGAGACGAAATGGGCCCTGGCGCTGGCGGTGGCGACGCCGCGCAGCGCCAGCTCGCGATCGACCCTGGCCATGGCGGCAACGAAATCGCGCGGGTTTCCGGCCCAGTCGGCGGTGAACAGGCCTGGCGCGCCGTCGAGCGCCTCGATCGCAAGGCCGGAATCGTCGGCGACCGCCGGCAATCCCGTCGCGGCGGTCGCCGCGCGCGCCTTGATCGCGGCGTTCTCGGCGTAAAGCGTGCCGTTCTCCTCCGGCTCGGGCAGGCCGAGCTCGCCGGCGGACACAAGCTCGATGCCATGCGGCCCCATCAGGTCGCGAAACTCGGCGAGCTTGCCCTTGTTATGGGTCGCGACGACCAGCCGGGTACCGGCAACGAGCTTGCGGCCCATCACGCGACCGCCGTCTTCTGCAGGTCGACCAGCCTGGCGCAGCCGGTCTTGGCGAGCGCCAGAAGCTGCAGCAGCTCGGCTTCGGAAAACGGCGTCTTCTCGGCGGTGCCCTGGATCTCGACGATGCCGCCCGCGCCGGTCAGCACGAAATTGGCGTCGGTATCGGCCTCCGAATCCTCGGCATAGTCGAGGTCGAGCACCGGGGTGCCCTTGTAGATGCCGCAGGATACCGCGGCGATGTGATCCTTCAGCGGGTTCGCCTTGATCATGTCGCGCGTCTTCATCCAGGCGAGGCAATCATGCAGCGCCACCCAGGCACCGGTGATCGAGGCGGTACGGGTGCCGCCATCGGCCTGGATCACGTCGCAATCGATGGTGATCTGGCGTTCGCCGAGCACCTGCAGGTCGACCACGGCGCGCAGCGACCGGCCGATCAGCCGCTGGATCTCCTGGGTGCGGCCGGAAGGCTTGCCCGATGTCGATTCCCGGCGCGTGCGCTCCAGCGTCGCCCGCGGCAGCATGGAATATTCCGCGGTCACCCAGCCGCGGCCCTGGCCGCGCAGCCAGGACGGCGGCTTCTCTTCCAGGCTCGCCGTGCACAACACATGGGTATTGCCGAACTTCACGAAGCAGGAGCCTTCCGCATAGCGGGCGACCGCACGTTCGAGCGAGACGGGGCGCAGCGCATCGGGCGCGCGTTTGGAGGGACGCATGGGCGGGATCCTGATCAAATGATTGCGGTTCTTACGGCGAGCCGGGCTTAAGAACAAGAACGACGCGCCTCAGCCGCCCGAGGCGTGCTAGGCTTGGCCGCTTGCTCATCCGGCCGCCACCGCCCAAATTCGCCTGCTGGAGGTCCAGTCTTGTCCGCCGATATCCCGCGCCCCGCCGCGAACCTGTCCGCGCTCGCCCAGCTCGACGAGCGCTCCCGGGAGATTTTCCGGCAGATCGTCGAGAGCTATCTGGCGACCGGCGAGCCGGTCGGCTCGCGCAACCTGTCGCGCATCATTCCCATGACGCTGTCGCCGGCCTCGATCCGCAATGTCATGCATGATCTCGAGGAAGCCGGCCTCATCTTCGCCCCCCACACTTCGGCCGGCCGGCTGCCGACCGAGACCGGCCTGCGCTTCTTCGTCGACGCGCTCATGCAATTCGGCGACCTCGCCGAAGCCGAGCGCAATGCGATCGAGGCCCAGGTCGCCGCCTCCGGTCCGGACCGCTCGATCGAGACGGTCCTGGCGGATGCCTCGCAGCTCCTGTCCGGCATGTCGCGGGGCGCCGGCGTGGTGCTCACCTCGAAATCGAACGCCCGGCTGAAACATGTCGAATTCGTCCGTATCGAGCCGGAAAAGGCGCTGGTCGTGCTGGTCTCCGAGGATGGCCAGGTGGAGAACCGCATCGTGCCGATCCAGCCCGGCCTGCCGCCCTCGGCGCTGGTGGAGGCCTCGAACTTCCTCAATGCGCGGATCCGCGGACGGACGCTGGCGGAAGCCCGCGCCGAGCTGCAGCACGGCCTGACGACCGCCAGGGCCGAGCTCGACGGCCTCACCCAGAAGCTGGTCGAGGCGGGCCTCGCCTCCTGGTCGGGCGGCGATCCGGCCGATCGCCAGCTGATCGTGCGCGGCCAGGCCAACCTGCTCGGCGACCTCAAGGCGCTGGAGGATCTGGAACGGATCCGGCTCCTGTTCGACGACCTGGAATCGAAACGCGACCTGGTCGACCTGCTCGGCCGCGCCGAGACCGCGGAGGGCGTGCGCATCTTCATCGGTTCGGAAAACAAGCTGTTCTCGATGTCCGGTTCGTCGATGATCGTAGCGCCCTATCGCGACGGCCAGAGCCGCATCGTCGGCGTGCTCGGCGTGATCGGGCCGACCCGGCTCAACTATGCCCGGATCGTGCCGATGGTCGACTATACCGCCAAGGTGCTGTCGCGGCTGATCGGCTGATGTTTTTGCGGCGGCCCGGCTTGGCCGCTGCCGCATTTCCGCCCACAGGCAATCGGACCATCGGTCGCATGGCGGGTTGCCGCCTCATCGACGATCCTCGAGGACACACGGGAGGCCGGCATGCACGGAAAATTCAACTGGAACGAACTGATGACCGACGACGTCGAGAAGGCCAAGGCCTTCTACGCGGCGACCGCCGGCTGGACCTATCAGAAGTTCCCGATGCCGGATGCCGAATACTGGATCGCCCATGCCTCCGACGGGTCGCCCGCCGCCGGCATCATGTCGATGCCCGCGGACGATCCCGAAGCGACGCCCGGCTGGCTGTCCTATGTCGAGATCGACAATGTCGACCAGCGCAGCCAGTCGATCGCCGCGGCCGGCGGCCAGGTGCTGCAGGAACCCTTCGACATTCCCGGCGTCGGCCGCATCGCGATCGTCGCCGACCCCTCGGGCTGCGTCATCGGCTGGCTCACCCCGGTCGCGCCGGCCACGACCTGACGGCCGCGCGGCCGGCTGGTCCGGCGACGTGCCCGACCGGCAAGGCCCCGGCGCCCGGCCGGGGCATCCTGCAAATCCAGGACGCCCGGACAGCGATCAGTGCCGCGGCGAGCGCCGGGTGGTCTCCGGCGGCGGCGCGGTCGCCAGGCGCGCCTCGAGCGCTGCCGCCCGCGCCTCGGTATATTTCAGCGCGCAATAGCCAAGGCCCGCATCCGACGTGCCGTAATTGCGGCAGACGCGTTCGCGATTGGCGCCGAAGCCGGCCTGTTCCTGCAGGAAGGCCCGGCCTTCGGGCGTGGTGCGCAGACGGGCCTGCAGGGCGCGGCGCGCATCGTTCAGCCGGCGATCGGCCGCGCCGCGCGCCCGCTCGATCTCGGCATCCGGCGGCATTTCCCGATCGACCGGTCCCCAGATGCCGGTCGGGTCGACGATGCACTCGTCGGTGAACCGGCAGACCCCGTCGGGCGCCGAGGCGATGGCCGCGTCCGACAGAAGGTCGAGCACGATGGTGCAGCCGGGGAAGGCGGCTTCGAAACGCGACAGGCCGACCGGCCGGCCGAGCGGCTTCAGCGTCACGGTCTGGCCGGCATTGAGATCGGGCGTGCAGATGCTGCGAATATCGTTGCCGCGCCGGCCGGCACCGGTCACGGCAATGGTGAAGCTCTGCTGGGCGCCGGTGCCGACCCGGCTGATCACCATGGAGCCCTGCTGGCCGAGAAAACGCAGGTTGCGCCCCGGCAAGGTCTCCTCGCCGCGGCGCGGCGGCGGTCCGGCCGGCGTGCGATGTCCCGACGGGCCGGCGCCATGAACCCCCGGGCCGCTCGCCGGCGGCCTGGTCGGCGCGGTCGCGCCCTGCGGCGTCGGGGCAACGGCGCCCGGCAATTGCAGCTGCGCACGGGCCTCCGGGCCGCCGAAAGCGACCAGGGCGGAAATCGCCAGGAGGAAACCGAAGCGCGGCATCAGCGGGGTCCGGATGAATGTGTAGGTCTTGTCACATAGCGCGCCTGCGGGCGCGGGTCACCTCGCCTGAGCCGGCGGCCGGCGTGTCGGCCCGCCATTGTTGCCGATCCGCCGCAGTCCCGGTCCATGGCCCGAAACATCGCGCGAGCCCGGGGCCCGGCGCCCGAATTCCCGGCTGGGATGCGACAGCAGTTCTTGCATGCTGAAAAGCCTGTCCCTATATCGCGAACAACCAATGAGAGCTGCGAGGATTTCGCGGCTTTCGTTCATTTCAAACCCCCAGGATGAAAAGGGGCCGGCGCAGACAAGGTCCGACGGGCGTCCCGCCCCGACAGACTTGCCGCGATGAAGGGTGCTTCGGGCCCTGCCGACCCGCTTAGAGTGAGGAGAAGACTATGGGCAAGGTCATCGGTATCGACCTCGGCACGACCAATTCATGCGTCGCTGTGATGGAAGGCACGACGCCGAAGGTGATCATCAATTCGGAGGGCGCCAACACCACGCCGTCCATCGTCGCCTTCACCGATGAGGAGCGCCTTGTCGGCCAGCCGGCCAAGCGCCAGGCGGTGACCAACCCCGAGCGCACGATTTTCGCGGTGAAGCGCCTGATCGGCCGCCGCTACGATGATCCGACCGTTGCCAAGGACCAGAAGCTGGTTCCCTACCAGATCGCCCGCGCCGGCAATGGCGACGCCTGGGTCGAGGCCGAGGGCAAGACCTATTCGCCTTCGCAGATCTCCGCCTTCATCCTGCAGAAGATGAAGGAGACCGCCGAGTCCTATCTCGGGCAGGCCGTCGACCAGGCGGTGATCACGGTTCCCGCCTATTTCAACGACGCCCAGCGCCAAGCCACCAAGGATGCCGGCAAGATCGCCGGCCTGGAAGTGCTGCGCATCATCAACGAGCCGACCGCGGCGGCGCTCGCCTATGGCCTGGACAAGAAGAGCTCCGGCACGATCGCGGTCTATGACCTCGGCGGCGGCACCTTCGACGTGTCGATCCTGGAGATCGGCGACGGCGTGTTCGAGGTCAAATCGACCAATGGCGACACGTTCCTGGGCGGCGAAGATTTCGACATGCGTCTCGTCGACTATCTCGCGGCCGAGTTCCAGAAGGAGCAGGGCATCGACCTGCGCAAGGACAAGCTCGCGCTGCAGCGGCTGAAGGAAGCCGCCGAGAAGGCGAAGATCGAGCTGTCGTCCTCGACCCAGACCGAGATCAACCTGCCCTTCATCACCGCCGACGCCTCCGGCCCGAAGCACCTGCAGCTGAAACTCACCCGCGCCAAGTTCGAGGCGCTGGTCGACGATCTCGTGCAGCGCACGGTCGAGCCGTGCCGCAAGGCGCTGAAGGATGCCGGCCTGTCGGCCGGCCAGATCGACGAGGTCGTTCTCGTCGGCGGCATGACCCGCATGCCGAAGATCCAGGAAGTCGTGAAGCAGTTCTTCGGCAAGGAGCCGCACAAGGGCGTCAACCCGGATGAGGTCGTCGCCATGGGCGCGGCCATCCAGGCCGGCGTGCTGCAGGGCGACGTCAAGGACGTGCTGCTGCTCGACGTGACGCCGCTGTCGCTCGGCATCGAGACGCTGGGTGGCGTGTTCACCCGCCTGATCGATCGCAACACCACGATCCCGACCAAGAAGAGCCAGGTCTTCTCCACCGCCGACGACAATCAGAACGCGGTGACGATCCGGGTCTTCCAGGGCGAGCGCGAAATGGCCGCCGACAACAAGATCCTCGGCCAGTTCGATCTCATGGGCATTCCGCCGGCGCCGCGCGGCATTCCGCAGATCGAGGTGACCTTCGACATCGACGCCAACGGCATCGTCAACGTCCAGGCCAAGGACAAAGGCACCGGCAAGGAGCAGCAGATCCGCATCCAGGCCTCCGGCGGCCTGTCCGACGGCGACATCGAGAAGATGGTCAAGGACGCCGAGGCCCACGCCGCCGAGGACAAGCAGCGCAAGGAGCTGGCGGAAGCCAGGAACCAGGCCGACGGCCTTGTTCACTCCACCGAGAAGGCGCTGGCCGAACATGGCGCCAAGGTCGGCGACGCCGATCGCAAGGCCATCGAGGACGCGCTGGCCGCGGTCAAGGAAGCGGCCAAGGCCGACAATGCCGAGGCGCTGAAGGAAAAGGCCAATACGCTGGCCCAGGTTTCGATGAAGCTCGGCGAGGCCATGTATGCCGCGCAGAGCGGCGAGGCCGAAGCCGGCGCCGAGCCGAAAAAGGACGATGTTGTCGATGCCGACTTCACGGAAGTGAAGGACGACAAGAACAACAAGAAGTCGGCCTGACACGACTTCAACGGATCGCCCGGGGCCTCGAAAACCCCGGGCGTTTGATCGGGGGCCCTCGATGGCGACTTTCGTCACAGGCATGGCGCTGATCGCCGGGCTCGCCCTCGTGCTGATTTCGGCCTTTCGCGGCTTGCCGGGCCTCGACATCTCCCGGGCCGGCGGCGGGCAGATCCGGGCAGCGCTGCTGCCCTCGACATCTCCCAACACACTCCGCGGCCGTGCCGGCTTTGCATCCATCGGTCGGGTCACAGGCGACTTCAATCCGTCGGGCTTCCTCGGGAAGCCCGACGGTTCGGTCTCTGCCCGCCTTGACACGGCTTATTATTCGCCGCTTTGCCTGTTGCTGGGCATGACCGCCAGCGTCTTGGCGGCCCGCGGCCATTGGTGATCAGAGCAAGATGTCCAAGCGCGACTATTACGACATTCTGGGATGCGGCCGCGATGCCGACGATGCCGCGCTGAAATCGGCCTTCCGCAAGAAGGCGATGCAGTATCACCCCGATCGTAATCCCAACAATGCCGAGGCCGAGCATCAGTTCAAGGAGCTGAACGAGGCCTATCAGGTCCTCTCCGACGGGCAGAAGCGCGCGGCCTATGACCGGTTCGGCCACCAGGCCTTCGAGAATGGCGGCGGCGGCCCGCAGGGCTTCGGCGGCGATTTCTCCTCGTCCATGTCCGACATTTTCGAGGAATTGTTCGGCATGGCCGGCGGCCGCCGGCGTGGCGGCGGCGCGGGCGGCGGTGGTCGCGAACGCGGCGCCGACCTGCGCTACAACATGGACATCACGCTGGAAGAGGCCTTTCACGGCAAGTCCGCCCAGCTGCGCATCCCGACCACCGCGACTTGCGAGGTCTGCTCGGGCTCCGGCGCCAAGGCCGGCTCCAAGCCGAAGACCTGCGGCACCTGCGGCGGCCACGGCCGGGTGCGCGCCAGCCAGGGCTTCTTCTCGATCGAGCGCACCTGCCCGGCCTGCCAGGGCCGCGGCCAGGTGATCGAAGACCCCTGCGCCAATTGCGGCGGTGCCGGCCGGGTCACCAAGGAGCGGGTCCTGTCGGTCAATATTCCGGCCGGTGTCGAGGACGGCACGCGCATCCGGCTCGCCAATGAGGGCGAAGCGGGTTTCCGCGGCGGCCCCTCGGGCGATCTCTACATCTTCCTGTCGATCCAGCCGCATTCGTTCTTCCAGCGGGACGGCCAGGATCTCTATTGCCGGGCGCCGGTCTCGCTGGTCACCGCGACGCTCGGCGGTTCCTTCGAAGTGCCGACGGTGGATGGCGGCCGGGCCCAGGTGAAGGTTCCCGAGGGCACCCAGTCGGGCAAGCGCTTCCGCCTGTCCGGCAAGGGCATGCCGGTACTGCGCTCCAAGGTCACCGGCGACCTCTATGTCCAGGTCGATGTCGAGACGCCGCGCAACCTGACCAAGCGCCAGAAGGAACTGCTCACCGAGTTCGACAAGGAGAGCTCGAAGGACACCCAGCCCGAGACCGCCGGCTTCTTCGCCAAGGCCAAGGCGTTCTGGGACGGGCTGGCCAGCAAGGAAGGCTGACGGCAGGACAGGCCCGGCCGATCAGGCGGCCGCGCCGAAATCGTAGAACAGCCGCATGCAGCCCGCCGGCAGGACGTCGGCGGAGACGAGCCTGACGGTGCGTGCGAAGCCATTGGCCGGGAAGAGCGGGATGCCGGCGCCGACGATCTCGGGCACGACATAGAGCTCGAGCTGGTCGAGCGCGCCGCGCGCGATGAAGGCCTGCTGCAGCTGGCCGCCGCCGACCATCCAGACATCGCCGTCATCGCGTTCGCGCAGGTGCCGGATCAATGCGTCGAGCCCCTCGCTCCAGACCTCGATATCACCGTTGCTTCCAGAGATCGGCCGCGACGTCACCACGAGGACGCGCTTGCCGGCATAGGGCCACGGCCCGGGATGACCGGCGACCACGTCATAGGTCGCGCGCCCCATGACCATGGTGCGGATGCCGCTCAGAAACCGGTCGAAGGCAAAATCGCCGAAATCGATCGTGTCATATTTGCTCAGCCAGTCATACGTGCCGTCGACGCTGGCGATATAGCCGTCGAGGCTCATGCCGGCATATCCGAGGATGCGTGCCATGGCTTCCGGTCTCCTGTTGAATCAGGTTGGTATTGAATCGGATCTGGCCTCCTATATAAACGAACATTCATTTACAATGGAAATGCGATGCCGCGCCCCCGCTCGATCCCCGATCATGCCGTGCTCGACCAAGCCCTGGTGCTGATGCGCCGGGCCGGGCCGGAAGGCGTCAGTTTCGCGGCGCTCGCCCTGGAGATCGGGCTGTCGCCGGCGACCCTCGTCCAGCGCTTCGGCAGCAAGGCCGGCCTGCTCGGCGCAACCCTTGGCCATGCCTGGGCCGCCCTGGAGGCGCGCACCGCCGCCGACGCCGCCGCCATGCCCCGTACCCCGGCCGGCGCGGTTGGCCTGCTTGTGGGGCTTTCCGGCGGCTATGGCGACGGCGACGACTATGCCGACGGACTTCTGGTGCTGCGCGAGGATCTGATCGACCCGGAGCTGCGCCGGCGCGGCGCGGCCTGGTTCGAGACCATCGCGGCCCTGCTCGGCGCGTGCCTGGCCGATGCCGACGGCCCGCGCCCGGATCTCGGACGCCTGATGACGGCGCAATGGCAAGGCGCCGTGCTGCTGGCGGGCTTCGATCGCCGGCTACCGGTGGCCGAGACCGTCGCGCAGAATTTGCGTGCCTGGTGCCGCGCGATCGGCCGGGAGGCCTGAGCGATGCCAGTATGGGGCGCTCGAGCATGCGACCCGACGCGCCACCCTCGACGACCGGCGGCCGATCGACCCCGCCGCTTGTCGTTTCAATCCGTGCCGCTCCAATGGACGACCCGGCGCTCGGTCGCGTGGACGAGCCGGTCCAGGGCATAACCGAGCATCGCCATGATGGCGACCCCGACCAGCACGATGTCGGTCGACAGAAATTCGGCCGCCGTCAGCGACATCCAGGCAATGCCATCGGATGTCGCGGTCAGTTCGGCGGCGACCAGCATCGTCACGCCGATCGAGATCGACATGCGAATGGCGGTGAAGATGCCGGGCAGGCTCGCCGGCAGGACGACCCGCCGAAACACCGTCCAATGGCCGGCACCGAGAGCCTGGGCGGCCTGAATTTTCTTCCGGCCGACCGAGCGGACCGCCTGCATCGCGCCAATGGCGATCAACGGCAGGACCGGCCCGGCGATGACGACGATCTTCGACAGGTTGCCTATGCCGAACCAGATCAGGAACAATGGCAGCAGCGCCAGTTTGGGAATCGGCCGTATCGCCTGGATGGGCGGCTCGAAGATGGCGCGAATGGGCCGGACCATTCCCATCAGCAGTCCGAGCGGCACGCCGATCAGGATACAGAGCGAAAAGGCCACGGCGAAGCGGTAGAGACTGACGCCGAAATGATGCGCCAGGCTGTTGCCCTGATAACCCTGTTCGACAAGCTTCAGGAAGGCCCGGATGACGCTCAGCGGCGACGGCAGAAAGATTGGACTGATCAGCGGCGGCCACAGGCTGGATCCGGTGGCCACGATCCAAAGCACCAGGAAGCCAGCGAAGGTCGCGGTGGTGAGCGAACGGTCGCGCCGGTCGGCGCGGCGCTCGAGCACCGCCGCGTCATAGGGTTCGGCCGTGGCTATCGCCTGGGATGGCGGCGTCATGCGTAGGCGTCCTGCCGTTGCGCCAGCTGCGCCTCGGACCGCAGCAACTGAAGGATTTCGCGCTTGGCCGCCGCGAATTCGCTGGTCGCCCCGATCAGCGGATCCTGGCTTTCCGAAAACCGGGTCCGGAAGGAAGCCCTGGCCCGCCCCGGCCGTGCCGACATGACGATGACATGGGTGGCCAGGAACAGGGCCTCCTCGATCGAGTGGGTGATCCACATCACCGTCTTGCCGGTGCGACGCCAGATGGTGCGGATCTCTTCCTGCAGCAATTCGCGCGTCTGCTGGTCGAGCGCGGCGAAGGGTTCGTCCATCAGCAGGATTTCCGGCTCATTGGCGAGCGCCCGGGCGATGCCGACCCGCTGCTGCATGCCGCCGGAGAGCTGATAGGGATAGGATCCGGCAAAGCTCGACAAACCGACAAGCTCGAGCAGCGTCCTCGCCCGCCCGCGCGCCTCGGCGGCGGCGACACCACGCGCACGCGGCCCGAACGCGACGTTTTCCAGGACGCTCATCCAGTTGAACAGCGCGCCTTGCTGGAAGACCACGCCACGCTCGGGCCCCGGCGCGCTGATCGGCCGGCCGTCCAGCAAAGCCCGGCCGGAGCTCGGCCTCTCGAAGCCGGCGAGAATGTTCAGGAGCGTCGTCTTGCCGCAACCCGACGGCCCGACGACGCACAGAAAATCGCCTGGTTCCAGGCTGACATCCATGGGCGCCAACGCCTGGATCGCGCCGGTGCCGGTGCCGAATGACTTGCTCAATTTTTCGACGACGAGCTTTGCCCCGCTGCGCCGCTCGGGGGCGTTGAGGTCGACCGGCTCGATGCTCATGGCGATCTTACTCCAATGCCCCTAGACCATTCTGGCGATGAAGGAGCTGTCGACAAATTTGGAAAAGTCGGCCGGCATCGCATCGACCTGGCCGGTCGCCTTGAGGAAATCGGCCTGGCCCCGGATCGTGTTCAGCACGCCGCTGGCGGTCGCGCCCGGTGCGCCCATCCATGTGTCGGTGAGCATCTCCTTGGGCGAGACGGTGTAGAGCGTCTTGGCATAGGCCAGCGCCGTGTCCCGGGATATCTGCAGGAATGGCGCCATGACCTCGGCCATGTCCTCCGGCTTGTCGCGGTAGACCGCGTTGATGCGATCGAGCTCCTTGAGATAGGCCAGCACCAGGTCCGGATGCTGCGTCTTGAACGCGTCGCGAACGATGATGCTGTCGAAAACGATGGTGCCCTTGGCGATCAGATCGCCGCCGTCAAAGATCTGCTTGCCGCCGTCCCGCTGAAGGACCTCGAGGATCGGGAACCAGACATAGGCGGCATCGATGTCGCGGCGCTGCCAGGCCGCGGGAATGGCATCGGCCCGCAGGTTCACCAGCGTCACGTCGGAGGCAGACAAGCCGACCGTCTTCAGCGCGGCCAGCAGGGCGAAATGGGCAGAGGTATTGAAAGGACAGGCAATCTTCCGGCCCTTGAGGTCGCCGAGGCTTTTCACGCCGCTGTCGCCGCGAACGATCAGCGCCTCGCTGTCCTTGATGATCTTGTGGACATAGACCATCGAGACCGGCAGCCCCTTGGCGAAGGCGACGATCATCGGGCTGGAGCCGATATTGCACAGGTCCAGGCCATCGGCGGCCATGGCGGTCAGGATCTGCGGACCGGAATTGACGCCGACGAATTCGACCTCGGCATTGGCGCCCATCGCCTTCTGCATCGAGCCTGCGGCCCGCGCATAGTTCTGCTGGTTGGCGGATGCGAAATAGCCGAGCCGGGCGCGCGCGGCGGCGGCACGTGCCGGCGCCGGCCAAGCCGGCATCGACGCGGCGAGCGAAGCCAGGCCGATATTGCGGCCAAGCAGCGCGAGCTCCCGCCGCGTGAACAGGCTCTTGTCGTTCATGTCATTCCCCCCTTTTTTTCAACTCGTGCCGCGGCAAGCCGCGCCGCGATCCGATCCCTACGCTCGCCACCCGCGCGAGCGACCCGCCAAGGTGCGGCGTCCTTGCTCATTGCGGTGCGCCTGTTGGCCTCAACCCACCCGCTGAAGAGACGGCCGGACGCGAGCCTCGGCCAAGCCCTCGGCGACCGGAACCCCGAGCGCGCGCTCGATATCCGCGGCGGCCGCGCGAAGGAGCGGGACGGTCTGTTCGAGCCAGGCCTCGGTCATGCGGTCCCGCAATGTCGCGATCGAAAGGGCGGCCGCTGCCCGGCTGTCCGGACCGCGAACCACCACAGCCACGCCCGCGACATCGCTGCGCCAGCCGGAGCGATTGACCGCATAGCCGCGCCGCCGGATCCGGGCGAGCTCCTCCAGGAGTGCCACGCGGCTGCCGATCGTCTCCGGGGTCGCCTGTTGCAGCTCCTCGGGAAGCAGCTTGGCGATCTCCCCGTCGGTCAGCGCGGCGAGCAGCGCCAGGCCGGTCGAAACGCAATGGGCCGGATTGCGGTCGCCGACCATGTTGTGCACGCGCACGGCCTGCGGCGATTCCGCCAGTTGAATGCAGACCATCTCGGCGCCGTCGCGAATGGCCAGCGCAATGCCCTCCGACACAGCGCGGGCGAGCGCCGCCATGTGCGGCGCGGCGGTCCGTGCCAGCTCGAGCGGCGTGGCCAGGCAACCGATTTCCCAGGCCTTGATGCCGACCACATAGCGCTGGTCCGGCAGCCGCGTGACGAATTTGCGCTGATCGAGCGTGGCCAGCAACTCGTGAACACTGGACTTCGACATGTCCAGCGCGGCCGCGATTTCGGTCAGCCCGAGCGGCTCGCCTCGCCGGGCAAGGCATTCCAGCACGTCCAGTCCGCTATTGAGGCCAGATCGCTTACGTTTCGGTTTTGTCGAACTCAATTTCGTCATTGACGAACAATAGGATCGAGTGTTTAGGCTCGTCAAGAGCGAGAGGACGGGGCGACATGAGAGCGCAATTGCCTGAATGCGGACGTTCCAGGGATGTGATCCTCGGTGAATTGACCGCGCTGAAGGCGGCCGACTACGACTGGCAGCGTGGGCGCGTGCCGGTCTATGTCTTCAAGACGAGCGACGAGGTTTCCGAAATCGGCCGGGCTGCCTTCTTCGAATATTTCTCCGAGAACGCGCTGGGCGCCCGGCGGGCCTTTCCGAGCGTCAAGAAGATGGAAGAAGAGGTCGTCGGAATGGCGCTCGGCCTGCTGCGCGCGCCGGATCAGGCACGCGGCTTCATGACCAGCGGCGGCACGGAAAGCATCACCCAGGCGATCCAGTCATGCCGGGACTGGTCGCGCAAGCGACGCGGCCGGCGGGATCACCGCGGCAATATCGTCGCACCGGAAAGCGCGCATCCCGCCTTCGACAAGGCCGCCCGCCTGATGGATCTCGAGGTGCGGCGAGCCCCGGTTGGGCCGGACCTGCGCGCCGACGTCGCCGCGCTCGCGGCCCTGACCGACGACGACACGATCATGCTGGTCGGGTCAGCGCCATGTTTTCCCTATGGCGTGATCGATCCGATCGCCGATATCGGGGCGCTGGCCGAGAAGCGTGGGATCTGGCTGCATGTCGACGCCTGTGTCGGCGGCTATCTCGCGCCCTTCGTGCGGATGATCGGCCGGCCGATTCCGGATTTCGATTTTCACGTCGCCGGCGTTTCATCGATATCGGCCGACCTGCACAAATTCGGCTTCTGCCCGAAACCGGCCTCGACCGTGTTCTATCGCAGCGCCGAGCTCGCCGAATTCCATGCCTTCGACTTTGCGGACTGGCCCAGCGGCCGCTTCACCACCACCACGATTTCCGGAACACGTCCGGCGGGCGCGGTCGCCGCGGCCTGGGCGGTCTTCAATTTCCTCGGTATCGCGGGCTACAAGCAGGCGGCCCGGGAACTGATGGGATTCGTCGATGGCTACCGCGCCGGAATCGAGGCGATTCCGGGCCTGAAAATCATCGGCGACCCACATCTGTCGATCGTCGCCTACGGTTCCGACACATTGGACATCTTTCGCGTCGCCGAGGCGATGAGCCGCAAAGGCTGGCTCCCAGGCCTGCTGCAAAAGCCGAAGGCCATCCATCGGATGATGTCGCAACTGCACGCCCTCGGCCTCGAGGACTACCTGTCCGACCTGCGCGCCGCGGTCGAGACCGTGCGGGCGGATAGCGGCCGGCAGGCGCGGATCGAAGCGATCTATTGAGCGGCTATTCGGCCGCCAGCGAGCCCTTGAGCGGCAGCTTGGCGAGCATGTCGCCAGCGGCCGGCGGCTCGTCGAATTCGAGCGCCTCGATGCGGCCGCCGCGCTTGGCGATCTTGTCGGCCGAGGTCAGGATCTGGCCGAGATCCTCGTTGGCCTGGCCGAAATGGCGCTGCAGGTTCAACACCCGGTCCGACAGCCGCGAGACGTCGTCGAGCAGCAGGCTGACCTCCTTCTGGATGACGCGCGCCTCGTCGCGCATGCGCTCGTCCTTCAACAGGCCCTGCACCACCTGGATCGCCAGCATCAGAAGCGAGGGCGAGACCACCATCACGCGGGCCCGGAACGCCTTCTGCATGACGTCGTCGAAATGCTCGTGCAGGTCGGCATAGATGCCTTCCGACGGCACGAACATCAGCGCCACCTCCTGGGTCTCGCCCGGGATCAGGTATTTCTCGGCAATGTCCTTCACATGCACCGCGAGATCCTGGCGCAGGCGCTGGGCCGCCATGCGGCGCAATTCCTCCGCCTTGGCCTCGCGCCAGAGCGTGATCGATTCGAGCGGGAACTTGGCGTCGACGACCAGGCCGCGCGGGTCGCCGGCGAGCCGGATCGTGGCGTCCGGGCGCTTGCCCGACGACAAGGTCGGCTGCAGCGCGTAGCCGTTGCGCGGCAGGCCGTCCTGCAGGATCGCCTCCATCCGGCCCTGGCCGAAGGCGCCGCGCGCCTGCTTGTTGGCGAGCACATCCTTCAGCGAGACGACCTGGCCGGCGAGATCGGTCAGGTTCTTCTGCGCCGAATCGATCACCGCCAGCCGCTCGTTCAGCTTGCCGAGATTTTCCACCGTTGTGCGGGTCTGGCCTTCCAGCGACAGGCCGAGCCGGGTGCTCATGCCGTCGAGCCGTTCGCCGAGCGATTTGGACAGATCGAACTGGCGGGCGTGCAGGCTCTCGACCATGGCCTGCATGCGGCCCGCCATCTGGGCCTGGGCCCGGTTCATCTCGCCCATGCGCTCCTCGAGCTCCTGGGCATGGATGACGGCGCGTTCCGCTTCCATGGCGCGCGCCGCCGCCTGCCGGCGCATGGCAGCAAACAGCACCATCAGCAGCACGACCGACAGGCCGAGGAGAACGAGCACGACTTCGCCCGCGGTGATCGGGCGGCCTGAGAGGACGAGAACGATATCGGACATGCCGTCAGCCTAGACGATTCGGCCAATTCGTGCGAACGAAGAGAGAACGTCGTTGACGGAACCTTGCCAGGGGGTCTTTGGCGCCGCCCACGCCTGATGGCGTCGACGGAACCTTGCTACATATATTTGCGCAGGTCGCTCGCCGCGACCGCCGGATCGCGCTGAACATCGAAGGTCGAGACGAAATGGCCGTTGCGATCCATCAGATAGACGAAGACCGTGTGGTCCATGGTGTAGTTGCCGCCGTCCTGCGGCACCTTGCGGGCGAAGGCGCGATAGGCGCGCATGGCCTGGGCGACCTGTTCCTCGGTGCCGGTCAGGCCAAGAATGCGCGGATGGAAGCTGCCGAGATAGGTGGCGAGCAATTCCTTGGTGTCGCGCGCCGGGTCGACGGTGACGAAGGCGACATTGACGCGCTGGGCATCCGGGCCGAGCCGGTCGAGCATCTGGGTCATCTCGAACAGCTTGGTCGGGCAGATGTCGGGGCAGTGGGTGAAGCCAAAGAAGACCAGGCTCGGCTTGCCGGCGAGATCCTTCTCGGTCACCGGCTTGCCGGTCTGGTCGATCAGCGAAAAGGCGCCGCCGATGGCCGAGGGGCTGGTCGCCACCCCACCGCCGCGCGGCATGGTCACCCAGACCACCACGGCGAGCGCGCTCAGGCCTGCGATGAGCAAAGCGAATGACAGGATCAGGGCGGCGGAGCGCGGGCGCGGCGCACCCGGCGAGGGGGTTTGGGTCATGTCGATCTCAGAAACACCAGGCGAGGCCGGCGGCGAGCGTGTCGAGAAACACTTTCGGCCCCTGCGTCCACCACAACAGGCCGGCGGTCAGCATGAGCGCGGTGATGCCGCCGCCGAGCGCCCAGCGTGCCAGGGGCGGCGTCCGATCGGTGGAGCTATCGGCGGTTTCGAGGCTCATGCGTTCTATTTAGGCGAGCCGGGCTCGCAAAGCAAAACACGGAGCCGAGAAGATCCGGCTCTTTTCGTCGCGGCAGGGAGGCACTAATTGCGCGGCATGCGTCCCGAAGACCTGCTCCAGCCGACACCGCAGGGCCTCTATTGCCCGCCGGCCGGCGTGCATATCGATCCGCTGAGGCCTGTCGCGCGGGCGCTGATCACCCATGGCCATTCCGACCATGCCCGCGCCGGCCACGACGCCGTGCTGGCCACGCCGGCGACCCTCAAGGTGATGGCGATCCGCTACGGCGAGGATTTCGCCGGCACCACGCAGGCCGCGGCCTGGCGCGAACCGGTGGTCATCAACGGTGTCACCTTCAGCTTCCATCCCGCCGGCCATATTCACGGCTCCGCCCAGATCGCGGTGGACCATGGAGGCCTCAGGATCGTCGTGTCCGGCGACTACAAGCGCGCTCACGATCCCACCGCCGAAGCCTTCGAGGTGGTGCCCTGCGACGTCTTCATCACCGAGGCGACCTTCGGCCTGCCGGTGTTCCGCCATCCCGATGCGGGTGACGAGGTGGCGAAGCTGATCGCCTCGGCCGCGCTGTTTCCCGAGCGCGCGCACATGGTCGGCGCCTATTCGCTGGGCAAGGCGCAGCGCGTCATGGCGCTGATCCGCCAGGCCGGCCATGACAGGCCGATCTATATTCACGGCGCCATGGAGAAACTCACCCGCTTCTACGAGAGCGAGGGTTTCGATTTCGGCGAGATCCGGCTCGCCAAGGACGCCGACAAGCAAGAGCTCGGCGGCGCCATCGTGATCTGCCCGCCGGGATCGATGAAGGACCTGTGGGCCCGCCGCTTTCCCGATCCCGTGACCGCCTTCGCCTCCGGCTGGATGCGGGTGCGGGCGCGCGCCAAGCAAGGCGGCGTCGAACTGCCGCTGGTCATTTCCGACCATGCCGACTGGGACGAGCTCGGCCGGACCATTGTCGATACCGGCGCCGGCGAGGTCTGGGTCACCCATGGCCAGGAGGACGCGCTGGTGCATTGGTGCGGGCTGCAGGGCCTGAAGGCCACGCCGCTGCGGCTGGTCGGCTATGGCGACGAGGGCGAGGCCGAACCGCCGGCCGCGGAGCCGGCAGGAGAACCGGGAAGCGAACCGCCGACGGAGCCCGCCGGATGAACCGCTTCGCCGCCCTGCTCGACCGGCTCGCCTATGAACCCCGGCGCAATGCCAAGCTCCGGCTGATCAGCGACTATCTGCGCGCGACCCCGGATCCCGAGCGCGGCTTCGCGCTCGCCGCCATGACCGGCGCGCTCTCCTTCCAGCATGCCAAGGCCGGGCTGATCCGAGCCTTGATCACCGAGCGGGTCGACCCGGTCCTGTTCGACCTCTCCTACGACTATGTCGGGGATCTCTCGGAAACGGTCGCGCTGATCTGGCCGCGGCCGGCGGAGACGCCCGGTCACAACAATCCGCCCGGACCGACCCTCTCCGAAGTCGTCCAGGGTCTCGCGACGACGGGCAAGCTGGCGCTGCCGAAGCTCCTCTCCGGCTGGCTCGACCAGCTCGACGAGACCGGCCGCTGGGCGCTCTTGAAGCTGATCACCGGCGCCATGCGCATCGGCGTCTCGGCCCGGCTCGCCAAGACCGCGGTCGCCGATCTCGGCGGCACGGATGCCGATGAGATCGAGCTGGTCTGGCCCGGCCTGACGCCACCCTATGAGGAGCTGTTCGCCTGGGTCGAGGGCCGGGCCGACAAGCCGGAGGCGCGCGACCCCGCGCCGTTCCGCCCGCCCATGCTCGCCCATGCCTTCGAGGACGCCGATTTCGACAAGCTCGCGCCGGCCGATTTCGCCGCCGAATGGAAATGGGACGGCATCCGGGTGCAGGCGGCGGCCGGCACCCGCACCGACGGCCGGCGCGTCGCCCGGCTCTATTCGCGCACGGGCGAAGACATTTCCGGTGGCTTTCCCGACCTGGTCGAGGCGATGGATTTCGATGGCGCGCTCGACGGCGAGCTCCTGATCCTGCGCGACGGCCGGGTGCAGAGCTTCAACGTGCTGCAGCAGCGGCTGAACCGCAAACAGGTCTCGGCCGCGATGCTCGCCGAATTCCCGGCCCATATCCGGGTCTATGACCTGTTGTTCGACGGGCCGGCGGACCTCAGGCCCTTGCCCTTCGCCGAAAGGCGGGCGCGGCTCGAAGCCTTCGTCGCGCGCCACCCCCATGCCAAGCTTGACCTGTCGCCTTTCGTCGCCTTCGACAGCTGGGACGGACTTGCGGCGGCCAGGATCGATCCGGCCTCGGTCGGCGGCGATGCCGAAGCGATCGAAGGCCTGATGCTGAAGCGCCATGACGCGCCCTATCTGCCGGGCCGGCCGAAAGGCCTCTGGTACAAGTGGAAACGCGACCCGATGGTGGTCGATTGCGTGCTGATGTACGCCCAGCGCGGCCACGGCAAGCGCTCGAGCTTCTATTCCGACTTCACCTTCGGCGTCTGGCGCGAGGGGGCGGCCGGCGACGAGCTGGTGCCGGTCGGCAAGGCCTATTTCGGCTTCACCGACGAGGAGTTGAAAGAGCTCGACCGCTTCGTCCGCAACCACACGATCAACCGCTTCGGCCCGGTGCGCGAGGTGACCCATACGGCCCGGGAGGGCCTCGTGCTGGAGATCGCCTTCGAAGGCCTGCAGCGCTCGACCCGCCACAAGTCAGGCATCGCCATGCGCTTCCCGCGCGTCTCCCGCATCCGCTGGGACAAGCCGCCGGGCGAGGCCGATCGCATCGAGGCGCTAGAGGTCAGGCTGAAGGGCTGACGGAAGGGCACCGGCAGCCATGCGCCGGAGGCTTTGCTTCGCGTCCCCGGCCATGCGACAGCGGGTCATTCCATGGCGACGCGCGGCGACCTCATCGGCCTGATCAAGACCTTCCTGCTGCCCTGCCTGATCGGCGCGGCGGGCGGCTTCGTGTTCGATCGTGCGGGATTGCCGGCGGCCTGGATGTCGGGATCGCTGGTGGCCGTCTCGATCGCCGCCTTTGCCGGCCTCAACGTGCGCGTGCCGGGCCCGGTCAGCCCGGCCATCTTCCTGCTGCTCGGCACGGTGATGGGATCGGCGGTGACGCCGGAGACACTCCGGCTGGCGCTGTCCTGGCCGATCTCCATGGGCGGATTGCTGGTGCTGGTGCCGGCGATCATCGGCGGCATCACCTTCTATCTGACCCGCGTCGAGGGTTTCGACCGGTCGACCGCCTTTTACGGCTCGATCCCCGGCGCGATGAACTATGTCATGGCGCTGACCATCGGCTCCAAGGCCGATGCCCGCGCCGTGGTGGTGGTTCAGAGCTTTCGCTTGGTGCTGCTGGTCGCGGCGCTGCCGAGCTTCCTGGCCCTCGCCGGCCTCGGCGCCAGCCTGCCGAGACCTGTGCCGGCGGCGACCAGCGCCGCCTGGTTCGACTATCCGCTGATGGCGACCCTGGCGATCTCCTGCGGCCTCGGCATGGAGCGGCTGCGCGTGCCGGGTGGGGCCACCGTCGGGGCCATGCTGGCCAGCGCCGTCCTGCACGCCACCGGACTGGTGACCAGCCTGGTGCCGCAGCCCCTGGTGCTCGCCGCCTTCATCGTCATGGGCGTGCTGATCGCCGCGCGCTTCGCCGGCACCTCGCTCGTCGAGCTGCGCCAGATGCTCAGGCCCTCGATCGGCGCCTTCCTGGTCGGCACCGCCGTCACGGTGGTGGTGGCCGCCATCGTCGCGCGCCTTGCCGGCCTGCCGGTCGGCAAGGTCATCCTGGCCTATGCGCCCGGCGGCATCGAGGCCATGGCGATCCTCGCCTTCGTGCTCGACATGGATCCGGCCTTTGTCGGCGCCCATCACATCGTCCGTTTCGTCGGCATCGCCATGCTGCTGCCGCTGGTCGCCCGCATCGTGCTGGGCCCGGCGGACCGGGTCTGAGGCCAGCGGTCGGGCCAAGCCGTCGCGCCAAGTCGTGCGCCACGTAGAATGCCGATTGCGCCGGTCCCGGCGGTTCCGCTACCAAGGATCGCAGCGCCCGCCAGAGTCTCGCCGATGATCCGAAAACTCGCCCTCGCCGCGCTCGCGGCCCTTGTCGCGGCTCCGGCTTCGGCCGCCTGCCCCGCCCCTTCGGTCGCGGCCGCGACACCCGGCGGATCGCTGCCGCAGACCGGCGCCCGGCTGCGCGCGCACCAGCCGCTGAAGATCCTCGCCATCGGCTCCTCCACCACCGCCGGTGTCGGCGGCGGCGGGGCCGGCTTCGCCAATCAACTGGGACCGCTGATCAAATCGCGCGCGCCGCAATCGACCATCGAAGTCGTCGTCTCCGGCGTCCTCGCGGAGACGGCCTCGGGCGCCGCCAGCCGGCTGCAGGCCGAAATCGCCGCCCACCGGCCGAACCTGGTGATCTGGCAGCTCGGCACCAATGACGCCACCTTCGGCGTCTCGTCGGAGAGCTTTCGCGCCACCATCGCGAGCGGCCTCGCCGCCATTCGCGCCGCCGGCGCCGATGCCGTGCTGGTCGACCCGCAATTCTCGCGCTGGGCCGAGGGCAGCCAGGCGACCGCGGTCAAGGCGCGGATCATCGCCGAGGAGGGCGCGCGGCGCGGCGTGCCGGTGGCGCGGCGTTTCGCCGCCATGCAGCGGCTGGCCACAACCAACCGTCCGGCCTTCGACGGTCTGATCTCCTGGGACGGACTGCACCTGTCGCCGGCCGGTCATGCCTGCATGGCCGAGCAGGTCGCCGGCACCATCCTGCGCACCGCGCTGCGCTGAGGCCGCGCGGGCGGGCGTACGAAACACACGCCGCCGGCCGCCGTCTTGCCTTTGCAACCTGCCGCCATCACATTGAGCCAGCCGGCGGCGGGCCGGTTCAGGCGAACGAGCGTTGATATGAGCACCCCTGCGCCCACCACCACCAAAACCGTCATTCCCTCCCCGATGCAATATCTCGACCGCGCCACCGGCGTGCTGCGCGACCTCGGGCTGATGCCGTCGAAGATCGAGGAACAGCCGATCATCGCGCTGCTGCAGAAGATTTCCGACCTCGACCAGGAGCGGGTCACCGTCATCGCCCGCACGTTGAACCAGGTCGGCGTGTTCAACGAGGTGGTGCGCAACCAGGTTTCCGGCATGGAGGTGGGCGAGCGCTACGAGCAGATCACCTCCAGCTTCAATTCGATCCGCGACGATGCCAAGCGCATGGTCGAGCAATTGGCCGACGGCAAGATCTCCACGTTCGAGCGGCTGGAGAATATCTGGACCAAGGTCCGGCGCGGCGACATCGCCACCCGCTTCGACGGCATCCGCACGATCTATCTGGACGTGGCGCGCGCCACCAAGGACCAGATCCAGCGCGAAGTGACCATCCTGGACGCCTATCGCGACTTCCGCGGCGCGCTCAAGCAGTCCGAGGTTCAGGCGCTCGAAGTGCTGGAAAAGGCCGACGGCAAGCTCAAGGCCAAGCAGGAGGAGCTGAAGGCGGCTTCCGACGGGGTGGCCGCCTATGCCGGCACGATCCCCGCCGAACGGGCCAATCTCGAACTCATCCGCGACACCAAGCTGCGCGAGATGCAGGACGAGGAAAAGCGCTACCAGATCGCCAAGGACCTCTCCGACAACCTGACCATCGGCTACAACACCTCCGAGGTCATCATGGCGCGCCTGATGCAGACGACCTCCGCCAAGGAGCGGGTCTATTCCCAGGCGATCTCGTTCTTCTCGACCAATGACGCGGTGCTGACCGCGCTGAAGGCCTCGTTCACCGGCCTGCAGGGCCTGCACGAATCGACCCGGACCCTGAACGAGATGAAGGAAGGCGTGTCGAAATCGCTCGAGACGCTGTCGGAGATCGGCGACAAGGTGCAGGAAGAGGCGCTGCGTGCCGGCTATGGCCCGACCATCCGCGCCGACGCGGTGCAGAAGCTGGTCGAGTCGGTCGTGTCGTTCCAGGAAAAGTCCGGCGAGATCATCCTGGAGATGCGCAAGCTGTCGACCCAGAACAGCCAGGAGATCCGCGACGCGGTCGAGGACGGCAAGCGCCGGCTCGCCGCACTGGCCGAAAAGGGCGCGGCGCTCGGAATGTGAAACCCTGACGGGAGCATCATTCCATGACCGATACCGCCGTTGCGCCCGCCGCTGCCGCTCCGCCGGCACAGCCGCCCGCCCAGCTCGACGACGTCATGCTCGCCATGGACGTCGTCGATACCTTGCGCCATCGCGAGAAGCTGACCGAGCGCGAGCTCGCCGAAGGCGATCGCGAGGAAGACCTGATCGAGCGGCTGCGCGAGATCTATCGCAACCAGGGCATCACGGTTTCCGACGAGATCCTCAAGCAGGGCGTCAAGGCGCTGCGCGAGGAGCGCTTCGTTTACAAGCCGCCGGCATCGACGCTGCGGGTCAAGCTCGCCAGGCTCTATGTCCGGCGCGGCCTCTGGGGCAAATGGGCGCTCGGCGCGGTGGCGGCGCTCGGCATCGGCACGGGCACCCTGGTCTATCAGGACCAGGCGGCGCGGACCGAGCTGACGACCACCATTCCCGCCTCGCTGACCCAGATCGCCGCCGACATCAACCGCGATGCGACCGTCGATGCCATCAGGGCACGCGTGGCGGGCCTGGTCGCCGACGGCCAGTCGGCGGCACGCGAAGGCAAGGCCGAGCTCGCCCGCAAGGCGGTCGCCGACCTCGCCCAGCTGCGCGACGACGTGCGGTCCGAATATGACGTCCGGGTGGTCTCCCGCCCCGGCGAGATGACCGGCATCATCCGCGGGCCGAACCGCAACCGCGCCGCCAACAATTATTACCTGGTGGTCGAGGCGATCGGCCGCGACGGCCGGGCGCTGTCACGCGCCATCACATCCGAGGAGGACGGATCGACCTCGGTGGTGAGCAAATGGGCCGTGCGTGTGCCGGAAAGCCTGTTCGACGAGGTCCGGCGAGACAAGGCCACCGACGGGATCATCAAGAACGCAACGCTGGGCCACAAGGCGCGCGGGCAGTTGGAACCCACCTGGCGCGTCGCGCTGCCGGGCGGCGCCATCACGCGCTGGTAGGAGCATGACGCCATGATCCCCGGACATTCGGCGCTGGGCGGCATCGAGGATGCGCTCGGTCAATTGCGCACCGCCGAGGCGGATTCCAACCGCCGGCTCGACGACACCATGCGCCAGATGGCGGAGGCCAAGACCGACGAGGCGGAAGGCTATCGCGATCTCGCGGTATTTCGCCTGAAGAGCCCGGACGGGCTCGGCGGCCAGTTGTCGCAGCTGGCGACACGGGTGCGCGCCGTGCTCGCCATGCGCGCCAATGACCGGACCACGCTCGACAAGCGGCTGGCGACCACGGAAGCCGACATCGCCCGCATCGCGGCCGAGCGGCAGTCCTTCGCCGCCGAGCTGACGGCGGCGGAGGAGAAACGCCAGGCGGTCGAGAACGAGGCCCAGGTCGGGCTTGCCGCCAAGAGCGATTACACCGCCGTCAGGGCCACGGCCGAACAGGCCGTCAGCGTCGCGCAGGCCTCGGAAAAGAAGGCCAAACTCGCCGAGGACGAGCTGGAGACCAAGCGCAAGCCCTATGAAGACGACCCGCTGTTCACCTATCTGTGGAGCCGCGGCTACGCCACCCAGGACTATCAGGCCGGCAATATCGCCCGCCTGATCGACGGCTGGGTCGCCCGGATCATCCGCTACCAGGACGCCCGGCCGAACTATGCCATGCTGACCGAGATCCCGCAGCGCCTGCGCGAACATGCCAATCGCAGCGCGGCGCTGGCGGTCGATGCGGTCGAGCGCGTCAAGGCCATGGAAAAGGGAGCCTTCGAGGCCGGCGGCGGCAACCAGGCGACCGCCGAGATCGACGAACATCGCCGCCGTCTCGACGCGCTGGACGCAACCCGTGCCACGGCGGAGAAGACCCATGTGGCGATCCAGGCCGAGATCGATGCCTTCGGCCGCGGCGACGATCCGCGCTACAAGGAGGCGGTCGCCTTGCTCGCCGACGCGCTGCGCGGCGCCGACCTGAACCGGCTCTATCAGGAGGCGGTGGCAACCCCCTCGCCCGAGGACGAACAGATCGTCAAGCGCATCGGCGGCGCGCGCGACCAGCAGGACCGCCTCGGCGACGCGGTCAAGCGCGTCCGCGGCGAGCTGACCGAGATCGCCCGACGGCGCTCGGAGATTTCCCAGGTCGCCACCGGCTTCCGTAACCGGCGTTATGACGCCGACGGCTCCTATTTCGACAATGACGTGCTCGGCCACCTCCTGCGCGGCCTGGTCACCGGCGCGCTGACAGGCGCGGACTACTGGTCGCGCATGGAGCAGGGCCGGCGCTGGAGCCAGCCGAGATCCGGATTTCCCAGCGGTGACGGCGGTTCGAACTGGGGCGGCGGCGCCTGGGGCGGCGGTGGCTCCTGGGGTGGCGGGGGATCCTGGGGTGGCGGCGGCGGATCGTCGGGTGGAGGCGGCGCCTGGGGCGGCGGTGGCGGCTCGTCCGGCGGCGGCAATTCGGGTGGCGACGACGGCTTCAGCACCAAGGGCGGATTCTAGGGTTGAGCCCAGCCCGGATCGACCTATTGCATCAAGGTTAGGCCGTCCTTCGAGGCTCGCTTCGCAAGGCCATGGAGCCTCGTACAGCGTGTCTGGGTTCGAAGCCGTCGCAGCGAATACCGCCGCGCAGTCATCATGATGAGTTGCTTTTGGTGAGGGCAATTCGTGGATGCCCGGGACAAGCCCGGGCAAGACGATGTCTTTGCCTCACGGTGTATTCATCGCTGCGCGGCCGCTGCGCCCGGTCTATCCGACGCCCATCGCTCCAAGGACAATTCTCGTCTTGCCCGGGCTTGTCCCGGGCATCCACGACTTCAGCCCGACGTCCTGTCGAGAGCGATCCGTTCCGGGTGCGTCCCCCAATTGGCGATTTCCGCCGGGCACCGCCAGCGCAAGGCCTTGGAAGCCTCATTCAAGTGGATGTCGCCGACCGACAAACACGCGAAAAACGTCACCACGCCTATGCAGTCAAACAGTCACGATCGTTGTGCTGCGGCATTAGAGCCTCAGCCGGATCAGGAAGGCGGTCAGGTCGTCGGTGACGAAGTCGACATGGTCGTCGTCGCGGCCTTCGAACTCCCAGCTCTCGCGGAACAGCTCGCGGGTGTTTTCCGGCACCACCAGAACGGTTTTCATGCCGAGCGCATGCGGCGCCTCGAGATTGCGCGCCAGATCCTCGAACATGGCGGCGCGTTTGGGATCGACCCCGTGATCGGCCAGGAATTTGTCATAGGTCTGGCGGTGCGGCTTGGGCAGCAGGCCCGCATCGACAATGTCGAAGACGCCGTCGAAATGGTTCTCGAAGCCGAGCCGGCGCGTCACCGCCGCGACATGCGAGCGGGTACCCGAGGTGAAGACGAATTTCCGTCCCGGCAGCGCCGCGATGGCGGCACCGAGTTCCGGATTGGCCTGCAGCGGCGAATGGTCGATATCGTGGACATAGGCCAGGAAGTCGTCCGGGCTCATGCCGTGCTCGGTCATCAGGCCGCGCAGCGACGTGCCGTAGCGCCGGTAATAGTCCTTCTGCAGCGCGAAGGCCTCGTCGGGAGTGATCTTCAGGAAGCTCGCGACATAGGCCTTGATCCGGCCGTCGATCTCGGACCACAGCGACAGGTGCGGCGGGTAGAGCGTGTTGTCGAGGTCGAAGATCCAGGCCTCGACATCGGCGAAGACAGCAAGCGATTGGGTGTTCGACATCATGGCTCCCGAAAACGGACCGACGCGCGGCGGCGGCCGTCGAAGGTGACTTCGAGAAAGGCCACCGATGTCGCGCCATGGGCAGCGCAATCGCCGGCGCCGGCAATCTCGAATTCGCTCGGACGAATGCAGGCCGCGACCTCGCCACCATAGGTCAGCGGCTTGCCGGCCGAAAGCACCGGCCTGCCCTCGGCGTCGACGGCCTCGGCAAAAGAATAAACCCGTGCCGCCGCCGCATCGATCGGCGGCTTCAGGCAGGCCCCCGGCTCGATGCGGAACCAGCCGCGGGTCACGACGCGGCCGGCCTCCTCGACGCCCAGCGCCGCCATGATGCGGTTGCCGCTGTCGTTGCACCAGGCAAAGCCCGGTCCCTCGCCGGCGCGCAGGCCGGCCATCAGCGTATCGAAAATATCGGGCGCACCGCCGCTGTCGGCCGGCAGGTTGCGGTCGGCCACGAAGGCCCTGAGCGCCGCTTCGGTGCGCGGTCCGTCGAGCCCGTCGATCGGCCCGGGGTCGTAGCCCATCCGGGTCAGCAGGCGCTGGATGCCGGCGCGGCGCGCCTGCGGCAGGTCGTAATCGGCCTCTTCCGACAGGAACAGGATGGCGATGCCGTCGACGACGGTCGGTCGCATTTCGGCGAAGGGCACCAGCCGGGTGCCCGGCCGCTGGCAGGTCAGGGCGGCCGCCACCAGGAAATCGCCGTCGCCGACGCAGAGCCGGACATTGTCCGGCTGGCCGAGCGCGGTATCGGGCGGCCCGGCGACCGCGCGGGTGTTCAGGAACAGCCGGCCCGGCGCCTCCGCGCTCTGCAGGATGACCCGGCACTGGCCCGGATCCAGCCGGAACCAGCCGCGGGTGGCGGCGGTGTCATTGGCCATCACGCCGATCGCCGCCTCGGTGACCAGGCTGGTGCGATTGCACAGCCGGGTCTCGGCGGCGGCGGGTGCCGCGCCGAGCCCGAGCGCCGCGGCGAGCACCAGGCCGGCGAACGAAAAGGCGCGCGCGCCCATCCGGTCAGGCGTGGATGAGGGTGCCCGCGCCGCCATGGGTGAGAAGCTCCACCAGAACCGCATGCGGCGTCTTGCCGTCCAGGATCACGACGCCTTCGACGCCGCGCTCGATGGCGTAGATGCAGGTCTCGATCTTGGGGATCATGCCGCCGGTGGCGGTGCCGTCGGCGATCAGGCGCCGGCAATCCTCGACCGACAGGTCCTTCAGGAGGTTCTTATCCTTGTCGAGCACGCCGGGGACATCGGTCAGAAGCAGCAGGCGCTTGGCGCCGAGCGCACCGGCAATGGCGCCCGCGAAGGTGTCGGCATTGACGTTGTAGGTGTCGCCTTCCTTGGAGGTGGCGACCGGCGCCAGCACCGGGATCAGTTCCTTGCCCAGCACCGTGTCGAGCACCTTGGTGTCGACCTTGTCGGGCTCGCCGACATAACCGAGATCGATCGCCTGCTCGATATTGGAATCGGGATCGCGGGCGGTACGGCTGACCTTCACCGCCTTGACCATGTCGCCATCCTTGCCGCAGAGCCCGATGGCCTTGCCGCCGGCGGCATTGATGAAACCGACGATCTGCTTGTTGATCGAGCCGGCCAGGATCATCTCGACGATTTCGACCGTCTGCTTGTCGGTGACGCGCAGGCCGTCGATGAACTGGCTCTTGATGCCGAGCTTGGCCAGCATCTGGCCGATCTGCGGGCCGCCGCCATGGACCACCACCGGATTGATGCCCGACTGCTCGAGCATGACGATGTCGCGGGCGAAGGAACGCGCACCCTCTTCGTCGCCCATGGCGTGGCCGCCATATTTCACCACGATGATCTCGTCGTCATATTTCTGCATGTAGGGCAGCGCCTCGTTCAGGACGCGGCCGATATCATGAGCATCAACGGTCATGGCGGACTCCGGCGATCGCCTCCCTGGCGACAAACGTTGCGGGTCTTAGCCGATTTGCGGGGCGGGGTGAAAGGGCCGATCGGACCACGCGCGCAAATGGCCGCCCCCCGCAAGGCGCGCGGCCGGGCCGGCGCCGCGGCGGCCAAGGGCCTGATGCCATGTCTCAAGGCAGCTTGGCGGCCAGCACGTCGAGGTTCTGGATCGCCGGTGGCTCGGCGAACAGTTCGGCGGCTTGCGCCATCAAGGCCGCCGCCACCTTGCCCGAGAGATGGGCGGCGCGGCCGGCCTCGTCGGGAAAGACGTCGAAAATGCCGAATGTGGTCGGCCCCATCCGGATTGCGAACCAAGCCGTCGTCGCCGGCTCCTGCGCGACCAGCGGCAGGCCGCCATTGAGAAAATCGACGACCGCGGCTTCCTTGCCGGGTCTTGCTTCCAAGCGGACATAGAGCGCCTTGGTGACCATGGTCCTGGCCTTGTCTTCAGGTCCGCCCCTCGCCCATGGCGAGATTACTCCCTTGCCGCCCGGCGGTCGACCGGAGCCGATCCACCCAGCCGCCACGGGCGGCCCGGCCGGCCCACCTGGCGGCCCCGCCTTGACTTCCTTGGCCGAAGCGTCACATTCGACCCCGCTCCAAGGGGAGCCCCGTGAGGGGGCTGAGAGGCCGCGACGCCAGGACCAATCCTGACACCGCGGCGACCCTTGAACCTGATCCGGGTCATGCCGGCGGAGGGATGGGACGCATGCCGACTTCGCTATTCGCGCGCCAGACGCCCGTGCTCGCAGCATTTGCTGCGGGAACGAAATCGTTTGTGTCGGCCGGGCTGACCAGCCGGAAACCGCATGCCGCCGGTGTCCCGATGACCCTCGTCAGCCAATCCGGCCAACACCCGCACCCTTAAGGGAGCACCTGCCATGAATGCACCTGTCAAAGACATCAAGGCCGCGGTCACCACCGGCGCCCTGCCTGCCTCGCGCAAGATCTTCGCGACACCCGAAAGCGCGCCCGATATCCGCGTGCCGCTGCGCGAGATCGCGCTGAGCGAGGGTTCCGGCGAAGCGCCGCTGGCGGTCTATGACACATCCGGCCCCTATACCGACCCGGATGTCGTCATCGACGTCGAAAAGGGCCTGTCGCGGGCGCGCGAAGCCTGGGTCACCGAGCGCGGCGGCGTCGAGCGTTATGCTGGCCGCGAGATCAGGCCGGAGGACAATGGCAATGCCGGCAAGCACCTGGCGCGCGCCTTCCCGGTGCCGAACCAGCCGCTACGCGGCCTGCCCGGCCAGCCGATCACCCAATATGAATTCGCCCGCGCCGGCATCATCACCAAGGAGATGATCTATGTCGCCGAGCGCGAAAATCTCGGCCGCAAGCAGGCGCTGGCCGAGGCCGAGGCGACGATCGCGGATGGCGAGAGCTTCGGCGCCGAGATCCCGGCTTTCATCACGCCCGAATTCGTCCGCTCGGAAATCGCCCGCGGCCGCGCCATCATCCCAGCCAATATCAATCACCCCGAACTGGAGCCGATGATCATCGGCCGCAATTTCCTGGTGAAGATCAACGCCAATATCGGCAATTCCGCCGTGTCCTCGTCGATCGAGGAAGAGGTCGACAAGCTGGTCTGGTCGATCCGCTGGGGCGCCGACACGGTGATGGACCTCTCCACCGGCCGCAACATCCACAACACGCGCGAATGGATCATCCGCAATTCGCCGGTGCCGATCGGCACGGTGCCGATCTACCAGGCGCTGGAAAAGGTCGACGGCGACCCGGTCAAGCTGACCTGGGAGGTCTATCGCGACACGCTGATCGAGCAATGCGAACAGGGCGTCGACTATTTCACCATCCATGCCGGCGTCCGACTCGCCTATGTGCCGCTGACCGCGAAAAGGGTCACCGGCATCGTCTCGCGCGGCGGCTCGATCATGGCCAAGTGGTGCCTGGCGCATCACAAGGAGAGCTTCCTCTACACGCATTTCGAAGAGATCTGCGACATCATGCGGGCCTATGACGTGTCGTTCTCGCTCGGCGACGGCCTGCGTCCCGGCTCGATCGCCGACGCCAATGACGCCGCCCAGTTCGCCGAACTGGAAACGCTCGGCGAATTGACCCAGATCGCCTGGAAAAAGGGCTGCCAGGTGATGATCGAGGGGCCCGGCCACGTGCCGATCCACAAGATCAAGGTCAATATGGAGAAGCAGCTGAAATCCTGCGGCGAGGCGCCCTTCTATACGCTCGGACCGCTGACCACCGATATCGCGCCGGGTTACGATCACATCACCTCAGGGATCGGGGCTGCGATGATCGGCTGGTTCGGCTGCGCCATGCTCTGCTACGTCACCCCGAAGGAGCATCTGGGGCTGCCCAACCGCGACGACGTGAAGGTGGGTGTCATCACCTACAAGATCGCGGCGCACGCCGCCGATCTCGGCAAGGGCCATCCCGCCGCGCAATTGCGCGACGACGCCCTGTCGCGCGCCCGCTTCGACTTCCGCTGGGAGGACCAGTTCAATCTCGGCCTCGACCCGGACACGGCACGCTCGTTCCACGACGAGACCTTGCCGAAGGAAGCTCACAAGGTGGCGCATTTCTGCTCGATGTGCGGGCCGAAATTCTGCTCGATGAAGATCACCCAGGACGTGCGCGACTATGCTGCCACGCTCAACGACCAGCAGGCCGGCATGGACAGGATGAGCGAGAAATTCCTGGAAATGGGCGGCCAGGTCTATGTCGAGGCCGATGCGGTGAAGGCCAGCAACCGGACGCTCTGACGAAGAACGGCCCGGCCGAAGCCTTGGCTTCGGCCGGGTCGCCTCCGGTTTGATGAGGCGACGTGTCAGGCGGCGTGACGGGGCGCGGCGACCGGCGGCGTGCCGTCGTGGATCCCGCTGGCGATCATCGCGCGCAGTTCGGGCGTGTCCTGGTGCTTGTGCACGCTGACGGCGTGCTGGACCGCCGCCTCCAGCAATTCCTTCTCGGTGTCGGCGCTGATCGCGACCGTGCAATTCATCTCGCTCTTCATTTCACGGCAATCGATGAATTTGCGTGACATGGGTTCCTCCCGGACAGGGCAAGGCATCGGGCGCGGGGGGCCTGTCGAGGCCGAGACGCCCGGTGTCACAAGGGGAAAGCCTAGATCCGGTCCCGGGCCTTCGAAAGCCCGGAACAGAACGGAGTTACAATATTACCGCTGCGCTCACCGTGTGCGCGCCTGCGCTGCTTCCGCCTCGGCCTGGCCGAGGCGCTGCTGGCGCGCCGGATACCAGCCCGTGAACCAGATGGCGGCGGCAAGCGAGCCGACGATCGCCGCGACCCCCACCCAGAACGGCACGGCCGGCACGTAGAGGATGACGAGGTCGGCCAGGACCTGGACGGCGAAGGCCGCGGTCCAGGCGCCGGTAATGGCATAGTTGGTCGCCCGGAAGCGCGGATGATCCCAGAGTTCACGCGGCACCTGCTCGCGCGCGAATTGCAAGGTGAAGGGCTGGCGGATCAGGATCGACACCAGCGCGATGAGGAAAAGGCCGGCATCGACAGCCAGGCGGACACCAACCACGGTCCAGCTCGCCCGGGCGAGCAAGGTGTAAAGCGCCAGGCCGGCGAACAGGATCACCGTGCCGGCCTCCAGCACCTTGACCGCGCCGCCATGCCGCAGGCGGTCGCGCAGGATCAGGCCGGCCGACAGGGCGGCGGCGGCAAACAGGCTCATCTCGATCGATGCGACACGCGTCAGCAGGGCGAAGAGAATGAAGGGGGTCAGGCTGAGCAGAATGGACATGATAGCCTCATCCGGAACGGCGGCGCGGGGCCGGCTTTTCTTTCACGATGCACTGCGACGGCCACGTCGCGCCAGACGGCGTGACGGCAAACAACCGGGAATTCCTGGCCCCGATTGTTTGCGTCATGGCACTCAAGGCGCGGCCTTTCAGTTGGGCGACGCAACCTCGGGAACCGCCTGCAGGTCGATCGGCAGCGCGCGACCGGCGGGGCGAGCGATCGGCGCGACCGTGACGGCGCGGGCCGAGAACTCGCGTGCGGCGCCGATACGCGGCGAGGACGACGGCATGGCCGGGCCATAGGCGTCGACTTGGGCCTCGAGCTGGGCCGCGTCGGCGCCACCCTGGGCGAGAACCGGGGCCGAGACGGCAACGAGGAGAATGGCGGCGAGAGTGAAGGTCTTCATGATCGTGTTCCTTTTCGAATTCGGATGGAGTGTCGGGATGCCGGCCTGTGGCCCGGCTCAGTTCGGCGAGGCGACTTCGGGAACCGCCTGCCGATCGATCTGCGGCAGCTCACGGCCGGCCGGCCGAGCGATCGGCGCGGCGATGGCGCGGGCCGAGAATTCGCGCGCGACGCCGATGCGCGGCGCCGACGACTGAACGCCCAGGTCATAAGCCTCGACCTGGGCCGCATCGGCGCCGCCCTGGGCGAGAGCCGGAGCCGAGATGGCGGCGAGCAGAAGGACGGCGAGAGTGAAGGTCTTCATGGTCATATTCCTTTCAAGGTTGGGTTGGTTGGTGGGACGAGGGTTCGTGTCGTTGCCCGGATGAGCGGCGGCACGTCGGAAACCACGGCCGGCCCGGTCGACGACCGGCGGCGTGGGCATTGTCCGCAATCGGCGCAGGTGCGCGCCGTGCGGCATTCGGGGGTCGGCACGCTCCCGGGCCGGGGCGGTGGCAATGCGGCCATCGCTATCTCCTCCGGGGCGCAAGGCGGCGATCAGCCCGCCGGGACCCAGTTGCCGTGGAAGCCGAAGGGCACCCGGTGGCCGAGTTCGACGGTCGCGATCGGGCCGGCTTCGACCTCGGTCGCGTTGAACACGGCGAGGTCGCTGCGGTTCTCGGCGGCGCGCCAGACCACGGAAAGGAGCCAGCCATCGCCTTCCGGCGCATCGGCCGAACGCGGCACGAAGACCGGCTCGGAGGTGGCGTCGCCCAGCGGGAGGAAATGCTCACGCCGGCGGCCGGCCTCGGCATCGAAATGGGCGATGCCGTCGAACAGGCCGCCGCGGGCGGCGCCCGGACGGGCGCAGGCGATCCAGCCGTGCCGATTGGCAAGGCCCGCGCGGCGGTCGTCGATGCGCGGAAACTCGCCGGCGAGATCGTCGAGATAGGTGCGGCTGAAGGTGTCGGTGCGGCCGGACATGTCGAAGGTCCAGCGGCAGAGCCGGGCGCGCGACTTCAAGGGATCCGGCGCCGAGCCGTCGGCATGGGGAAACAGCGGCGCTTCTTCCGTCTGCATGACGTCGGCGATGATCAGGTCGCCGTCTTCCCAGGCATTCATGACGTGGAAGACGTAGCAGGCCTCGCCGCGGAACCAGACCATGTCCGAGGCCTTGCCGCCGCGCTTCATCACGCCGACATAGGCGCCCTTTTCGGGCTCCCAGGCAAAGGCCGGGCGGCCGGAACGGGCACGCTCCATGCTGCCGGTGAGCGGCAGGATCGGGAACAGGATGTGCCTGCTGGTGACGATGAAGTCGTGGACCATGCTGGAATAGGGCGCGTCGAAACGCTCCAGCCGGGTGACGACGCCGCCGGCATCGATGGCGCCGCAGGTCATGCCTGACGTGAACGGACCGTTGGCATTGTAGCCGAAGAAGATCATCTCGCCGGTAACCGGGTCGATCTTCGGATGCGCCGTGAAGGCGCCGGGCAGGCCGCCGTCATAATCGCGATAGCCAAGGGTTGCGAGCGTGTGCCGGTCGATCTCGGTCGGCAGATGGGCCTCCTCGAGCGCCAGCAGGCGGCCGCCATGCCAGACGATATTGGTATTGGCGACGCCGGTATCGGTGACGTCGGTGGCCGGCGCACCGGGCAGCGTCTGGCTGCCGAAACCGGAAAAGATGGCGCGGCCGGCATCATGCTCGGCCAGGAATTTCGGCGTACGGACCCAGCGGTTGCGATAGCTCGCCTTGCCGTCTTCCAGCGTGAAGGAATGCAGCATGCCGTCACCGGCGAACCAATGCGCCTTGGGCACGTCGAATTGCGGGTTCGGCCCGTTGCGCAGCAGGCTGCCGTTCAGTTCGCGCGGCAAGGCGCCGTTGACCTTGAGGTCGTGGACCTCGCACTCGCTGTGGATCGGACCGTAATTGCTGATATCCACTGCCTCGGCCGGGTTTGCCATCGTCGTCTCCCTCGGTTATATTTACACTGTAAATATACCGCTACCGGAGCGCCGAGGCGGCGTCAAGCAAAATATTTACAGCGTCAACATTTAGGATCGAGACAGCCATGACAGAGCCGACGCAGACGACCAGAAGGCGACCCGGGCGGCCCCCCGGCAAGCGGCCGGCGGCGGAGCGCGAAACGCCCTATCACCATGGTTCGCTGCGCGTGGCCCTGCTCGAAGCCGCCGAGCGCATCCTGGAAAAGGACGGTATCCAGGGGCTGACGCTGAGGGCGGCGGCGCGCGAGGCCGGCGTCTCGCATGCCGCCCCGATGAACCATTTCGGCGACCTCACGGGGCTGCTGAGCGATCTCGCCGCGGTGGGTTTCGAGCGCTTCAACGCGGCGCTGACATCGGCGCCGAGCCCTGATGCGACGCCCGAGGAGCGCATGTCGGCGATCGGCCGCGCCTATATCGTCTTTGCCCGCAGCCATCCCGGGCTGTTCCTCCTGATGTTCCGCGGCGAACGGCTGGACCTGAACCGGCCGGCGCTGCACCAGGCGGTCCGAGCCGCCTTCGAGGTGCTCAGCGGCGCGGTCGGCCAGCGGCGCGAAGAGGACATCGCCCCGGTGCTGACCTTGCCCCAGGCGGCCCAGATCGCCGCCTCATGGTCGCTGGTCCACGGCTTCGCCATGCTGTCGCTGGACGGCCGGTTCAAGCCGATGCTGGCAAAGCTGCCGCCGGGCACCGACGAGAACGCCCTGATGGCGGCGATCTTCGCCGGCTTTGGCCATCAGGGCGGCTGATGTCCGATCGGCCGGCAAGCGCGGCTTGTCGGCACTGCCGCGCCGGCGCGATCCGTGCTGACATGGCCCATGGTCCTCATCTCACCCAGGTCGCCGCCATGTCGCAACTGAACCGCCAGGTCCGGCTCAAGGCCCGCCCCGCCGATATTCCCAAGGCCGAGCATTTCGAGATCGTCGAGAACCCCGTGCCGGTTCTGGCCGACGGCGAGATCCTGGTGCGCAACCAATATCTCTCCGTCGAGCCGGCCATGCGCGGCTGGGTCAGCGCGGTCGCCAATTATTCGACCCCTGTCGGCATCGGCGAGGTGATGCGCGCCTTCGCGGCCGGCGAGGTCGTCGCCTCACGCCACCAGGGCTTCGCCGAGGGCGACAAGGTCACCGGCCTGTTCGGCTGGCAGGATTTCGCCGTGGTCGGCGCCCAGGCGGTCACCCGCAAGGTGGCCGAAGCCGACCTGCCGCTGTCGCTGGCGCTCGGAGTGCTCGGGCTGAACGGGGTCACCGCCTATTTCGGCCTGCTGGCGGTCGGCGAGCCGCGGCCGGGCGATACCGTCGTCGTGTCGACCGCCGCCGGTTCGGTCGGCTCGGCGGTCGGCCAGATCGCCAGGCTCTCCGGCTGCCGCACGGTCGGGATCGCCGGTGGCGCGGCCAAGGTCGCGCAATGCCTGGAGCAGTTCGGTTTCGACGCGGCGATCGACTACAAGGCGACCGATGATCTCGACGCGGCGATCGCCGCGGCCTGCCCCGACGGCGTCGACGTCTATTTCGACAATACCGCCGGACGGATCAGCGACGCGGTGACGAAACATCTCGGCCTGCGCGCCCGGGTGGTCATCTGCGGCACGGCGTCGGTGTCGAGCTGGGACAGCTGGCCGTCGGGCCCCCGCGTCGAGCGCCACCTCCTGGTCAAGCGCGCGCGCATCCAGGGTTTCCTGGTGTTCGATTACCAGGCCCGCTACGAGGAGGCCGTGAAGCGGCTCGCCCAATGGGTGCGCGAAGGCCGCCTCACCTACGCCGAGGACATTCTCGACGGCATCGACAAGGCGCCCGGCGCGATCGACGGACTCTATCGCGGCGACAACCGGGGCAAGCGGCTGATCCGCCTGCACGGCTGACCGCAAGACCAGCCGGACGCCCCTCAGGCGGCCTTCGGGGCGGCGTCGTCGAGCAAGGCCTGCAGGTTGAGATGGCGGTTCGACATGGCCAGCGTGCCGTCGGGATTGCGCGGCCATTCGGCCTCCGGCCGGTCGCGGTAGAGCTCGACGCCATTGCCGTCGGGATCAGTCAGATAAAGCGCCTCGCTGACGCCGTGGTCGGCTGCGCCGTCGAGCCTGATGCCGGCCTCGACCAGGCGGCGCAGCGCGTCGCCGAGCGACGCCCGGTCGGGATAGAGGATGGCGGTGTGATAGAGCCCGGTGGAGCCCGGCGGCGGCGGGCTGCCGCCCTTGCTCTCCCAGGTGTTGAGGGCGATGTCGTGATGATAGCCATCGGCCGACAGGAAGACCGCCTGCGAACCGTAGCGCTGGGTGACCGAGAAGCCGAGCAAATCGCGGTAGAAGGCGAGCGAGCGGTCGAGGTCGGCGACCTTCAGATGAACATGGCCGATGCGCGTGCGCGCCGCGACGGGCGCACGGGCCGTTTCGGTCATCACGAGCTTGTTGGCGGACATAATGAACCTCCGGAAGCGGTTTCGCCGGTCATGATGCGGCGCGTTGGCCGATAAATGGAGCCTTCCGGCCCGCGATGCGAGCCCGGCAAGCGGATTCCTGCATTCCTGCAATCGGGCCTCCAGCCGATGGCCGGCCGCGAATGATACGGGAAAAAGCCGTATCAACTTGCTTGACAGCATGCGGGCGCGCGCGGACAACCGCCCTCGGTCATCAGTTCGAGCACGGAAGACGCCCATGTCGCATGCACAGCTCCAGTCGGTCATCGAAACCGCTTTCGAGAACCGCGCATCCGTCGATGCCGCGACCAAGGGCGAGGTGCGCGAGGCCGTCGATACTGCGCTGTTGATGCTCGACCGCGGCGAGGTGCGTGTCGCCTCCAAGGGCGCCGATGGCTGGACCGTGCACCAGTGGCTGAAGAAGGCCGTGCTGCTGTCGTTCCGCCTCAACGACATGACCGCGATCTCGGGCGGCCCGGGCGGCGCGACCTGGTGGGACAAGGTGCCGTCGAAGTTCGAGGGCTGGACCGCCAATGAATTCGGGCCGGCCGGCTTCCGCGCCGTGCCGAACTGCGTGGTCCGCCGCTCGGCCTTCATCGGCAAGGGCGTCGTGCTGATGCCGTCCTTCGTCAATCTCGGCGCCTATGTCGACGAGGGCACCATGGTCGACACCTGGGCAACGGTCGGTTCCTGCGCCCAGATCGGCAAGAACGTCCACCTGTCCGGCGGCGTCGGCATCGGCGGCGTGCTCGAGCCGCTGCAGGCCGGTCCCGTCATCATCGAGGACAATTGCTTCGTCGGCGCCCGTTCCGAGGTGGTCGAGGGCGTGATCGTCGGCGAGGGTTCGGTCATTTCCATGGGCGTGTTCATCGGCGCTTCCACCAAGATCGTCGACCGGGCCACCGGCGAGATCCATGTCGGCCGCGTGCCGCCCTATTCGGTGGTGGTCTCGGGCAACCTGCCCGGCAAGGCGCTGCCCGGCGAGAACTGGGGGCCGTCGACCTATTGCGCCGTCATCGTCAAGAAGGTCGATGCGCAGACCCGCTCCAAGACCGCGATCAACGAATTGCTGCGCGATTGATGCGCGGTCCCCGGGTGGTCCTGATCTGATGGCCAAGGTCGACTGGACCCAGAGGCGGATCTGGCTGCAGCCGGCGGCCTGGAGCTATCTCTTGTTCTCGTTCGACGGGCGCATCTCGCGCCTGCCGTTCTGGATCGCCGCCATTGCGCTGAACGTCGCCGCCTATTTCGGCGACCGGCTGGCCTTCGATATCGGCGGCAACCCGGCCTCGGCGGTCGTGGGCCTCGCTTTCCTCTATCCCTCGCTGGCGCTCGCCGCCAAGCGCACCCATGACCGCGGCCGCTCGGAACTCTATCTGCTGGTGTTCTTCCTGCCGGCCTTCCTGGTCAGCTTCCTGCAGGTGCTGGGTTATCTGGAAGATGGCGGCGACATGAAACCGGCTCTGGTGACGCTCGGCATCGCCGTGCTCGCCTCGATGATCGTGCTGGTCATCGATCTCGGCCTGATGCCCGGCGAACCCGGCACCAATCGTTTCGGCCCCAATCCGCTGGACTGAAACAATCGTCCGGGCGACAGCCCGCGAGACTGAAACAATCGGGCCCGCAATGAACCGTTGACCTTGCGTCGCGCGGTTGCGAGTGTCGCCGCCGGGCGACACGATCCCATGGAGACCCGAATGGACTTCCAGAATCTCGACCCTCAGAAGCTCGTGCCTGAATTCCAGAAATTGCTGCTGACATTCGACGGCCGCATCGCCCGCCAGGACTTCTGGATCGGCATCGTTGTGCTCATCGTCGTCAATCTGATTATCGGCACGGTGCTCGGATGGATCGGCGGGGCTTTCCTGTCCGGGCTCCTCTCGCTGGTGCTGGCCTATCCGGGCTATTGCCTGAGCTTGAAGCGCTCGAACGACCTCGACTATCCGCAGACCTATGTGCAGGGCTTCATGGCCTTGCAGATCGCTCTCACGGTCATCTCGATGTTCGGCGGCCTCGGCCTCGGCTTCCTGTTCTTCTCCGTCCTGCTGCCGATCCTGGCGATCGCCGCCCTTGCGCTGCTCGTCGTTCTCGGCTTCTTCCAGGGCACCACCGGACCGAACCGCTACGGCCCGGATCCCCTCGCATCCCAGGCCGCATGACCACCGACCCGATCGAACTCACCGCCAGGCTTCTCAGCTGTCCCTCGGTCACACCGGCCGAGGGCGGCGCGCTCACCTTGCTCGAAGCGACGCTGCGCGGCGCCGGCTTCACGGTTCATCGGGTGACATTTTCCGAACCCGGCACGCCCGACGTCGAAAATCTCTATGCCCGGATCGGCTCGCACGGGCCCCATCTGGTCTTCGCCGGGCATACCGATGTCGTACCGCCGGGCGATGTCTCGGCATGGCGCCACGACCCCTTCTCCGGGGCGATCGACGCCGGCGTGCTCTATGGCCGCGGCGCCGTCGACATGAAGGGCGGCATCGGCTGCTTCGTGGCCGCCGCCCTCGACCATGTCGCCGCCCATGGCGGCAAGCCGAAAGGCTCGATCAGCTTCCTGATCACCGGCGACGAGGAAGGCCCCTCGGTCAACGGCACGGTGAAGCTGCTGGACTGGGCGGCCAGGCGCGGCGAGCGCTTCGATCATTGCATCCTGGGCGAGCCGACCAATCCGGCCAGCCTCGGCGACATGATCAAGATCGGCCGGCGCGGCTCGCTCTCGGCGGTCATTACCGTCGAGGGCCGGCAGGGCCATGTCGCCTATCCGCATCTCGCCGCCAATCCGATCCCGGCTCTGCTGGCGATCCTCGCCAGGCTGACCGACAAGCCGCTGGATGCCGGCACCGAGCATTTCGATCCGTCCAATCTCGTGATCACCTCGATCGATGTCGGCAATGGCGCGACCAATATCATCCCGCAAAAGGCCGTGGCGCGGCTCAATATCCGCTTCAACGACCAGCACAACACGGCAAGCCTGGAAGCCTGGATCGCCGAAGCGGTGGCCGCGGCCGCGGAAGGCGACATCCGCGCCAGCGTCGCCTATGCCAGGGGCAATTCGGAATCCTTCCTCACCAAGCCCGGCGCCTTCGTCGACATGGTCCAGGCGACCATCGAAGAGGTCACCGGCATCAAGCCGAAGCTCTCCACTTCGGGCGGCACCTCGGATGCGCGCTTCATCAAGAACTATTGCCCGGTGATCGAGTTCGGCCTGGTCGGCCAGACCATGCACGCGGTCGACGAGCGCGTGCCGGTCGCCGACCTCGTGGCCCTCACCGCCATCTACCGGCGGATCATCGACCGCTATTTCGCGGGCTGATCTCTGCGTTTCCCACGGGGTTTCGCGACGTGATCTCCAGCGTGTGATCGTGTCGGATCGAAGCGTTGCAGCGCGGTTGGCCGTCCTTCGAGGCTCGCGCAAGGGCGCGAGCACCTCGGGATGAGGAATGTGGAGAATTGCAGCAGCGGCGGTGCTGTATGAGCGTCGGGGTCTGCGCCTCATGAGCAACCCTGATGCAGTTCACTTCCCCACCTCATCCTGAGGTGCGAGCTTTTGCGAGCCTCGAAGGACGGCTGACCGAGCTGCGGGACTTTGATCCGAGGCTTCAGGAGCGGTGCCTCACCGTCCGGTTTCAGCGACTGCTATTTCGCCGCCTGATCGGCATCCGGCCGCTCCGGCAGCGCTATCCAGCTGTCGGGATAATCGACCTTGGTCAGGTAGAGCGCGTGGGACGGCCCGACCGTGCCGCAGGCCCTGCGGTCTCGGGCTTCCAGGGCCTTGGTGACGTCGTCGGGCGTCCAATAGCCTTCGCCGACCAGCTTCACCGTGCCGACCATGGAGCGGACCTGGTTGTGCAGGAAGGAGCGCGCCGACAGGGTGCAGGCAATGCCCTCGGACGTGCGCACGACATCGAACCGGTCGAGATTCTTCACCGGCGATTTCGCCTGGCATTCGGTGGCGCGGAAGGTGGTGAAGTCGTGCCGGCCGATCAGCCGGTCGGCGGCCGCTTGCATGGCCGCGACGTCCAGCCGGCGCGGCGACCACCAGGCGCGCCTGGCATCGAGCGTCAGGCGCGGCCGACGGTCGACGATGCGGTAGAGATAATGCCGGCGGATCGCCGAGAAACGCGCGTCGAAATCGTCCGGCATCTTCTCGGCGGCGATCACTGCGATGGCGTCGTCCTTGAGGAAGCGGTTGATGGCATCGCGTACGACGCGGCTCGGCCAGTCGCGGGCAAGGTCGATATGGGCGACCTGGCCGAGCGCATGGACGCCGGTATCGGTGCGGCCGGCGCCGTTGACCTTGACGTCCTCGCCGCAAAAGGCGGCGACCGCCTCGACCAGGGCGCCCTGGACCGAACGGCCGAAGCTCGCGCCCTGGATCTGCCAGCCGATATAGGGGCCACCGTCATATTCGATGGTGAGCTTGTAGCGGGCCATCAGCCGAGCCGGGCGCCGGCGTCGAGCTTGGCACCACGCAGGAAATCATCGGCCCGCATCGCCTTGGCCCCGGCGCGCTGGACCTCCAGAAGGCGGATCGCACCGGCCCCGCAGGCAATGGTCAGCTGATCGTCGATGACCGCGCCGGGCGCGCCGGCGCCTTCGGCACGGGCCGCGCGCAGCACCTTGACCCGCTCGCGGCCCTTGCCGAGATCGGCCTCGAACCAGGCGCCGGGGAAAGGCGACAGGCCGCGCACCTTGTTGTGCACCTCGTCCGCGGGCCTGGACCAGTCGATGCGCGCCTCGGCCTTGTCGATCTTGGCGGCATAGGTGACGCCCTCGGCCGCCTGCGCCACGAAATTGAGCGAACCGCGGTCGAGCGCGGCAAGCGCCCTGACCATGAGGTCGGCGCCGAGCCCGCTCATCCGGTCGTGCAGGTCCTGGGCGGTCATGTCGGGCGAAATCGCGATCTTCTCGACCATGGCGACCGGGCCGGTATCGAGCCCCTCGTCCATCTTCATCACCATGACGCCGGTCTCGGCGTCGCCCGCCATGACGGCGCGCTGGATCGGCGCGGCGCCACGCCAGCGCGGGAGCAGCGAGCCGTGCAGGTTGAGGCAGCCGAGCGCCGGCGCCTCCAGCACGGCCGCAGGCAGGATCAGGCCATAGGCGACGACCACCGCGACATCGGCGCCGAGGCTTGCGAAATCGGCCTGCGCCGCCGGATCCCGCAGGGTCTTCGGCGTGAATACGGGAATGCCGAAGCGATCGGCGAGAGCATGGACCGGCGTCTTCGTCTCTTCGAGGCCCCGCCCGGCCGGCTTCGGCGCCCGGCTATAGACCGCGACCAGTTCATGGCCCTGGCCGATGATCTCGGACAATGTCGGCACCGCGAAATCCGGGGTGCCCATGAAGACGACGCGCAGGCTCACCCGATGGCCTCGCGCTTGGCGGCCTTGGTGAACTTCTTGACCACCCGGTCGCGCTTCAGGCGCGACAGATAGTCGATGAACAGGACGCCGTTCAAATGGTCGAATTCGTGCTGGATGCAGGTCGCCAGCAGGCCCTCGCACATCATCTCGACGGTGCGCCCCTCGAGGTCGAGATAGCGCACGCCGCAGCGCGCCGGGCGCTCCACCTCCTCGTAATATTCGGGGATGGAGAGGCAGCCCTCCTCGTAGACGGCCATGTCCTCGGAGGTGAAGGTGATCTCGGGATTGATCAGCACCATCGGCTTCTTCTCCTCGTCCTTGCGGGCGAGGTCGATGGTGAACAGCCGTTTCGGCACGGCGATCTGGATCGCCGCGAGCCCGATGCCGGGTGCCTCGTACATGGTGTCGAGCATGTCGGCGGCGAGCGTCCTGATCTCGTCGTCGATGCGCTCGACCGGCTCGCTGACGAGCCGGAGCCGCGGGTCGGGAATGGAAATGATGTCGCGAATGGCCATGGACGTGTCGTCTGGATTGGGTCGGCGGCGGCGACAGGGGCGTCGCCGCGCGGAACAAGGGACTGTTGCGCCTGAGTTAAGCGTCCGCGGCGCGGGGGTCAACGGTCGCGGGGCCGGCCGGTCAAAGACGGGCCAGCAGATTCAGCAGGGCATCGCGGCCTTTCGCGCCCAGGCGGGAGGTCACCCGCTGCTCGTGAACCGCCACCACCTCGAAGGCTTCGCCCAGCAGCCGCTTGCCGGCCTCGGTCAGCACCAGCGCATGGGTGCGCCGGTCGGTGTCGGAGCGCAGCCGGCGCGCCAGCCCGCGCCGCTCGAACTGGTCCATCATGGCGACGAAGTTCGGCCGCTGGATGCCGAGCGCGGCGGCGATCTCGCGCTGGCTGCGGCCGGGATTGGCGTCGATCAGCACCAGCGCGCTGAATTGCGCCGGCCTGAGGCCGAGCGGCTCGAAGCACTTGATGAAATCCTCGAAGACCGACAGCTGCGCGCGGCGCAGGACATAACCGACCAGGCCCGACAAGGGCCCCATGTCGAGCCGGGCCGCCTCCGCCGGCGCCGCGAGCTCCGCTTCGGGCGCCTCGTCATCCGGTCCCGCCCCAGTCGCCGCCTTGGCTCGCCGTACCTTGTCCATGCCTGTCGGTCGTCCCGGTTGCGATGCCTCCCAAGAGGCGATTGGTCGAATTCGTTTGCGAGCTGAATAGTTATAGACTATATCGAATTTATAAGAAAGATACCATGGGAGGGGACATGCCGACGCATCATCGATGCGCCAGCGCCAAGCATCGACCCGGAGCCATATCCGGTCGATCCGGCGCCATGACCGGCACGGCGGGGCATGTCCTGGCCCTTTTCACGGGACTGTCGTGAGCCATGGACACGACGATCTTCCTCTTCCTCCTGCAGGACGGCATCACCAACGGCGCGATCTATGCGCTGCTGGGCTTGGCCCTGGTCCTCGTCTTCGCGGTGACGCGGGTCATCCTGGTACCGCAAGGCGAGTTCGTCGCCTATGGCGGCATGACCTTCGCGCTGCTCGAAGCCGGCAAAATGCCCGGCACGGCCTTCATGGTGGTGGTCTTCGGCATTGCCGCCTTCCTGGTCGAAATGGTCGCGCAGCGCAAGGCGCTCGACCTTGCCCGCATCGGCCGCGAAGCCCTGTTCAAGCTCGCCTTGCCGCTGGCGATCCTCGGCCTGACCAAGCTCGCCGTGGCGGCCCAGGCCGGCACGGCGGTCAATGTGGCGCTGACCATCGCCATCATCGCGCCGATCGGACCCTATCTCTACCGCGTCGCCTTTCAGCCGATCGCCGCCTCCTCGGTGCTGGTGCTGCTTATCACCGCGGTCGGCGTGCATCTCGCCATGACCGGCCTCGGCCTGGTCTTCTTCGGCGCCGAAGGCCTGCGCGCACCGCCGATTTCCAGCGCCGTGGTGCCGCTCGGGCCGATCGTGGCGACCGGCCAGAGCCTCGGCATCTACGCCGTCACCAGCCTGCTGATCGTCGCGCTCTACCTGTTCTTCGGCCGGACGCTGACCGGCAAGGCTCTGCGCGCCACCGCCATCAACCGCGTCGGCGCGCGCCTGGTCGGCATCCGCCTCAGCCTGTCCGGCCGGCTGGCTTTCCTGCTGGCCGCGGTCATCGGCGCCGTCTCCGGCATTCTCGTCGTGCCGATGACCACGCTCTATTACGACACCGGCTTCCTGATCGGCCTGAAGGGCTTCGTCGCGGCGATCATCGGCGGCCTGGTCAGCTATCCCCTGACCGCGGCGGCGGCCATCGTCGTCGGCGTGGTCGAGGCGCTCGCCTCGTTCCTGGCCAGCGACATGAAAGAGATCATCGTGTTCACGCTGATCCTGCCGGTGCTGATCTGGCGCTCATTCGCCAATCCCCATGCCGACGAGGAGGATTAGGCGATGCGCCGCTTCGGTCTGATCATCTTCGTCGCGATCCTGGCGGTGATCCCGCTCATCCCGGGACTGTCGGTGTTCTGGATCACGCTGCTCGACAATATCGGGCTGGCCGCGCTCGTCGCCATGGGCCTGGTGCTGCTGACCGGCGTCGGCGGGCTGACCTCGTTCGGCCAAGCCGCTTTTTGCGGCTTCGGCGCCTATACCTCGGCCGTTTTGACCACCCGCTTCGGCTTCGATCCCTGGGCCACCCTGCCGGCGGCGCTCGCCGTCACCGGGCTCGCCGCCGTCGTGCTCGGCCTCGTCACGGTGCGCCTGTCCGGCCATTTTCTGCCGCTCGGCACCATCGCCTGGGGCATTTCACTCTATTACCTGTTCGGCAAGATCGAGCTGCTCGGCCGCCATGACGGCGTCTCGGGCGTGCCGCCTCTGTCGATCTTCGGCTGGTCGCTGATCGAGCCGCAGGCGGTCTATTACGTCATCTGGGGCTTTGTCGTGCTGGCGGCCATCGCCACCACCAACCTGCTGGATTCGCGCACCGGCCGGGCGATCCGCGCCCTGCGCGGCGGCCGGGTCGCGGCGGAGGCCTTCGGCATCGAGCCGGCCCGGGTCAAGCTGCTGGTCTTCGTTTATGCGGCGCTGCTCGCCGGCCTGTCCGGCTGGCTCTACGCGCATGTCCAGCGGGCGGTGAACCCCACCCCCTTCGGGGTCAATGCCGGCATCGAATATCTGTTCATGGCGGTGGTCGGCGGCGCCGGCCAGGTCTGGGGGGCTCTTGTCGGCGCCTCCCTCGTCATCCTGCTGAAGGATGCGTTGCAGCGCGTCGTGCCTTTCCTGTTCGGCACGTCGGCGCAATATGAGACCATCGTGTTCGGCGTGCTGCTGGTCGCCATCCTGCAATTCGCGCGCGAGGGCCTGTGGCCGCGCATCGTCGCGCTGTTTCCCGAGCCGCCTCCGCCCGCGGTCGACCGAGACGCCGCGCCGCTGGCCGCGCGCGCCAAGGCCGCGACCCAGCCGCTTCTGGCGGTGGCCGAGGCGCGCAAGACCTTCGGCGGCCTGGTCGCAGTCAACGACGTGTCTTTCCAGGTCAAGCGCGGCGAGATCGTCGCGCTGATCGGGCCGAACGGCGCGGGCAAGAGCACCACCTTCAACCTGATCACCGGTGTGCTCGACATCACCGCCGGCGACGTCACCTTCGCCGGCCAGCCGATCGGCGGCCAGCGGCCGCAGACGATCGCCGGGCTCGGCATCGCCCGCAGCTTCCAGCATGTGAAGTTGCTGCCCGACATGTCGGTGCTCGACAATGTCGCGCTCGGCGCCCATCTGCGCGGCAAGGCCGGCTTCATCCAGGGCCTGCTGCGGCTCGACCGCGCGGAGGAGAAACGGCTGATCGCCGAAGCGGCGCGCCAGATCGCCCGGGTCGGCCTCGCCGAACACATGCACAAGCCCGCCGGCTCGCTGGCGCTCGGCCAGCAGCGCATCGTCGAGATCGCCCGCGCGCTCTGCCTCGATCCGGATCTCCTGCTGCTCGACGAGCCGGCGGCGGGCCTGCGCCATCTCGAAAAGGCGGCGCTGTCCGAACTGCTCCGGCACCTGCGCAGCCAGGGCGTCTCGGTGCTGCTGGTCGAACACGACATGGGCTTCGTCATGAACCTGACCGACCATATCGTGGTGCTCGATTTCGGTACCAAGATCGCCGAAGGGCCGCCGGCCGCGATCAAGCAGAACCCGGCCGTGCTCGCGGCCTATCTCGGGGCGCCGGAATGAGCGACATCCTGACCATCGACCGGCTATCGGTCGCCTATGGCCATGTCGAGGCGGTGACCGATGTCTCGCTCAGGGTCCAGGCCGGCGAGATCGTCACCGTCATCGGCGCCAACGGCGCCGGCAAGAGCACCTTGCTCAACGCGACGCTCGGGCTGCTGCCGTCGCGCGGCAAGATCCGTTTCGATGGCCGCGACATGGCGACGATCGAAGCCGAGGACCGGGTCGGCCTCGGACTTTGCCTGGTCGCCGAGAAACGCGAGCTGTTCGGCACCATGACGGTGGAGGACAACCTGGTGCTCGGCGGCTTCCGCGTCGACCGGCGGATATCCGCCGATACGCTCGCCGCCGTGTTCGACCGCTTTCCCCGGCTGAAGGAGCGCCGCACCCAGCTCGCCGGGACGCTCTCCGGCGGCGAGCGGCAGATGCTCGCCATGGGCCGGGCCCTGATGAGCCGGCCGCGGCTCCTGATGCTCGACGAGCCGAGCCTCGGCCTGGCGCCACGCATCGTCGCCGATATCTTCACTGTCATCGCCGACCTCAGGGCAACCGGCGTGGCCATCCTGCTGGTCGAGCAGAACGCCCGCGCCGCGCTCAACGCCGCCGACCGCGCCTATGTGATGGAGCTCGGCCGGATCAGCCTGGAGGGACCGTCAGCGGAATTGGCGCGCGATCCGCGGATCGCCGAGAGCTATCTCGGCCTCGGGCATTAGCGAGCCGGCCAGAGGCGCTCCCAGCAGCGGCGGATAAGGCCAGTCACCGTCGCATAACTGCGCTCAATCCGGCCCGGCCCGAAACGCTCTTCATAAGATTTCCGGGACTTGTCCGATGAGCCAGGCCGGGGCTCGGCAAGGCGTGCGCGATAGTCGATCCAAGCGGCGATCAGGAACGACAGAAGCATCGCGACGACGCCGGTAAAGCTATTGACGCTGTCGATGAGCTGAAGCGCGACGAAGGATAGGGCCGCGAGCCCAAGAAACCAAAATTTGAGCCTGAGTTCGTTTCTTAGGAATCTGAGCACGTCGACCCCCAGGCCGCTTCGTCGAGGCAGGATCCCCTGCAGACGATAACAAACTGTAAGTTGCGCGCGGTGAAAGCCATTCGTTAGCCGGTCGACGCCGCCCACAAATGCCGTTTGGCGCTTCGGTGTCGTCGCAAGGCTCGCCTCATCGCAAGCGAGGACGCCACAATATGCTGGATGCATTTGTCCCGAACCTGCGAGCGGGTCCTACATGGGCGCGACCCTGCTGCCTTGTCGACGACGTGGCCAAGCGCGCCGCAATCTGCACAATGGCGGGAGACGGGCGCCCGCCGGCGCCCCCCCGAAATCATGCTGGGCCCGGTCCAGGAGATCTGTCATGAGCGATGCACTCGATCTGGGCGGCGCAGGCCTCACGGATGCTGCCGGTTTCACGCCGCACACCTCCCATTGGGGCGTCTTCTCGGCGCGCTGGCGCGACGGCAAGCTGGATGTGCGGCCCTATTCCGGGGATCCCGACCCGAACAAGCTGATCGAGAATTTTCCCGAAGCGCTGCGTCACAAGGCGCGCATCGCCCAGCCCATGGTCCGCCGCGGCTGGCTGGAGCGCGGCCCCGGTCCGGACAGCCGGCGCGGCCGGGATGAATTCGTGCCGATGTCCTGGGATGCGGTGCTCGACCTCCTGGGCGCGGAACTCGCGCGCGTCCGCGACAACCATGGTCCCGGCGCAGTGTTCGGTGGCTCCTATGGCTGGGCGAGCGCCGGGCGCTTCCACCACGCCCAGAGCCAGATCCACCGTTTTCTCAATACCGCGCTCGGCGGTTATGTCCGCTCGGTCAACAGCTACAGCTCCGGCGCGTCCTCGGTGCTGCTGCCGCAAATCCTCGGCGGCTATGAGGAGATCACCAAGCGCAACGTCTCCTGGGACCAGATCGCCGACCATAGCGACATCGTGCTGGCCTTTGGCGGCATGGCGCTGAAGAACAGCATGGTCGCCGGCGGCAGCATCAGCCAGCATGTCGAGCGTGGCGCCATGGAGCGGGCGCGGGAGCGGGGCTGCGAATTCATTCTCGCCGGCCCGCTGCGCAGCGACCTGCCGGAAGGCGCCGGCGCCGAATGGCTGCCGACGATCCCGGGCACCGACACCGCGCTGATGCTGGCGCTGGTCCACACCCTGGTGACCGAAGGATTGCACGACCGCGCCTTCCTCGATCGTTATACCGAGGGCTGGCCGGTCTTCGAGCGCTACCTGCTGGGCGAGACCGATGGCCAGCCAAAGGATGCCGCCTGGGCGTCCAGCATTGTCGACATGCCAGCCGACGCCATCCGGGCGCTCGCCCGCCGCCTGCATGGCCGGCGCACCGTGATCGTGGTGTCGCATTCGCTGCAGCGCGCCGAACATGGCGAGCAGCCGGTCTGGATGGGCGCCGTCCTGGCGGCAGCCCTCGGGCAGATCGGCCTGCCCGGCGGCGGTTATGCCTATGCGCTCGGCGCCATCGGCTATTATGGCCGCCGCTTCAACGCCGTGCCGGGCCCGACCCTGTCGCAGGCCCGCAACGGCGTGGCCGAGTTCATCCCGGTCGCCCGCATCGCCGACATGCTGCTGAACCCCGGCACGCAATACCGCTATAACGGCCAGACCAAGACCTATCCCGATATTCGCCTGGTCTATTGGGCCGGCGGCAACCCGTTCCACCACCATCAGGACCTGAACCGCCTGCGCAAGGCCTTCGGCCGGCTCGATACGCTGGTGGTACACGAACTCGCCTGGACCGCGACCGCGCGCCACGCCGACATCGTGCTGCCCTGCACCATGACGCTGGAGCGCGAGGATATCGGCTGCAGCTCGAACGACCCGCTGATGGTCGCCATGCAGCCGGTGGCGAAGCCTTATGGCGAGGCGCGCGACGACTACGCGATCTTCGCCGGTCTCGCCGAGCGGCTCGGCGCGCATGAGGCCTTCACCGAGGGGCGAACGGTGCGTCAATGGCTGGAGCATCTCT
>JAFKKV010000074.1 GCA_017304475.1 Hyphomicrobiales bacterium | reverse complement strand
CTAGAGCGCGATCGGCTCAGTTTGAATCGAAAGGGGATTCCCTTAGAGCTTCGGTTCTGATTCAAACTATCTGCTGGGCGGAGGCCAGCAGTTATGCCGAAGCCTTATTCTCTTGATCTGCGTGAGCGGGTCGTAGCCCGGGTGCTCGCGGGCGAGACGGTGCGATCGGTCGCCCAGGCGTTCCAGGTGAGCGATGCCAGCGTCGTAAAGTGGTCGCAGCGCTATCGGCAAACGGCGAGCGCGGCCGCCAAGCCGATGGGCGGGCGGCGGCACTTCGTGCTGGCCGGGCAGCGCGCCTGGCTCTTGGAGCGGATCGCACTGGACACGTCGGTGAGCTTGCGACAGCTGCAGGCAGAGCTGGCGGCGCGCGGGGTCAAGGTCAGCTATGGCGCGGTCTGGGAGTTCGTCCACGCCGAGGGGCTGAGCTTCAAAAAAAACCGTACTGGCAAGCGAGCAGGATCGACCTGACGTCGCCCGCCGCCGGGCCCGCTGGAAGCGCCATCAGGGCAAGCTTGACCCACGCCGGCTCGTCTTCATCGACGAGACCTGGGTGAAGACCAACATGGCCCCGCTTCGCGGCTGGTGCCCACGGGGCGCCAGACTGCCCGCCAAGGTCCCCCACGGGCACTGGAAGACCCTGACCTTCCTGGCGGCGCTGCGCTGTGACCGGATCGACGCGCCCTGCGTCTTCGATGGACCGATCAACGGCGCGAGCTTCGCCGCCTATGTCGAGACCCTGCTCGTGCCAACCCTGCGGCCGGGCGACGTCGTCATCCTCGACAATCTCGGCAGCCACAAGGGCCAGCGGGTGCGCCGGGCGATCCGGGCCGCTGGCGCCAAGCTGCTCTTCCTGCCGCCCTACAGCCCCGACCTGAACCCGATCGAACAGGTCTTCGCAAAGCTCAAGCACCTGCTGCGCGCGGCCGCCGAGCGCAAACTGGAAGACACTTGGCGCCGGATCGGCATCACCCTTGAAGCCTTCGCTCCAGACGAATGCGCCAACTACCTCACAAATGCCGGATACGCTTCAATCTGAGGCGATCATGCTCTAGC
>JAFKKV010000023.1 GCA_017304475.1 Hyphomicrobiales bacterium | reverse complement strand
TCGACAGCGATGGAATCACGACAATGCGGCAAGCGCAAATTGCAAGAAAACCGCCGGCCATCAGCCCAAAACCGGCAAACTCCATGACCTGTCGGCGCCGCTTCCTTGCACGATATCAACGGCCTGGGAGTTCTTCACAGGCGACTGAAGCGTTGCATCGAGGGCAGGCCGTCCTTCGCGTTCTTGCGAGCCTCAAAGGACGACAGAGCTTCATGCAGAGCGATTCAGCCTGAAGCGATCACACATTAGGCCCCTCCCGTCTGGGTCAGGTCGAGCGGCAGCGAGCGCATCGGCCGGCCGGTCGCCGCCGACACCGCATTGGCGATGGCCGGCGCCAGCACCGGCACGCCGGGTTCGCCGGCACCGGTCGGGCACATCATCGAGGGCATGATATGCACCTCGACCTTGGGCATTTCCGACATGCGGGTCGGCTCGAAGCCGTCGAAATTCTTCTCCTGGACCTCGCCGTCCTTCAGCGTGATGCGGTTGCGCAGCACCGAGGACAGAGCAAAGCCGACGGCGCCTTCGATCTGGGCGCGCACGACGTCCGGATTGACCGCGATGCCGCAATCGATCGCGGCGACGATCCGGTCGACCTTGATCGTCGTGCCGGACACGGTCACTTCGGCGACCATGGCGACATGGGTGTTGAAGCTCTCATGCACCGCGATGCCGCGGCCCTTGCCCGGCGCCATCGGCTGGCCCCAGCCGGCCTTGTCGGCGACGAGCTTCAGCACCGCCTGGTGCCGCGGCGCCTTGTCGAGATAGCTCAGGCGATAGGCGAGCGGGTCCTGGCCGGCGGCCCGCGCCAGTTCGTCGATCATCACCTCGGTCGCCTGCGCCGTATGGGTGTGGCCGACCGAGCGCCACCACAGCACCGGCACGCCCTCGCGGCCATTGCTGACCGTCACATGCAGGCTGTCGACCGAATAGCGCATGTCGCTGGCGCCCTCGACCGTCGTCCGGTCGACGCCATTGACGACAATCATGGATTCCATCGGCGTGCCGATCATGATCGACTTGCCGACGATGCGGTGGTCCCAGCCGGCGATGCGGCCCTGGCTGTCCAGGCCGGCGCGGACACGGTGATAGACCATCGGCCGGTAGAAGCCGCCGGTCATGTCGTCCTCGCGGGTCCAGACCAGGTGGATCGGCGTGCGGTACTGGGTGGCCTTGAGGATATGCGTCATTTCCGACACGTAATCGCAGGCCGCCGTCGCCCGCCGGCCGAACGAGCCGCCGGCATAGAGCGTGTTGAGATGGACCTGGGCCGACGACACGCCGCAGATCGCGGCGATCGTCGCCTGTTCCAGCGTCTGCATCTGGAAACCGGCCCAGGCCTCGATGACACCGTCGGCGCGCCGTTCGATGGTGCCGTTCATCGGCTCCATCGGGGCATGGGCGAGATAGGGGAATTCGAACTCGGCTTCGATCACCTTGACCGCGCCCCTGAGGGCCCGGTCGGCATCGCCGCGCCGGCCGGCGGTGAGGCCTGTCTGTCTCGCCAGCCGCTTGAACTCGGCCATGATCGCGTCGGACGAGCGGGTTTCGGCGGCGGCGAAATTCCAGGTGGTCTTCAGGGCCTGCCGCCCCTTGATCGCCGACCATGTGTCGCGCGCCACCACGGCGACCCCGGTCGGGATCTCCACGACGTCGACGACGCCTTTCACCTTGCGTGTTTCGGTCGCGTCGAAGGACCTGAGCTGGGCGCCGAATTTCGGCGCGTGGGCGACGACCGCCGTCAGCATGCCCGGGCGGCGCATGTCGAGCGAGAACACCGTGCGCCCCGACGTCTTGCCCAAGGTGTCGATCCGGCCGACCGACCTGTCCTTGCCGATGAACACCCATTGGCCGGGTTGCTTCGGTGTCGGATTGGTCGGCACCGCCATGGAGGCGGCACGGGTCGCCAATTCGCCGAACGTCGCCTGTCGCGTGCCGTGGCGGACCACCCCGCGTTCGATCTTGATCTCGGTCGCCGCGACGTTCCAGTCGGTGGCGGCCGCCGCCACCAGCATCTGGCGGGCGGCCGCGCCGGCCAGGCGCAACTGCGTCCATGAATTGGCGATCGCGGTCGAGCCGCCGACGCCCTGCACCGGGCCGAAAGCGAAATTGTTGTAGAGCCGGTGATCGGCCGGCGCGAAGGCGGCGCGCATCTGGCTCCAGTCGGCGTCGAGCTCGTCGGCGACGATAGTGGTCAGTCCGGTGGCGCAGCCCTGGCCCATGTCCAGGTGCTTGACCAGGACGGTCACCGTATTGTCGGCGCCGATCTTGATGAAGGCATTGGGATTGGCCGTGACATTGCTGAACGGGCATGCCTCCGCGGCCGCCGCTTCGTCCCGGCCGAGCAGGGTCGCGACGATCAGGGCGCTGCCGGTGCCGGCGAGAAACGCCCGGCGGGTGGCGGCGAAGGCGCGGCCGGCGGCGGCCGGCGACAGGACCGGTTGGGTTTTCGGGTTCGTGGTGGCGTTGCCGATGGTCTTGGTCATGGTCTTGGCCCCATCCTCGCTCATGCCAAAGCCTGGGCGGCATCCTGGATGGCGGCCTTGATGCGCAGATAGGTGCCGCATCGGCAGATATTGCCATCCATGGCGAGCTCGATATCGGCTTCGCTCGGTGCCTTGTTCTCGGTGAGTAGCGCGATGGCACTCATGATCTGGCCGGATTGACAGTAACCGCATTGGACGACGTCGAGCTTGCGCCAGGAGGCCTGGACCGCCTCGGCGACCTTGCCCGAGATACCCTCGATCGTGGTGATCTTGCGACCCTGCGCGTCACCCGCGGCCAGCGAGCAGGAGCGCGTCGCCTGGCCGTCGACATGCACGGTGCAGGCGCCGCACAGCGCCTGGCCGCAGCCGAATTTCGTGCCGGTGAGATCGGCGTGGTCGCGGATCGCCCAGAGCAGGGGCATGTCCGGATCGGCATCGATCTGGACGGAACGACCGTTGATGTCGAGGGTCAGCATGGCGGCCTCGCCTGAGAGATTGGATCAGCTCCAAACTATCGCGACGATACGTCCGCCAGGCGGCTCAAGGCAATTGCACACGCGATCGTGATCGCGGGGCCAGGGTGGACGGCCCGTCTCACCCGGCCGAAGCGACGGGATCGGTGCCGTCAGGCCGTCGCCCGCGCCTCGGTCAGCACGATGCGCACGAGGTCGGCGGCATTCTTGGCGCCGAGCTTTTCCATGATCCGGGCGCGGTGGACCTCGATGGTGCGCGGGCTGATGCCGAGATGCCGGCCCGCCTCCTTGTTGGAGGCGCCGGCCGCGATCTGGCTCAGCACTTCGCGTTCGCGCGGGGTCAACAGATCGGTGCCGGGGAAGTTGGCCCGCAGGGTCGCGGCCTCCGGCGCCGCGGCGCGGCGCTCGGTGGTGTCGATGGCCTCGCGCACCCTGGACACGACCGTGTCGGCATCGAACGGCTTCTCGATGAAATCGAGGGCGCCGTGCTTGATCGCGTCGACCGCCATGGGAATGTCGCCCTGGCCCGAAATGATGAAGATCGGCGCCGGATAGTGGTGGGCGTTGAGTTCTTTGAGGATGTCGAGGCCGGAGCGACCGGGCATGTGCACGTCGAGGATCACGCAGGCCGGTGTCTGGCCGCGTGCCGCCGCGATGAAGGTGGCGCCGTCGGCGAAGCCCGACACATGGAAGCCTTCGATCGACAGCACGACGCTCAGAGCGTCGCGCACTGCCGGATCGTCATCGACTACGAAAATGTCCTTGGGCGCATTCGCCATGGCTTGCCGCATCCCGTCACTGGGGGGTGTTTCCGGTGGCCGGCCCGCCTGATGGCGGCCCGGTCCGGGCGGCCGCGGGCTCCGGAAGGACCAGCGAGAAACACGCGCCTCGCCCATTGCCTCCGGGATCGACGGTCAGGTCCCCCCCATGGTTCTGAGCGATCGTGCGGGAAATCGCAAGACCGAGACCCAGTCCGGTTCTCTTCGTACTTGCAAAGGCTTTGAACAGGTTCGGCAGGGCGTCGCCCGGCACGCCCGGCCCGCTGTCGCGCACCGAAAAGCGGATCGTACCGTCCCTGGCCAGGGTCTCGATCCAGATGCGCGCATGGTCACCGCCGCGCACGGCCTCCAGCGCGTTGCGCACGAGATTGACGACGATCTGCTGGATCTGCACCGCATCGACCAGCACGGGCGGCAGCCGGTCGCGCAGATTGCGCACCACCCGGGTGCCCGGCCGGTAACCGAGCAGCGTCAGTTCGACCGCGTCCTCGACCAGCGGGTTGAGATCCACCAGGCGCCGCTCGGGCTCGCGCTTCTCGACGAAGTCGCGCATCCGCCGGATGATGTTGCCGGCCCGGTCGGCCTCGCGCAGCGCCTTGTCGAGGATCGACCGGACGGTCTCGTCGAAATGCGCCGCGATCTCGCCGTTGCGATGGGCGTCGATCGCCTTGGCGTGGGTTCGCCCGACGGCCTGAAGATAGAGCATGACGGCGGTCAGCGGCTGGTTCAGCTCATGGGCGAGCGCCGCGCCCATTTCGTCCATGGCCGAGACGCGCGCCATGTGCAGCAGATCGGTCTGCAACTGGTTGAGCCGCTCCTCGGCTTCCTTGCGCGGCCTGAGGTCGCGCAGAATGCCGATGAACTGGCGTCCGTCGGGCGTGCCGGCTTCGGCGACCGATAGTTCGACCGGAAAGATCGTGCCGTCGCGGTGCCGGCCATGCACCTCGCGGCCGCTGCCCAGATATTGCTCGATCGTTCCGGCGCGCGCGGGGTCTTCGCCGCTCGCCGCTTCGTCCGGGGCGATGATCATGGCGATGCCGCGGCCGATCGTTTCCGGGGCGGTCCAGCCGAACAGCGTCTCGCAGGCCTTGTTGAAGACCAGGATGGTCGCGCTCTCGTCGATCACGATGATGCCGTCGACGGCAATGTCGAGCACGCTCGAAAGGCGGGCTTCCGAGACCGTCAGCGAGGCTTTCAGGATCTGCTCGATGGGCGTCCTCCTCAGGACGATGCGCCAAATCGACGATGCACCGCGTCTCGGCCGGGCGACATGCCACGAGACGGCCATCCGGAGGCGGCGGGGCCGGGCGGACCCGCCGAACATTCTCCTCCGTAGAAGATGCTACGGACAAATCCCTAGTGCAAGAATGAATCTGTCCGTTTTGTTGCCGCTATCCCTTCGTTTTGTGGGATTTGTTGGCGTCGGCGGAGCCTGGCGACGTGCCGCGGGGCGATCAGAGTTGCTTGATCGCCTTGCCGAGACGCTCGGCGGCGATCTCGATCTGCTCCGGCGAGCGCAGGTAGCAGAGCCGCAAATGGCCTTCGCCGCCGCTGCCGAAGGCTGCTCCCGGGGCGAGGCCGACCTTGGCGAGATCGACGATCTTCATCGCGCCGGCCATCGAATCGGTCATGCCCTCGACGCCGAAAAACAGATAGAAGGCGCCGTCGGGCCGGGAGAAATGGCATCGGCCGGTCTGTTCGATCGCAGCCGAGACGATGTCGCGGGCCTTGCGGGCCTTGGCGATCTGATGCTCGACGAAGCTGTCGCCGCGTTCCAGCGCCACCACGCCGGCACGCTGGATGAACGGCGGCGAACCCGATGTCGAATATTGGATCAGGTTCTCGATGACGTCGCCGAGGGCAGGGTCGGCCTCGACCCAGCCCATGCGCCAGCCGGTCATGGCCCAGTTCTTCGAGAAGGTGTTGACCCAGAGGATCCGGTCGCCGTCCTCGCGCACGTCATGGAACGACGGCGCGCGTTTGGCCTCGCCGGTCCAGACGAAGCGGGTATAGATCTCGTCGGCGATGATCCACAGGCCGTGCTTGCGGGCAAGCGCCAGGATGGCCGCGAGTTCTTCGCGCGTGGCGGTCCAGCCGGTCGGGTTCGACGGCGTGTTGATGAACAGGGCCTTGGTCCTGGGCGTGATCGCATCGGCGATCCGGTCGAGGTCCATTTGCCAGCCGCGATTGCCGTGGGTCAGTTCGACCAGCACGGGAACCGCGCCGCGCAGGCCCGCGGCGGCCGGCGCGTTCGGCCAGGTGGGCGAGGGGATGATCACTTCGTCGCCCTGGCCCGCGACCATGGTCATGGCGATCTGGATCGCCTGCATGCCCGAGCCGCAGACGAAAAAGCGTTCCGCCGCCAGTTCGCGGCCATAGAGGTTGGAGGCATAGGTCGCGATGGCCTGCCTCAGTTCCGGAATGCCGCGCTGCCAAGTGTAGGTCGTTTCACCGGCGGCGAGCGAGCGCGTCGCCGCCTCGCAGATGAAGGCAGGCGTCGGCATGTCGCCTTCGCCGACCCATAACTGGATCACGTCGCCGGCGGCGCGGGCATATTTCGACAGTTCGACGATGCCGCTGGCAGGCGCGCCCGTGGCTTCGGGGCGGAGCGAGGCGATGAGTGATGACGACATGGAGGGCGCGTGCTCTGGTGGACAAGGCCTGAGCATAACGCCCGGGGCGTCGCCCTTCTCATGAAATTCGCGACGAAAGTCCATCAGCAAAGGCGATGAGCCGCGATTGCGCCCGAGACGCGCACAGGCCTTGGTTCCGCCCGAGAGGCTTTGCTATAAGCGCCGATCGCAAGGGCTTCTTAAGGATCATGGCGTGCTGCGCACATTCGGTATGACGGGTCGGGCTCTGGCCCGTGTCGCGCTTCTCTCTGGCCTCTCCGCCGGCCTTGCCGGTTGCGGCACCAGTGCGGGCAATTTGTTCGGCGGCGGCCAGGCGCAGCAGGCGGCGCAACCGGCGCCGGGCGTCGGTTCGCCGGTGCACAATGCCCTGTTCGGCCAGCCCGTGCCGGCCGGTGCTCAGGTGTTGCAGGAAAATCTCTGCCCGCGCATCGAGGTGCGTGACGGCTCCAATGTCTGGCGCCAGGGCGGCGAGGGGCCGACCGAGCTGCGCTACCAGGCGACCATCACGGATCTCGCCCGCGAATGCCGCATCGAGGGCCAGACCATGATCGTCAAGGTCGGTATCGAGGGACGCGTGCTGACCGGCCCGAAGGCCGAGGGCAATGCCCGGCTGACCCTGCCGATCCGGATGGCGGTGACCCGCGGCCTGGCGCAGTCGGTCTGGACCCGGCTCTACAACGTGCCGATCGACGTGCCGGCCAATTCGCCCAATGTCGCCTTCACCCAGATCGAGGATCAGGTGAGCTTCCCGCTGCCGCCGCCGGAAGAACTGCAGACCTATGTCATCTTCGTCGGTTTCGACACGATGGCGCAGCCTCAGCAGCGCGGCCGCGGACGCCAGGCGCGCCAGGCACGCTGATACCAGGCCGGGCCGGTGCGAATGCCGGCTTGTGCCGGACCTTTCGCGGCCGACGGCGCAGCAGCGGCATGCTTGTCGGGCGCCGTTGCCCACAAGCGCGCCTTGACTTCGCCGCCTGATGCCGTCATTCGGAAGACGTGCCATATGAGCCCGGCGGGAGAGTCCGGGTGGTCTTTATATGCGAGATCTCCCGGCGCCGAAGGAGCAACGGCCCCGGAACCTCTCAGGCAAAAAGGACCGCCGGGGGATTGGCATTCTGGAAAGTGGCCGCGCGTCCAAACGCGGCCCACCGACGGAGTAAGCCGATAGGGTCCTGGTCAGGGCCCTGGCCCCTTGGGCCCCGGTGAATCTCTCAGGTCCTGCGACAGAGGGGCGCGAGCGGGCGACAAGCCCGCGTTTCGAGTGTGTTCGGGGTCCGCCCCGGGCCTGCTTGCGCGCCGATGCAGGATGACCATGGCCGACACCCCCACCGGGCCGCTGCACACGACCCCGCTTCATCAGCTTCACGTCGAGGCCGGTGCCAAGATGGTGCCTTTCGCCGGTTACGACATGCCGGTGCAATATCCGACCGGCGTGCTGACCGAACACAATTGGACACGCAGCGAGGCGGGCCTGTTCGATGTCAGCCATATGGGCCAGGCCTTCGTGGTCGGCCCGACCTGGGAAGCGACCGCCAGGGCGATCGAGGCTCTGGTGCCGGCCGACATTCTCAACCTCAAGCCCGGCCAGCAGCGCTACAGCCAGCTGACCGCCGAGGATGGCGGCATCCTCGACGACCTCATGATCACCCGCTCGGCCTATGCTGGCCATGAGGGCTGGGCCTATCTGGTGGTCAATGCCGGCTGCAAGGACCAGGACTTCGCCCATATCGCGCCGCGCCTGCCCGCCGGCGTGAGCTTGAAGCCGGATCCGACGCTGGCCTTGATCGCGCTGCAGGGCCCGAAGGCCGCTGATGTCCTCGACGCCTTCATTCCCGGCATTGCCGCAACGCCATTCATGACCTTCGTCGAGACCAAGCTGGACGGCATGTTCGTCCACGCCTCGCGCTCCGGCTATACCGGCGAGGACGGTTTCGAGCTCTGCATCAGGGCCGAGGATGCGCCGGCGATCTGGCGTAAGCTCTTGTCCGACGCGCGGGTCAAGCCGATCGGGCTCGGCGCGCGCGACAGCTTGCGGCTGGAAGCCGGCCTCTGCCTCTATGGCCACGACATCGATACCGGAACCTCGCCCATCGAGGCCGGCCTCAACTGGTCGATTCAGAAGCGCCGGCGCGTCGAGGGCGGTTTCCCCGGCGCCGCACGGATTCAGAAGGAACTCGCCGACGGCCCGGCGCGCCGGCGGGTCGGCATTCTGCCCGACGGTCGCGCGCCGGCCCGTGAAGGCACCACGATCAAGGCCGCCGACGGCGCGGCCATCGGCACGGTGACCTCTGGCGGCTTCGGCCCTACCGTCAACGGCCCGGTCGCCATGGGTTACGTCAACAGCCGCTTCGCCGAGCCGGGCACTCCGGTCCTGCTGGAGGTGCGCGGCAAGGATCTGCCGGCCAAGGTCGTGACCATGCCCTTCGCGCCGCATCGCTACTTCCGCGGATAGCATTTTCGAGATCGGGGCCGGATCGCGCCCCTGTCGGGAACGTGCCTCACAACAAGGTTTCAGAGGAGCTCGTCATGGCCAATACCCGCTATACCAAGGACCATGAATATATCCGCGTCGAGGGTGACACCGGCACCATCGGCATTTCCGACTATGCCCAGCAGCAGCTCGGCGACGTCGTTTTCGTCGAACTGCCCGAGCTCGGCCGCAAGGTCGCCAAGGGCGACGGCGCGGCCGTGGTCGAGAGCGTCAAGGCCGCCTCCGACATCTATGCGCCGGTCGCCGGTGAGGTGGTGGCGGTCAATGCCGAGCTCGAGGGCGCGCCGGGGACGGTCAACGAGGACCCGGCCGGCAAGGGCTGGTTCATCAAGCTGAAGATCTCCAATCCCGGCGAGCTCGACGAATTGATGGACGAGGCCGCCTATCAGGCCTTCGTCGCCTCGATCTCCTGAAGGCGCATCATGGCGCATTCCTACACCGCCGATGTCAGCTGGACCCGCGATGGCGCTGTCTTCACCGACAACCGCTATTCGCGCGGCCATCTCTGGCGCTTCGACGGTGGCGTCACGGTGCCGGCCTCGTCGGCACCGTCAAGCGTGCGCCCGCCTTATTCCAAGCTGGATGCGGTCGACCCGGAGGAGGCGCTGGTCGCGGCGCTGTCGTCCTGCCACATGCTGTTCTTCCTGTCCTTTGCCGGAGCCCAGGGCTTCCGTGTCGACAGCTATGACGACAAGGCCGAGGGCGTGATGACCAAGAACGCCAAGGGCAAGCTGTTCGTTTCGACCGTGACCTTGCGTCCGGTCGTGACCTTTTCCGGCGACAGGCTGCCTGATCGTACCGATATCGACCACCTGCATCATCGCTCCCATGAGGAATGCTTCCTCGCGAATTCGGTGCTCGCCGAGATCGTGATCGAGGCCTCCGACCCGATCATCGCCTGAACTGGACTAGAGCCTCATGCGCTACCTGCCGCTGACATCAGACGACCGTACCGACATGCTCGCCAAGATCGGCGTCGCCTCGGTCGACGACCTCTTCGCCAATGTCCCCGAGGGCAAGCTGATGTCGGGCTTGGCCGACCTGCCGACGGCCAAGGGCGAGATGGAGGTCGAGCGGATCATGGGCGCGCTCAGCGCCAGGAACGTGCCGGCTTCCGCCGGGCCGTTCTTCGTCGGCGCGGGTGCCTATAAGCATCACGTGCCGGCCAGCGTCGATCACCTGATCCAGCGCTCGGAATTCCTGACCAGCTACACGCCCTATCAGCCGGAAATCGCCCAGGGCACGCTGCAATATCTGTTCGAGTTCCAGACCCAGGTGGCGCTGCTCACCGGCATGGATGTGGCCAATGCCTCCATGTATGACGGCTCGACGGGCGCCGCCGAAGCCGTGCTGATGGCGCACCGCGTCACCCGCCGCAACAAGGCGGTGCTCGCCGGCAACCTGCACCCGCATTACCGCGACGTGATCGAGACCGTGTCGCGCATGGCCTCCGACACGATCGTTGCCTTGCCGGCCAATGCCGCCGACGCCGGCGCCGACCTGAAGGCGGTCGCGACCGCCATCGATGCCGAGACCTCCTGCGTGGTCATCCAGACCCCCGACGTCTTCGGCAACCTGCACGACCTCAAAGCCATCGCCGAAAAGGCCCAGGCCGCCGGCGCTCTGCTGATCGCGGTGGTCACCGAGGTGGTGTCGCTGGGGGCGCTGACCTCGCCCGGCGCCATGGGCGCCGACATCGTGGTGGCCGAGGGCCAGTCGATCGGCGTCGGCCTGAATTTCGGCGGCCCCTATGTCGGCCTGTTCGCCGCCAAGTCCAAATATGTCCGGCAGATGCCCGGTCGCCTGTGCGGCGAGACCGTCGATGCCGAAGGCCGCCGCGGCTTCGTGCTGACCCTGTCGACCCGCGAGCAGCATATCCGCCGCGAGAAGGCGACCTCCAACATCTGCACCAATTCCGGCCTGATGTGTCTCGCCTTCACCATTCACATGACGCTCCTGGGCGAGGCCGGGCTGAAGCGGCTCGCGGCCGTCAATCACGCCAATGCCTGCGATCTCGCCGACCGCCTGGATGGCGTGAAGGGCGTCGAGGTGCTCAACAAGAGCTTCTTCAACGAGTTCACCATTCGTGTCGCCGGCGATGCGGCCAAGGTCGTCGAGGCGATGGCGAAAAAGGGCGTGCTGGCGGGCGTTCCGGCCTCCCGGCTCTGGCCGACCGACAAGGCCGAGAAGGACCTGATCATCGTCGCCAATACCGAAGTGAACACCGACGACGACCGCGCGGCCTTCGTCGCGGCGCTGACCGAGGCGCTGGCATGACGGTTTCGACAGGCGCCGCCGCGGCCACCGCGGCATCCATCCTGTGCCTCGGCTTTGCGAGCGGGGCTATGGCTGATCAGCGCGGCGACACGCGCAACCTCATCAAGCTCTGGACCGAGGCCAACACGCTTTGCCGCGGTGGCAGTGGCGATGCCCCGGCAACCCGCTTCGCCTGCGACCGGCGCCAGGGTTATGGCCAGCGCCTCGCCGAACTGAACTGGTGCTACGGCCGCCGAGGCGAGCAGGGCTACCAGATGCGCTGGCACCCGTGCCGCGCGAATTCCATCCGGCCGTCGAATTGAAGGACGCGAGATCATGATGAACCGTCAGGGCCGCCCCACCGCCGCCGGCGACACCGCCACCCAGGCTCACCCGACCTTCACCGGCAATTACGGCCTGGAGATCGAGGAGCCGCTGCTGTTCGAGATCGGCCGCGCCGAGACGACGGGCGTCGACCTGCCGGCGCCAAAACAGGTCAAGTCGCGCCTCGGCGGGCTCGCCCGCGAGGGCGATATCGGCCTGGTCGGCCTGTCCGAACCGGAAACGCTGCGCCACTATGTCCGGCTCAGCCAGAAGAATTTCGGCATCGATACCGGGCTGTTCTCGCTCGGCTCCTGCACGATGAAGCACAATCCCAGGCTGAACGAGAAGATGGCGCGGTTGCCGGGCCTCGGCGACATCCATCCGCTTCAGCCGCAATCGACCGTGCAGGGCGCGCTCGAGCTGATCGACACGCTGGCCCATTACCTGAAGGAGCTGACCGGCATGGCCGCCGTCGCCATGAGCCCCAAGGCGGGCGCCCATGGCGAGCTGTGCGGCATGATGGCGATCAAGGCGGCGCTGGAGGCAAGCGGGCAGGGCCATCGCAAGGTCGTCCTGGTGCCGGAATCGGCCCATGGCACCAATCCGGCGACGGCCGCCCTGATCGGCTTCGAGGTGAAGTCGGTGCCGGCGCAGGCGGACGGAACGGTGCATGTCGCCGACGTCAAGGCGGCGCTGACGCCTGATGTCGCGGCCATCATGCTGACCAATCCGAACACCTGCGGCATCTTCGAGAAGGAGATCGTCGAGATCGCCGCGGCGATCCACGAGGCCGGCGCCTACTTTTACTGCGACGGCGCCAATTTCAACGCCATCGTCGGCAAGGCGCGCCCAGGCGACCTCGGCGTCGATGCCATGCATATCAACCTGCACAAGACCTTCTCGACGCCGCATGGCGGCGGCGGTCCGGGCGCCGGTCCGGTGGTGCTGTCGGAGCGCCTGGCGGCCTTCGTGCCCTATCCCTTCGTCCATGCGGACAAGGCCTATGTCATGGTCGAGGAGGCCACGGGCATCGCCAAGGGCGAGAAGCCGTTCGGCCGCATGACCGCCTTCCACGGCCAGATGGGCATGTTCGTGCGTGCGCTCGCCTATATGCTGTCGCACGGCTCCGACGGCATGAGGCAGGCCTCGGAAGACGCTGTGCTCAACGCCAATTATATCAGGGCGAGCCTTGCCGACCTCATGAGCCTGCCGTTCGGCGACCAGCCCTGCATGCATGAGGCGCTGTTCGACGATGCCTGGCTGAAGGATACCGGCGTCACCACGCTCGATTTCGCCAAGGCGATGATCGACGAGGGCTACCATCCCATGACCATGTATTTCCCGCTGGTCGTGCATGGCGCCATGCTGATCGAGCCGACCGAGTCGGAATCCAAGGCGTCCCTCGACCTGTTCATCGCCACATTGCGCGATCTCGCCATGAGCGCCACCAAGGGCGAGGTCGACCGGTTCAAGGGCGCGCCTTATCACGCGCCGCGCCGCCGGCTCGACGAAACCCGGGCCGCGCGCAACCCGGTGCTGCGCTGGACCCCGCCGGCGCCCTATGCCGAGGCGGCCGAGTAAGCGACCGCCACCGGTTTCGACAGCGCGCCGGCCGTCTTCGTGACGGCCGGCGTTTGTGTGTCCGCCTTCACAAACCGGCAAGCGCCAGCAGGACCACGACGGCCATCGCCATCCAGCCAAAGTGGCGGCCGCGCGTCGCCCAGGCATTGCCGAGAGCGGCGGCGGCGAAGACGACGGCCAGAACCAGGATGGTCGCCTGGCGTGCCGGAGCCGGGAAGAACCAGCCCGCGCAGATGAGAAGGACGCCGCCGCCGATCCAGGCGACCGTGCCGGCCTGCCAGACGAGATGAATCAGCAGTTTCAGGGCGGGCGGTTCGATCCGGGCGCGGGCGAAGACGCGTGTTTCGCCGAGCACGCCGTGGGTGATCGCGGTCGCCACCGCCAGGACACCCGAAAGCTGAAGCACGATATCCCGCATCACGCCGCTCCATACAGTTGTGTATGGTGACGATGGTCCTCGCCATGGCTTCTGTCAATACAGTCCTGTATGGTGCCGCCCATGGCACCTCGACTTTCAGCCGAAGACTGGATCAATGCCGGCCTGAAGGCGCTGGCGCGCGCCGGTTTCACCGCGCTCAAGGCCGAACTCCTGGCGGCCGAGCTTGGCGTCTCGCGCGGCAGCTTCTACTGGCATTTCGCTGATATCGGCGCCTATCATCGGGCAGTTCTGGCGCGATGGCGCGACATTGCGGCCCTGGCGATCATCGACGACATCGAGCGCACGACCGAGCGTCGCGATCGGCTCGCCGTGCTGTTGCGCCGGGCTTTCCTTGCCGACACCGCGCTCGAAGTCGCGGTCAGGGGCTGGGGGGCGGCGGCACCCCATGTCCAGGCGACGCTCGCCGCCGTCGACCAGGACCGTATCGGCTATATCGAGGCGCTGCTGGTCGACAAGGGCTTTGCGCCCGGTCCCGCGCATTGGCGCGCACTGGCCTTCTATTCCGCCTATCTCGGCCTGGTCTTGTCCGGCCGGCGCCTCAACCGCGGCGAAGTCGACGAGTTCCTCGCGGAACTGTCGGTTCTCGGCATCGCCGGCGGGCTGGCCGCGCCGAAGGGCGGTTAGTCGATCGCGCCTGTCGCCATCGGTCTTCTGTGGCTCAACGCCCGGGCCAGTTTCCGGCGAGACTGGTCGGCAAGCTGCTGCGTGCGCCGCCCGTCTGGGGAGCGAACTTCGCGGTGTGGCGGCCTTTTTCGAACACCACGATGCTATCGTAGAAATGCATCGACAAGGTCGACCGGGTGAACGCGGTCGGCGCGACCGCATTGCGGCTATGGTCGGCGTTCAATTCGTCGACCAGCTCCTTGCAGGCTTCGATGAAGCTGCCCTCGCGCTTCAGGCCGCCCTCATATTCGTCCCAATAGGCGGTGTGCAGGTCCTCCACGAAGTAGACGCCGTTGCGGCTGAGTTGCGGGTAGAGCGCGGCAAAGGATGCGCGGATATGCGACATCACATGGCTGCCGTCGTCGAGCACGATGTCGGGCGCGCCGAATTCCTTGACGATCTGGTCCAGGAACGACCGGTCGGACTGGTCGCCGATCCGGATCTCGATCTGGTCCTCCGCATAGGCCTTGCAGGCCGAGTTGATGTCGATGCCGATGATGCGGGCATGCGGGCCGAAATACCGTTTCCACATCTGCAGCGAGCCGCCCTGGCCGCAACCGATCTCGATGAAAACCACATCGGTATTCACGAAGCGGGAGAAGTGGCGCTCATAGGCCGGGAAATAATGTTTCCATTTGTGGATCAGGCGCTTGTCATTCGTCTGGAAGTCGGACCACAGAGACATTGCCGAAGGTTCCTTCGCGCTTCCCGGGGGCTGCGTCATCGCGCGGAGGGCAGCCGAATCCGTAGACCGGCGCCAGACAGCGCGGCCTCTGGTCGTTCTCCCGCCCGGCCGGTCGAGCCTATCGTGTCCCGCCGGCCCGGCCAGCGCAATGCGCGCGTTATCCAACGCCATGTTCGTCGCGAAAGCGCTGCGAGGGGCCACGCCAAGGGGCTGTCCACCCAAGCGGGGCCTTGCCTATTGCCTGTCGGACACCTTATGAGAGCGCATGCGCTTTTCTTCCGGCCCCGCGGCTTCGCCCGCTTCGCGAATTACCGGCCCGGCCTCCTGAGGCCGCGGTGACGCGTGCCCGGAGGTCCGGGTTTCCTGACGAACACCCCCTATGTCGCGGCCGATCGCGCCGCCTGATCCGGTCGAGACCGATGTCCGAACCTTTTGACTATTCGAAGACCCTGCTGCTGCCCGAGACGGCTTTCCCGATGCGCGCCGGCTTGCCGGAGAAGGAGCCGGAGATCCTGAAGAGCTGGGCCGCCATGGATCTCTATGGCCGGCTGCGCCGCGAGGCCAAGGGCCGGGCCAGGTTCGTGCTGCATGACGGACCGCCCTATGCCAATGGCCACCTCCATATCGGCCACGCGCTTAACAAGATCCTCAAGGACATCGTCACCAAGTCGCAGCAGATGGCCGGCTTCGACAGCGACTATGTGCCGGGCTGGGATTGCCACGGCCTGCCGATCGAATGGAAGATCGAGGAGCAGTATCGCGCCAAGGGCCTGAACAAGGACGAGGTGCCGATCGTCGAATTCCGCCAGGAGTGCCGCACCTTCGCCAGCCATTGGCTCGGCGTGCAGCGCGAGGAGTTCAAGCGGCTCGGCGTCGTCGGCGACTGGGACAAGCCCTATTCGACCATGAGCTTCGCGGCGGAGGCGCAGATCGCCACCGAGATCATGAAGTTCGCCCATGACGGCCAGCTCTATCGCGGGTCGAAGCCGGTCATGTGGTCGGTGGTCGAGAAGACCGCGCTGGCCGAGGCCGAGGTCGAATATCACGACTATCAGAGCGACACGATCTTCGCCGCCTTCCCGGTGCTCGGCCAGGACTTCGCGGTCGTCATCTGGACGACCACGCCCTGGACCATCCCCGGCAACCGGGCGATCTCCTATTCCAGGCGCATCAGCTATGGCCTCTATCGGGTGACCGCGGCGGCCGAGACCAACTGGGCCAAGGTCGGCGCCCAATATCTGATCGCCGACAAGCTGGCGGCAGACCTGTTCAAGGCGGCCAAGGTCGAGGGTTTCGAGCGGCTGCGCGATGTCGGTGCCGCCGAACTCGCCGGCTATACCACGGCCCATCCGCTGCGCGGGCAGGGCTATGATTTCGACGTGCCGATGCTCGACGGCGATCATGTCACCGACGATGCGGGCACCGGCTTCGTCCATACCGCGCCGGGCCATGGCCGCGAGGACTTCGACATCTGGATGGCCAATGGCCGCGATCTCGCGGCACGCGGCGTCGATACCGCCATCCCCTATACCGTCGATGGCGACGGCCGGTTCACCAAGGAGGCTCCGGGTTTCACCGGCCGCCAGGTGATCACCGACAAGGGCGACAAGGGCGATGCCAATGGCGCGGTCATCGAGGCGCTGGCGACGGCCGGCAAGCTGGTCGCGCGCGGCCGGCTGAAGCACACCTATCCGCATTCCTGGCGCTCGAAGAAGCCGGTCATCTTCCGCAACACGCCGCAATGGTTCATTGCGATGGACAAGCCTTATGACGACGGCTTGACCCTGCGCGAGCGTGCGCTGAAGGCGATCCGCGAGACCGAATGGGTTCCGGCCTCGGGCGAGAACCGCATCACCGGCATGATCGAGAACCGTCCCGACTGGGTGGTCTCGCGCCAGCGCGCCTGGGGCGTTCCGATCGCCGTCTTCGTCAACAAGGAGACCGGCGAGATCCTGAAGGACGAGGCGGTCAATCACCGCATTCGCGAGGCTTTCGCGCTGGAGGGGGCGGACGCCTGGTTCGCTTCCGACGACGGCGCGCGCTTCCTCGGGCCGAAATACCATCCCGCTGACTGGGACAAGGTCAATGACGTGCTCGACGTCTGGTTCGATTCCGGTTCGACCCATGCCTTCACGCTGGAAGACCCGCAGGCCTTCCCGAATTTCGCCGGGCTGAAGCGCAAGGTCGATGGCGGCGCCGACACCGTGATGTATCTGGAAGGGTCGGACCAGCATCGCGGCTGGTTCCATTCCTCCCTGCTGGAAAGCTGCGGCACCCGCGGCCGGGCGCCTTTCGACGTCGTGTTGACCCATGGTTTCGTGCTCGACGGCGACGGCCGCAAGATGTCGAAGTCGATCGGCAATACGGTCGCGCCGCAGGAGGTGATCAAGCAATCGGGCGCCGATATCCTGCGCCTGTGGGTGGCGGCTTCCGACTATTCCGACGACCTGCGCATCGGCAAGGAGATCCTGCAGACCACCTCCGACACCTATCGCAAGCTGCGCAACACGATCCGCTGGATGCTCGGCGCGCTGAAGCACCATGACGGGGCACCGCTGGAGAGCGCCGGCGTGCCCGAGCTCGAGCGGCTGATGCTGCATCGTCTGGCCGAACTGTCGCCGGCGATCCACGAGGCCTACCGGACCTATGACTACAAGCGGGTCTTCGCGCTTCTGAGCCATTTCATGACGGTCGACCTGTCGGCCTTCTATTTCGACGTCCGCAAGGACACGCTCTATTGCGATCCGCTGTCGTCGCATGGCCGCAAGGCCGCGCTGGCTGTCATCGAGGAGGTGTTCAAGGCGGTTGCGACCTGGCTTGCGCCGGTGCTCTCGTTTACCGCCGAGGAGGCCTGGTGGGATCGCTATGGCCGCGAGGGCAGCGTTCATCTCGCGCTGTTCTATCAGGCGGACGCTGCCTGGCTCGATCCGGCGCTGGAAGCCAAGTGGGACAAGATCCGCAAGGTTCGCCGCGTCGTCACCGGCGCCCTGGAGGTGGAGCGTGCCGCCAAGCGGCTCGGATCGTCGCTCGAGGCGGCCCCGGTCATTCATGTCGCCGATGCCGATCTGGCGGCTGCCATTGCCGGCGTCGACATGGCCGAGGTGGCGATCACCTCCGGCGCCAGTGTGGTCACGGGCGAAGGTCCCGCCGATGCCTTCAGGCTCGACGAGGTGAAAGGCGTGGCGGTGGTCTCGGCCAAGGCTTCGGGCGTCAAATGCGCGCGCAGCTGGAAGTATTTCGATCCCGCGACCGCCGATCCGGCCTTCCCGGACATCACTCCGCGCGATGCCAAGGCCATGGCGGAGTGGAAGGCGCGCCACGTGCTGTGAGGGGCGGGCGGGCGAAGACCGTCCGCCGCTCCGCCTTGCTGCGGTGTAGACTCCCGGGCGCGGCATGATGCGTGGAATACACGCCTGCCGTGCCACGGAAGCTGCCCCATAGGGAATGACACGATGGGGAGATGCCCGATCTCATCGGGCATGCATCGTGCCTATATTGGGGCAAGCTGTTTCCCGGGAGCACGTCATGCCCCATCGCAATTTCGCCGTCGTGCCCTTCGTCCAGCGCGGCTCACGCATGGTGGCCGAGGACGTGCACTATCTCGACACCTACGAGCAGGCGCGGGTTGTCGCCAATTTTGTCGCGAAGAAGCGGCCGGGGGTGATCATCCTGTCGGTGTCGTCGTCACGCTGGGACGAGGAACCGGAGATCGTCGTTCTCGAGCAGATCGGCGCGGGGCTGGCAAGCGCGACCGCGACGGTTCACTGATCGGTCGAAAGAGGGAATATCAGGCCGCTGCCACGCCAGGCGATCCCGCCGGATCGCCTGAGGACAGCGACGCTGCTTGGTGCGTGTCGCGTCGGATGCTTATCAGTCGAGCTTCAGCTCGTCAGCCGACTGCTTGCCCGTGCGACGGTCGGTGGCCAGCTCGTACGACACTTTCTCGCCTTCACGCAGGTCGTTCAGACCAGCGCGCTGCACGGCCGAAATGTGCACGAACACGTCCTTGCCGCCATCGGCGGGCTGAATAAAGCCGTAGCCTTTCTGGGGGTTGAACCACTTCACGGTCCCGGTCGCCATGGAAGCTCCTCATGTTTGGCGGTGGAGGGATGGGTGTCAGGCAGCCCGACGCCTGGGCTGCGGACGGGGGGCGGCCGCAACGGGGCGAGGATCGCGCCGTTGAGCCTGGGACGAGTGAGAAGCAACGGTGAGCGAAACACGAGTCAGCCTTTCGATGGCCGTCAGGTAGCTGCGCTCGCTCGGATCACAGAAGGCATATGCAATGCCGGTCCGGCCGGCCCGGCCGGTGCGGCCGATGCGGTGGACATAGCTTTCGGGCTCATTGGGCAGGTCGAAATTCACCACATGGGTGATCTCGGCCACGTCGATGCCGCGGGCGAACAGATCGGTCGCCACCAGCACGCGCAATTCGCCGCTCTTGAACTGGGCCAATGCCCGCTGGCGCGCGCCCTGGCTCTTGTTGCCGTGGATCGCATCGGTCTTGATGCCGACCTTGGCCAGCTGGCCGGCCAGCCGGTTGGCGCCGTGCTTGGTGCGGGTGAACACCACGACACGGGCGAGATCCGGGTCCTTCAGCAGCGCTTCGAGGAGCGCCCGCTTGTCCGGTGTCTGCACGTGGAACACGTGCTGCTCGATCGCCTCGACGGTGACCACTTCCGGAGTGACTTCGACGCGCACCGGCTCCCACAGGATGGTGCGGGCGAGCTTGGCCACTTCCTTCGGCATGGTCGCCGAAAACAGCATCGACTGGCGCTGCTCCGGCAACTTGTTGACGATCTTCATGACGTCGTTGATGAAGCCCATGTCGAGCATGCGGTCGGCTTCGTCGAGCACCAGATGGGTGACCGTGTCGAGGCGCACGAAGCCTTGGTTCATCAGGTCGATCAGGCGGCCGGGGGTCGCGACCAGGAGGTCGAGGCCGCGGGCGAGCGCCTGGACCTGCGGGTTCTGGCCGACGCCGCCGAAGATCACGGCATGGCGCAGCTTGGTGTGCTTGGACAGCTTGGCGATGGTCTCGCCGATCTGCAGCGCGAGTTCGCGCGTCGGCGCCAGGATCAGGGCGCGCACGCCCTTCGACGGCACGCGCTCGGTCTCTTCGGCCAGATGCTGCAGCATAGGCAGCGAGAAAGCCGCGGTCTTGCCGGTGCCGGTCTGAGCGATGCCGATCAGATCGTGGTCTTCGAGGAGGTGAGGGATTGCCTTCGCCTGGATCGGCGTCGGCTTGGTGAAGCCTGCATCGTTGAGGGAACGCAGGAGCGGCTCGGCAAGGCCAAGCGACGCGAAATTCGAAGTGTTCAAGAAGATAATTCTTTCAAGTCGACCGGAAGCGCCCTCTTGGCGATCTCCAGTTTCGAGGTCACGAGCCGCGCGCCTGGGCGGATCAGACTAGTTGTCGCACCGGATCTCCGGTTATCGACGCCCAGGAACGAACTAAGGCGGCGCAGCGCTATCACGACGATGTTTGCCTTACATGCTGTAACTCTGCCCTCGCGTCAAGCCCATTGCGTGAAAATCCGTATGTCGAATTTGGATGTAAATTGATGTTCATCGCTCAATGCTTGCGCCAATCAGTTGAAATTTCTCGTTTATTGAATGATCGCACAGTCGGCGCGCGCGCACTGCCATGCGCTCGGCGATTGCCGCTTGCATCCGCTGCGGTTAGCACTTGGAGTCATACCAAACTCTGGGAGCCGTCCAATGACCACCCTTGCCAACCGCCGCGTTCTACTGGCCGCTCGCCCGCATGGTGAGCCAAAGCCCTCGGACTTCCGGATCGACACGGCGCCCGTGCCGGAGCCGGCGGAGGGCGAGGTGTTGCTGAAGATCAGGTATCTCTCGCTCGACCCCTACATGCGCGGACGGATGAGCGACGCCAAGTCCTATGCCGCGCCGGTCGAGGTCGGTGGCGTCATGGAAGGCGGCACGGTCGCCGAGGTGGTCGCAAGCAAGAGCGACCGGTTCAAGCCGGGTGACATCGTGCTGTCCCATTCGGGCTGGCAGTCCTATGCGGTGGCCGATGCCAAGGCGCTGCGCAAGATCGATCCTTCCGCCGCCCCGATCTCGACAGCCGTCGGGGTGCTCGGCATGCCCGGCATGACCGCCTATACCGGTCTTCTGACCATCGGCCAGCCGAAGGCCGGCGAGACGGTGGTGGTGGCCGCCGCCACCGGGCCGGTCGGCTCGGCGGTCGGACAGATCGCCAGGATCAAGGGCGCTCGCGCCGTCGGCATTGCCGGTGGGGCCGACAAGTGCAAGGCGCTGATCGAGGAGTTCGGCTTCGATGTCGCCCTCGACCACCGCTCGCCGACTTTCGCGGCCGACCTGAAGGCGGCCTGTCCCAAGGGCATCGACGTCTATTTCGAGAATGTCGGCGGGGCGGTGTTCGACGCGGTGTTCCCGCTGCTCAACTTCTTCGCCCGCATCCCGGTCTGCGGCCTGATCGCCCAGTACAATGCCACCGGCCTGCCCGAAGGGCCGGACCGCACCCAGCTCCTGCTGCGCGACATCCTGACCAAGCGGCTGACCTTCCGCGGCTTCATCGTGCGCGACTTCGCCGATCAGGCGAAGGACTTCTTCACCGACATGTCGGCCTGGCTTCGCGACGGCAAGGTGAAATACCGGGAAGACGTGGTCGAGGGCCTCGACAAGGCGCCGGAGGCCTTTATCGGGCTCTTGAAGGGCAAGAATTTCGGCAAGCTGGTGATCAAGGTCAGCTGATCGCGCACGAGCGGTGCCGGCCAGGGCGCGCGGACGCCCTGGCCGGCGCTTCGCGCCATCTCAGGCCAGATGCGCCCCGACGAACCAATGGTCCTTGTCGACCGCGCGGGTGACGCTGGTAAAGATGTCGGCGGTGATGGCATCGCCGGCATTGTCGGCCTCGTCGACGCCTTCGCGGCATCCCTTGGCGAAGGCACCGAGTCGGTCGGAGACCGCCTTGACGTGGTCGTTCTGGGCGGTGGCGTCGACCGGATAGGGGCTGAGCGAGGTCGCGCCGGCGGTCGCCTGGGTCGTGCCGGCCGCGATGCCGCCGAGCTGGACGATGCGCTCGGCCAGCGTGTCGCCATGCTCCTCGACGCGCGCGGCGACCTGGTCGAACAATTCGTGAATAGCGATGAAGCTCGGGCCCTTGATGTTCCAATGGGCCTGCTTGATGGCGAGCTTCAGATCGATCGCGTCGGCGAGACGCTTGTTCAGAAGCTCGATCATGGCGGTGCGGGTATTGCTCTTGAGATCGCTGACAAAGGCCTTGGTCACATCAATCCTCCACGTCCAAACGGGAGCACCAAAGCCATGCCGGTCCCGGCGGACGCGGGACCCTCAGGCACGACCCGGCGCGTCGGCGCGGCGGGTCGTGCCGCGCGACATCATCCTATAACGCCGAACTTCTGAATCAGATCCGTCGGAATAGCGATGCCTTGGGCTTCCGCCAGATGGCGCAGCGCCAGCCGGCGCTGGCCCGGCAGCCGGGCGCCGTCCTGGGCTTCGATGGCGGCGGCAAGCGCGGTCATCCGGTCACCGAAAGCGCCATGGCCGAAGCCGGCCGGATCGATCGCCAGGATGGTCTGGCCGGTGCCGGGCGGCGGGCCCTTCTCGTCGAGGAAGGACGAGGCTTCGATCGACAGATGGGCCCCGGTCAGCGCCGCCGCGAGCACCTCCACCATCAGCGCCAGCGCCGTGCCCTTGGCACCGCCCAGCGCCACCATGGTGCCTTTCAGCGCCTGGTCGGCATCGGTGGTCGGCCGGCCCTCGGGGTCGAGCGCCCAACCTGCCGGGATGGCCTCGCCCTTCTGCTTGGCCGCCACGATATTGCCGCGCGCCACCGTCGACAAAGCGAGGTCGACCACGATGGGCGGCCGGCCGGGCAGGGGCGCGGCAAAGGCGATCGGGTTGGTGCCATAGACCGCCTTGGTGCCGCCGGCCGGCGCGATCGCCTCGGGCGTATTGGCGAAGAACAGCGCGATGAGGCCCTGGTCGGCCAGCCGTTCGACATGGTGGCCGAGCGCGCCGGCATGGTTGGAACGGGTGATGGCGGCGGCCGCGATGCCGGTCTCGCGGGCGATGGCGAGTAATTGCGCGATCGCGAGGTCGACGGCGGGATAGGCGAAGCCGTCGGCGGCATCGATCATCAGGCTGGCGGTGCGGATCCGGCTCGCGGTCGGCACGGCCTGTCCGTCGATCTTGCCCGAGGTCAGCATGCCGACATAGGTCGGGACGCGCGACAGGCCATGGCCTTTCAGCCCGTCAGCTTCGGCGCCGACCAGGGCGGTCGCGACCGAGGCGGCGACGGTTTCGTTGGCGCCATGGCGGACGAAGATCTGCGCGACATAGGCGCGTGCCTTGTCGAGGGGAACCAGGGTCATGGACGGCGCTCCTGCAGGACCTTGCGGACATTGGCTGCGGTGACCGAGGAGACCCGCACATTGCTCTCGACGGTGACGCCGGCAATATGCGGGGTGAGGATCAGGTTCGGCGCGCCCGCAAGCGGCGAGCCGGCCTTCAGCGGCTCCTGGTCGAACACGTCGAGAGCCGCTCCCGCGAGCGAGCCGGCCTTGAGGGCAGCGGCAAGCGCGGCCTCGTCGATGACGCCGCCGCGCGCCGCATTGACGATGACGGCGCCGGGTTTCATGGCGGCGAGCCTTGCCGCATCGATCAGGTTGCGGGTCTCGTCGGTCAGCGGCACATGCAGGCTGATCGCGTCGGCCGAGGCGACCAATTCGTCGAGCCCGACCTTGCGGGCGCCGATGGCGCTCCAGGCCGGATCGCCCGCGGCGACGAAGGGATCGGCCGCGACAATGGCCATGCCCAGCGCCCGGGCCCGGGCCGCCGTTTCGCGCGCGATGGCGCCGAAGCCGATCAGGCCGAGGATCTTGCCATGGACCTCGCGGCCCATCAGCCTTTCGCGCGGCCAGAGACCGTCGGCCACTTCGGCGCTGGCGGCATAGGCGCCGCGCAGCAGCAGGAGCACGGTGGTGACCGCCCATTCGGCGACCGCGATATCATTGGCGCCGGTCGCCGGCAGCACGGCGATGCCGCGTGCCTTGCAGGCGGCAAGGTCGATATTGTCGAGGCCGACGCCGAGCCGGCCGATGGCCTCGAGCCGGGAACCGGCCTCCAGCAATGCGCCACGCACCTGGGTGCGGTTGCGCACGATCAGGGCGCGGGCGCCGGCGGCGAGCCGGGCAAGCTCGTCCGGCCGGTCGACCAGGCCCTTGTCATAGGTGACCGAGAAATCGCGCCTGAGGTCGTCGACCGCAGCCTCGTCCATGAATTCAGTGATGACGATATCGGTCATGTGTTGGCCTCAAAGAGCGAAGAGTCCGGCGATGACCAAGGTCAGGATGACCAGGGTGGTGCCGAGGAACACCGCCACGTGGCGCCAGCCGATCGACAGGATGGCGGTGATCGAGGTGCCCAGGCCCAGCGCCGCGATGGCGATCAGGAGCCCGGCATTGGACAGCGCCACCAGCCAGCCCTTGACCAGGGCATAGGGGGCGACCAGCGCCGGAATGGTCGGGACGATGGAATTGACCACGACCAGCGCCAGGAACACCAGGGCGAAGACCGGCACCGGCACCTTGGCGTCATGGGTCGTTTCGCCCTGGCGCATGAACCACCAGCCGATCGAGAGCACCACCGGCAGCAGCAGGAAGACCCGGAACAGCTTGACCACCACGGCGGTGTTGCCGACCGTATCGGAGACCGCGTAACCGGCGCCGACCACCTGGGCCATGTCGTGAATGGTGGCGCCGATCAGGATGCCGGTCTTGGTGGCGTCGAAGCCGAGCAGGATCGCCAGCGGCGGGTAGAGCAGCATGACGATGGTCGACAGCGCATTGGCGGCGACCACGGTGAATGCGGTGTCGGCTGCGCGCGCCTTGTAATGCGGCAGCACCGTGGTGGTGGCGAGTGCGGCGGATGCGCCGCAGACGGCGGTGGCGGCACCCGCCAGCGCTCCATAACCGTCATGGGCGCCAAACCGGCGGGCAAGCCAGATGCCGGTCGCGATGGTTGCCGCCATCGCGCCGACGACGAGTGCCAGGGTGCCGAGGCCGAGGCCGAGGATATCGCCGAGCGCGACGCGCAGACCCAGGAGCCCGATCGCCCAGCGCAGCAGTTTCTTGACCGCGAAGGTGAGGCCGGCATCGAAGACCGGCCGGGCGGCGACCGAATGCAGGACGATGCCGATGATCAGGGCGATGACCATGCCCGGCAGCGCGAGCCGGCCGCCGGTCGCGCTTCTGACCAGGGGTTCGGCCAGGACGGCGGCGATCGACACGGCGCAGGCGAGCGCCATGCCGGGCAGCAGCGGCCGGGCAGCTGCGGGGGAAACCAGGGTCATGTCCGGTCCTGCTGGGCTTTCGAGTAGACGACCGAGTTGCGGTCCGGGCGCTGGCGGATTTCACGCAAGCCGAAGCCGAGATCGGCCAGGATCTTGCGCGAGGCGGCATTGGTTTCGCGGGTCACCGCGATGATCGTGCCGAGATCGCGTGCCGCGGCGAAGTCGAGGACGGCCTGGACGGCTTCCTTGGTATAGCCCTGGCCGCGATGCGCAGGCATCACCGCATAGCGCAGCGCCACGCCGAGATCGTCGTCATGGTCCCACAGGCCGGCGATTCCGGCGAAGGCCCGGTCGTCGCGCCGGCGCATGACGAAGACGCCGAAGCCGCGCTCGGCCCAGGTCTTCAGATAGGTGTCGAGCTGGGCGCGCGTCTGGACGGCGTCGAGGGTCCCGTGTTTCAGCTTGCCGCCGACCTCGGGATGGCCGGTCAGGCTGGCAAGATCATCGAAGTCGGCTGACGTGATCGGGCTCAAGGTCAGCCGGGCTGTGACCAGGGGCGGGCGGAGCGGAATGACGTAGCGCAGTTTCCAGGCGTCGCCATATTGCGCGGCCTGGAAGCGTCCGGCCAGCATGCCGCCATTGGCTTCGATGACCCGGATCGAGGCCTGGTTGTCGGGATCGCAGGTCAGCTCGACCTGGCCGAGGCCGATCCGGCGGGCTTCCGGCAGGATGGCGGCGAGTGCGGCGGTCGCATGGCCGCGCCGCTGCTTCCACGGCACCACGGCATAACCGACATGGCCGAGCACATGCGGGGGCAGGGCATCGCTGCCGTCCTTCCAGCGCAGCGAGATGCTGCCGCAGAACGTGCCGTCCCAGAGCCAGCGCAGGATGAAGGGCAGTTTCGGCACCAGCGACCCGTCGGGCAGCGGGATCATGCCTTCGCGGCTGGTCAGGCTGGCGACGAAGGCTGCGGGATCCGCCTCGGCGGCGGCGAGCTGCTCGCCGGAGACGTCGCGGACATTGTTGGGCGACCAGCCCCGACGCAGGGCATCGACATAGCTCTCGAGCTGATCGAGGCCGGGCGCGACGAGCGTGAGCGGCGTGGAGGCCATGGGTGCCATTCGGGCGGGCGGCGCGCTCCCTCGAGGAGAGCGCGCCGGACGTGTGAGGATCAGGCCGAGCGATAGAGCTTGGTCATCGAGAACTCGCGATGGCCCAGGGCCTCGGCCGCGGTCAAGCGCCCATTGGCCGTGCGCACGATGTTTTCGATCAATGCATCGCCGGCCTGCGGTATCGTCATGGTCCGCTTCAGCACGCCCGAGACATCGACGTCGATATGCTCGGGCATGGTCCGCATGGTCTTCGGGTTGCCGGTGATCTTGATGACCGGCACGATCGGGTTGCCGATGACATTGCCCTGGCCGGTCGGGAAGGTGTGGATCACATAGCCGCCCGCCGCCATCAGCGTCACGCATTCGGCGGCCGCCGACGACGTGTCCATGTAGTAGAGGCCGGCGCCTTTGGCCGGCGCCTCGGCCGGCTCGAGGATGTCGATATAGCGGCAGTCCCGGCCGATCTTCTCGAGATTGCCGAGCGCCTTCTCTTCGATCGTCGTCAGGCCGCCGGCAATATTGCCCTTGGTCGGCTGGCTGTCGGAGAGATCGTCGGTCTTGTGCGCCTCGATGACGTCGTCCTGATAGGCCTTCCACATCTTGTACCAGCGTTCGCCGACCTCAGGCGTCGCCGCGCGCGCCTTGCACAGATGCTCGGCGCCGGTGATCTCCGAGGTTTCGCCGAACACGCCATAGATGCCGCGCGGGATCAGCTTGTCATACATGTTGCCGACCGTCGGGCAGGACGACAGGCCCGTGGTGGTGTCGCTCTCGCCGCATTTGGTCGAGACCCACAATTCCTCGATGCCGCATTTCTCGCGGGCGAGCTCGGTCGACCACTGGACGAATTCCTTGGCGACATAGCTCGCCTTGGCGATGGTGGCGATGTCGCCATGGCCCTCGATGCCGAAGCCGACGACCGGCTTGCCGGTCTTGGCGATGCCGTCGACCACGCGCTTGGTCCACTGGTCCTCGATGCCGATGACCACGACGGCCGCGACATTCGGATTGGAGCCGGTGCCGATCAGCGTGCGGAAATGGACCTCCAGGTCCTCGCCGAACTGCAGCCGCCCATAGGCGTGCGGAATGGCCAGCGTGCCCTTGATATTGTTGGCGACGGCCTCGCAGGCCGCGTTCGAGAGATCGTCGAGCGGCAGCAGCAGGACGAGGTTGCGCACGCCGACACGGCCGTTCTCGCGGCGCCAGCCCATGAAGCTGTCGAGCGCGCGGCCGGTCGGCCGCTTGACCACGGGGGCCTTGAAGCCTTCGGCTTCGATCTTGCGGCCCTTGACGGATTTCAGCTTGCGCTGGACGAGATCGAAATTGGCGACCATCAACGACATCGTTTCAGTCCTCACCAGCGCTTGGTCTTGATATTGTGAACGTGGGCGTGCTGTCCGGCCTTGATGTCGGCGATGGCCTTGCCGATGTCCTGGCCGTATTTCCAGATCGTGTCGCCCTTCTTGATATCCTTGAGCGCCACCTTGTGGCCGATCGGAATGTCCTGCTTCGCGGTGATGCGGAAATCCGAATTGTCGTGGGTGATCACCGCCAGCATGTCGGTGCCGGCCTTCAGGCCTTCCACCACCACCACGCCGACCGTGTCCTTCTTTTCATGAACCAAGAGATGGGGGGCGCCCATGACCGTTCCTCGCCGCTGTTGAGCTTCTCTGAGCTTAGGTCTTGTATAAGACATAAGAGCAGTTAGAGTGTCAACGCGGGTCGTGAGGGAGCTTGCGCATGGCGGACCGGGACGGACGGGAGGGCGGTGAGACCGATGTCGTCGGATTCCGGCCGCTCTACCGCCAGGTCAAGGACATGCTGGTCCGGCGCATCGCCGACGGCCGCTGGCAGACCGGCCAGCTGATCCCGAGCGAATTCCAGATCGCCCATGAACTGGCGGTCAGCCAGGGCACGGTGCGCAAGGCACTGGACGAGATGACCGGCGAGAACCTGCTGGTCCGCCGCCAGGGTCGCGGCACTTTCGTCGCCTCCCATGACGACGACCGGGTGCTGTTCCAGTTCTTCAAGCTGTCGCGGGACGGCGGGGAGCGGGAATTTCCCGACAGCGATGTGCAGTCGGTCGCGCGCATCCCGGCGGATGCGGCGGTGCGGGCCAAGCTCGCGCTGCCGGCCGGTGCCTTCGTGGTCGCCATCAGGCGCGTCAGGTCGCTCGGCGGAGAGCGGGTGATCTCCGAGATGATCGTCGTTCCGGCCGGGCGTTTCGCCGGCCTGGAGCGCGAGGAGCCTATTCCGAACAACCTCTATGGGCTCTATGCCGCCCGCTACGGCGCGACCATTGCCCGCGCCACCGAGACCTTGAAAGCGGTCGCCTGTCCGCCAGATGACGCGAAGCTTCTCGGCCTCGATGCCGGCACGCCCGTGCTGATCATCGACCGGGTTGCCGCAGATCTCGAGGGCACGCCGGTAGAATGGCGTGTCTCTTTGTGCCGCACCGACAGCTTCCATTATCTATCGGATCTACGATGAGTGCCGGATCGACGGGCCGGACACCCACGAACGACAATGCCGTCCAAGCCACGTGGAGGAATGAATGCTTCGTCGCCAGGTTGCCGGCGCTCTTGCCGCCGCTTTTGTTGTAGCCGCCTCTCTCGCCGCGCCGGCCGCGGCCCAGACCTATCCCGATCGTCCCGTTACCTTGATCGTGCCCTTTGCCGCCGGTGGCCCCTCCGATGTGCTCGGCCGCCTGCTTGCCCAATCCATGTCGCAGACCCTCGGCCAGGCCGTGGTGATCGAGAATGTCGGCGGCGCCGGGGGCACCACCGGCGCGGCCCGTGCGGCGCGCTCGGCGCCCGACGGCTATACCTTGTTGATCCATCACCTGGCGCTCGCCGCCGGGGCCTCGCTCTATCCGAACCTGCCCTATGACACCCTGAAGGATTTCGAGCCGGTCGGCCTGGTCAATCAGGGGCCTTTCGTCCTGATCTCCAAGCTCGACCTGCCGACCCGCAGCATCGCCGACCTGCTCGCCTATCTGAAGGCCAAGGGTCGCGACGTGTCGCTGGCCCATGCCGGCGTCGGCTCCGGCGCCCATCTCTGCAACATGCTGCTGCAGTCGGCGCTGAAGGTGAAAGTCAACGAGATCCCCTATCGCGGCACCGGCCCGGCCATGAACGACCTGTTGGCCGGCCAGATCGACGTATTGTGCGACCAGACCACCAATTCCATGCCGCAGATCCAGGGCGAGCGCGTGCGCCCCTATGCCGTGACCTCGACTGAGCGGGTGGCGCAATTGCCCAACCTGCCGACCTTGCAGCAGGCCGGCCTGCCCGGTTTCGAGATCACCATCTGGCATGCGGTCTATGCGCCGCGCGGCACGCCGGCTCCGGTCCTCGCCAGGCTCAATGCCGCGCTGGAGGTCGCGCTCAAGGATCCCCAGATCCTGGCCCGTTTCGCCGATCTCGGCACCACGGCCTATCCCGAGGGACGGCGTGGACCGGCCGAAGCACGGGCCCAGCTTGAAGCGGAAGTGGCGAAATGGGGCCGGGTCATCCGTGAAGCGGGGGTGACCGCCTCGAATTGAGGAATCACCGCAGCGCCGCCCCGAGGTGACAGGCGGCATGGGATATCGCAGCATCGGCGCCAGGGCTCCCGCCAAGAAGGGCCCTGGCGTTTCGATTCGGGGGAGGTCTCCATGCTTCGTCTTGTCGCCGCGGCTTTGGCCGCGGTCTTGTCGTCAGGCGTGCCCGCCGGCGCCCAGACCTATCCTGACCGGCCGATCACGCTCATCGTGCCCTTCGCCGCCGGAGGTTCGACCGATGTCTTCGCCCGCCTGGTCGGCCAGTCCATGTCGCAGACGCTCGGCCAGCAGATCGTCGTCGAGAATGCCGCCGGGGCCGGCGGCACGGTGGCTGCCGCCCGCGTGGCGCGCGCCGCACCCGACGGCTACACGCTGCTGATCCACCATCTGGCCCTGGCCGCGGGCGCCACGCTCTATCCGCGCCTGAGCTATGACACGCTGACCGATTTCGAGCCCATCGGCCTGGTCAATTCCGGGCCCTATGTGCTGGTCTCGAAGCCGGCGCTGGCGCCGCGCAATATCGCCGAGCTGATCGCCTATATCCGCGAGAACAAGGACAAGGTCAGCATGGGGCATTCCGGCGTCGGAGCCGGCTCGCATCTGTGCATCATGCTGCTGCAGTCCATGCTGGGCGTGAAGGTCAACGAGATCCCCTATCGCGGCGCCGGCCCGGCCATGAACGACCTGGTCGGCGGCCAGATCGACATGATGTGCGACCAGACGACCAATTCGATCCCGCAGATCCAGGGCGGCCGCATTCGCGCCCATGCCGTCACCGTGCCGGAACGGGTCAGCCAGCTCGCCGAGGTGCCGACCTTGCAGGAGGCCGGTCTCGCCGGTTTCGACGTCACCGTCTGGCATGCCATCTACGCGCCGAAGGGCACGCCCCGGCCGATCGTCGAGCGGCTGCATGCCGCGCTCGAGAAAGCGCTGCAGGACCCGGTGATCCTGGCGCGCTTCGACGAGCTCGGCACGCTGGCCTATCCGCCGGGCCGGCGCGGACCAGCGGAAACCCGCGCCCAACTTGAGCGCGAGGTGGCCAAATGGGGGCAGTTGATCCGGGCGGCCGGCATCACCGCGGCGAACTGACCGGCTGGCCGTCGCTTCGACAGCTAAGCTGTCGGCATGCCAACCAATCGGCGGCGCTGGCTTGACCTGCCTCCCCCTATGCGCGACATGACCTTCCTCATTCAGAGCAGTTCATGCCCGATCCCCGCCTGTCTCCGCGCGTCCTCGTGCCGTTATTGGTGGTCCTGACCGCCATCGGCCCGATGGCGCTCAATCTTCCCTTGCCGGCGGTGCCGGCGCTCGCGCGCTATTTCAACGCCGATCCCGGCATCGTCCAGCTGACCATCACGCTCTATCTCGCCGGCATGGCCTGCGCCCAATTGGTCCATGGGCCGCTGTCCGACCGCTATGGCCGGCGTCCGGTGATGATCGGGGCGCTGATCATCACCTGTTCGATGAGCCTGGCGGCGGCCGCCGCCTCCAGCGTCGGCTGGCTGATCGTCGCGCGCGTGCTGCAGTCGCTCGGTGCCTCCGCCGGCCTGGTGGTCGGCCGGGCGGTGATCCGCGATGTCTTCGACCGCGATCGCTCGGCCTCGATGATCGGCTGGGTCACCATGGCCATGGTGGTCGCGCCCATGCTGTCGCCGTCGATCGGCGGCCTGCTCAACGAGACGGTCGGCTGGCGCTGGATCTTCGTGGCGACCGCGGGCGTCACGGCGCTGGCGCTCGCCGCCGCCATTTTCGGCCTGCCGGAAACCCGCGCCACGGTGTCCTCGCCGACCCTGTCGGAAATGCTCTCCGATGCGCGCATGCTGGTGACCGACCGCAATTTCCTCGGTTATCTCGGTATCGGCGCTGTCTCCTCGGTCACCTTCTTCGCCTTTGTCGGCGGCGCGCCGCATGTGGTCGTCAGCGTCATGGGCGAGAGCTCGACGGCCTATGGCCTGTGGTTCATGGCCAATGCCGGCGGCTACATGATCGGCAATGCGGTTTCGGGCCGCTATTCCATGCGGCTCGGTGGCGACCGGCTGATCGCCTGGGGCTGCGTCCTGATGATCATCGCGGCGCTCGTCCAGTCGGGCATCGCCTTTTCCGGCCTGATGACCCATCCGGCCATGCTGTTCCTGCCGCAGGCCGGCATCGCCTTCGCCAATGGCCTGCAACTGCCGGCCGCCGTCGCCGGCGCGGTCAGCGTCAACCCGCATGCGGTCGGCTCGGCTTCCGGCATTGTCGGCTTTTCGCAGATGGGGCTCGGCGCCATCGCCGCCCAGATCGCCGGCAGCCTGGTCGGCGCCTATGTCAGCGCGACGCCCATGGTGGTGATGGTGCTGGCGGCGGCGGTCGGAACCTGGGCCTGCATGCTGCTGCTGAAGCCGAGCGACGCCTGAGCCTCAAGGTGCGGCGTCGTCGGTCGTTTGCAGCAGGACGAACCACGGCGCCGATTCCGGCCGGCACAGCGGCCCGGGCTCGGCCTTGTCGAGGCAGGCAGGGGCGGATCGGACGCGCGCCAGCGCGCCGCGCCTGTTGGTTCTGAGATCGCGTCGGGTGACCGATTGCAGCACATTGCCGCCAATGATGGTGGCTGTGCGGGCGCGCGGATCCTGACCGGTCACGATGTCGCAATGCAGGTTCCAGACCGGCCGCTCGCCGCGCGCCAGGGCCGCCGTGAGGCCGGCAAAGGCGCCGCCGGCGAGCTGGAGCGCGTCGATCTCTGATGTCGCGTGGCGATGCATGCACAGGAGATCGCCCGGCCGCATCGGCGTGCGGCGAGGATCGCAGGCACGGTAGAAGGCGACCGAGGGCTGGCCAGCAGCCTCGTCGCGCGAGCGCCGCGCGGCTTCGCCGACATAGTCGACATGGGCGATGGCGGCGGAAAAGCGCGCGCGCGCGGCACCGGCGGTCAGCACGACATGCGAGACGAAGGCCGCCGACCAGGGAACATCGACAATGGCTGAGCGTATCGCGGCCTGTTCCAACGCCTCGCGTTCCGGCGCGGGCAGGTTCGCGCGCTTGAGCCGGTCGAGAAGATCGGCCAGCGGTACCGTATTGCCGGGCCCGCCGGCATTCGCGTTCTCGCTCAGGCCGGGAAACCGGCGCAATTGCAGCGGTGAGCCGTCGATCGGGCCGAGCGTCTCCCAGAAGCGCAGGACCTGCCGCCAAGGCACGCCGCGGCCGGCTGCCTCGTCCCTGAACGCCTCGGACTCGACCGCGCCGAAGCGCAGCATGCGGCCGTCGCGATCGATCGCATGGCCACCGAAGCCCTGGTGCTCGCGGGTGGCGGTGGTCGCGATCTCGATGGCGAGCGGCGAGGGCGGATGCGCGGCGGTCGCCCGGCACAGGCGGTCGATCGCGGCGACCTCCACCGATGTGAAGGATTGCGCCGAGGTTCCGGTCCGAGGGACGGTGGTGGCGAACAGGACGAGAATTGCGAGGGTAAGCGGACTGCGCGGCATGGCCGCGATCAGCGCATGACAGAGGCGGGCAGGCAAGCGTCGGGGCGTCCGGTTTCGCTTCGTCGATCCCGGGCCAGCAAAAAAGCAACTCCGTCGAAGCCTCGAGGCTTTGACCTCGCGGGATCCCTGCGCATCGAAACCCCCCGGTCGCGCGATCCGCGAGCTAGTTTCGGGTGGCGTTACGCGGCGGCGCGGCGCTCGACCTGACAATCAGTTTTGTCTGAATTTCATTGACGCGCAGAACCGGCTGATCGCGCAGGCGGGCGAGAAGATAGTCGCCCGATGCGGTCCCGATCTCGTCGGCCGGCACGAAGACGGTCGTCAGCGGCGGATCGAGATAGGCAGCGAAGTCGAGGTCGTTGAAACCGGTGATCGAGATGTCCTGGGGCACGGTGAGGCCGCTCGATTTGGCCTCGATCGCGGCCCCGAAGGCCAGTTGATCATTGCCGCAGATGACCGCGGTCGGCCGCACCGGCGAGGCCAGAAGAGCCCTCATGGCGAGCCGACCTTCGAGAATGCGGTATGGCCGCTCGATCGTCCGTTCTGTCGGCAGTTTCAGCCCGCGCGCCTCCAGGCCCTGCCGGATGCCGGCGACGCGGCCCGCCGCCCTGTCGTTATGCCGCGTTCGTCCCGCGATCACGCCGATCTCGACATGGCCGAGGTCCAGCAGGTAGTCGGTCACTTGCCGGGCCGCCGCGACATTGTCGAAGCCGACGCAAGGATGCTCGGCGCTGAGGGTCCAGGTTTCGATGAACGGCAGGTCTTGCTGGATCATCGTCGCAATGAGGTCGGGATGGTGCTCGCCGCCGACGAGCAGCAGCCCGTCGATGCCGCGCGACATCAGCATGGTCACCTCGTGCAGCTCCATCTCGGGATCATAGTCCGAGCTCGCGACGATCAAGGTATAGCCGGCGGCGTCGAGCCGGCGCTGCAGGGCTCCGATCGCAACGGCGAAACCGGCATTCTCGATCGACGGAACGACCGCGCCAATGGTGCGGGTTCGTCGCGAGGAGAGCGCGCGGGCGGCCCCGTTGGGCACATAATTGAGTTCGCGGCAGGCGTTCTCAACCTTCAGCATGGCGTCTTCGGCGACCTTCGCGGTGCCGTTGAGGACGCGGGAAACCGTTGCTGTCGACACGCCGGCCCGCTCCGCCACGTCGGTGATGCTGACATGCGGCAAGACCGATTTCGGTAAGCGCTTTCGTCTCGGAATGGGCGGCGAAGGCACCAGATGTCTCCATATCGCGACAAATCAACGTCTATTGACAGCATTTCGATTTGGCAATAGAGGCATTATTGTAAACGTTTACATAAATGGGATCAGGAAATGATGTCCAGGATTGCTTCCGTCGAAGCCAGAACGGTGCGGGTGCCGCTCAGCCATGAAACCGCTTTCGCGCGTCGCCGTGTGACGCAGCGCGAATATGCCCTTGTCCGGATCAAAACCACTGACGGCGTCGAAGGCATCGGGCACTGCTATGGCGGTCACGCCGCCGCGCGCCTGGTGAGCGAGGCAGTCCGCCTGCTGCTGCGGCCCTTGCTGCTCGGCCAGGACACGCACGACACCGAGTGCCTCTGGCAGGACATGTATCAGGAGGCACTCCTGCATGGCCGGACCGGATCGGTGATGCGTGCCATCAGCATCGTCGATACCGCGCTTTGGGACTGCAATGCCCGGCTCGCGAACCTGCCGCTCTACAAATATCTCGGCGCGGCGGCGCGCCGGACGGTGCCGGCTTATGCCAGCGGTGGCTACTATCTGGACGGCAAGACGCCGGAGGCCCTGGGCGAGGAACTTGCCGGCTATGTCGCGCTCGGCTTCCGGGCGGTGAAGATGAAGGTCGGCCGGTTGTCGCCCGCCGAGGAGGAGGCGCGGATCTCGGCGGCGCGCAAGGCGATCGGTCCCGATGTCTTGCTGATGCTCGACGCCAACAATGCCTGGGCGGACGTTCCGACCGCGCTGCGCTATGTCGAACGTTACGCCGGCTACGACCCCTACTGGATCGAGGAGCCGTTCAGCCCCGATCAGATCGACGCGCATGCCGATCTTGCCGCGCGCATCCGAATTCCCGTGGCGACCGGGGAGATCGAGGCCGGCCGGTGGCGCTTCAAGGAGATGCTGGACAAGAAGGCGGCCGCCATCCTGCAGACCGACGCGCTGGTCTGCGGTGGCATCAGCGAGTTCCGCAAGATCGCGGCGCTCGCCGATGCCTATGGCGTCACGATGTGCCCGCACTGGTTCCACGACCTGCACATTCACCTAGTGGCATCCTCGCCGAACGGCCGGTTCGTCGAATTCTTCCCCGACGACAAGGTGCTCAACTTCCGCCGGCTGATCGATCGTCAGCTCGAGATTGCCGGAGACGGCCTGAAACTCCCCGATGCGCCGGGCCTCGGCTATCGCTTCGAGGAGGCGGCCATCGCGCGATGCGAGGCGGAGGCCTGGTCTTGATCTCCCCGCGCCGGTGACCAGGCCGCCGCGGCCGAACGCCCGGCAATAGATCCTGAACGAGACCGAGGCCGGTGCGGATGCCGGCCCCGCGGAGCGTCGCGCGCATCGAACTTGCCGCGCGAGGCCATGCCGTCGCATGCGCGCCGGCCAGGTGGCGGCGACGGGCGATCCGCGGTGCAGCAAAAAAACAAACGAGGACAGCGGAAGAATTCCGCGAAATGGGAGGGCTTATCGTGAGTGATACACTTGAAACCGTCACGATCCGAAAGACGTTCTTTCGGCTTATGCCGCTATTGGTGCTTTGCTATTTCCTGGCCTATATCGACCGCATCAACATCGGCTTCGCATCCCTCACTCTGAATCGGGATATCGGGCTGTCCGCCTATGTCTACGGCTTGGGCGCCGGCCTTTTCTTCTGGGGTTATTTCTTCTTCGAGGTGCCGAGCAACCTGATCATGGAGAAAGTCGGTGCGCGGCGCTGGATCTCGCGCATCATGATAACCTGGGGATTGGTGTCGGCCGGAATGGCCTTGGTCAGCGGGCCGACCAGCTTCCTCATCATGAGATTTCTGCTCGGCGCGGCCGAGGCAGGATTTTTCCCCGGCGTCATCCTGTATCTGACCTACTGGTTTCCCGCGGTCTATCGCGCGCGGATCATCGCGGCGTTCATGGTGGCCATCCCGGTCTCCCTTGGAATCGGAGCGCCGCTGTCGATGGCGATCATGGAGCTGGACGGCGTTGCCGGACTGAAGGGATGGCAGTGGCTGTTCTTGCTGGAAGGATTGCCGACCGTCCTTCTCGGGATCGTCGTGCTCCTGACATTGCCCGACAAACCGCGCGACGCGAAGTGGTTGTCCAGCGAACAGCGCGACTGGTTGCAGACCACGATCGACAAGGAAAACAAGATCGTCCAGACCACACATGGCCTTTCGGTCTGGAGGATCTTCCTCGATCCGCGTGTGCTGGGCCTGGCTTTTATCTATTTCGCGAATACGACGACAAATCTCGGCTTGGCGTTCTTTCTGCCCCAGATCATCAAGGGCATGGGCCTCACGAACGTCCAGACCGGGTTCGTGACATCCATCCCCTATATCCTTGGCACTGTCGGCATCCTGGTCTGGGGCTATTGCTCCGACCGTTTCAATGAACGGCGGATCAGCCTTTTCCTGGCGCTTGCCGTTTCCGCCATTGGCCTCGCCGGCGCGGCCCATCTTGGAACGAATTTCTCCGCCATCGCCCTCATGGCGGTCGCCGCCGTCGGGATCTATGGCACCAAGGCGCCGTTCTGGCCGCTTCCCTCGACATTCCTGACCGGCAGCGCGGCGGCAGGCGGAATCGCGCTCATCAATTCGATCGGCAATCTCGGCGGCTTCGCGGGGCCCTATATCGTCGGCTGGGTGAAGGACGCCACCGGCAGTTTCGATGCCGGGCTCTATGTCCTGGCGGGCGTCGCGCTGGCGGCGGCGATCTTCTCGCTGATCATCGTCAAGCCGAACACCGGGCGCACGGGCGGCCCGGCCGCATAGGCCATGGCGGTCCGGCCGGCACAGGCGATCGTTGGGTGAGCCCCGGGCGGGCGTCGTGCGGGAAGCCATGACGAGCGGCCGCGGATTGCCTGCGGTCGCGCCGGCCGCGCATCATTCCAGCGCGCAGAGGCGGTCGCAGGGAGCGCCTGACAAGACCGCGACGACGCTTTGCATGGGTGCCAGGGCGGCCGCTCCGAGCGAGGGCAGCGCCAGCTGGATGGCCGCGCGCAGGGCAGGGCGGTCGCCTTGCGGCGTTGCGCCGGCGAGGACGGCGGCGTTATCGCGCAGGCTTTCGGCGAGCAGCGTCTGATTGGCGGGGCGCAAGGACGGATTGCGCAAGGTCTGGACGGCGCCGGTGACGAGCTCCTGGAGGCCGAGGCGTGTCCGGCGCAGCCCCTGGCGGCGCATGTCGGTCATGCCGAGCGTTCCCAATTGGCCGACCGAGTCGTTCATCGCCGGAATGGCGGCCGAAATCGTCTTGATCAGGAAGATCTGCGCGCGCGTGATCTCGTCCTGAAACACAGCCGTATTGCGCACCGTATCCGGCGCCACGCCGGGGCCGGGCGGGAACAGGCTGTAGGTTCTCAGGACCTGTATCTGCTTCTGCAGGATGGCGAGCAGCACGGTCACGTCCTTCGACGTGTAAGGGGGCCGGCCCAGTATGGCCGCCGTGTCCCACAATTGCGCGAGGACCTTGGCACTGTCGGGCTCGGACCATCGCGGCAAGGTGCCGTTCGGCCGTGCCCGGCGTATCAGTCCGTCGAGCGCGGCATAGGCCGTGTTCAGCTGCGTGGTCGCGCTGGCCGGCACCTCCGCCGCGGCGCCGGAGGCGAGTGTGGAGACCAGGACGAGGACCGCCAACCGCTTGAGGCCGGCCGAAAGGCGCGATGCCATGATGATCCCATCTCCCCGCAACGTCCGATGTCGCGCAGGCGCCGGGCTCGGCATTGGGCTAGCGCGGCTGCCAGCCATCGGCCGCGAGCACGTCGCCGGCCAGATAAAGCGATCCGGTGATCAGCACGCGCGGCGGGACCGGGCCGGCGGGCAGAGCCCGGACGGCGGCCAAGGCCTCGCCGAGGCTGCCGGTCGCGGTCGCGTCGAGCCCGATCGATCGGGCGGCGCTTGCCAGATCCTCGGGTGTCAGCGCCACCGGATGGCTGAACGGCATGGTGAAGATCTTCGGTTGAAGCCGCCGGAAATAATCGAGGAACCCGCGCGGGTCCTTGGTCGACATCATGCCCAGCACCATGACGAGCGGCCGCGGATCGCGCGCCGCCATCCGGGCGATCGCCTCGCTCAGCACCTCGCCGCCACCGGGATTGTGGCCGCCGTCGAGCCAGATCTCGCTGTCGTCGGGCAATTGCCGCGCGAGCTTGCCCTTGCCGAGGTTCTGCAGCCGGGCCGGCCATTCGACCGTCTGCAGTCCCTGTTCGATCGCCGCATCGCTCAGCGCGAAGCCGGCGGTCTTGACCGCGGCAATGGCGGTGCCGGCATTTTCGAACTGATGGGCGCCGATCAGCCGGGGCGGCGCTGCATCGACCAGGCCGTCCTCGTCCTGATAGACGAAGCGGCCGTTTTCCTCGCGCGCGAACCAGTCGAGGCCGGAAACCAGGAGACGGGCCCGCTGGCGCTCGGCCATTTCCTCGATGACGGCGAGCGCCTCGGGCGTCTGGCGCGCCACCACGCAGGGGCGCCCGCGTTTCAGGATTCCGGCCTTTTCGCCGGCGATCTTGGCAACGGTATCGCCGAGATAATCGGCATGGTCCATCGAGACGGGCGTGATCACGGTCACCGCCGGCCGGGTGATGACATTGGTGGCGTCGAGCCGGCCGCCCATGCCGACCTCCAGGATCACCGCATCGGCCGGGTTGCGCGCAAACAGCACGAAGCCCGCCGCCGCGGTGATCTCGAACTGGGTGATCGGTTCGCCGGCATTGACCCGCTCGACCTCGAGCAGAACCTCGGCGAGCGTTTCGTCGTCGACGATCCTGGCGCCGCCGGGCTGGCCGATGCGGTAGCGCTCGTGGAAGCGCACCAGATGCGGCGAGGTATAGACATGCACGCGGCGGCCGGAGGCCTCCAGCAAAGCGCGCGAGAAGGCCGTGGTCGAGCCTTTGCCATTGGTGCCGGCCACATGGATGACCGGCGGCAGCTGCTGTTCGGGATTGCCGAGGGCCTTCAGCACGCGGTGCATGCGATCAAGGGACATGTCGATCAGTTTCGGGTGCAGCTTGGTCAGCCGCTCCAGGATCGCATCGATAGGGGTCATGGCGAGCGTGTTCACGACGGGAGATGGCCGTTTCTGCACGGACAATGCAACGCGCCAATGGCGCCGGAAAGACGCCACGGCGCGAGGGTGATGCGCGTCAGGCCGCTTCGGCGGTGCTCGCCGGCGGCGCCTTGGTCAGGACCCGGCAGAGACGGGCGAGCGTCTCGCGCAGCTCGTGGCGATGCACCACCAGGTCGACCATGCCGTGGTCCTTCAGATATTCGGCGCGCTGGAAGCCTTCCGGCAGCTTTTCCCGGATGGTCTGCTCGATCACCCTGGGGCCGGCAAAGCCGATCAGGGCGCCGGGCTCGGCGATATGCACGTCGCCGAGCATGGCATAGCTGGCGGTGACGCCGCCGGTGGTCGGGTTGGTCAGCACGACGATATAGGGCAGCTTGGCGGCACGCAGCGCCTGCACGGCGACCGTCGTGCGCGGCATCTGCATCAGCGACAGGATGCCTTCCTGCATGCGGGCGCCGCCCGAGGCGGTGAAGATGATGAAGGGCGTGTTCTTCTCGACCGCGGTCATCATGCCCTTAACGATGGCTTCACCGGCGGCGGTGCCGAGCGAGCCCGCCATGAAATCCATGTCCTGGACGGCGACGGTCACCGCAAGACCCTCGAGCTTGCCGTAGCCGACCTTGATGGCGTCGTTCATGCCGGTCTTGGCGCGCGCATCCTTGATGCGGTCGACATAACGCTTCTCGTCGCGGAATTTCAGCGGATCCGCGGGCGCCTCGGGCAATTGCACGTCGAACCAGGTGCCGTTGTCGAAGACCGACTTCAGCCTGGCGGTCGAGCCCATGCGCATATGGACGCCGGAACCCGGAATCACGAAGAGATTGGTCTCCAGGTCCTTGTGGAAGACCATCTGGCCGGTCTCCGGGCATTTCACCCAGAGATTTTCCGGCGTATCGCGCTTCAGGAACGATCGGATCTTCGGGGGAAGAACGTCGGTGATCCAGTTCATCTGCGGGTCCTGGGACAGGCGGCCGCAGGCGGCCGCGAAAATTCGTGAAGAATGACGGCCGCAGGCGGCCGGGAAGAGATCAATATAGGCCAATGGCGCCCCGCATGCGAGACGCCAGGGCTCGGGCCCGGCGCGGGCCTATTCGGCCGCGCGGCGAGCGCCACGCACGCCGCTGGCAAGCGAGCCGACGAGATCGGCGACCGCCTGGGCGGTTCGGGCAGTGCCTTTGCCGTCCCGGTCGAGCGTCGATTTAACCGCATCGATCAGGGCCGAGCCGACCACCACGGCATCGGCGCCGCGCGCGACGGCCGCGGCATGATCGGCATTCTTGACGCCGAAGCCGACCGCGACCGGCAGCGTCGTATGCCGCTTGATGCGGGCGACGGCTTCGGCCGTGCGGTCGAAATTGGGCGTCGCCATGCCGGTAATGCCCGTGATCGAGACATAGTAGACGAAGCCGGAAGTGTTGGTGAGGACAACCGGCAAGCGCTTGTCGTCGGTGGTCGGGGTCGCCAGCCGGATGAAGTTGAGGCCGGCCTTCAGCGCCGGCAGGCAGAGCTCGGCATCTTCTTCCGGCGGCAGGTCGACGATGATCAGGCCGTCGACGCCGGCGGCCTTGGCATCGGCGAGGAAGGCCTCGACGCCGTAGATATAGACGGGGTTGAAATAGCCCATCAGCACGATCGGCGTCGCCTGGTCGCTGGCGCGGAACCAGGCGATGTCCTCCAGCGTCTTCTTCAGCGTCTGTCCACCGGCAAGCGCGCGCAGGCCGGCGGCCTGGATCGCCGGACCGTCGGCCATCGGATCGGTGAAGGGCATGCCGAATTCGATGACGTCGGCGCCGGCGCCGGGCAGGGCCTTCATGATCGCGCGCGCGGTCTCGCGGTCGGGATCGCCGGCCATGACATAGGTCACGAGGCCGGCCCGGCCCTCGCGGGCGAGATCGGCGAAGCGGGTGTCGAGGCGGGTGCTCACAGCTTGGTTCCCAGGAGTTCGGCGACCTGCGGGACGTCCTTGTCGCCGCGACCGGAGAGATTGACGACCATCAGGTGATCGCGCGGCTTGGTCGGCGCCAGGTCCTTCACCTTGGCCAGCGCATGGGCGCTCTCGAGCGCCGGGATGATGCCTTCGATCTTCGACAGCAGCTGGAAGGCTTCCACCGCCTCGTCGTCGGTCGCCGACAGATATTTCACCCGGCCGATATCGTTCAGCCAGGAATGTTCCGGCCCGATGCCGGGATAGTCGAGGCCAGCCGAGATCGAATGGCCTTCCTGGATCTGGCCGTCGTCATCCATCAGGAGATAGGTGCGGTTGCCGTGCAAAACGCCCGCGCGGCCGCCGGCGATGGAAGCGGCATGCAGCTTGGTCAGGCCGTGGCCGGCGGCCTCGACGCCATAGATCTCGACCGAGGGGTCGTCGAGGAAGGGGTGGAACAGGCCGATGGCATTGGAGCCGCCGCCGACGCAGGCGATCAGGCTGTCCGGCAGGCGGCCCTCGGCCTCCTGCATCTGCGTGCGGGTCTCGTTGCCGATGATCGACTGGAAATCGCGCACCATGCCGGGATAGGGATGCGGACCGGCGACCGTGCCGATGCAGTAGAACGTGTTGGCGACATTGGTCACCCAGTCGCGCAACGCCTCGTTCATGGCGTCCTTCAGGGTGCGCGCGCCCGATTGAACCGGCACCACCTCGGCACCGAGCATCTTCATGCGGAACACGTTGGGGGCCTGCCGGGCGACGTCGACCGCGCCCATATAGACGATGCATTCGAGACCGAAACGGGCGCAGAGGGTCGCGGTCGCGACGCCGTGCTGGCCGGCGCCGGTTTCGGCGATGATGCGCTTCTTGCCCATCCGGCGGGCCAGCAGGATCTGGCCCAACACATTGTTCACCTTGTGCGAGCCGGTATGGTTCAGCTCTTCGCGCTTCAGGTAGATCTTGGCGCGGCCGAAATAGTCGGTCAGCCGCTCCGCGAAATAGAGCGGGCTGGGACGGCCGACATAATGGGTGAGGTGGCCGGCCATTTCCTTGGCGAAGGCCGGGTCGACCCTCGCCTCGGCATAGGCCTTTTCCAGGTCGAGGATCAGCGGCATCAGCGTCTCGGCGACGAAGCGTCCGCCATAGATGCCGAACCGGCCGCGGTCGTCGGGCCCGGTGCGATAGGAATTGGGTTTCGGCGGCACGTTCATCGCTTGTCTCCTGCGCCGGCGGCCGCGGCGGCGGCCTGACGTGCGGCGGCCACGAAGGCCCTGATCTTGTCGGGATCCTTGACGCCCGGCGCGCTCTCGACCCCGGACGACACATCGACGCCTGACAGCCGCGTCAACGTGATCGCATCTGCCACATTGCCCGGATCGAGGCCTCCCGAAAGCATGACCGGGCGGCCGGGGTCAAGGCCGGCGACGAGGCGCCAGTCGAACGGCAGGCCATTGCCGCCGGGCAAGGCGTCGGCGGTTTTCGGCGGCTTGGCGTCGAGCAGGAGGAGATCCGACACCGCCGCATAGGCCGGCACGACGTCGAGATCGGCCTTCTCGGCGACCCCGATCACCTTCATGGCGCGCACCTTGAAGCGCTGGCGAATATCCGCCACCCGCTCCGGCGTCTCATGGCCGTGCAATTGAATGAGGTCGGGTTTGAGGTTCGCCATGATGTCGGCGATGAAGTCGTCGGTCGGGTCGACGGTCAGCGCGACGACGGCCGCGCGGCCGCAGGTCCGGCCCGACAGCGTGCAGGCGGTCGCCAGCGAGACATTGCGCGGGCTCTTGGCGAAGAACACGAGCCCGACCATGTCGGCGCCCGCATCGAGCGCCGCTTCCATGGCGAGCATCGAGGTGATCCCGCAGATCTTGACCAGCAAAGGCATGGGGCGAGGTCTTTAGAGCCTGTCGAGGCGATGCACCACCCTCATGATGACATGAGGCGGCGGTTGTCCAGGTCTCAGGCCCAGCGCTTGAAGATCACGCTGGCATTGACGCCGCCGAAGCCGAAGCCGTTCGACATGGCATGGGTCAGCGCCATCGGCCGCGCCGTGCGGGCGACCAGGTCGACGCCGTCGGCGCCCGGATCCGGATTGTCCAGATTGAGGGTCGGCGGCACCACCTGGTCGCGCAGCGCCAGGATGGTGAAGATCGCCTCCAGCCCGCCGGCCGCGCCCAGCAGATGGCCGGTGGCCGATTTGGTCGAGGTGACGGCGATGCGGTTGTCGCGCCCGAACAGGGTCTTGATCGCCTCCAGTTCGCCCTGGTCGCCGACCGGCGTCGAGGTGGCATGGGCGTTCAGGTGCTGGATATCGGCAGGCTTCAGCCCGGCCTGGGTGAGCGCTGCCGCCATGGCGCGGCGCGCGCCGCTGCCGTCTTCGGGCCCCGAGGTGATGTGATAGGCATCCGCCGTCGTGCCGTAGCCGACCAGTTCGGCGATCGGCCGGGCGCCGCGCGCCAGCGCATGGTCGAGCGCCTCGATCACCAGCATGCCCGCGCCTTCGCCCATGACGAAGCCGTCGCGCTGCTGGTCGAACGGCCGCGAGGCGCGGTCAGGTGTTTCGTTGAAGTCGGTGGACAGAGCGCGGGCGGCGGCGAAGCTGCCGAGGCTGACGACGTCGATACAGGCTTCGCTGCCGCCGCAAACCGCGATGTCGGCCTCACCCGCGTGGATCATCCGGGCGGCATCGCCGATCGCCTGGACGCTCGCCGCGCAGGCGGTGACCGGCGCGCCGAGCGGCCCCTTGAAGCCGTGATGGATCGACACCTGGCCGGCGGCGAGATTGACCAGGAAGGAGGGCACCGTGAAGGGCGACAGGCGGCGCACGCCGCGTGCCTCGACGGTCTTGACCGCTTCGACCATGGCCGGGAAGCCGCCAATGCCCGAGGCGATGATGGTCGCGGTGCGCTCCTGCTGGTGCTCGTCGGCAGGTTTCCAGCCGGCCTGGGTGATGGCTTCCGCCGCGGCCAGCAGCGAGAACAGGATGAAGCGATCCATCTTGCGCTGGTCCTTCGGCGAGGCGGCGAGATCCGGGTCGAAACCGCCTTCGGGATCCTCGGCCTTGCCCTGCACATTGCCGGCGATCTTGGCCGGCAGCTGCGCGGCGATCGCCTCGGGCAGGGCCCGGATGCCGGACCGGCCGGCGACCAGCCGCGACCAGGCAAGCTCCACCCCGCAGCCGAGCGGCGACACGAGGCCCATTCCAGTGACGACGATACGGCGCATGTCAGGCTCCCGGTCCGGTCGATAGGGTTGTCGGCCGCGAGGCCTTGATTGAATTGAGGCGCTCGATCATGGCGGCGCTGGCGCCCGGTCCGGCGACCAGCATGACGGCATCGAGGGTGATCGGGGTGAGGCTCGGTCCGTCCAGGACCACGGGATCGAAGGGTCGTCCCGAATCGCGCGCGGCGAGCACGACCGAGGGGCCTTCGGGTGCCAGATGCCGGTTGCCCCAGGCAAGCATGGCGCCGACGACGGGGAAGAAATCCCGGCCTCGCGCGGTCAGCACATAGTCGTAGCGGGGCGGCCGCTGGCTGTAGGGCCGGCGCTCGAGCAGGCCGATCTCGGTCATATGTTTCAGACGGCGCGCCAGGATGTTGCTGGCGATTCCCAGGCTCTTCTGGAACTCGTCGAAGCGGGTGAGGCCCAGAAAAGCGTCGCGCAGGATCAGGATGCTCCACCACTCTCCCACGCAGGACATGGCACGGGCGATCGGGCACTCGTCGGCTGGCGGCTCGGTCGACGTCATCGGGCGAACCCTTAGCGGCGTGACTTTCTATTCGCAAGTCACAAATGACGACCGTTCCTCCGGCGCAGGCGTCATCGACGGAATGTGAAGAGCCATGCAGGGCCACCCAGGATAGATCTGTCGCCGCCGCATCGAGACCGGAGGAATGGGGCATGACCAGGACACAATCGGGGCCAGTCGAGCCTCGGACACTCGGCGCCGGGGGCCTCGTCGTCTCCGCGATCGGGCTCGGCTGCATGCCGCTTTCCGGCGTCTATGGCGAGGCCGACGATAGCGCATCCGAAAGACTGATCCAGCACGCCGTCGACCACGGCGCCAATCATCTCGATACGGCCGACATGTATGGCTGGGGTCACAATGAGGAACTGGTCGGGCGCGCCATCAAGGGACGCCGCGATCGGGTCGTGCTCGCCACCAAATTCGGCCAGACGCGCGGCGAGACCGGCCTGAACGGCGTCAATGGCCGGCCCGACTATGTCGCTGAGGCCTGCGAAGCGAGCCTGAGGCGCCTCGGCGATACGGTCATCGACCTCTATTACCAGCACCGCGTCGACCCGGCCGTGCCGATCGAGGAGACGGTCGGCGCCATGGCGCGGCTGGTGGAGCAGGGCAAGGTGCGCCATCTCGGCCTGTCCGAGGCGAGCCCCGACACGATCCGCCGCGCCCACGCGGTACATCCGATCGCCGCGGTGCAGACCGAATATTCGCTGCTCTACCGCGCCGAGGCCGAAGCGACCCGTAAGGCCACGGCGGCGCTGGGCATCGGCTTCGTCGGCTATTCGCCGCTCGGGCGCGGCTTTCTCACCGGCATGATCCGCGACCTGTCGCAGGTGGATGGCCGGCGCGCGGCCCATCCCCGCTTCCAGGGCGAGAATTTTGCCCGCAACCGCGCGCTGGTCGCGGAATTCGAAGCGCTTGCCGGGACCAAGGGCTGCACCCCTTCGCAACTGGCGCTGGCCTGGGTGCTGGCCCAAGGCCGGGATGTCGTGACGATCCCGGGCACGCGATCGGAGCCACGCTTCGACGAGAATGTCGCGGCCCTCGCGGTTGAACTGACGCCCGCCGACCTGGCTTTGCTTGATCGGGCGGTCCCGGCCGGAGCGGCGGCCGGCACGCGCTACCCGGCGGCTTCCATGGCCGCCGTGCAGCGCTGATCAGCCGCGCGGCATTTCCATGGCGGCGCTCGCCCGCCTGAGCGTCGGGTCGAACGGATTGACCCGCTCGGCGATGCCGCGCACTTCGCCCTGCAGGATCTTGGCGAGCTCGATGCTGCGTTCCTCCGTCAGGCGATCGGTGGTGGTGCCGATGCTGATGGAGGCGAGCGGGTAGCCGCGCCGGTCGAGGATCGGCACGCCGAGCCCGGCCATGCCGGGGATCAGGCCGTCCCAGCGATAGCAATAGCCGCGCTGGCGCACATCGGCGAGCTTGCCGCGCAGCGAAGCCTCGTCGAAATCACCCATTTCCTGCATGCGCGGCAGGTTGCGGCGGATCACCTCGTCCTGCTCGTCGGGGGGCAGGAAGGCGAGGATCGCGGTCGACCCCTGGCCGACGCCGAGCATGACCTTGCCGCCGATATCGCCGGTGAACGAGCGGATCGGCAGCGGCCCGGCGCTCCGGTCGATGCAGACCGCCTCGTAACCGTTGCGCACCAGCAGGAACAAGGTCTCGCCCAGCGTGCCGGTGAGCCGCAGAAGGGTGGGACGGCAGATGTCGCGCAGGCCGGCGACATTGCCGGCACGCGCGCCCAGCAGGAACAGTTCGAGGCCGAGCGAATAGCGCTTCGTCCTGGCGTCGAAGGCGACGATGCCTTCGCTGACCAGCGATTTCAGCAGGCGATGCGCCGTCGGGCGCGGCAGGTCGACCGCCGCCGCCAACTCGGTCAGCCGCAGGCCTGCATCCTCGCCCGCGCCGAGGCTTCGAAGGACGGCGATCGCGCGGTGCAGACTGCCATGAGCTTCCGCCATGAAATTCCATCCCGTGAAAATATTGTCGACTTAGACGAACAAAGATTTCAGTGAATGATAATCTATCATAATTCCTTCAATCTGGCGATATTTTCCCTTGCCAGCCTTCATTTCGAAAGAGATCGTCTGCGTCCTATACGAAGTCGGTGGCAAGGGAGCCAACATGGCGCGGTGGCGTGTAGGGGTCGATTCCGGCGGCACATTCACGGATGTCTGCCTGTTCGATGAGGACGAGGGCCGGGTCGAGGTCTGGAAGGTGTCCTCGACCCCCGACGACCCGTCGCGCGGCATTGCCCAGGGGGTCGACGAGGGCATTCGCCAGGTCGTCCCGGATCAGGGCGAGAAGCCTGGGAGTGCGATCTCCTATTTCGGCCACGGCACGACGGTTGCGACCAACGCGCTGATCCAGCATCGCGGCGTCGCCACCGGTCTCGTCACCTCGGACGGTTTTCGCGATCTCCTGGAGATCGGCCGGCAGAAGCGGCCGGACCTCTACGACATGCAGGCCGACAAGCCGCCGACGCTGGTGTCGCGTGATCTTCGCCATGAAGTGCCCGAGCGGGTCCGCCATGATGGCAGCATCGAGACGGCGCTGGACGAAGACCGCGTGCGTGCCGCCGCGCGGGCGTTGAAGGCGGCCGGCGTCAAGGCCATCGCGGTGTCCTTCCTCTACGGCTTCATCCGGCCCGAGCATGAGCGGCGGGCGGTCGAGATCCTGCGCGAGGAACATCCCGACGCCTTCATCTCGGCCGGCCATGAGATCGCGCCCGAGTTCCGCGAATTCGAGCGCCTGTCCACCGTGGTGCTGAATGCCTATCTCGGCCCGGTCATGCGCAGCTATATCGAGCGCCTGACCCCGCGGCTGTCGGCGCTCGGCGTCACCGCGACGCCGCACCTGACCCAGTCGAACGGCGGCGTCATCGGCTTTTCCGCCGCCGCCGACATGCCGGTCCGCACGGTGCTGTCCGGCCCCTCGACCGGTGTCGTCGGAGCCCAGGCGATCGGCAAGCTCGCCGGCTTCGAGGATCTCATCACCTTCGACATGGGCGGCACCTCGACCGATGTCGCGCTTTTGACCGGCGGGCTCTGCAAGCTGACCTCGGAGGCGGTGATCCACGGCTACCCGGTCAAGGCGCCCATGCTCGACATTCACACGGTCGGCGCCGGCGGCGGCTCGATCGCCCATATCGACGCAGGCGGCTTCCTGAAGGTCGGCCCGCGCAGCTGCGGCGCCGATCCGGGGCCGGTCTGCTACGACCGCGGCAATACCGAGCCGGCGACCACCGACGCCAATGTGGTGCTGAAGACGCTGAACCCGGACTATCTCCTCGGCGGCCGCATGGCGGTGCGCCAGGATCTCGCCAAGGCCTCCATCGCCGCACTTGCCGACAAGCTCGGCCTGGGCCTGATGGAAACCGCCCAGGGCATCATTTCGGTGGTGACGGCCAATATGGCGCGGGCCATCCGCGTCATCTCGGTGCAGCGCGGCTACGATCCGCGCGACTACACGATGATGGCCTTTGGCGGGGCGGGGCCACTGCACGCGGCGCGCCTGGCCAAGGAGCTGGACATGAAGCGCGTGCTGGTGCCGCGCAATCCCGGCATCCTCTGTGCCATGGGGCTGCTGCTCACCGATCTGCGCGCCGATTTTGCCGCGACCAAGCTCTTGCCGGCGACCGCCGCCTCCGCGGAAGAGGTCGCCGAGGTCTTCGCGGGCCTCACCCGCCGCGCCGAGGACTGGTTCCACGAAGAGGCGATTGACGCTCCGGCTCGGCGCCTGACACGCACCGCCGACATGCGTTATGCCGGCCAGAACTACGAGCTCGCCGTTTCTCTGCCGGATGGGCCGATCACGGCGGCGACCATCGCGGCGCTGGCGGCGGACTTCGCGGACTCGCACAAGCAGCGCTACGGCTTCATTGCCGAGGGCGAGCCGATCCAGCTCGTCACGCTCAGGCTGGAGGCAACCGGTGTCGTGCCCAAGGCCGAACTCAAGGCCTATCCCGATGGCGGGCCGGACGCCTCCTCCGCGATCATCGGGCGCCGGCCCGTCTGGTTTCCGGAGGCCGGCGACTTCGTCGACACGCCGGTCTATGGCCGCGACAAGCTCGAACCGGGCAACCGCTTCGCCGGCCCGGCCATTGTCGAGCAGATGGATACGACCACCGTCGTGCCGCCGGGCATGACCGTGCGCATCGACACCTATCTCAACCTCATCATGGAAGTTTCGGCATGACCCTGGCCGTCCAGCCGCGTCCATCGATCGCGCTCGATCCGATCACCGTCGAGGTCATCGGTGCCTCCCTGTCGTCGATCGTCGAGGAAACCGGCGAGGCGCTGATCCGCGCCTCCTATTCCACCAATATCAAGGAACGCCGGGACTGCTCGACCGCCCTGTTCGATATTGCCGGCAATACGCTCTGCCAGGCCGAACACATCCCGATCCATCTCGGCAGCTTCATCGGCATCGTGCCGCACATCCTGCGCCTGCACGCGGCCGAGGACATGCGGCCGGGCGACGTCTTTGTCGGCAATGACGCCTATGAGGGCGGCGGCACGCATCTTCCCGATATCGTGCTGGCCGAACCGATCTTCGTCGAGGGCCGGATCGCCGCCTGGACCGTCAACCTGGCGCACCATTCCGATTTCGCCGATCGCGGCCATGCCCATATCTATCAGGAAGGCCTGCGCATTCCCCCCGTGCGGCTCTATCGCGCCGGCGTGCTGCAGAAGGATGTCCAGGATCTCATCCTGCTGAACTGCCAGGTGCCGCGCGAGCGCCTGTCGGATCTGCGCGCCCAGATGGCGGCCAACCGGGTCGGGGTCCAGCGCTTCCAGGCGCTCTGCGCCAAATATGGCACGCAGACCGTGCTGGCGGCCGGCGCGGCCCTGCTCGACTATGCCGAGCGCAAGATGCGCGCCGGCATCGCGGCCATGCCCGACGGTACCTGGCGCTTCGACGACGTCTTCGACAATCCGGAAATCACGGGCACTCTGCCGCTGTCGGTCGAGGTGACCATTCGCGGCGATGCCATGTCGCTGCATTTCGACGCGCCGGACCAGCTCAGGGCCGGGCTGAACATGACCTATACCGCGCTGCTGGCCACCGCCTATTACGTGGTCAAGTCGGTGGTCGATCCCACCATCCTGCCCAATGCCGGTCTGGCGCGGCCGCTGACCATCACGGCGCGCGAAGGCAGCATCCTCAACTGCGTCCATCCAGCGGCCGTCAACGGGCGCGTGCAGACCTGCCAGCGCGTCTCCGATCTGATCCTCGGCGCGCTCGCCCAGGCCGTGCCGGATCGGGTCACCGCCTGCTCGAACTCCACCTGCACGGTGGCGACCTTCATCGGCACCCGCCCGGAAGACGGTTCGATCTGGGTCTATCTGGAGACCATGGGCGGCGGCAACGGCGCCCGGGCGACCAAGGACGGCCTCGATGGCGTGCATGTTCACGTCACCAACACCTCGAACCTGCCGGTCGAGGCGCTCGAGATCGAATATCCGCTGACCCTGATGCGCTACGAGCTGGTCTCCGATTCCGGCGGCCCCGGCACTTATCGTGGCGGCATGGGCCTGCGCCGGGTCTACCGGGCCGACCAGGACTGCCGCGTGCGGGTCGATGTCTCCAGGCTCCGGTCGCGCAACTGGGGTCTGCTCGGCGGCGGCGAGGGCGGCCAGGGCGCCATCGAATGCGGGCCGGGCGTGATCTTCGACCGCGACAGCGGCGTGCTGAAGGCCGGCCAGTGGTTCGCCGTGGTCAGTCCCGGCGCCGGCGGTTATGGCCCGGCCGATGGCCGCGACGCCAAGGCCGTGGCGCGCGACCTTGCCGAAGGCGCGATCAGCCCGGCCACCGCGCGCGACGTCTATCGTTACGAGGGATGAACCGGGCGCCGGCGCGGCGAGCCCGCCGCGCCCGATGGCCCGGACAGTGCATCTTGCCAAAAAGACCAGAGCCACAAGGCCAGAGTCAAAAAACCAGAGGAGAAATCAGCATGGCGTTCCATCCGAGCCGTCGAGCCGTTCTCGCAGGTGCCGCCGCCGGCGCCGTGCCGTTCCTCCGCATCCCCGGAGCCAAGGCCAGGACGCCCGGCATCCTGACCTTCGGCCTGTCCAGCTATCCACCGAGCCTCGAACCCTGGGTCAATAACGGCACGGCGGCCGCCACCATCAAGCTGATGACCTTTCGCGGCCTGACCTCCTACGGGCCCGACGGCAATCTGCGCCCGGAGCTGGCCGAATCCTGGGAGCCGGCGGGCACCACCGGCTGGACCTTCAAACTGCGCGACGCCACCTTCCACAACGGCGAGAAGGTGACCTCGGCGGACGTACGCTGGAACATCGAGCAGATCGCCGCGGATCGCTCCACCGCGCATTTTCGCGAGGAGATGAAAGGCGTCGACAAGATCGAGACGCCCGACGACCGCACGGTGCGCATCTTCATGAAGCAGCCGCGCATCACCTTGCCGGATACGATGGCGAGCTATCGCCTGCCGATCGTCTCGCGCAATTCGCCGGCGCGTGGGCCGGCCATAGGCGCCGGCCCCTTCGTGGTCAAGGCGCAGGAGCGCGGCGTCTCGGTGACGCTCGAGGCCTATGACAAGTTCTACCGGCCGGGCCTGCCCAAGCTGAAAGGCATCCGCGCCATCGCCTATGCCGACGAGAACCTGCGCGTCGCGGCCTTGCAGTCCGGCGATGTCGATCTCATCGAATATGTGCCCTGGCCGGCCATGGACGCCATTTTGGCCAATCCGCAATTGTCGATGGACGCGGTCGACGGCGCCTTCATGTATCTGGTCTTCAACGGCGCCCGGCCGCCGTTCAACGATGCCCGCGTGCGGCGCGCGGTGGCCCATGCGGTCAAGCGCGACGAACTGGTCAAGGCGGCCTTTTCCGGACGCGGCTCGCCGCTCCAGCAATTGCCGATCTCACCGAACAGCCCCTTCTACAATGCCGAGTTCAAGGACGGCTGGCGCTACGATCCGGACCTGTCCCGCAAGCTCCTGGCCGAAGCGGGCCATCCGAATGGCCTGTCCTGTTCGCTCGCCTCCACCGCGCAATACGGCATGCACAAGGACACGGCCGAAATCGTCCAGCAGCATCTGGCGGCCGTCGGCATCAAGGCCGAGCTCAATTTGCCCGACTGGGCGAGCCGCGTCGCGATCGGCAATCGTGGCCAGTTCGATATCGGGGTGATGGGCACGGCCGCCGACAGCAATGACCCGGACGGCCTGGCCAATTTCGTCGACGGCAGCCTGGCGCCCTCCTTCTCGCGCAGCGTCAACCTGAAGGTCGACCGCATTACCGAGCTGTTCGCCGCCGGCCGCGCCGAATATGACGAGGCCAAGCGCCGCGCCATCTATCGCGAGCTCGAAGGGGTGGCGATCGAACAGGCGCCGTTCGTCGGGCTGACCTGGCGCAGCCAGGGCTACGCCATGCGCCGCGACGTCACCGGTTTCAAGAACCTGCCCGGAGCGCTGACCTTCTATTCCGGACTGACCTTCGAGACCACGGCGCTGGGCTGAGACCATGCTGAGCTTCGTCCTCCGACGCCTGGCGGTTGCCGCCGGCCTGGTCCTGGTGGTGGCGACGCTGGTCTTCCTGATCATCCACCTGATCCCGGGTGATCCGGCCGAGCTGCTGCTGGCCCAGGGCGGCATCGCGCCGGACCCGGGTTCGGTCGCCGAACTGCGCGAACGGCTCGGCCTCGACCGGCCGATCCTCGATCAATATCTCGACTATCTCCGTGGCCTCGCGCGGCTGGACCTCGGCCTGTCGATGCAGGACCAGCATCCGATCATCGACGAGATCGCGCTGAGATTGCCCCGGACGCTGGAACTGGTCGGCGCCGCCGGCCTTCTCGCCGTGCTGATCGGGGTTCCCTTCGGCATGCTCGCCGCGCTGCGCGCCGGCACGCTGACGGATCGGATCATCTCGAGCATTTCGGGCCTTGCCCTGTCGGTCCCGGTCTTCGTCATCGGCACCCTGGTGATCCTGGTCTTCGCCCAGGGGCTGCGCTGGGTGCCGGCCGGCGGCTATGTGCCCTTCTTCGAAAATCCCGGACGGCACCTGGTGCTGCTGCTGATGCCGGCGGGAACCATCGCCGTCGGTTTCGCGGCGGTGGTGCTGCGGGTCACCCGCAGCGCCGTGCTCGAAGTGCTGTCGCGCGACCATGTCCGGGCGGCCCAGGCGCGCGGCGTCGCCCCGGCCGTGATCGTCCGGCGCCACGTCCTGCGCAACGCGCTCACCCCGCTGGTGACGGTGATCGGCCTGCATCTCGGCTCGTTGCTCGGTGGCACCGTGCTGGTCGAATTCGTGTTCAACTGGCCGGGCCTTTCCGGCTATCTCGTCCGCTCGGTGGAAGCCCGCGACTATCCCGAAGTGATGGGCATCGTGCTGGTCCTGTCGATCCTCTACGTGTTGCTCAACCTCATCGTCGACCTGCTCTACGGGGTCATCGATCCACGCGTGAGGCAAGGCTGATGCGGGCGGATCATCTCAGCCGTCTTGCCGTTCCGGCTCTGCTGGTCGGCCTCGTCCTGGCCGTGGCGCTGGTCACGCCTTTCCTGTCGCTGGCCGATCCGGTCCGCCAGGACGTCGCTCACCGGCTCGCCGGCCCGACTGCGGCGCATTGGCTCGGCCAGGACGAATATGGCCGCGATGTGCTGTCGCGCATCCTGTGGGGCGCGCGGGTCTCGCTCACCGTCGCCTTCACCTCCGCCGTGCTCGCGGCGATCCTCGGCACGCTGCTCGGCATTGTCGGCGGCTATTTCCGCGGGCTTGTCGAGCTGTTCACGGTGCGGGCCGCCGAAGCGGTGCTGTGCTTTCCGCCGCTGCTGCTGGCCCTGCTGGTGGTGACCTTGCTCGGACCGGGCGCGGCGACACTGATCCTGGCCTTGAGCGTGCTTTATGCGCCAGGCTTTGCGCGTGTCGCCTATGCCGAAACCCTGTCGGCCCGGGTGCTCGACTATGTCACCGCCCAGGAGGCGCTCGGCGCCCGGCCGTGGCGGATCCTGGGCGTCACGCTGCTGCCGAATATCGCCGCGCCCCTGATCGTCCAGTTCTCGCTGACGGTCGCGGCGGCGCTGGTGCTGGAGAGCGGGCTGTCGTTCCTCGGCCTCGGCGTGGTGCCGCCGTCGCCGTCCTGGGGCCTGATGATCCGCGGCGCCCGCGCCACCATGGAACAGGCCCCCCTGCTGCTGCTCTGGCCCTGCCTGGCGCTGAGCGGCACCGTCTTGATCCTCAACCTCCTGTGCGACCGGCTGCGCGACGTTCTCGATCCGCGCTCGAGCGCCGCGGCGGTGCCGGGCTTCCTGCGCCGCCTGATGGCCTTGCCGCCGGCCCGCGAAACGCCTGCCGCCGCGGACCGTGCGCTGCTCTCGGTCCAGGGACTGACCCTCGAACTGCCCGCCGGCGGCCGGAACATTCCCCTCGTGCGCGACGTCAGTTTCGAACTGGCGCCCGGCGAGACGCTGGCCATTGTCGGGGAGAGCGGTTCCGGCAAGACGCTGACCGGGCTTGCCATTATGGGGCTCTTGCCGGCGGCGGTGCGTCCGACGGCGGGCACGATCCTGTTCCGGGATCGCGATGGCAGGACACGCGATCTCCTGAGGCTCGGCGAGCCGGAACTGCGGGCGCTGCGCGGCCGCGACCTTTCGATGGTCTTTCAGGACCCCTCGACAAGCCTCAATCCGCTCCTGCGGACGGGAAAGCAGATCGCCGAGGCGGTCGAAGCTCACGAGCCCGGGCGCGCCGGCGCCAGCCGGGTGGTGGACCTGCTCCGCAGGGTCGGCCTGCCCGATCCGGAACGGCGCGCCGCGAGTTTTCCGCATGAATTGTCCGGCGGCCAGCGCCAGCGGGTGATGATCGCGGCGGCCATCGCCAATCATCCGCGCCTGCTGATCGCCGACGAGCCGACGACCGCGCTCGACGTCACGGTGCAGGCGCAGATCCTGGCGCTGCTCGCCGAGCTGCGCGGCTCCGAACGCGGCATGGGCATGGTCTTCGTCACCCACAACCTCGCCGTCGTCGGCCAGATCGCCGACCAGGTCGCCGTCATGTATGCCGGCGAGATCGTCGAGCAGGGACCGGTTGCCGAAGTCTTCGCGGCTCCCCGTCACCCCTATACGGCGGCGCTGCTCGCCAGCATCCCCGAGGACGCGACCGAGCGCCTGCTGTCGATCCCGGGCGCGGTGCCGCAGCCGACCGCCATGCCGCCGGGCTGCCGTTTCGCGCCGCGCTGCGGCCATGTCGTCGAGAGCTGCGGGCAGGCGGCGCCGGCGCTCGAAACGGTGACGCCGGGGCGGACCACCCGCTGCCCGCGCTGGAGGGAGATGGCATGAACGTCATCGACCGTACCGGCGCCTTCAAGTCTGCTCGCTCCCTGGTGCGTGGCGAAGGGCTGACCAAAGCCTTCCCGGGCCGGGGATCTCTGTTCTCGGCACGCCAGAAGATCCTCGCCGTGCGCGGTGTCGACATCACGGTCGGGCAGGGCGAGGCGGTCGGCGTCGTCGGCGAGTCCGGTTGCGGCAAGAGCACGCTCGGGCGCCTGCTGCTGCAGCTCCTGCCGCTCACCGATGGCCGCGTGCTGTTCGACGGCGACGACATTTCCGGCCTGAAGGGCGCGGCCATGCGTGCCATGCGCCGGCGCATGCAACTGGTCTTCCAGGACCCCTATGGCAGCCTCGATCCCCGGCGCTCGATCGGCGCCCAGATTGCCGACGGTATCCGCATTCACCGTCTCGCCGGCCGCGCCGAGATCGGCGAGCGGGTCAACGGGCTGTTGCGCCAGGTCGGGCTCGATCCTGGCCAGGCGCAGCGCCTGCCGCATGAATTTTCCGGCGGCCAGCGCCAGCGCATCGCCATCGCGCGTGCCCTGTCCACCGCGCCCGAATTCATCGTCGCCGACGAGCCGGTCTCGGCGCTCGACGTCTCGATCCAGGCCCAGGTGGTCAATCTGCTCGCCGATCTCCGCCAGGAGCTCGGCCTCGCGCTCCTGTTCATCAGCCACGACCTGCATGTCGTTCGTCATCTCTGCGACCGGGTGGTGGTGATGTATCTCGGGCGGGTGGTCGAAGAGGGCGCGGCGCAAGACGTCTTCCAGGCGCCGGCTCATCCCTATACCCGGGCCCTGATCGGGGCGACCCCGTCGCTCCGGCAAAAGCCCGGCAGCATCGCCGCGCTGTCAGGCGAAATTCCCAGCGTCGCGGCGCCGCCCTCCGGCTGCGTCTTCCGCACCCGCTGCCCCATGGCGCAGCCCGCCTGTGCCGACGCGGTTCCCGAGCTTGCCCCCTTGCCCGGCGGCCACCAGCGCCGTGTCGCCTGCTGGCGCGCCGGCGAGATCTGATCCGAGAAGGAGCCCCCATGCTTCAGCCCGACGGTCGTGTCGTCATGATCTCCGGAGCCGGCCGCGGTATCGGCCGCGCCGTGCTCGAACGGCTGCTCGCGGCCGGCTACCGGGTCAGCGCGGGCCTCCGCAACCCTGCGCAAATGCCGCCGCGTGACGGCCTGTTCGTCCATGCCTATGAGGCGACCTCGGCCCACGGCGCCGATGCATGGGCTGCGGCGACGCTTGCCGAATTCGGCCGTATCGACGCGCTGGTCAATGCCGCCGGCATGAACAATCGCGGCACCTTGCTCGACCCCGACGAGACCGCCTTCGACCTGCTCTGGGCGGTCAATGCCAAGGGGCCGATGCGCGTCATCCGGGCGGCCTGGCCAAGTCTCGTCGCCTCGGGCGAGGGACGCGTGGTGAATCTGGCGTCGCTCTCGGGCAAACGGGTGAAGAACGACAATCTCGCCTATGCCATGAGCAAGTTCGCGGTGATGGCGCTGACCCAGGAGGTGCGCCGGCTCGGTTGGGACCATGGCATTCGCGCAACCGCGGTGTGCCCGGGCTTCGTCGATACCGACATGACCTCGCATGTCACCAAGGTGCCGCGCGACAAGATGTCGAGGCCGGAAGACGTCGCAGCCCTGGTCGAGGTGGTGCTGCGCCTGTCCAACACGGCGACCGTCGCCGAAGTGCTGGTCAATTGCCGCCACGAGGAGCTGCTGTGAGATTGCACCGGCTGAGGGATGTCGAGCGGCCGGCCATCGCCCTGACGCTGGACGGCGAGGCGATCGCCGCGCTTGCCGGCGACACGCTGCTGACGGCGCTTCTCGCCGGAGGCGCCGGCCATCTGCGCACTGCCGAATTCGGGCGGGAACAACGCGCCGGCTTCTGCCTGATGGGCGCCTGCCAGGACTGTTGGGTCGAGGTGAAGGGCCTCGGCCGCGTCAGGGCCTGCGCCACGCTTGCGGCCTCGGGCATGGAGGTCAGGCGGGGATGAAAGTGGCTGTTGTCGGGGCTGGACCTGCCGGTGTGCGGGCCGTGGAACGGCTGGTCGCCGCCGGCCTGTCGCCGGTCTGGATCGACGAGGCCGCCGATGGCGGCGGACGGATCTATCAAAGGCCGCCATTGCCGCTGAAGCGCGACCCCAAAGTGCTCTACGGCTTCGAGGCCGCCAAGGCCTCGGCGCTGCATGCCGCGCTCGACCGCCTGAAGCCGCTGGCCGACTGGCGGCCCGAAACGCTGGTCTGGCACATCCGGCCGGACGCGCGGGAATTGCACACGCTGCGCGACGGCGCCCGCCAGGTGGTCGGCTACGACGCGGTCATTCTCTGCACCGGAGCCATGGACCGGGTCGTGCCCGTGGCCGGCTGGACCACCGCCGGCGTCACCACGCTGGGCGCGGCCCAGATCGCCCTCAAGGCCCAGGGCTGCGCCATTGGCCGGCGTGTCGCCTTTATCGGCAGCGGACCGCTGCTCTGGCTCGTCGCCTACCAATATGCCAAGGCCGGCGCCGACATCGCCTGCGTGCTCGATACCACGCCATTCTCGACCAAGCTCGCCGCCGCACCGGCTTTGCTGCGCGATGGCGCGACCTTCGCCAAGGGGCTCTGGTATGTCGCCTGGCTGCGCGCCCGTGGCATCCCTATCGCCGAGGGTGTCACGCCGCTGGCCATCGAAGCCGGCGGTGAGGGCGTGGCCGCCATCCGCTGGCGCGACCGGCACGGCCGCGAGCAAAGAGCCGATTGCGATGCCATCGGCATGGGCTGGGGCCTGAAACCCGAGGCACAGCTCGCCGATCTCGCGGACGTGCCGTTCCGCTACGACGAGATCCAGGCGAACTGGGTGCCGGAGCGCGATAGCCTCGGCCGGACGGCCGTGCGCGGGATCTACCTGGCCGGCGACGGCGCCGGCATCGGCGGCGCGGCTGTCGCGGAGATCGCCGGCGCTGCCGCGGCGCTGGCCGTCCTCGCCGATCTCGGCCAGCCTGTCGATCATGGCGACGTCATGCGCCTGGAGCTCGCACTGCAGAGGCAGGCCCGCTTCCGGCAGGCGCTGGAGCGCGCCTTTCCGTTTCCGGTTCATCTGGCCCGCCAGGTTCCGGACGAGACCATCCTGTGTCGCTGCGAAGGCCTGACCGCCGGCGAGCTGCGCGCCGTGGCGAAGGCGAGGGGAGGCACCGGCCAGACCGGGGACCTCAACCGTGCCAAGGCCTTTACGCGCACGGGCATGGGACGCTGCCAGGGGCGCGTCTGTGGCCCCGTGGCAGCCCAGATCTTCGCCGCGGAGGCCCACTGCGACCTGCCGGCGATCGGGCGGCTCAGAGGCCAGCCGCCGGTGAAACCCTTTGCCATGGGCGCGGCGCGGGCCGCCGCCGGCACCGATACGGTGGCCACGCGATGACCGGCGACTATGACGTTCTCATCCTGGGCGGCGGCGGCGCCGGCTGCTCGGCGGCGCTGCACCTGTCGCTCCGGGCGAGCCGCGTCCTGCTCGTCGAGCGTGGCCTGGTCGGCGGCCAGGCGACCGGCGTGAATTTCGGTGGCGTCCGCCAGCAGGGCCGTAACCCCGCGGAACTGCCCATTGCCCGCCGTTCCCTGGAGATCTGGAAACGGCTCGAGAGCCTCGTCGGCACCGATGCCGAATTCGCCAAGACTGGCCATCTGAAGCTCGCCCGCGACGAGGCCGAGGAGGCTGATCTCGTCGCCTATCTCGATGTCGCACGCGCCCATGGCCTCAGCCTGCTGATGGTCGGCCGCAACGCCATTCACAGCGAATATCCCTGGCTCGGGCCGAAGGTCGTCGCCGGTTCGCTGGCGCCCGACGACGGCTCGGCCAATCCACGGCTGCTGGCGCCGGCGCTCGCCAATGCCGCGCGCGTCGCCGGCGCGGTCATTCGCGAGCAGACCGAAATCATCGGCTATCGGCGCGACGATACCGGTTTCGTGCTCGAAAGCCGGGCCGGCGAAGAGTTTCGGGCCAAGGTCCTGCTGAACACCGCCGGCTTCTGGGGTGGCGCGGTCGCCGCCGCCTTCGGCGAGGCGGTGCCGATCCAGCCGCTCAGCCCCAACATGCTGGTGACCGAGCCGATCGACTATTTCATCAAGCCCAATCTCGGTGTGGTCGGCGGCAATGTCTATCTGCGCCAGATCCCGCGCGGCAATGTGATCATCGGTGGCGGTTATGGCGAGGCGGATCCGGCGGCGCCGTGGTCACGCCCACTGCCCGAGCCGACCATGCGCGCGGTCGATCTGGCGGTCGAGCTCGTCCCGGCGCTCGCCGGTGCCCATGTCATTCGCTCCTGGAGCGGCATTGACGGCCAGATGCCCGATCGCATCCCGGTCATTGGCGAAAGCCTGACGACGCCGGGCCTGTTCCATGCCTTCGGCTTTTCCGGCCACGGCTTTCAGCTCGGCCCGGGCATCGGCCAGATCATGAGCGAGCTGATCCTCGATGGCCGCACCGAAACGCCGCTTGCGGCGTTCCGCATCGATCGATGGCGAAATCCGCCCGCCGGCGACGGCCTGGACATTCAATCGGCTTCTGGAGAAGTGAGATGAAAGTGGACCTTCTGCCCGGCGTCTTCGCGCGCCGCGATCCCGAAACGGCGCCGGCGCCGGTCGTCTTCGACATTCCCCGAAGCGGGTCCGAATATCCGCGCCATTTCCGCAGCATCGCTTCGCTGACCGACCTGCAGAAATCGGTCTCGTCCTTTGTCGAGGAGCTCTATTCCGGGGTGACGGGGTCGGGCGCGACCTGGCTTTATGCGGCTTTCCCCAATGCCTTCATCGACCCCAATCGCCACGAGCTCGATATCGATCCGGAGAGCCTCGACGGGCCCTGGCCGGTGCCGCTCAAGCCCTCGCCCAAAACCAGCACCGGCATCGGGCTCATTCCCATGGTCTGCGCGGGCACCAGGCCGATCTATGACGGCAAGCTCGCGGTCGCCGATGTCGAGGCGCGCCTCGCCGGCTATTACTGGCCCTATCACAACGAACTGGCGCGGCTGATCGCCGGGTTCCGCGAACGCTTCGGCGTCGCCTACCACCTGAGCTGCCACAGCATGTCGGAGTTCATCGCCGGCAACGGCCCGGATGCCGGCACGCGCCGCTCCGATTTCGACCTCGGCGACCGCAACGGCACGACCTGCGGCCGGGCGCTGGTCGACGTCGTGGCGGAAACCTTGACCGGCTTCGGCTACAAGGTCACGGTCAATGCCCATTACGTCGGGGCGGAAGCCGTGCGCAAACACGGTGACCCGAAGAACGGCGTCCACAGCCTGCAGATCGAAATGAATCGCGGGCTCTATATGAACGAGGCGACGCGCGTGCGCAGCGGCCGGTTCCCCGAGATCCAGCAGCACCTCGCCGCGCTGAGCGAACGCCTCGCGGCCTTCGCCAGGGCCGGTGCCTGAGGAACGGAGACGCCCGTGACCGATCCGGGTGCAGGAGCCCGGTTGTCCGACCTGGCACTCGATCCGCCATGGGCGATCGCGCTGACCCATTGTCCTGGCCGCGACGGCGATCTCGACGGCGACCTCGCCGCCATCGCGGCCTGGCATGCGACCATGCTCTTGAGCCTGGTCGAGGATCGCGAATTCGCCGATGCGGCCGGGCTCGGGCGGCGTCTCGGCGGGCAGGGTATTCGCTGGCTGAGATATCCTATCGCCGATTACGGGACGCCGCGCGACCTGTCCGCCTGGCGTGCCCTGGCGGGCGAACTTCGTGCCGCGCTCGATCGGGGCGGGCGGCTGGTCATCCATTGCCGGGCCGGCCTCGGTCGCTCCGGCATGATCGCCGCGCGCCTGCTGGTCGAACGCGGCCTGCCGGCCGAGGCGGCGATCATGGCCGTGCGCCGGGCCCGTCCGGGCGCAATCGAGACCGCCGGTCAGGAGGCCTGGATCGCCAATCCCGAGATGGCGTCCGGCACGCCGTGAAGCGGCAGATCGCCTGGACCTGCGGGCAAACCGTTCAGTGCTTCAGCGAGTGCCAGACCAGCATGGCGGCGGCGAGATCCTCGAGCGCCGTGCCCACGGATTTGAACAGGGTTATCTCGCTCTCGGATGTCCGCCCGGGATGCTTGCCCCGGGCGAGATCGAACAGGTCGGCCTTAACATCGGCTTCGGTGATGATGCCGCGCTTGATCGGGTCGACGATGTCGCCGGCCTCGTGCAGGCCGCCGGTATAGGTGTCGACGAACAGGCTGGCGCGCTTGACCGCCGCATCATCCGTCTCGCGCATGGACGGCGTGTAGCCGCCGACCAGGTCGAGATGGGCGCCGGGCTTCAGCCAGTCGCCGGAGACGATCGGATTGGTCGAGATGGTGGCGCAGGAGACGATGTCGGCCTCGCCGACCGCGGCCTGCAGGTCGGTGCCGACCGTGATGGTGATGCCGGGCAAGGTGCCCTTCAGACCCTCGGCCAGTTCGGCCGCGCGCTCGCGCGATCGGTTCCAGATGGTCACGTGGCGGATCGGCCGGACCGCGGCATGGGCGCGGATCAGGTGCGGCGCGAGCGCGCCGGCGCCGACCATGACATGGTGCGAGGCGTCCTTGCGCGACAGCGAGCGCGATGCCAGCGCGCTGGCGCAGGCGGTGCGCCAGACCGTCAGCTCGGTGCCGTCGAGCACGGCGAGCGGTGCTCCGGTCTCGCCGCTCGACAGGATATAGCTGCCATAGATCGCCGGCAGGTTCTTCGCGCCGTTGCCGGGATAGACCGAGACGATCTTGGTGCCGACATAACGCTGGCTGCCGCTGGCGGTCCAGGCCGGCATCAGCAGCAGCATGGCCTCCGGCGAGCCGTCCGGCTGCGGAATGCGGTGGTGGTGGCGCAGCGGCACCGTGACTTCGGCGCGAAAGGCTTCGCCCAGCGCATCGACCAGCTCGGAATGGGTCAGCAAGCCGGCGATATCGGCGGCGGAAACAATACGCATGTCAGGTCACGCAGCCGAACGGCCAAAGAAGGAGAGGGGACCGCCATGCGGCGCGGGCGGCGTGCCGCCGCTCCTGGCGAGGTCGTTGCGGAGCCGCTCGATCTCGGCGCGGGCGGCGTCGAGTTCCTGTTCGGCCTTGCGGGCATGCCGGCGATGAACGCCCTGCTTCCACCAGGATACCATCCCGCCGATCAGCACGCCGAGCGCGACCGAGGCCAGCACCAGGACGAAGAGCGGCATGGTCAGCGCGGCCGATGACAGGTCGCGCGAGAACGGATCGAAGGAGAGCGTGACCGGCGCCCGGTTGGCCACTGCCAGCACCACGGCGACGATCGCGATGGGCGCCAGCACCAGCCAGTTGACGATACGCTTGATCATGCTGGAGGCCTTTCAAGCTCGCGGGTCAGACCCGGTTCAGCCGCTCGCGCATTTCCTTGCCCGTCTTGAAGAAGGGCACGACCTTGTCATCGACCGCGACATGGGCGCCGGTGCGCGGGTTGCGGCCGACGCGGGCACCGCGCGCCTTCACCGAAAAAGCGCCGAAGCCGCGCAGTTCCACCCGGTCGCCCCGCGCCAGCGCCGAGACGACCTCATCCAGGATCGCATTGACGATATTCTCGACGTCGCGCTGGTAGAGCTGCGGGTTCTGCTCGGCGATCTTTTGGACCAGTTCGGATTTGATCATCGACGATGCGCGCCCGTCGCGCGCCTCCGGTTGAATTTTATGAAATGGATCATGGGGTTGGAGGCTGCCAGACGACCAGGAGTCCGTCAAGCGCCGAGCGCTCGATGCCCGCGACGATGCCCGAGGAGCGCAGCTTCTCGCCAAGCGCGCTCAGGCCGAGCGCGTCGACCATCGCCGCCGCGGCCGCATTGATGAAGGGCAGGCTGCCCTGGCGCGCCGGCCGGTAGGTGCGGATGGCGAGTTCGCGCGGCACGCCGCGGCCAGCCAGCCAGCTGCGCGCCTCGTCCTCGCCGCCGATGGCGTCGACCAGTTTCATGTCGCGCGCCCTGACGCCGGAAAAGGCCCGGCCGTCGGCGGCGATGCGCAATTCGTCGTCGCTCAGGCCACGGCGCTCCTTCACCAGGCGCTGGAACCACTGATAGCTGTCCGTGACGATTTCGCGCAGCGCCGCGATCGCCTCGGGACTGGTCGGCTCGATGCCGCTCGGCGTGGCCTTCAGCGGCGTCGAGCGCACTGCCTCCACCTTGACGCCGACCGTGTCCAGAAGGCGCACGACATTGGGGAATTGCACGATCACGCCGATCGAGCCGGTGATCGAGGTCTCGCGCGTGATGATGTGATCGGTGGCGATGGCGGCGATATAGCCGCCCGAGGCGGCCATGCCGTTGACCACGGCGACCGTCGGCTTCTTGGCGGCCACCTGGCGGATCGCCAGGTAGAGCGCTTCGGAGCCGGCAACCGTGCCGCCGGGCGAATCGATCGAGACCACCATGCCGCGGACATTGTCGTTGCGCCCGATCGCATCGATCATCCTGATGACATCGGCATTCTGGGTGATGAGGCCGCTCACCTCGATCCGCGCGACGTGGCGGCTGGCGAACAGGCCGGCGCTGCGCGCGCCGTAGAACCCGGCGGTCGCAAGCCCCGCAACCGCCGCGACCACGGCGGCGACACGCCAGAATGTCAGCTTCCTGCGCAACAGGCGGCGGTCGAGCACGGCGTCGGTGTCGAGCGGCATGAGGGCTCCGCAAGTCTCACTGAAACTTGGGCGTCGCCGCCCGGCTATGGTTCAGGTAGACCCGGCGGCAGCCCGGCGCAAGCGCCCGGGCTGGCTTCTCTTGGCCGCAGGCCGCCCGAAACGGTGCGACGGCGGCCCTCGAAACCCGCGTCAAAGTCCCGGAGCAGCTGGTTTTTGCATGAATGCGACGACCCGCCCGATCACTTCGGGCGCGTAGAGGATGCGGCGATGGCCGAGCCGCTCCATCGGCGCGAACTCGGTCGCCGAGCCTGCCCCAGCCAATCGTTCGGCATCGGCGAACGGGATCTCGCGGTCGTCGCGCGAATGGACGACGAGCACCGGCCTGTCGCTTTGGGCGAGCATGGCCGAGACCTTCAACTCATCCAGGGCCCGGCCGCCACGGCTGCTCAGCGCCTTCTCGAAAGCCGATTGCGCGGCCCGTCCGAGCCCGGTCATCGCGCCGAAGCGCCTGGTAATGTCGACGATCGCGTCGGGGGCCGAGACGAAGGCGAGGCGCCCGACCATGAGCGGCGCCGCAAGCGGGGGCTTGCCGTCGACGGCGAAGGCGGTGACCGCGCCGCCAAAGGAATAGGCGACGATGCCGTGAAGCGGCCCGAAAGCGGCGGCGACGGCCTGCAGGGCGCGCGCGCCGTCGAACGGGTCGGTCTCGGCCCCGGTCGAATCGCCATGCGCCGGCAGGTCGAAGGCGACGACGCGGAAGCCCGCGGTCCTCAGCCCCTCGATGAAGGCCCGCATGAAATAGGCCTGATTGGCCCAGCCATGCACCACGGCGATGGTCTCGCCGCGGTCGTCCTCGGGCTTCGGCCGAAAATGATAGGCCTGGACATGGCCGCCGGCATGCGGAACGCGACGGCTCTCGGCGCCAGCGAAAAGCTGGCGGCCGGCCTCGATCACCTGCTGTTTCTTGGCGTTCGGTCCCATCGGGTCGAACGGTTTGCGGAACAGCCGAAGCGCGATGCGTCCGGTGGTGCGTGGCGCCATCGCGCTGCCGAGCTGAAAGCCGGTGCGCATCGCCTTCAGAGCCAGGCTCTTCATGGCAGTCTCTTTCCCAGGGCGGTCGGATCAGCTAAAATTAGTTCATGACTGAACAAAATAGTTCATCACTGAACCAATTGCAAGAGCCGGAGGCTGGGCGGCGACCTTGGGACGTTCCGGGTTTTGCATCATGGCTGAGCGTGGTCAGGGTCCACCACGCTTGCGAAGTGGCGATGACCGCGGCGCTCGAGCCGCTCGGCCTGAGCCTTTCGCAATATGACATCCTGGCCAACCTGGCGCGCCAGCCGGACCTGGCGCAGGGCGAGCTGGCCGGCCGGCTGCTGGTTGGCAAGAGCGCGGTGAGCATGACCTTGCCGGATCTGGAACGGCGCGGTCTGGTCACCCGTGAGCGGGACGCCGAAGACGGCCGCATTCGCCGGTTGAAGCTGACGCCGAAGGGGCAGGCGCTCGCCGGCAGCGCGCTGGCCGCCCACGCGGCGATCCTCGACGTGATGATGTCGAATGCCGAGCCTGACGATTCGGCGAAGGTCGAAGCCGCGATGGGGCGGATCTATCGGGCGCTCAAGGCGGCGCGCGCCGAGCCTCCGGGAGGCTAGGGCAGGCGGCCGCGACGGACGGGCGCTAGTCGTCGCGCCGGGCGCCGTTACGGTTGCGCATCAGCACGAAAAGGCTGGCCAGGGCCAAGGCGACGCCGCAGACGATGGCGGCCGGGTACAGGGCCGACATTGCGACGATATAGCTCAGCGGCTCGGTCTCATATTCGAGATCCCAGGCGTTCGGGCCCGCCGGTCCGAGCAGGACCACGCCATTGTTCCAGGCCGCCCTGAGCTGGATGAACATGAAGATCGCGATGAAAAGTCCGCCGGCCAGGCCGAGAAAGCCGGTCAGCGCCGTCTGGAAACGGCCGGATTTGCGCGGATCTTCGGAGTTCCTCATGCATTCGCCTCACAATCGCTGTCCGCCCCCAGGTGGGGCGGGCGGGGCCGGGATTCAAGTCGTCATGACCAACGAAATCTTGCCACGATGCTCAACCGAGCGCCACGGCGATCTCGTCAAGGATGGCCTGCGCCGAGGCGACCGGGTCGGCGGCCGCGGTGATCGGCCGGCCGACGACCAGGCGATCGGCGCCGCCGGCAATCGCGATCTGCGGCGTGACGATGCGCTTCTGGTCGCCGATCTCGGAGCCTGCCGGCCGGATGCCCGGCGTGACCAGTTCGACCCTCTCCGGAATGCCGGCGGCCCGCAGGAGACCGGTCTCCTGCGCCGAGCAGACGATGCCGTCCATGCCGAGCGCCACCGCCTGCTTGGCCTTGTTCTGCACCAGCGAGGCGACGCTGCCCGCATAGCCGGCCTCGGCGCAGTCGATATCGTTCCAGGAGGTGAGGATGGTCACCGCCAGGATTTTCAGGTGCGAGCCCGCCCGGCCGGCGGCCGCCGCCTTCATGGTCTGCGGATAGGCGTGAACGGTGAGATAGTGCGCGCCGGTCTTGACGATCGACTCGACGCCCTCGCGAACCGTGTTGTCGATGTCGTGCAGCTTCAGGTCGAAGAAGATGCTCTTGCCCGAGGCCGCGAGCTCGCGGCCGAAGGCGATGCCGTCGGAATAGCCGAGCCGGTAGCCGATCTTGTAATGCGTCACGCGGTCGCCGAGCCGGCTCACCAGGCGTTCGGCTTCCGCGAGGCTCGGCAGGTCGAGCGCGACGAACAGTTTGGTGCGCGGGTCTTGGTTGCTGGTCAGGGTCATCGGTAGGCCGCCGCTTTCTCGACCAGCGACTTGCAGCAGGCGAGGAGGCTGGCGCGGCTGCGCTCGTCCTTCAGGTTGCCGGCTTCGTCGAAGGCCTGATGCGCGGCCGAGACCGCGCAGGTTTCCGGGATGAGGTGGGCGCCGCAGCCAAGCTCCAGCGATTGGCGCGTTGCGATCTGCGAGCGCATGCCGCCATAGCCGCCCGGCGAGGCCGAGCCAAGTGCAAAGACGCGGTTCCGGTAGGCGGCGAGCGGCGGCTCGCCGTCCTCGCGAACCCGGCTGACCCAGTCGATGGTGTTCTTCAGGAGCGGCGTGATGCCGGCATTATATTCCGGACCGGCGATGAAAATGCCCTGATGCGCGCAGAACAGCCGCTTCAGCTTGACCGCATTGTCCGGCGGGCCGGAGGCGCTCTCCAGGTCGCCGTCATAGATCGGCATCGGATAGTCGCCGAGCGAGATATGGGTCACGTCGACATCGAGCCGGGCGAATTCGGTGGCGGCCACCGCGGCGAGCTTGCCGTTGAACGAGCCGGACCGGATCGAGCCGGAAAACACCAGGATGCGGGGCATGACGGCCTCGGGGGACGCGTTGTGGGAACGCGTCCCTTCTAGCCGCCCGGGCGAACAGCGTAAACGCTTACTCGGCCGGTCCCGGCTTGACGGCGGGGTGCTTGGCCGCTTCGTGGCTCGCCTCGGCCGCGCGGATCGCCGCCATGCTCTCCTTCAGGTGGTCGAGAGAACGGTGGCCGCTGGTCAGTTCGCGGATCGCCAGCAGGCTGAGCGCCAGCAGGAACGGCGCGATGAAATAATAGAGGCGGAACAGGATGAAGGCCGCCACCACCGATTCCGGCCGGAAACCGAGCGGCGGCAGGGCGATGAGCAAGGTTGCCTCGAAGGCACCGGCGGCACCCGGGGCGTGGGTGGCGAAGCCGAGCAGCATGGAGGCGCAGAAGATCACCGCGACGGCCTGGAACGGCACGTCGGGCGCATGCGGCATGGCCATCAGCAGGACGTAGAGAATGGCCGCGCAGCAAGCGAGATCGACTATGCCGATGACCATCTGCAAGGCGGTCAACTTGGCCGACGGCAACTTGATGACCCAGGCGCCACGGCCGAACTTGCGCGGCGTGCCGACGAAGATCAGCCAGCCGACCAGGGCGACCAGAATGCCGATGCCGACCATGCGCACGGTCGAGCCGCCGATACCGAAGGCTTCGACAACAGGGGTGACGACCTCAGGCTCCAGCACGAAGCCGAGGCCGAGCACGGTGGCATTGCCGAGCCAGAAGGTGAGGCCGGCGATGAAGCACAGCTTGACCACTTCCGGGGCGGTGATCTTGTAGCGGGAATAGACGAGGTAGCGCACCACGGCGGCGGTGAACACCGTCGCTCCGAGATTATGCGCGATCGAATAGCTGGTGAACGAGCCCATCGCGCAGGCCGGGTAGGGGATGTCGTCGCGGCCGATCGTGCGGGTGGCGAAATAGTCGTAGACGGTCAGCGTCAGATAGGCGGCCGCCGTGAACAGGCCGGCGACGATCAAGGTGCCCGGACCGATCTCGGAGATCGCGGTGAACACCTTCGACCAGTTGATGTGCTTGAGCTTGTGGACGAGCACATAGATGGCGACGGCGAGCATCGCCAGGGAAACACCGAGCACGATCCGCTTGAAGCCGATGCGGTCGCGGACGAAGGTCACGAGGGTCTGAAACAAGGGTCGTCCCGATCAAGCGTTTGGCGCGAAAGACCCCCGCGCATCCGGTTTGGCAAGTACCAGATGAACTGTTTCGCCGATATGTCACGAAACATGAGGGGAATTGCGGATAGTGGCAAGAGGTAGCCTTCGCCCAAGGCAAAATCTCGACGGTATCACGGCGGATTTTCTCCTTCGTCGTGCAGCCGCGCCAGTTTGCCGCAGCGCCGTCGCGTCGCCAATGCCGGGTTTCGCAAGGCCGGACACTTTCGCTCCAACGCTAAGTGCGCCCAGGTGAGCGCCTGGCCGGATCGGTCCGGGCAGATACGCGGCCGCATCCCCGGCGGATCAGTCGGCGAGGAAGGGATTGCTGGTCCGCTCGCGACCGAGCGTGGTCGCAGGCCCATGGCCGGGCAGCACCGCGAAATCGTCGCCGAGCGGCAGCAGCTTTTCCTTGATCCCCTTGATCAGCAGATCGTGGTCGCCGCCATAGAGATCCGTCCGTCCGACCGAGCCCTGGAACACGGTGTCGCCGACCAGAGCGAATTCGGAAGCGTGGTGGACGAAGACGACATGGCCGGGGGCATGTCCAGGGACGTGCAGCACGTCGAAGGTGAGGTCGCCGACCGTGACCTTGTCGCCCTCTTCGAGCCAGCGATCGGGGACGACCGTGCGCACGCCGGTCATGCCGAAATTCTGCGCCTGGATCGGCAGGCTCTTGATGATCACGTCATCGGCGATGTGCGGACCCTCGACCGGGATCTTGAGAGTCTCGGCGAGTTCCGCCGCGCCGCCGGCATGGTCGATATGGCCATGGGTGATCAGGATCTTCTCCGGCGTCACCTTCAGTTCCTTTAGCGCCGCGAGGATACGCGGCAGGTCGCCGCCGGGGTCGACGATCGCCGCTTTCATGGTGCCGGTATCCCAGACGATCGAGGCGTTCTGCTCGAACGGGGTGACCTGAACGATGGCGACCTTGAGGTTGGACATGCGACGGCTCCTGTCGAGGCTTGCAGCCTAGCAGTTAATGGTCCCGGCGCGGGCAGGCAACCGGGCCGAAGCGCCGGTGGCGTGGCCCGGCGGACGGCGCGATCTGCTCGGTCGCGAGCGTGTCGATTCGGACGCAGGTCAAGGTCAAAATATAAAAATATTGCCACGCGAAATTTTTGTGAATATAAGCCGCCGCGTTGGTCCCGTTTCAGATGAATGCGTTCCCTTGGGTCAATTGAGTGACCGGCAAGGGTGAATGACGGGACGTGGCTGCTGCTGGCATCGACCTTTGATGCGCGGGCCTATACTTAGGAACAAGAAATGATGATCGTTCGAAACGCGGCGTTTTGCCGCTTTTCCATGCATTTGGCTTTTTTTGCTATTATCGCGACCTCCGCAGCATTGACGACTTCAGCCAAGGCCGATGAAATCTACAGCCAGGACATGTCCTGGGCCGCCATCTTCGCGCGGAACACCGCCCCTGCCACCCAGGCTGCCGCTCAGCCCGCGACCCGTCGCGGCCGGGCCCAGGCCGGCGGCGAGACCATCGAAATGACCTCGTCGGTCGCCCGGCGCGTCGCCGAGGTGGCCGGCCGTCACGGCGTTCCCGCGCGCTTCGCGATCGCGGTGGCCCGGGTCGAAAGCCACCTGCGCTGTCAGGCCGTCGGCCGTGCCGGCGAACTGGGGCCGCTGCAGATCAAGCCGGCGACCGCCCGCGGTCTCGGCTATACAGGGCCGACCTCGGCGCTCAATTCCTGCGGCGCGGGCCTGGAATGGGGCATGCGTCATCTCGCCATTGCCTATCAGCGCTGCGGCACCAGCGCGGGCGCCGCGGCCCTGCACAATCGCGGCCTGGCCTCCTCCTGCACGCGGACGGCCTATTCCAACGCGGTCACCCGCGTGATGGCGAGCCTCTGAGGCTAGGGCTGTCGCGCTTCACGGGCCGACCATGTCGGCTCGACGATCGATAGGACGCGGCGGGTCTTGTCCGCCGCGTTCACCGTAAGAAGACCGGTCAGCGCCCCCTGCAGGACCGCTTCGTCAGGCCGGCGGCGGGCGAAATACCGGCGCCCGCTTCTCGACACCGGCCATGACCGCCTCGATCTGATTGGCTGAGCCGATCAGCGCGGCCTGTTCGTTCGACTCCGCCTGCAGGATCTCGGCGACCGAACCGTCGCCCGCGAGATTCATGAGGCGCTTGGCCGCCCGCACCGCGTCCGGGTTTCGTCCGGCTATGTCGCGCGCCGTTGCGAGCGCCGCCGCGCGTGGATCGGCATGGACGGCCGTCGCGAAACCCAGTGCCAGCGCCTCGGTGCCGGAAAACATTCGGCCGGTGAAGGTCAATTCCCGGATCACGTCGGCACGCGCCAGTTCGCGCATCAGCGCGACGCCGGCCATATCGGGCACCAGGCCCCATTTGATTTCCAGGATCGAGAGCCTGGCGTCGGGCGCGACATAGCGGATGTCGGCGCCGAGCGCGATCTGGAAACCGCCGCCCAGCGCCACGCCATGAATGGCCGCGATCACCGGCACCGCCAGCGAGCGCCAGACCAGCACCGCCTGCTGTGCCCGGTTGGCGGCGCCGTGCGTTCTCGGCCTGAGGTCGCCCAATACGCTGCCGCCGGAGGCCATCGACTGGAACAGGCCCATATCCAGGCCGGCGCAAAAGCCCTTGCCTTCGCCCGAGAGCACCACGGCCCTGACGCCGGCCTCTTGCCGAAGCGTCTCGCCGGCCTCGATCAGGGCGTCGAACATGGCCGGGTCGAGGGCGTTCATCTTGTCGGGGCGACTGAGGCGGACGTCCGCCACGCCGTCCGTGCAGGCGATGCTGATGCGCTGGTTCAGTATCCGCGCCGGGCCTTCGGGCATCGGGATCCTCCTGATGGCGATGCCGGGATCATCGAGCCATTCCCACGGTTGCGCCAGCGGGCCGATCGATAGTCCCCCGGGGCCGCGGGCGCGCCGGCGATGGGGCAGGCGACGGCGCAAGGCTCCAGGCAAAAGAAAACCCCGCGCGGATGGCTCCGCGCGGGGCTTGAAGGCTGCGGTCGGGCCCGAAGGCCCGATCGGCTCACTTCTTGTTGTCGGTGCGCGCCTTGAGGGCGGCGCCCAGGATGTCGCCAAGCGAAGCGCCCGAGTCGGCCGAGCCGTAGGTGGCCATGGCTTCCTTCTCCTCGGCCACTTCCAGCGCCTTGATCGACACCTGGACCTTGCGGGCCTTGCGATCGAACATGATGACGCGGGCGTCGACCTTTTCGCCGGCGGCGAAACGCTCGGGGCGCTGGTCGGCACGGTCGCGGGCCAGCTCGGACCGCTTCACGAAGGTCGTGAGATCGGTGCCGGTCAGCTTCACGTCGATGCCGCCTTCCTTCACGTCGATCACTTCGCAGGTGACGATCTGGCCTTTGCGCAGCTCGCCGGCGTCAGCGAAGGGATCGCCGCCGACCTGCTTCAGGCCGAGCGAGATGCGCTCCTTCTCCACGTCGACGTCGAGGACCTGGGCGCGGATGATGTCGCCCTTCTTGAACTCCTCGATGACCTGCTCGCCCGGACGGTTCCAGTCGAGATCGGACAGGTGAACCATGCCGTCCACATCGCCCTCGAGGCCCAGGAACAGACCGAACTCGGTCTTGTTCTTGACTTCGCCCTCGACGACCGAACCGATCGGGAACTTCTCGACGAAGGCCTCCCAGGGGTTCTGCAGCGTCTGCTTGAGGCCGAGCGAAATGCGGCGCTTCGAGGAATCGACCTCCAGGATCGACACTTCCACTTCCTGCGAGGTGGAAACGATCTTGCCCGGATGGACGTTCTTCTTGGTCCAGCTCATCTCGGAAACGTGGATGAGGCCCTCGATGCCCGGCTCCAGCTCCACGAAGGCGCCGTAGTCGGTGATGTTGGTGACCCGGCCCTTGAACTTGGCATTGATCGGGTACTTGGCCTCGATGCCCTGCCACGGATCGTCGAGCAGCTGCTTCATGCCGAGCGAGATGCGGTGCGTCTCGTGGTTGATCTTGACGATCTTGACCTTGACGGTCTGGCCGATCGTGAGGACCTCCGAGGGGTGGTTGACGCGACGCCAGGCGATGTCGGTGACATGCAGCAGGCCGTCAATGCCGCCGAGGTCGACGAACGCACCGTAATCGGTGATGTTCTTGACCACGCCGTCGATGATCTGGCCCTCTTCGAGGTTCTGCACCAGCTCGTGACGCTGCTCGGCGCGGGTCTCTTCGAGAACCGTGCGGCGCGACACCACGATATTGCCGCGGCGGCGATCCATCTTGAGGATCTGGAACGGCTGCGGCGAGTTCATCAGCGGGCCGACGTCGCGGATCGGGCGGATGTCGACCTGGCTGCGCGGCAGGAAGGCCACGGCGCCGTCGAGATCGACGGTATAGCCGCCCTTCACCGTATTGAAGATCGTGCCGGTGACCTTCTCATTGGCCGTGAAGGCCTTTTCGAGCTTCACCCAGCTCTCTTCGCGGCGAGCCTTGTCGCGCGAGATGACGGCTTCGCCGAGCGCGTTCTCGACGCGCTCCAGATAGACCTCGACGACGTCGCCGATCTTGATCTCGCCTTCACGGCCGGGGCCGGTGAATTCCTTCAGCGCGACACGGCCTTCGGTCTTCAGGCCCACGTCGATGATCGCGAGATCCTTCTCGATCCCGACGACGGTTCCCTTGATCACGGAACCTTCGTTCATTTCCGTCTTACCGAAGCTCTCGGTGAGGAGCGCGGCGAAATCGTCGCGAGTGGGGTTCATGCTGCTGGCGGTTGCCATACGTGTCTGTCCCTTGAGCCCGTTGTTGCGCCGGGTTGTGTTGAAAGGCCGTCGGTTCCGCGTAGGCCGGACGAGGGGCTGAAATCGCGTCCGACATTGGCCGAAAACGGCTCAATGGGCGCAACCCGCGCGGATGACGGTGATGTGCGATGTGGCTGGCGGATCGTGACCGGCGCCGGAACGGGCCCCGTCCAAAGGCGGCAGCCCGTCGGGGGCCACGGCGTGGACGCAGAGCAAGCGGGACGTCTGACGCCCGCTCCGGAACGGCGAACCGCCCCGTCGCACCGACGGTTCCGACCATTGGTCGATCCGCAGATGAGCGCCGCAATACAGGAAAACGTATATGGGGACAAGCGAAACCGCCCGTAAGGGGCAGGCGGATTGCCGCTACTGGCGCTTTCGGTCGAACAGGAAGCGGCCGGAGCGCTTCAGTTCGAGCACCAGCGCCACGAACTGGATCGGCGACAGGATTTCCTCCTTGCCGCCGGGATAGGCGACGAAGAAGCGCGAACGGTCGGCATACATGGTCACCCGGGCCTCGACCTTGGGCTCGGCGCCGCTGCCCTGGTCGGCCTTGGCCAGCACCACGCCCCACGACCGCCGAGGCTGTTCCGGCGGTGCATCCATCAGGTCGAGTTCGATGGATGAGGCGCTGCTTTGCATCATGGTCATGCCGTCTCCGGAGCGGGTTCGACAGGGTGGCGACCGCCGGTCCGCGCTCCCTTGCGGGGGCGGCGGGTGGTGACGGTCGCGATCGCCCTTGACCCCGATTTAATATGCCATCCGTTTACAGACAACATGACACGGAGAGCTTGCCAGAGGGTTGCCGTGGTTCTCCGCCGTCGTTGGTCGCGCGTGGTGAACAAAGCGTTACGTTCGGAGATGACCGCTTCCGTCCTCGGCGGGTCAGGTCTCAGTCCGGCGCTCGGAAAGGCTTCAGATCGGCGGCCATGCGGCGCGAATCGCCCCAGGTCGAAAGCCAGATCAGAATGTCGGTGAGCGCCGCGATGACACGGCGAAGCGCCTGGTCGGCGGCCGAGGCCGGCCCGAGTTTCGCCTCGGCATTGGCGAGATGGGCGAGCTCCTCGGCGCGGATGTCGAGGATGGCGGCCTGCAGGCCGGCGTCGCGCCCGGCGAGGAAGCGCAGCTGGTCGTCGAGATGCCGATGGACGGCCTCCTCGACGGCCGCGGTGCAGATCCAGATCCTCTGGCGGCCGAGCAGGGCGGTGGCAAGCCCGAGGACCGAACCGCCGAGAGCCCACAGGGTCATGATGCGGCACGGTCTTGAATGGCGCGCGGGCATGGCTTCGGCAAAGAGCCCGCGATGCCGGATCTCATGATCGCGCATCTCTGCGAGTTCGGCGACGATATCGGGATAGAGATGGCGGGCGACCGCGATCTGGGCGCCGTAGATGCGGATGGCGCCGTGTTCGCCGGCATGGTTGACGCGGCATATCCGCGCGATCGTCAGGGCGTCCCGGGCTGTGATCGGCTCCGTCACGGGCGCCTCCGGCGCCGGGGCGGTCCCGGCGCGTCATGATCGGGATGTTACCCCGCGCTGCGCGGCGGCGCGTTCAACTGGGCGACGATGCGCTCCACCGCCTGGGCGGCCTCGTCGACCATGCGCGCGGTCGACGCTTCGCGCGCCTCGGCCTCTTTCTCCATGGCGCCCCGGACGTCGCGCAATTCGGCAAGTTCGGTCTCGGCCGCGCGCAGGCGCCGCTTCATGTCGGCCATTTCGTCGGCGACCATGATCGCCGCCATGACGGTCAACCGGGTGTCGCCGATCTCGCCGAAGGCGCCCCTCAACTGATCGACCTTGCCGTCGACATCGGCGGCGAGCCGCATCAGGTGGTCTTCCTGGCCGTCGTCGCAGGCCATGCGGAACTGCCGGCCATTGATGGTCACGTTGACATGGGCCATGGCGGTCAGACCCCGTGCGTCGCGAGGACGCTGCGGATCGCGCCCATGGTCTGGTCGAGGCGGCCGGCCACGTCGCGATTGGCTGCTTCCAGCGCGGCGATTCGCTCGGCCGCCCGGTCGAGTTCCTCGGCGAGCCGGGCGCGGTCGCTCTGCGTCGCATCGAGCTGCAGGTTGAGCGCCCCGTGACTGAGGTCGCCTTCGATGCGGCGCGCGACCGCCGTCTCAAGCGCAGCGAGGGCTGACTTCAGTCGGTGTGCCGCCGTCTCGAGTCGCGAAGGGTCGGCCGGGGATGACAAACGCGGACCTGCCGTGAAATTGAGCGTGAAGGACGACCGTCGGGCGCCCGTGACCGTGATGCCGACCCTACGCGAGGGGGTCAAACAGCGTCAACGGCCGATGGCCTGGACGGCGGCGCGACATGGACCGGATGTGGCATCTTGTGGCTTTCCCGCAGCGCCGTCTACCGCGCCCCGGGCCGGCCGCGCCCATGCAGGTGTGAATGGCTGCCTTGCGGCCCTGGCCGCGGCGACCGGCGGTGCTATAACCCCGGCGGAAACTGCTGCAATCGATTGAGGAGAGTACCGGTGCGGCTTGCGACGATTGAAATCAAGGGTGAGCGACGGGTCGCGGTTCTCAGCGCCGACGGGGCTTCGGTCCGGCCGCTGGCAGCCTCCGCCGGTCCCGCCGCCACCTCCATGCTCGCCCTCATCACGGGCTGGGCCGAGCTGAAGGGGCGGATCGAGGGCTCTCTCGACGCCGCTTTGCCGACCGATTCGGTCAAGCTGCTGGCGCCGATCCCGCGGCCGCCGCGCAATGTCTTCTGCGTCGGCAAGAATTATCACGAGCACGCCAAGGAATTTGCCCGCAGCGGTTTCGATTCGACCGCCAAGGAAGTGGTGCCGGAGGCGCCGGTGGTGTTTTCCAAGCCGCCGAGCGCGGTGATCGGCACCGGCGAGACGGTCCTGGGGTCGCTCGATCCGACCCGGTCGGTCGATTACGAAGGCGAGCTCGGCGTCGTCATCGGCACCGGCGGGCGCGGCATCGCCAAGGCCGACGCGCTGGCCCATGTCTTCGGCTATACCGTGATCAACGACGTCACGGCCCGCACCCTGCAGCAGAAGCATCGCCAGTGGCTGATCGGCAAGGGTATCGACACCTTCTGCCCGATGGGCCCGGCGATCCTCACCGCCGAGGCGGCCGGTGATCCCGCCAAATTGACCTTGAAGACCTGGGTCAATGGGGAGCTGCGCCAGGACGCGGTGGTTTCCGACCTGATCTTCGACATCCCGACGCTGATCGAGACGATCTCGTCGGTGATCGCGCTGGAGCCCGGCGACGTCATCGCCACCGGCACGCCGGTCGGTGTCGGCATCGGCTTCACGCCGCCGAAGTTTTTGGACGCAGGCGATGTCGTCGCCATCGAGATCTCCGGCATCGGCCGGCTCGAAAATCCGATCGGCTGAGGCCGCCGGGACCGGCAGACGGGCGGCGCGATTACGCGCCGCCGGCAAGATGACATGAAGGGTTGGGGACCTATGGATCGGCGTGACTTCATCACCGGCGCGGCCGGCTTCTCTCTTCTCGGCTCGATCGCGCCGGCCGGCGCCCAGGGCGCCTGGCCATCCCAGGCGATACGGCTCGTCGTGCCGTTCCCGCCCGGCGGCCAGGCCGACCTCGCGGCCCGGCCGGTCGCCCAGGCGCTGGAAAAGATCCTGGGGCGTCCGGTCGTCGTCGACAACAGGGGCGGCGCCGGCGGCGGCATCGGCAATACCGCCGTGGCACGCGCGACGCCGGATGGCCACACCTTGCTGATGACCCTGTCGTCGCTCGCGGTTCTGCCCGAGGCCGACCGCCTGATGGGCCGGCCGGTGCAGTATGAGGTCGATCAGCTGGTTCCGATCGCGCGTGTCCTGGCCGATCCGACCGTTCTGGCGGTCCATGCCAAGGCGCCGTGGCGTACCGTCGCCGATCTCGTCGCCGACGCCAAGGCCCGGCCGGGCGTCATTCCCTACGGCTCGTCCGGCCCCTACGGCACGCTGCACGTCTCCATGGAGATGTTCGCCACCAATGCCGGCATCCGGATGAACCACATCCCCTATCGTGGCGCCGGACCGGCGCTGACCGACCTGATCTCCGGCAACATCCTGGCGCTCGCCTCGGCGCCCGGCGTGCTGAAGCCCCAGGTCGAGGCCGGCACCGTCCGGGTGCTCGCCAATTTCGGCGCCGAACGGGTCGCGAGCTTCCCGGACACCCCGACCTTCAAGGAACTCGGCTTCGGCGATGTCGAATTCTACATCTGGGCCGGCCTGTTCGGGCCTGCCGGCCTGCCGGCGGAGATCGTCACGAAGCTGCGCGACGGCATGCGCACCGTCATGGCCGACCCGGAGATCCGCCGCGTCTTCGACAATGCCGGCAGCCCGCCGGCCTATCAGGATGCACCGGAATTCGCCCGTTTCGTCGCTGCCGATTCGGCACGCCTGATCACCGCCGTGAAGAAGATCGGACGGGTCGAAGGCGGCTGATGGAGGGGCGCAACGCCGCGTTTTGGCGCGCGCCGCGACAAAACGCTTGGCTCTCAGCCGTTCGAGGCCATTGACTCAAAGCCCACCGCTGTTAGGACACGCGGCCTATCGACCCCGAAATCTCCGACTTTCGGGGCTTTTTCTATCGGCCGCGCGTCGTCAGGGTTCAAGATCGGCGGGCGCGCGCAAGGGAGCCGTGATCCATGCCGTCTGCCATTCCGTCGCGCGACAAACTCGGGCCAATGGCCAATGCGATCCGTTCGCTGGCCATGGACGCCGTCGAGCAGGCCAAGTCCGGCCATCCCGGCATGCCCATGGGCACCGCCGACATCGCGACCGTGCTGTTCACCCAATTCCTGAAATTCGACGCCGCCGACCCGGCCTGGCCCGACCGCGACCGTTTCGTGCTGTCCGCCGGCCACGGCTCGATGCTGATCTATGCGCTGCTCTACCTGACCGGTACGCCGGAGATGAGCCTCGACGAGATCAAGCGCTTCCGCCAGATGGGCTCGAAGACGCCGGGCCATCCCGAGAACTTCATTACCAAGGGTGTGGAGACCACCACCGGTCCGCTCGGCCAGGGCATCGCCACCGCGGTCGGCATGGCGCTGGCGGAGAAGATGCTGGCGGCCGAGTTCGGCAAGAAGGCGGTCGACCACCACACCTATGTCATCGCTTCCGACGGTGACCTGATGGAAGGCGTGTCGCAGGAAGCCATCGCCATGGCCGGGCACTGGAAGCTGAACAAGCTGATCGTGCTGTTCGACGACAACGACATTTCCATCGACGGCCCGCTGTCGCTCGCCGATTCGGTCGACCAGGTGAAGCGCTTCCAGGCCGCCGGCTGGCGTGCGGAGCGGATCAATGGCCACGACACCGACGCGATCGCCGCCGCCATCGAGCGGGCGAAGAAGTCCGGCAAGCCGTCGCTGATCGCCTGCAAGACGGTGATCGGTTATGGCGCGCCGAAGAAGGCCGGCACCTCGAAAGCCCATGGCGAGCCCCTGGGCGCCGAGGAGCTCAAGGCCGCCAAGGAGAAGCTCGGCATCGCCGCCGAGCCGTTCAGCGTGCCGGCCGACGTGCTGAAGGCCTGGCGCGAGGCCGGCGGCCGTGGCGCCGCCGTGCGCAAGGAGTGGGAAGGCCGGATGGCCGAGATGTCGCCGAAGAAGCGCGCCGAGCTGGAGCGCCGCCTCAAAGGCGAGCGGCCGGCCAAGCTCGCCAAGGCCTTCGCGGCCCACAAGAAGGCGCTTCTCGCGACGCCGCAGAACATCGCCACCCGCAAGTCGTCGGAACTCGCCATCGAGGCGATCGTGCCGGCCATGCCGGAATTCCTGGCGGGCTCTGCCGATCTCACCGGCTCGAACAATACCAAGGCCAAGTCGGTTCAGGCCTTTTCGGCGAAGAACCCGAAGGGCCGCTACATTCACTACGGCATTCGCGAACATGCCATGGCCGCGGCCATGAACGGCATCGCGCTGCATGGCGGCTTCGCCCCGAACGGGGCCACCTTCCTGGTGTTCACCGACTATGCGCGGCCCGCCATGCGGCTGGCGGCGCTGATGGGCACGAGCGTCGTCTATGTCATGACCCATGACTCGATCGGGCTTGGCGAAGACGGTCCGACCCACCAGCCGGTCGAGCATCTCGCGGCCTTGCGCGCGATCCCGAACATGCGGGTGTTCCGCCCCGCCGATGCGGTGGAAGTGGCCGAGTGCTGGGAACTGGCGCTGAACCGGGCCGAGGGCCCGAGCGTGCTGGCGCTGACCCGCCAGAACCTGCCGCAGCTGCGCACCGAGGTGAAGACCAACCAGAGCGCCGGTGGTGCCTATGAGCTGGTTGCCGCCGAGGGCGGCAAGGCCCAGGTGACGATTTTCGCCACCGGCTCCGAGGTGGAGATCGCAGTCGGCGCGCGCAAGCTGCTCGCCGACAAGGGCGTGCGTGCGCGCGTCGTCTCCGTGCCTTCGCTCGAACTGTTCCTCGGCCAGCCGGCCGATGTCAGGGCCAAGGTGGTCGGCGAGGCGCCGGTGAAGGTCGCGGTCGAGGCCGCGGTCCGCTGGGGCTGGGACGCGCTGATCGGTTCGGACGGCATCTTCGTGGGTATGTCGGGCTTTGGTGCCTCGGCGCCCTACAAGGAGCTCTACAAGCATTTCGGAATCACGGCGGAAGCCGTGGCCGAGGCGGCGCTCGCCCGGATCGGCTGAAACAGCACGGCGGAAGCCGTGGCAGAGGCGGTGCTGGCCCGGATCGGCCGATACCGCTTGAAACCTCTCCCGAGGACCTTCCAGGCCCTCGGGATGTCACAATAGGGCGCCGATTGCCGGCGCGGATCGAGGAAATGGGGCAGGCGTCTTGCGCGACCTGCCAGCTGCCAAGGAGAAGGATCTCATGACCGTTCGCGTCTTCATCAACGGCTTCGGCCGCATCGGCCGCAACGTCCTGCGCGCCATCGTCGAGGGCAAGCGCAAGGATATCGAGGTTGTCGGGATCAACGATCTCGGCCCGGTGGCGACCAATGCCCATCTGCTGCGCTTCGATTCGGTCCATGGCCGGTTCCCGGCCGAGGTGAAGGTCGACGGCGACCACATCGTCGTCGCCGGCAAGCGCATCAAGGTGACGGCGATCAAGGATCCGGCCGAGCTGCCGCACAAGGCGCTGAACGTCGATGTGGCGATGGAATGCACCGGCATCTTCACCACCCGCGACAAGGCCGCCGCCCACCTGAAGGCTGGCGCCAAGCGCGTCCTGGTCTCGGCGCCCTGCGACGGCGCCGACCTGACCGTGGTGTTCGGCGTCAATGACGACAAGCTGACCAAGGATCACCTGGTCGTGTCGAACGCCTCCTGCACCACCAACTGCCTCGCGCCGGTGGTCTCGGTGCTGCACAAGGCCTGCGGCATCGACAAGGGCTTCATGACGACGGTGCACGCCTATACCGGCGACCAGCCGACGCTCGACACCATGCACAAGGACCTCTACCGCGGCCGCGCCGCGGCGCTGTCGATCATCCCGACCTCGACCGGTGCCGCCAAGGCCATCGGCCTGGTCATCCCTGAACTGAAGGGCCGTCTCGATGGCATCTCGGTGCGCGTGCCGACGCCGAATGTCTCGGTCGTCGACTTCAAGTTCATGGCCAAGCGCAAGACCACGGTCGAGAAGATCAACGAGGCGATCGTGAAAGCCTCCAAGCGCGGTGCGCTGAAGGGCATCCTCACCTTCACCGACCAGCCCAACGTGTCGGTCGACATGAACCACGATCCGCATTCGTCGATCTTCGCGCTCGACCAGACCAAGGTGATGGACGAGAAATTCGTCAGCATCCTCTCCTGGTACGACAATGAATGGGGCTTCTCGAACCGGATGAGCGACACCGCGGTTGCCATCGCCAAGCTGATCTGATCAGGCTCGGGGCCGTCCGGACCACGGGCGGCCCCTTACTTTCTTCCGGGACCTGCACCATGAGCTCCTTCCGCACCCTCGACGGCGCCGATGTCAACGGCAAGCGCGTCCTCGTTCGCGTCGACCTGAACGTTCCCATGGAGAACGGCAAGGTCACCGACGTGACCCGGCTGGAGCGCATCGTGCCGACCCTGGCGACGCTCGCCGACCGGGGCGCCAAGGTGGTGATCCTGGCGCATTTCGGCCGCCCCAAGGGGGTCGATCCGACCCAGTCGCTGAAGCCGGTCGTGCCGGCGCTCGCCCATGTGCTGAAGCGCCCCGTCGCCTTTGCCGAGGATTGCATCGGCGAGGTCGCCAAGCGCGCCGTCGACGCGATCAAGCCGGGCGAAATCCTGGTGCTGGAGAACACCCGCTTCCACAAGGGCGAGGAAAAGAACGATCCGGACTTCGTCCGGGCTCTGGCCGAGAACGGCGACATCTGGGTCGCCGACGCTTTCTCGGCGGCCCATCGCGCACATGCCTCCACCGAGGGCCTCGGCCATGTCCTGCCGGCATTTGCCGGCCTCACCATGCAGGCCGAGCTGGAGGCGCTGACCAAGGCGCTGGACAAACCCAAGCGGCCGGTCGTCGCGGTGGTCGGCGGCGCCAAGGTCTCCTCCAAGATCGACCTCCTCGAAAACCTGGTCACCAAGGTCGACGCGCTCGTCATCGGCGGCGGCATGGCCAACACCTTCCTGCATGCGCAAGGGGTGAAGATCGGCAAGTCGCTGGCCGAAAAGGATCTGGCGCCCACCGCGCTGCGCATCCTCGCCAAGGCCGAGCAGGCCAAATGCGCCATCATCCTGCCTGTCGATGCCACCATCGCCTATCATTTCCAGGCCAATGCGCCGGCCTTCGCTTATGGCCTCGACGCCATCCCGCATGATGCCATGATCCTGGATGTCGGCCCGCAATCGATCACCCGCATCCAGGGCGCCATCGACGATGCCGCGACGCTGGTCTGGAACGGTCCGCTCGGCGCCTTCGAAATCCCGCCCTTCGACAAGGGCACGGTGGCGGCCGCCCGCCATGCCGCCGAGCGCACCGCCAAGGGCAAGCTGCTGTCGGTCGCCGGCGGCGGCGATACCGTGGCGGCGCTGAACCAGGCCCATGCGGCGGAACGATTTACCTATGTCTCGACCGCCGGCGGCGCCTTCCTCGAGTGGCTCGAGGGCAAACCGCTGCCGGGCGTCGAGGTGCTTCGGAGCTGAGTAATATCCTGACGCCCGGTCATGGCCGGGCGTCATTCATTCTGACGGAGGAAAACCATGGCCCGTATCACGCTTCGCCAGCTTCTGGACCACGCCGCCGAGCACGACTATGGCGTGCCGGCCTTCAACATCAACAATATGGAACAGGCGCTGGCGATCATGGAGGCGGCCAATGCCGTCGATGCGCCCGTCATCATCCAGGCCTCGCGCGGCGCGCGCTCCTACGCCAATGACATCATGCTGAAGCACATGATGGACGCGGTCACCGAGATCTATCCGCATATCCCGGTCTGCGTGCATCTCGACCACGGCAACGAGCCGGCGACCTGCATGACCGCCATCCAGGCTGGCTTCACCTCGGTCATGATGGACGGCTCGCTCAAGGCCGACGGCAAGACCCCGGGCGACTGGGACTACAATGTCGGCGTGACCAAGCAGGTCACCGACATGTCACATCTCGGCGGCATCTCGGTGGAGGGCGAGCTCGGCGTGCTCGGCTCGCTGGAGACCGGCGAGGGCGAGAAGGAAGACGGCCACGGCGCCGAGGGCAAGCTCAGCCACGACCAGCTCCTGACCAATCCCGACGAAGCCGTGAAGTTCGTGCGTGAAACCAAGGTGGACGCGCTGGCGATCGCCATGGGCACGTCGCACGGCGCCTACAAGTTCTCGCGCAAGCCCGACGGCAAGGTTCTGGCCATGCATGTGATCGAAGAGATCCATCGCAAGCTGCCGAACACCCATCTGGTCATGCACGGTTCCTCCTCGGTGCCGCAGGACCTGCAGGACATCATCAACACCTTCGGCGGCAAGATGAAGCCGACCTGGGGCGTGCCGGTGGAAGAGATCCAGCGCGGCATCCGCCACGGTGTGCGCAAGATCAATATCGATACCGACAACCGCATGGCCATGACCGGCCAGATCCGCAAGATCCTCGCCGAGAACCCCAGTGAGTTCGATCCGCGCAAATATCTCAAGCCCGCCATGGAAGCGATGACCAAGCTCTGCCGGCAGCGGCTGGAAGAGTTCAATACCGCCGGCCAGGCCTCGAAGATCAAGAAGGTCATCACGCCGGCCGACATGGCCAAGCGTTATGCCAAGGGCGAGCTGGATCCCAAGATCGCCTGAGGCGAATGGCCAGTAGCGAATAGAAAAGGGGGCGCCCGTGTGATCGGGCGCCCCCCTTTTTTCATGGGCTTAGGCGAAAGGGGTGCAGGCGATCCCCATTCGCCATTCGCCCCCCCACCATTCGCTTACTTGTTCGCTTCGACGGTGATGTTGAACATCGGCAGCAGCGCGAAAGGCGAGCCCTGGGCTGCCATGGCGAGCGCCGCCAGTGCCACGTCGCCCTTGGGCGTCGCGGTGATCACCAGCGAGTTCGGATCGTCGAGGAAGGTCGAGAGCGCCGACGAGACCTGGCTGGCCAGCAGCTTGTCGGGCACGAACTGGCCGATCATGGCGCCGAGCTGCATCTTCAGTTGCTCGGTGAATTGCTCTTCCTCGACACCGGCCTGTTCGGCGGTATGGGTGATGAGGGCTGCGACACCGCCGGCCTCCTTGAAGGACACCACGAGCCGGCCGGCCTTGGCGGCGAGTCCCAGCACGGCGGCGCTGCCGGGCAGGGCCTCGATGGCGGCGCGGTCGATGCCGCCCACCGTCAGGGCGAGGTTCAGGGCGCCGACATCGTTGACGTCGACATTCAGCGTACGCATGCGCAGTTCGCGCGCGGCTTCGACATATTCGATCTCGAGTTCGGCCGCGAGCGTGATCTTGTCCTCGATGCCGAGCGGGGCGAGCTGGGCGCGCTGCGCATCGTTCACCGGCGCTTCGAAGCCGGTCACGCGGGCGCGGATACGGGTCGGCATCAGGCCGATGCGCGGACCGGCCTCGATCTCGACGCGCTGCACCGCACCGAGCGGCTGGCCGGTAGCCTTGGCGACCACGATATCCTCGGTGAGAATGCGGCGCACGTCCGGATAGGCGCTGGCGGGCGGGGTCGGGCCCGGGGTGAACCGGCCCTCGGCATAGTCCTTGCCGAGCGCGATCAGCCCGGACGCATCGACGCCTTCGATCAGGAAGCGGCCGATACGCGTGCGCTGGCCCTGCCGGTCGGCGGCGGCCAGACCGTTGAATTCGATCGTGGCGATCTTGCCCTGGGTCACGCCGGCAATGGCGAAGCGCTGCATCTCGATCGGCTGGTTGCCTTCGGCCATGCCGCGGAAATTGATCATTTCGATGCGCTCGAAATCGAGCCTGGCGAAAACCTCCGCCGCGGCCCCGAGCGAACGCCGGCGCGCCGCCTCGTCACCGGAATTGGCGGGATCGACTTCGGCAAAGGCCTGGGTCAGCGACATCAGCGACCGCTCGCCGGGGCGCATGGTGACCTTGCCGAAGGCGATGCGCTCGATGGTGAACGGTGCGCCATTGGCGCCGGCGCCGCGCAACCTCTCGATGCTGCCGCTGTCGAAGGCGTTGACCGCGGCGCCGCCGGTGCGCAGCCCGGCGGTCAGGTCGAAGCCGGTCAGCCGCGTGGTGCCGATTTCGATCTTGTTGCCGCCATCGGTGAGCCCGATGACAGTGCCGGCGACGGTGAGTTCGGCAATCTTGCCCTGGGCATAACGGTTGATCGTCAGGGTGGTATAGGTCGCCTCTTCGTTGCGCGCGCCGCGCCGCCGGACCACCGTCATGGACGGCACGTTCACCCGTTCGGCGGAGAACTTGGTCGCAGCCGCTTCATTGACGGCGGAGAAGAACGGTTCGCGGCTGGCGAGACCGGCGAGGATCGCGGCGAGCGAGCCCTGGACGCCGGTGATCTCGGCCGAGGCGAGCCGGTAGGCCTGGCCATCGGCGCCGGTGCCCTCGACGCCCTCAAGCTGGACGCGGGCGCCGGTCAGCGCGTCGCCGCTGGCCGAACCTCCCGAGATGGTGGCCCGGCCGATCTTGACGCCGACGGAGCGGTCGCCGGCCGAGGCGAAGGTCAGGTTCGACAGCACCAGGCTGGAGCCATCCTCGCGCGCCTCGGCGATCGCCGCACCGGACATCTGCAAGCCCGACAGCGCGGAGACCGTTGCGCCTTTCAGGTCGTCGGCGGGCCCGGCCGCGGCCGCGGCGGTGAGAACCAGCAGCATGGCTGCCGAAAGACGCAATGACGCGACGGATGGAAACATGGTGAGGGATCCTGACGTTGGGTCGGGCAATGGTAACGTGATGTGCGGCCGTGTTCGTCTTCGGTTTACCCCTCATCCGGTCCGGCGCAAGGTCGTGAACCTCGCGCTTCGTTGTTTCCGGACGATGTCAGGCGCGCCGCATTCTGCAATCTCCTCTCCCCTTTTTCGCCGCTTTCGGTCATAGGGTGGGCCCATCATGGTAAAACCTCCGCCGGCCGCCCTTCCCGAAACCCAACTTGTCCTGGTCACGCCGTTGATCGAGGCGCCGGAGGCATTCCTTCCGGCGCTGGAGGCGGCGCTCGCGGCGGGGCCCGTCGCGGCGGTGATCGCCCGGCTGGCCGCGCCCGACGACCGGGCCAGCGTCAATGTGGTCAAGGCCCTGGCGCGGCTTGTTCAGCCCGCCGGCAGCGCCTTGATGATCGAGGGCGCCATCGATGCGGTTGCCCGTGGCGGCGCCGACGGCCTGCATCTGCTCTATGACGAGGCCCGCGTCGCCGATGCGATCGAACGGCTGGCGCCGGAGCGCATGGTCGGCGTCGCCGGCCTGAAATCGCGCGACGACGCCATGAGCGCCGGTGAAAAGGGCTGCGACTACGTCATGTTCGGCGAGCCCATGGTGTCGCGCCATGCCGACAAGAACGGCGTGCTGCCGCCCTTCGCCGCCGTGGTCGAGCGCGTGTCCTGGTGGGCCGAGGTGTTTCAGATTCCGGTCGTCGGCTTCTCTCCGGACATTGCGGGGGCCGCTGCTCTCGCCAGCGTCCACGCGGACTTCGTCGCATTGGGGGATGCCGTCTGGGCCCATCCCGATGGTCCGGCCAAGGCGGTCGCCGCGGCCCTTGCCGAACTTCGCACGGGGGCCGCGGCGTGACGCTTGGACGCTTCACCTTCGCACTCGGCATGACGCTCGCGGTCTCACTGACCGCCGCGGCGCAGCAGCGCACCGCGCCCACGCCGGTGCCGCGGCCGGCTATACCCGGCAGTCCGGCGGCGACGCCGGCGCCCGCGCCGGCCGTCGCGACCGGCGGCGGCGATGCCGCTTTCGGCGCCTATCAGCGCGGCCAGTTTCTCACGGCGTTCCGTGAGGCGACGCAACGGGTCGAGGCCGGTCCCGATCCGGTGTCGATGACCTTGCTCGCCGAGCTTCATGCCAATGGCCTTGGCGTGCCGCGCAACGATCAGCGGGCGCTGGGCTGGTACCGGCTCGCCGCGGATCGCGGCGACCGCAACGCGATCTTCGCGCTGGCCATGATGCATGTCGAGGGCAGGGCAGGGCAGGCGCGGGACCCTGCTGCCGCCAAGGCGCTGTTCGAACGGGCCGCCGCGCTCGGGCATCCCGCGGCCGGTTACAACCTCGGACTGCTGGCCTTTTCCGGCCAGGGCGGCCAGCCGGATCCGATCGTGGCGGCGCGCTGGTTCCAGATGGCCGCGGATCTCGGCAATGCCGACGCGCAATATGCGCTGGCCGTGCTCTTGAAGGACGGCAACGGTATTCCGGCCGACCCGGCGCGGGCTGCGGCGTGGATGGAAAAGGCGGCGCGCCAGGATCTGCTCGAAGCCGAAATCGACTATGGCATCATGCTGTTCAACGGCCAGGGCGTCACCAAGGACGAGGCGGCGGCGGCCCAGATGTTTCGCAAGGCCGCGCTGCGCGGCAATCCGCTGGCGATGAACCGCTATGCTCGGCTGCTCGCGGCCGGTCGCGGTGTCACCGCCGACCCGCTCATGGCGGCCCAATGGCACACGACGGCGCGCCTGCTCGGCGCCGAGGATGCCTGGCTCACGGATTTCGTCGGCAAGCTCGATCCGGTTCAGCGCGAAGCCGCCGAGCGTGGCGCCCGGAACTGGCTGCGCTGAAGGCTGCGAAAGACCGGAGCCGCGGCGATGGTTCGCCGGGGACCCAGGAAGACGTGCAGGGACGATCTCGGAACCGAGCGGGCGGCGAGCGTGGATCACGCCATCACCATCACGGCGCGCAACGACAGCGGCCTGCCCATTCGCGGCCTGTGGGATGCCTTCGCCCGGTTCGAGCCGGCTTCGTCCATGCAGGCCTTGAACTATGCGCCGCATTTCACCTTCGCGATCTATCGCGACGTGAACCCCGAAGCCGTCAGCCAGGCTTTTGTCGACGCCTTTTCCGGCCGGCCGCCGATCTCGATCGTTTTCGACCGTATCGCGGTCTTCGACGCGGCGTCGCCCGTCGTCTGGGCCGCACCGCGTGACGCCTCGGCATTGGCCGGGATCCATGCCGTCATCCACGGCATGGTCGATCCCGCGCATTGCCACAGGCATTACCGGCCGCGGGCCTGGGTTCCCCATTGTACGCTCGCCACCCGCATTCTCCCGGCCCGCCGGGCGGAAGTGCTGGCCTTGGCGGCCCCCCTGGCGGAGCCGTTCGAGGTCGTTTTCGACGTCGCCGATCACCTGACCTTGCCGCCGCTGACCGTGGTCGAGCAGCTTCATTTGCGGTAGCCTGGGCGGCGTGCCGCTTGACCGGCCGGCAACGGGCGGGCATGACCGCCCGACACTGATCCGAAAGAAGCCCATGCTCCGCTCTGCCCTGCTCAATGTCATGGTCGGCGCCGCCTTGAAGGCGGGCCGCAGCCTCAAGCGCGACTTCGGCGAGGTCGAGAATCTCCAGGTGTCGCTGAAGGGTCCGGGCGATTTCGTCTCGGCCGCCGATCGCAAGGCCGAGGAGGTGCTGAAGACCGAGCTGCTGAAGGCGCGTCCGGGCTATGGCTTCATCGGCGAGGAGGGCGGCCGCATCGAGGGCGCCGACCAGACCCATACCTGGATCGTCGACCCGCTCGACGGCACCACCAATTTCCTGCACGGCATTCCGCATTTCGCCGTCTCGATCGGTCTCGAGCGCAATGGCGTGCTGGTTGCCGGCGTCGTCTACAATCCGGCGAACGACGAACTCTATGTCGCCGAGCGCGGCTCCGGCGCCTTCCTCAACGACCGCCGCCTGCGCGTCTCGGCGCGCCGCAAGGCGGAGGATTGCGTGGTCGGCTGCGGCATTCCCCATATCGGCCGCGGCGATCACGTCCAGTCGCGCAACGAGCAGAAGATCGTGCAGTCGCGGTTTGGCGGCGTTCGCGCCATGGGCGCCTGTTCGCTCGACCTCGCCTATGTCGCCTCCGGGCGTTTCGACGGCTTCTGGGAACGCGGCATCTCGCCCTGGGATATCGCGGCGGGCATCGTGATCGTGCGCGAAGCGGGTGGTTTCGTCACCGATTGCGATGGTTTCGACAACATGCTGATCAACGGAACCGTCTGCGCCGGCAACGAGCCGATCCAGAAAGCGCTGCTCGGCGCGGTGAAGGAAGGCCAGAAGGGCGGCTGACGCCGGGAGGGTTGCTGCGATGGGTCAGGCCAAGCGGCGCAAGGAAGCCGGCGAGCGTGTCTCCTTCTGCCGCACCTGTACCTATTGCTGCACGCTTCCGGAAATCCTGGCGCTCGACAAGCCGGCCTACCGTGCCTGCCGTCATATCGCCAATGGCGGCTGTTCGATCTTTGGTCAGCCGGAGCGGCCGGGCGCCTGCCTGGCCTATTCCTGCGCCTATCTGACCGCGCGCCTGGCCGACAGCCCGGACCGCAACAAGATCCCGCATCCGCTCGATTGCGGCGCCTATTTCCATCGCGATCCCGTCGAGAAGGTCATTTTCCTGTTCGTCGACCCGGCGCGGCCGCAATTGTGGAAAGCGAGCGCCGTGGTCGATCTCCTGAAGGCGGAGATCGCCGCCGGCCTTGTCGTGTTCATTAGTGATCGCGGTCGCCAGATGGTGGTGCGCGACGGCTACATCTTCGGCGAGGTTCTGGCGCGCGACTTCGTCGCCCTGGCCGATGCCGACGGCCGGCCGCTTGATGTCCCGAGCTTCCGGGACGCATTTTCGCAGGCCTGACGGCTGCCTATTCGCCTTACGTAATGTCCGTTTACCTGCCTTTAAAACGAGCAGGTCAAGATGACGTAAGGGAATAATGAAATCCATGTACCGCGAGACGCACGAGACAGGCATCGAGGAGCGGGCGCATGCGCCTGCCATTCCGCGTCTGCTCGCGGCCTGGAACGAATTGCACGAGCGTTACGGCTATGTGCCGTTCGATCCGTTCGACCCGGTTCATCTCGGCCCCGACGCTGAGGACCTGATCGTGCTGGTTCCGCTCGGCGACGACGACTATGTCTATGTCCATCAGGGCGCGACGATCCGGGCGACCGTTGGGCTCGACATGACCGGACGGCGCACCAGCGACGTCAGGGGCGCGACCGGAACCTTCTTCCGCGAGGTCTATGCGCGCGTGCTGGCCGACAAGAAGGCCCTGTTCACGCTCCATCGCGGCGGGCCTGCTTCCGAGGTTCATCTCTGGGAGCGGCTGCTGCTGCCCTGCCGCGACAGTGACGGTTCGGATGTGATCGTGGTGTACAGCAAGGTGCGCGAGTTTCGCGACGACCTGCTGAGTGCGATCCTCGATGCGTCGCTCGACGGCATCCTGGCGGTGCGGCTGCGGCGCGGCGCGGGCGGGCGGCCGGTCGACGGCGAGCTCATCGCCGCCAACCGCCGGGCCTCGCAATTCCTTGGACGGCCCATCGAGGACCTCGTCGACTGCCAGTTGCTCGAGGCCTTCCCCGGTGTGGTCGAGACTGGCATCTGGGATCGCTGCATCGTGGTCGCCGAGACGCGCGAGGCCGCCGAATTCACCGTTTCCTATCGCCAGGACGGGGTCGACGGCTGGTTCGAGGCCGCCGTTGCGCCGCTTGGCGACGGCTTCATGATCACTTTCGCCGATATCACGGCGCGCAAGCAGGCGGAGGACGCGGCCGAACTGCAGCGGCTCGAATTCGCCGCCGCCAATCAGGCGCTGAAATCCGAGATCGCCCGGCGCCAGGCGCTGGAAACCGAGCTCAACCGGCTCGCCGCGATCGACCCCCTGACCGGCGCGCTCAACCGGCGTGCCCTGACCGAGGGATTGCAGAAGGCCCTGTCGCTCGCCGAGCGCTATGCCCATGCCATTTCGGTCGTCCTGCTCGATCTCGATCATTTCAAGGCGATCAACGATACCTTTGGCCATGCCGGCGGCGACGCGGTGCTGAGGCAGGTCGGGCTCACTCTCGGTCACGGCCTGCGCGAAGGTGTCGACCTGGTCGGCCGGCTCGGCGGCGAGGAATTCGTCGTCGTGCTGCCCTATGCCGGCATCGACGAGGCAGTGGCTGCGGCGGAGCGGGTCCGCGCGGTTCTCGCCGACGCCGAGATCCTGCACGAGGGCCGGACGATCAGGTGCGCCGGTTCGTTCGGCATCGCATCCTGGGACGGGCGCGAGACGCTCGACCGGCTGCTGTCGCGGGCCGATCACGCGCTCTACCGGGCCAAGGCGGCCGGTCGCAATGTCGTGCTGATCGACGACGGACACTGGTCGGGACTGACGATCGAGACCGAGGCCGGATTGGCGCCGTCAAGCGATGTGGTCGCATTCGAACCGCATGCCCGGCGCGGCACCCGGCCTCGCCGCAAGGCGCCCGGCACTCAAGCCTGAAGGCCTGCGGTCAGGGCGGCGAGCGCCTCGTTCGGAGGCAGCGCCGCGAAGCCGGGCATCTGGTGGCGGAACCAGGTCTCCTGGCGCTTGGCATAGGCACGGGTGTCCCTTTGCCCTTTGGCGATCGCCTCGGTCAGCGACATCTCGCCGGCGAGATGGGCAATCAGCCCGGGCACGCCATGGGCGCGCATGACCGGCAGAGCTGGATCGAGCCCGCGCGAGGCCAGCCGGGCCACCTCGTCGAGGGCGCCGGCCGCCATCATGGCGACGAAGCGCTCGTCGATGCGCCGGCGCAGCGGCTCCCGCTCGACGCTCAGGAACATGGCCGCGCATTGCTGGATCGGCAGGGCCGGCGCGCCGCGGCCGTCCTGCTGCCAGTCGGCGAGGGGCCGGCCGGTGGCGACGAACACTTCCAGCGCCCGCAGGGTTCGCTGCGGGTCGTTCGGCCGGAGCTTCGCGGCGGTGACGGGGTCGAGAGCCGCCAGGCGCTGGTGCAGCACCGGCGCGGGCAAGCCCTCGGCCTCCGCACGCAGCCTCTGGCGGATCTCGTCGGGCACCGGCGGAATATCCGAGATGCCCTGGGTCAGGGCCTTGAAATAGAGGCCGGTGCCGCCGATCAGGATGGGCAGGAGGCCTGCGGCTTCCGCCGTGGCGATCTCGGCGAGTGCTGCCTCGATCCAGCGGCCGACCGAAAAATTCACCTGGCCATCGACGGTGCCATAGAGCCGATGCGGCGCCGCGGCCATTTCCTCGGTGCTCGGGCGTGCGGTGATGATCTGCAGGTCGCGATAAACCTGCATGGAATCGGCATTGATGACCACGCCGCCGAAGCGTTTGGCCAGCGCCAGGGCCAGCGCCGACTTGCCGCTGGCGGTAGGACCTGCGATGAGGACGGCCTTCGCTTTACCCCGTTTCGCAGGACCTGCGGCTTGACCCACGTCGTCACCCTTGCTTCGAACCCGGCCCGTCCGGCCGTCACACCGGCGATCGTTCAGGCCGTCGCGACCGCCATGCCCGGTACCGGTGCGGCGGTGACGCTCGATTCAGGCATCGCCGCCGACATCCCTTTCGCACCGACGGGCGCGATCGACAACCGTGCCGTGGCCGAGCGGATCCGGGCGGTGCTCGGCGGCGCGCCGGTCGATGTCTTCGTGCAGGAGGCGGCGACGCGCCGGAAGCGGCTGTTCCTCGCCGACATGGATTCGACCATGATCGGCCAGGAATGCATCGACGAACTCGCCGACATGGTCGGCATGAAGGCCCATGTCGCCGAAATCACCGAGCGCGCCATGCGCGGCGAGATCGATTTCGAGCCGGCGCTGCGCGAACGCGTCGCCTTGCTGAAAGGCCTGCCGGCCAGCGTCGTCGGTGACGTGATCGACAAGCGCATCACCCTCACGCCAGGCGGGCGCGAGCTTGTCGGGACCATGCGGGCGAACGGCAGCTATACCGCGCTGGTCTCCGGCGGCTTTACCCTGTTCACCGGGCCGGTCCATGCCATGCTCGGCTTCGACGAACATCGCTCCAACCTGCTGGTTGTCGAGGACGGCGCCTTTGCCGGCCGGGTCGAGGAGCCGATCCTCGGCCGCGAGGCGAAGCTCACGACGCTGATCGAACTGCGCGACCGCCTCGGTCTCGCCAAAGCCGACACGCTGGCGGTGGGCGATGGCGCCAATGATCTCGCCATGATCGGCGAGGCGGGCCTCGGTGTCGCCTTCAAGGCCAAGCCTAGGGTCGCCGAGGCCGCCGCCGCCCGGATCGACCATGGCGACCTCACCGCCTTGCTTTACGCCCAGGGCTACCGGCGCAGCGACTTCGTCGCTTGACGCCATGGCGCCCTGCCGGAGCTGAGAAAAGAAAAAGGCGGGTGATGAACCCGCCTTTTTGCTTGAATGAAGGGCGGGCTCGCCGCGCGCCGGATGCCGTCAGCGCAGGTTGAGCGCGACGAAACGGCGGTCGCCCTCGGCATTGGCGATCAGGAACAGCGCTGAATTGCGCCCCTCGGCCTTCAGGGCGTCGATCCGGCGGGTCACCTCGGCAGGTGAATTGACCGCTTCGTTCTGCACCTCGAGGATCACGTCGCCGGCCTGGACGCGCCGCTCGGCCGCCCGCGAATTGGGGTCGACCTGGGTCACGATCACGCCGCGCGCATCGTCGCGCAGCCGGTAGCGCTGGCGCAATTCCGCGGTCACGCCCGACAATTGCAGGCCGAGCGCCGAGACGACAGGGTTTTCACGCGGCCGCTCGGCCGGCTGGCGGCCGGTCGAGGCCTGCTGGATATTGCCTTCGCGGCGGCCGAGCGTGACGGTCAGCGTCTCTTCCTTGCCGGCGCGCATGACCACGACGGGCACGGCCTTGCCGACCGGCGTCTCGGAGACGATGCGCGGCAATTCGCGCGACGAGCGCACTTCCTTACCGTCGAAGCGCAAGACCACGTCGCCGGTGCGCAGGCCCGCCGGGCCGGCGGGGCCATTCGGCTCGACGCCCGCGATCAGTGCGCCGCGCGAGCCGCGCAGGTTGAGGCTCTCGGCGATCTCGTCGGTGACCTCCTGGATCCGCACGCCGAGCCAGCCGCGCCGGGTCTCGCCGAATTCACGCAGCTGGTCGACCACCGGCTTGGCGGTATTGGCCGGCACCGCGAAGGCGATGCCGATATTGCCGCCGGACTGCGAGAAGATCGCCGTGTTGATGCCGATCACCTCGCCGGCCATGTTGAACAACGGGCCGCCGGAATTGCCGCGATTGATGGCCGCGTCGGTCTGGATGTAGTTGTCGAACGGCCCCGACTGGATGTCGCGGTTCTTGGCCGAGACGATGCCGGCGGTCACCGTGCCGCCGAGCCCGAGCGGATTGCCGATGGCCATCACCGGCTCGCCGATGCGGATCTTGTCGGAATCGGCGAAAGGCACGGCCTTCAGGGGCCGGTCCGGTTTGACCCGGAGCACGGCGATGTCGACCTCGCGGTCGCGCCCGACGATCTCGGCCTTCAGCCGCGTGCCGTCGTTGAAGATCACCGTGACCTCGTCGGCGCCGTCGATCACGTGATTGTTGGTGATGATGATGCCGGAGGAGTCGATGACGAAGCCGGAACCCAGCGACGACTGGCGGCGCTGCGGTTGCTGCGGCTGGCCGGGCGCGCCCGGAGCCCCTTCGCCGCGGCGGCGGAAGAATTCATCGAACAGTTCGTCGAACGGCGTGCCGGGGCCCGGACGCGCGCCGTCCCGGTTGCCCGGATTGCCTGGATTGGCTCCCGGCGGCCGGGCGGCGGCGGTATCGACGCGGGTCTGGGTGGAGATGTTGACCACGGCGTCGATGACCCGCTCGGCCAGATCGGAAACATCGATGGCGGCGCGGGCCTCGGCGGGCGGTGCCAGGGCCGGTGTCAGCGACAGCGGCACGCCGAGCGTCAGCGCGAGCGCTGCCGCGGCGATGCCGCCGCGAAGCCGAAGAGTGGAAGAGTTAGTGCGCGCCATGGCGGATCCCCGTGAAATGACCCCGATCCGCTGGCCCAGGAGCCGGCCGGATGCATGATCGTGGCCTCGGAAGGAACACCCGTCGTGTTTCGACGGAATGTCGTCGATTCCTACTCAACCATGAAATGGGGCGAATTGGCGACCGGTGAAAGGAGGCTTGTCGTCGCGCCACCGTGGCGCGCCCTTCACAGCTGCTTGAGAATACGGCCTTCAGCGGCCGCGAAAGGCCTCGTCGACCGGCACCTGCAGGCCGGTCGCCAGGCGGTTGGTCTCGCTCGCCATGCCGACCACGGCCAGAAGTTCCATGAATTGCTGGTCGGTCATGCCCTTGGCCCGCGCGGCGGCCGAATGCGAGCGGATGCAATATTCACAGGAATTGGCGATGGAAACCGCCACATAGATCATTTCCTTGGTGAGCGGGTCCAGCGCGCCCGGCGCCATCACCTGCTTGATGCTCTCCCAGGTGCGCTTGAGTGTCGCGGGATCGTGGGCCAGCGCACGCCAGAAATTGTTGACGAAGTCGGTGCCCCTGACGGCGCGGATGTCGGCGAAGACAGAAGCGGCTTCCGGAGACAGTTGATCGTCGTCGAGGAGGGCCATGGTCGACATGAGGTTCTCCGGTTTGCATCGCGCGTCCTGAGCGCCGGGGAATGGTGCAGCAAGGTTGCCGCCGCCACCAGAGGCGAGGCGCCGCAGAGCAGGCCGGCGCGGGCATGGCTCTCGGCGGGAAAAACATCGCTTGGCGTGAACCGCATCCCGGGTGAGCCGCGACCAAGGGACTCGGCTGGAAGTTGCCGGCTCCCGGTGCAATGAATGGACCCGAATGATGCTTGCGCGCGCTGCCCTGACCGCTGCCATTTGCCTCGCGACCGGCGCCTTCGCCGATCTGCGCGCCGCCCCTTGCGCCTATTCGAACGCCGATGAGCTCGGGCGGGACCTTGCGACCCATTTCGTCGGCCGCACCCTGGATCAGCTGGCGCGGCGGCTGCCGGCACGGACGGTCACCATCCATGTCGAGCATTCGCTGGCCGACGACCTGACCTTTTCCGCCGCCGTGCCGCTTGCCGCGATCGAGCAGCGGCTGGCCCAGGCCGGGGCCGCCGAACCGCGCCAGGCGGCGCATCAGCGCGGCGTGCTGGAGGGCATGGCATGCCGCAGCCTGAGCTGCAGCTTCGGCCCCTCCGGCATCCTGCACAACACGCTCTACCTCAGGCGGCTCACCTTCGCGCGGACCGGAACGTGCCTGACCGTCGCGCGCATCGACCTGCTCGACGGCGACTGAGCCGGCGGGGCGAACCCGCCGGCGCCGCGGCCTCGCGGCTCAGCAGGCCAGATCTTCGATCAGCCCGGCGAGGATCGTTCCGCGCGGGGTGATCGAGCGGATGTCGCAATATTCTTCTTTGGTGTGGATGCCGGCGCCCCAGACGCCGAGCCCATCCAGGGTCGGCACGCCCAATGCGCCGGTGAAATTGCCGTCCGAACCGCCGCCCGACTGCATGTGGTCGATCGGGAAGCCGTGGCGGTCGGCGATCGCCTTGGCCTTGGCATAAAGCGCCATGGTGCCTTCCGAAGCGACGAAGAGCGGCCGCACCGGCCCCGCCTCGATGGTCACGCTGGTGCCGGGGAAGGGGGCCCGGAGGGTTCGCAAGCGCACATCGATATCGGTGACGTCGTCGGGTGTGGCGGCGACGCAGAGCACCTCGGCCGAGCAGATCACCGGCACGACATTGACCCAGGTTCCGGCATTGACCCGGCCGACGGCGAAGGTCTGGCCGCGCTCATAGTCGGACCAGTCCTCGACCGTCTCGATGATCCGCGCCATGGCCCTGATGGCGCTGACGCCACGGCCGATGGCCGCGCCGGCATGGGAGGGCTTGCCGTGGACATGGATGTTGTAGCGCAGGACGGCGTGACGGCCGGAGACGCACACATGCTCGCGGCCGGGCTCCGGCACCAGCACATGGGCGGCCTTGCGTGCCTCGGCCTCGATGGCCGCGCGCGAGGACGAACTGCCGACCTCTTCGTCGGGGATCAGCACCACCGTGACCGCGCGCTTCAGCTTGCCGCCCTTGGCCGCGATCAGCTTGCCGAGCACATGCAGCGCCAGCACCGTGCCGCCCTTCATGTCGGTGACCCCAGGCCCATAGAGCCTGTCGCCGTCGCGCCGGATCGGCAGCGGGCCGGCCAGGCTGCCGATCGCATGGACAGTATCGACATGGGCCAGGATCAGGAGGCCCGGGCCCGGCTCGTGGCCGTCGAGCCGGCCGATCACCACGTCGGCGAAGCCCATCGTGCCCGGCTGGCGCTCGATGCGGAAACCCATGCGTGTCAGGTCGCGCGCACCTTCGTCGAGCATGCGGTTGACCGCCGCCGCGTCATAGGTCGGGCTCTCGATCGAGGCCCAGCGGATGATATCGGCGATGACGGTTTCGACATCGGTGGTCACGGGCATGCTAGGCTCCTGGCGCGGGCATTGTTCCGGCGCCATGGACGCGATGCGGCACGGAAGAATGCGGGAGAACAACGAGCCGAGCCTAGAGCGGTTTGTCGCGAAGCGTCTACGCGCGTTGCCGCTACCGAGCTATGATGCCGAAATTCTCGCCGCCGAAGCGCTGGTCGATCTGGCGCAGCCGGCCATCGTGATCCGTCCAGTTGAACGAGCCCCGGCCGACGCCGGCGCCGGCGACGCCATTGAGGCTCGGTGGCGCCGCCAGGCCGCGGGCGAGCGGCGATCCGATCGTGTTCAGGTAGATCAGGGCGCGCCGGCAATATTCCGCCGAGAGCGGGCTGATCCGCGTCTCGTCCCAGCCGACACGGTATTTCATCAGGGCCTGGCAGACATTGCCGCCGGAGCGCTCCCAGGCACCGGCAAGATAGGTGACGCCGATACGGATATTGGTCTCGGGGTCGAACAGCTCCTGGACCGTGCCTTCAAACCCTTGCTCGCGCGCGATGGTCAAGCGCACCTGCATGACGCCGATTTCGTCGGCGCTGCCGACGGCCTGGGGATCGTAGGCGCTTTCGATGATCGCGACCGCGTCGGCGAGATCAATCGGCACGCGGCTCGCTTCGGCATATTTCTTCACCGTCGCCAGATGCGCGTCCCGGCCGACCGGATAGCGCTGCCCGGAAAAGGCGCGGCCTTCGACACGCCGCGCCGGCGCCTCGGCAAAGGGCGGCGGGAGGCGAGGAGCGCTGGCCTGGGGCGCCTCGGCCGGCGCATTGGCCGATGCATCGGCCGCCGCAGCCGCGATCTCGGCCGGTCGCGCCGCCGGCAAGGGTGCGTAGGGCAGGACCGGCGGCGTTTCCGGAATGGGGGCGGCTTCCGGCTGGGCGGCGGCGGTTGCCTGGAACGCCTCGTCGATGCGGTTGGCCGGCATGGCGAGGGCCGGGCCGGCGGGCGCGTCCGCCGGCCGGCTGTCGCCGGCAAGGGCCGGTGCCGGGGAAGGCGCGGAAGAGGGGGCAGGGGCGGGCGCGACCGGTGGCGGGCTCGCCGGTGGCGTCGCGGCCTGCGTGCCCGCAGTTTCCGAAGCGCTCGGGGGCGCCTCGGCGGTATTGCCGTCGGCGGGCATGTCCGGCCTGGGTAGCGGCAAAGGCGCTGTATGCGGGGCCCGTGCGACCGGCCTCGATGGGCGCGGCGCGGCGTGGCGCGCCGGTGCGGCGGCGGGCGCGACCGGAGTCGGGGCCGGGGGAGACAGATCGAGCTGGGCGCGCGCCGACGAGACGGTCAAGGCCGTGGCCAGGACCGCCCCCACCATCACGCCTGACGCGGCGCCGACGCTCGCGAGCAGGAAAGAACGCATACCGGATCGCATGATTGAAATATTACCGCAGGCCATTTCGCTACGCCACCTTGGGCGTTCGCGCGCGCAGAGGAACCCGGCTCGCGTGGCAAGAATAGGGTCGAGCCGGAGATCACGGGTTATTTTCGTTCCCTTCGTTGTCGAAATCGCGTCGCCGCCGCCTCGTCACGAAAGTTTGAAGCGAGGGCTTCACGCGCTGTATCTCGCCGACGCCTCTGGTCACCCCTGTGGGTCGGCGGCGCGTCCTGGCGATGGCCTCAGCTTCGCGCCGAGATTCCACGCCGTGCGAAGGGCGATCCAGCCGATGATCAGATTGGCGGCGACGAACAGCAGCGGCGCCAGGAGCGTGACCGGCGTGCCGGCGCCGCGCTCGACCAGGCGCAGGGCCGCCAGCGGCAGGGCGGAGATGCCGAACGTATAGGCCCAGGCCGAAGGGCCGAAGGGCTGCTCGCGCAGCCATGGCGTCAGCCGCAACAGGACCAGAGCCTGGAAACAGGCATAGCCGAACAGCATGAGCGCCAGGGGCGTGGCCCCGGGCTGGTCGGTCAGGGCCATCAGCGCGACGCTGCCGACCGCCGCCGGCGCGATATGCACGCCGAGCGTCGAACGCTGTCCCGACGGCAAGGTCGCCAGCAGCAGGCGCTTGATGATCACCGGCTCCATGGCGAGAAACGACAGGAGCCCGAGGCCGAAAAACAGCCATCCGGTATCCTGTTGGCCGAAGGTGCCGGCGGCCAGCGCGGCGACCAGGCCGCCGCCGACCGTCGGCATGTAGAGCACGGGCGTGGTGTCCTCGACCACGCGTCCGCCCTGCCAGAGCGCGCCGATGCTCCAGACGGCGAAACCGAGCACGCCGGCGAGGCCCGCGAGGAACAGGAGCCAGGCGACTTGCGGCAGATGCGGCGCCAGAGCGAGGCTCGCGATCAGGGTCGAGACGGGGATCAGCGAGGCGAGCATGCCCTGGGCCGGATGCAGCACATCGGCCAGCGCCGCGCCGGGCTCGGTCAGCCAGCGCCTGACATAGGCGGCGGCCAGGCCGAGCCAGATCAGCGCCGCCGCCATCGCCAGCAACTCGCCGATCAGCGCGGGCGCGCCCCACAGCCGCGCGGCGACCCGCCAGCCATTGCCGAGGCCGCCAATGCCGAGCACCATTCCAAACAGCATGGGGCGCATGACGGAGGTGGTCCTCGGTTCGATAATGTCGGGCGGTCAGGTTAGCTCAGCTCATCCTTGCGGACGAGCCGGCCTTCCTCCGCCTTGAAATAGAATTGCGAGGCGACCAGCCAGCCCTTCAGCGGCCGGAGCGGTGGAATGCAGGTGGCGAGCCCGAATGGCAGGGTCGTCACCAGGTGCACCCAGAGCGGGGCCTGGTATTTCACTTCCAGCCAGAGCGCCAGGATGACCACCGGCACGCAGGCGAACATCATGACGAAAAAGGCCGGGCCGTCGGCCGGGTCGGCAAAGCTGTAGTCGAGGCCGCAGACCTCGCAATTCGGCCGAAGCTTCAGGAAGCCGTCGAACAGATGGCCCTCGCCGCAACGCGGGCAGCGGCCCCGTACGCCGGTGTGGAACGGCGAGAGCGCTGGCCAATTCGGGTCTGACATGGTGGACCTTTCCGGTCGCCTGGAGGCTTGCACCTCCGTCGACCCGTGATCTTTGTATGGATCAATTCCATACATAGCCTTGATTTCGATCACCGTGCATGTAATATGTCTGCATACAATGTCAAGGCATCTGGCGGCGAGGCAAGGCATGACGCAGTGGCTACCGGACCTCGGCGCGGGCAACGGGCCGAAATATCTCGCGATCGCGGCGGCGCTTTCCGCCGATATCCGTTCCGGGCGGCTCAAGCCGGGCGACGGCCTGCCGCCGCAGCGTGAGCTCGCCAGGCTGATCGGCGTCGATCTGACCACCGTGACCCGCGCCTTCAATGAAGCACGTCGACTGGGCCTGATTGAGGCCAATGGCCGGCGCGGCAGTTTCGTGCGCGGGCCGTTGCCGGACCGGCGTGACACGCCCTCGCTCGGGCCGGTCTCGGTCGACTGGCGTATGAATCTGCCGCCGACGCCGGCGCGCCTGCATCTGGCCGACCGGTTCAACGAGGGTTTTCGCCAGGTGCTGCAGGCGCCCGATGCCGCCGAGCGCCTGCAATACCAGCAGGCCGGCGGCGCCCTGCCTGATCGCATTGCCGGAGCCGAATGGCTGAAGGGGCGGCTTGGCGAGGTCGCCGAGGACCGGGTGGTCGTGGCGGCCGGCGCGCAGAATGCGCTCGCCTCGATCTGCCGGCTGCTGCTCCAGCCAGGCGACGAGGTGATTACCGGCGCGCTGACCTTCCCGGGCATGAAAGCCCTCGCCGAACGCAGCGGCCTCGCGCTCGTCCCCCTGCCGGCCGATGGCTCCGGCCTCGATCCGGATCGGCTGGACGCGCTCTGCAGGCGGCAGCGGCCCAAGGCGCTCTATTGTGTGCCGACCCTGGACAATCCGACCACGGTGACGATCGATGCGGAGCGTCGCGCGGCGCTCGGCGCCATTGCCCGGCGCCACGGGCTCTGGATCATCGAGGACGATGCCTATGGTGACCTGCGTGCCGAGCCGATACCGGCCATCGCTCATTTCGCCCCCGACCGGACCTGGCATATCGCCTCGCTCGCCAAGAGCGTCTCGCCGGCGCTGCGGGTGGCCTATGTCGCCGTGCCCGGCACCGGCGACGGCCTCAGGCTGGGCGCCGAGATCCACGCCGCCTGCGTGATGGCGCCGCCGCTGAACGCGGCGCTCGCCTCGCTCTGGATCCGGGACGGTTCGCTTGCCGAGATCGTCGCCGCCATGCGCCGCGAAAACGGTGCGCGCCAGGAGATCATGGCGCAGGTGCTGGCCGCCCATGACCTCGCCAGCGATCCGGATGCGCCGCATGCCTGGCTGAGATTGCCGGAACGCTGGGACAGCGGCGCCTTTTCGGCCGCCTTGCGCCAGGAGGGGCTGGCCGCCGTTTCGAGCGAGGCCTTCGCGGTGACCGACAGGCCCCCCAATGCCGTCAGACTGTCGCTCGGCAGCCTCACCGATCTTGGCGCCCTTGGCCGCGCCGCGCGGCTGATCGACGCATTGCTGAGCGGAACCGGCAGGCCGGCAGCGGCCTTTGTCTAGATATCGAACGGGCACCCTGGCCGCGCCGGCGCCGATGACGCCTTCGGCGCGTTTTCGGCGACCTCGCCCGGTCAACATATACCAAGTGTCAACCATAGCTCTCTAGGTTTCGCGCGGAGAACAGCGCGCGGTCCTCACCGGCCGTCCGAGGATGGTTTGGACATGACGTTTCCCGGGCTCCGGCTTGCCTTCCCGAATGGCCTGCGCGCCCGCTTCCTGATCTTCACTTTCGGCGTGATGGTCGCGGTTGCCGTGCCGGCTTCGGCAGCCTTTTTGTGGATCGTCGATACGACGGTGGTGAAGCTCGGCACCTTGTTCGCCGAAAAGCAGATCCTGTTCGATCGCTATCGCGGCCTGGAATCGCTGATGCGCGAGGTGTCGCTGGCCGAGACCCTGGCGCGGGCGCCCGCCATCCTGGAATGGGCGGAGGACGAGGCTTCGTCCGAGAAGGCGGAGCGCGGCCTTGCCGAACTGGAGCATTACAGGCTGTCCTTCAAGGACCGCAGCTATTTCGCCGTGATCCACGGCTCCGGCAACTACTATTTCAACGATTCCGCCGACAGTTTCGCCGGCAGGCAGCTGCGCTACGTGGTGTCCCCGGATCAGCCGCGCGACGGCTGGTACTACCGGACCATCGCCTTGGGTTCAGGCTGCCATCTGAATGTCGACCATGACGACAATCTCAGCGTCACCAAGGTCTGGATCAACTGCATCATCCGCCGCGGGGCCACTGTCCTCGGGGTCATCGGCACCGGCGTCGACCTCAGCCAGTTCATCCGCGAAGTCGTCGATATTCCCCAGACCGGCGTGCAGAGCATCTTCATCGACCGCAGCGGGGCGGTGCAGGCCCATCGGGATCCGCGCCTGGTCGACTTCCACAGCCTGACCAAGGATATCAGGGCGAAGAAGACGATCTTCCGGCTGCTCGACACCGAGGCCGACCGGGCGCGCATCGCCGAGATGATGGGCGAGGTCGCGAGCCATGACGTGCTGGTGCGGTCGAATTTCATGACCATCGGGGGACGGCAGTTTCTGGTCGGTGTCGGTTATCTCGACCGGCTCGGCTGGTTCAACGTCACCTTGATGGATGTCGATCTGATCATCGAGCGCCGTCTGTTCACGCCGATCGCCCTGCTGCTTGCCGCGATCCTGGCGGCGGCGGCCGGCCTGATGAGCCTGTTGTTCAAGAACCGCGTGCTCGACCGCCTGGCGCGCCTCGAGACCTCCATGCAGCGGGTGGAGGGCGGCGACTTCCTGGTGCCGGCGGTCGATCGCGGCAATGACGAAATCGGCCGTCTGTCCGTGGCCTTCGGCGCCATGGCGAAATCGGTCGGCAGCAACACCCATGTGCTGGAGGCCATGGTTCGGGAGCGAACCGAAAAGCTCGAGCGGCTGGCCTATTTCGATGCGCTGACCGAGATCTGCAATCGGCGCGGCTTCATCGACGCCTATGGGCAGGAGCAGAACCGGGCGCAGCGGGGAGGAAAACAGCTCGGCCTGCTGCTCATCGACCTCGATCGGTTCAAGGAGGTCAATGACGGCTTCGGCCACCAGGCCGGCGACCGGATCATCATCGAAGTGGCGCGGCGGATCTCCTCCACGCTGAGAAACTACGATGTCTCGGCCCGTTGGGGCGGCGACGAATTCATCGTGCTGGTCGCCGATTGCAATCAGGCCTCGCTCTCCGGCATCGCGGCCAAGATGCTCGTCGCGATCGCCGGCGAAAAGGTGCAGCTCGGCGATGCCGGGGAGATCGAGGTCACCATTTCCATCGGCGCCTGTCTCCCCGCCGGCCCGGAGAGCCTGGATGCGGCGGTGGCGCGGGCCGATGGGGCGCTCTATGCGGCCAAGCGTGCGGGCCGCAACCGCTTCGTCATCCTCGAGGCCGCCGGCCACGGCAAAACGGAACTCACCGCGCCTGTTGTCGACTGAGCCGGTTGCAGGCAGCCCGGACGCGGCCGACCTGGCGACGTGATCCGCCCGTTCTTGCACCCCGGCGAGCGACGATCCGGTCCCGGTGGCCGTGGACGAAACACGGCCTTTGGTCAGACAATTTATACCACAGCAATTAACCCGCAATTCTTGGAATTGCCTCTAGTTTTCACGATCGGGGTGCTGAAGGCGGCGGGCGAAGGTGGTTCAACAGATGACGGATGCTTGTCTCGACAAGCACGACGCGCGCGGTTGCGACCAGCAGCCGGATATGCTCGGTCTGCACGAGGCCGCGCTCGACGCGATCACGCACGGTCTTTGCGTGTTCGATGCCGGACTGAAGCTCGCCTTGCACAATCGGCGCTATATTGAGCTTTTCGGCCTTGCAGCGGACGTGGTCCGGCCGGGCCTTGCCATGCGCGATCTCCTGAAGCACAGCGCCGACCGCGGCAATTTCGCCGGGGCGCCTTTCGATGCGGTCTGGCAGTCCCGCACCGAGCGGCTGGCGCGCCGCACGCCCTTCGACGAGTGCCAGGAGCTCGCCGACGGCCGCGTCATCGCGATCAATTACCGTCCGGTCGCCGGCGGCGGCTGGGTCGCGACCTATGCCGACGTGACCGCCCACCACCGGCTGGAGCAGGCCTATCGCCTGCAGGTGATGCGCTTCGAGCAGGCGCTGGGCAATATGGCCCATGGCCTGGCCATGTATGGCCCGGACGAGCGGCTGATCGTCTGCAACAGCCACTATATCGAACATTTCGGCCTCGATCCGGCGGTCGTGGTGCCGGGCGTCAGTCTTTACGACGTGCTGCAGCACTTCGTCGCCCAGGGAACCTATGTCGGGATGACCGGCCAGGAACTCTACGACGAATCCCACAGGCGGTTGAACGAGATCGGCCGCTGCGACTTCGTGCGGCCGCTCGCCGACGGCCGCTACCTGTCGATCCGCAACCGGCCAATGGCTGGCGGCGGCTGGGTCATCACCAGCGAGGACATCACCGAGCGCGAGCATGCGGCCGAAAATCTGCGCGAACAGCATCGCCGCTTCGACGCCGCCTTGAACAACATGTCCCAGGGCCTGTGCATGTTCGACGCTCAGCATCGGCTGACCGTCTGCAACGAGCAATATGTCAGCATGTTCAAGGCCGATCCGGCGGTCGTGAAGCCGGGCATCAGCCTGCGCGAAGTGTTCGAGCACGGCGTGGCCACCGGCATCTATCCCGGCGCGACCGCCGAGCAACTGGTCGAGCGCCGGCTCGCCGCGATGGCCGACCAGGTGACCAGGACCTACGACCAGACGATGGCCGATGGCCGGCGGATCGAGGTCACCATTTGCCCGCTGCCGGACGGCGGCTGGATCGGCACCTTCGAGGATGTCACCGAGCTGCGCCAGGTCGAGACCGAGCGCGCGATGGCGATTGCTGAGGTGCAGGAGCAGAATCTGCTGTTCGACGCGACGCTGGACAGCATGGCGCAGGGGCTCTGCGTGTTCGACCAGGACCTGCGCGTGGTGGTCCGCAACCGGCGTTATCTCGAGCTCTACGGGCTGGATGCCGAGGTCTGCAAACCCGGCACGCCGCTGATCGACCTGATGCGGACCAGCGTCGCGCATGGGATCCATCTTTCCGACTATGACGCCGATGCCGTGATGGCCGATTTCAAGTCGCGGCTTCTCGACGAGGGCGCCCCCATGCTGATCCGCCATCTCGCGGATGGCCGGGTGCTCGCCATCCGGTCCCGGCCGATGGCGAATGGCGGCTGGGTCACGACTTTCGAGGACATCACGGAGCGCGAGCAGGCGGCCGAGGAACTGCGCGAGCAGTATCGGCGCTTCGATGCGGCTCTCAACAATATGGGCCACGGCCTGTGCATGCTCGACGAGCGCCTGAGCCTCATCGTCTGCAACCAGCGCTATCTCGACATGTATGGCCTGTCGCACGATATCGTCCGGCCCGGCGTCAGCATGCGCCGGATCGTCGAGCACAGCGTCACGATCGGCAATTATGACGGCGTGTCGGTCGACGAGCTGCTGAGCGGCTATTTCCAGCGCCTCAGGGCAGGCGACTATGTCTCGCACCGCCATCTCGCCGACGGCCGCATCTTCAAGGTCGTCTATCAGCCCATGGAGCATGGCGGCTGGGTCGCCACCCACGAGGACGTCACCGAGCGCCACAAGGCCGAGCAGCACATCGCCCATATGGCACATCACGACGCGCTGACCGACCTGCCGAACCGCGTGCTGTTCCGGGACAAGATGGCGGAAGGCCTGGCCGAGGTCGAGCTCGGCGGCAACCCGCTGGCGGTGTTCTGCCTGGATCTCGACCACTTCAAGAGCGTCAACGACACGCTCGGCCACCCCGTCGGCGATCGCCTGCTGCGCGCGGTCTCCGAGCGGCTTGCGCTGGCGGTCGGGCCGCAGGGCATGATCGCCCGCCTCGGTGGCGACGAATTCGCCATTCTCATGCGGCCGTCCAGGCCGCGCGAGGCCGAGGAGCTCGCCCGCCGTCTGGTCGGCCTGATGGCCGAGCCCTTCGTCATCGACGGACAGGTCATCAATACCGGCCTGAGCGTCGGCATCGCGGTCGCTCCGCAGGATGGCTTAGCCGCCGATCACCTCATGAAATGCGCCGATCTCGCGCTCTACAGGGCAAAATCCCAGGGACGCGGCATGTTGCGCTTCTTCGAGCCGGACATGAGCGCGCGCATTCAGGCCCGGCGTGCGCTGGAGCTCGACCTGCGCCAGGCCCTGGGGGCGGGCGAGTTTCATCTGGTGTTCCAGCCGCAGGTGCGCGCCAGCAACGAAGCTTTGGCCGGTTTCGAGGCTCTGCTGCGCTGGACCCATCCACAGCGGGGTGCGGTGTCGCCGGCCGAGTTCATCCCGCTTGCCGAGGAGACCGGCCTCATCCTGCCGATCGGCGAATGGGTGCTGCGTGGCGCGTGCATGGAGGCGGCCCGCTGGCCCGATCCGCTCAAGGTGGCGGTCAATCTCTCGCCGGTGCAGTTCAAGAACCGCGGCCTGGTGGCCATGATCGTGCATGCGCTGGCCGCCTCCGGCCTGCCGCCGCAGCGGCTCGAACTGGAGATCACCGAAGCGGTGCTGCTGCAGAACGACGATGTCACCATCGCCATGCTGCATGAGCTGCGGGCGCTCGGCATTCGCATCGCGATGGACGATTTCGGCGTCGGTTATTCCTCGCTCAGCTATCTCCGCAGCTTTCCCTTCGACAAGATCAAGATCGATCGGTCGTTCATCGCCGACCTCGATCGCAACAAGGACAATGCGGCGATCGTCCGTGCCATGGCGGATCTCGGCGCGAGCCTGCGCATCGAGACCACGGCCGAGGGCGTCGAGACGCCGGAGCAGCTCGCCATCGTGCGCGCCTGCGGCTGTACCGAGATCCAGGGCTACCTGATCAGCGCACCGCGCCCGGCCGCCGATGCCCTGGACCTGATCGGCAGGCTCTGTGGAGAAGCGGTCGCCGCGTGACGCCTATGCCGGCGCTGCGCCGGCGTGATTGTCGACGCCCGATCGCGTTTGGACTAGATTCGACGGCTGGCCGGGAGGCAGGACGGCGTGTTCCGTCGCTCCGCGGCAACGACCCTGGGACATTGCCGGTATGAGTGTTGCCTTCACCAAGGAAAACGAACGCGACGGCGGCGAGGCTGAACTGCCGGATCGCCCGATTTCGCCTCATCCGAACTTCGTGACCGCCGAAGGCCTCGCGGCGCTCGACGCCGCCCTTGCCGCCGCACGCGCCGCCGTCGTCGCTGCCCAGGGCAATGGCGAAGCGCCGCCGGACGACACTGCGCTCGCCCGCGCCAGCCGCGACCTGCGTTACTATTCCGCCCGGCGCAACAGCGCCCAGCTGGTCGTGCCTCCGGCAGGGGCCGATACCGTCGGTTTCGGCGGCAGCGTGACCTTCGACCGCGAGGATGGCCGGCGGCAGACCTTCCGCATCGTCGGCGAGGACGAGGCCGACCCGTCCAAAGGCACCATCTCCCATGTCTCGCCGATCGCCCGCGCCCTGATGGGCAAGCAGGTCGGCGAAACCGCGATCGTCGGGGCCGGCGAGGTCGAGGTCATCGCCATCGGCTGAGCGCGGGCTGATCCGGACGCCGTTCTCAGTAATGCGGTGGCGGCGGCTCCGGCGGCGCGCTCGCACCGGCGCGCTGCTCGGCCTCGCGGATGCTGTCTCCCAGATTGGCGATCTCGCGGGTGAGCCGGTCGATCTCCTTCCATTGCGCGGTGATCGTCCTGTTCAGGTCTTCGATGGTCTCGTCCTGGTAGGCGATCCGCACTTCCAGCGCGTCGATACGGTTGGTGAGGCTGGTGTCAGTCATTGGACGCGATCGTCCCTTCCGTTGTGGCGGGGGCCTGTTCGGCGAGCCCATGACCGAGCCCGACGCGCTCGTCGAACACGAAACAGCTGCCGGTCCACCAGCTCTCGGCGGCCGGAACATCCTCGAGATATTTCAGGATGCCGCCCTTCAGGTGATAGACCTCGGCGAAGCCCTGGGACAGCAGATAGGAGCTGGCCTTTTCGCAGCGTATGCCGCCGGTGCAGAACATCGCGACCTTTCGGTGCCTGGCCGGATCGAGCGCGCGCGCGACGAAATCGCGGAAATCGCTGAACCGGTCGATGCCTGGGTCCACGGCACCGTCGAAGCTGCCCATGGCAACCTCGAACCGGTTGCGGGTATCGATCACCAGCGTGTCGGGGCTGGCCATCAGCTGGTTCCAGCCGGCGGCTTCGACATAGGTGCCGGTCAGGCGGGCCGGATCGGTGGCGGCATCGCCGAACGTCACGATTTCCCGTTTCAGATGCACCTTCAATCGCTTGAACGGCATGGCGGCGGCGGTTGAGAATTTCAGTTCGAGACGGTCGAGCCGGCCGCCGAACAGGGCGCCGGTGCGCAGCTCATCGATGAAGCCGTCGATCGCCCCGGTCGTTCCGGCGACGGTGCCGTTGATGCCCTCATGCGCGACGATCAGCGTGCCCTTCAGCCCGAGGGCGGTGCACGCCTGGCGCAGAGCCGCCTGAAGCTTCCCGGCATCGGGCAGCGGGACGAACTGATAGAGAGCAGCGACTTTGTATGTCATCGGCGTCGTCTAGCAACATGCGCGCGGGAGCGGAACCCGGACGGCCCGGCTGGCGGTCCGGCGCCGCCACCCGGAATGGCGAGCTCCCGGACGGTTTCCCGCCGGGAGCCCTCATCATCAGTCGGCCTGTAAGCCGGGTTTTGTGGGGCGGGATCGCTCCCGCGCGACGGCCATTCCTCTAGGACGCCCATTGCTGGACGCCTCTGGCAACCTACCCGGACGACGACGCGGATCCACGCCTTGGGTTTCCCCATGCCGTCCCTATTCGGTTTTGCTCCCGGTGGGGTTTACCTTGCCGCTTCCGTTGCCGGTCGCGCGGTGGGCTCTTACCCCACCGTTTCACCCTTGCCGGAGCATGCTCCGGCGGTCTGTTCTCTGTGGCACTGTCCCTGGGGTCGCCCCCGCCGGATGTTATCCGGCACCGTGTTTCCGTGGAGCCCGGACTTTCCTCCCCCGCGCCCTTTCGGGTGATGCGGCGGCGGCCGTCCGGCCGGCTGATCGGCCTCGTTTGCGTCAGCGAGCCGGGGGTGTCAAGCGCCGCGCCTCGGCCCACGGCGGTTTCAATCTTTCTGAGGGGCGTGACCCGCCGGCGCGCCGCTGATCGTCTCGGCCGAGGTGGCGGCGATCGGGTCACTCGCCGGGAACGTGTTTTCGAGCGCCAGGCTCAAATCGGCGTCCTCGGCGGGATCGGCCTGCTTGCGTGGCATCACAGGCCCGGGACCGGCGATCGCGCGCTCGAATTCGCGCGTGCCTTCGGCCTGCAGCTCCTGCGCCTTCTTCGCTTCGGAATCCATGAGAGGTACCCTCCGTCGACAGCAGCAATGAGCATGTGGGGATGGCGAGGCCGCGATGCCAGCGCCGGGCAGCCTGGAGGCTGCGTCGCGGCTCTGCTAGAGATCGCGGACGATCGCGCTCGTTCCACCGTCTCAAATTCGTGGTGTCCTCATGCCGTCGCCGCTGCTCGCGCCCCTGTTCGGTTCACCCGCGATGGAAGCGCTGTTTTCGGACGGCGGCACCATCGCCGCGATGCTGCGCTTCGAAGCGGCGCTGGCCGCCGCCGAGGCCGAGGCCGGGGTCGTCCCCGGGGCGGCCGCAGGGCCGATCGCGACCGTCTGCGCCGGCGGGGCGATCGACCCGGACGCTTTGGCGCGGGCCGCTGGCATTGCCGGCAATACCGCCATTCCCCTGGTCAAGATGCTCACCGCCAAGGTTGCGGAGATCGATCCGGAAGCGGCCAAATGGGTGCATTACGGCGCGACCAGCCAGGACGTGATGGATAGCGGGCTGGCGCTGCAGCTTCAATCGGCCTTCGACATCCTGGATGCCGATCTCGCCCGCGCGGCCAAGGCGGCCGCCCGGCTGGCGCGGATCTATCGCGACACGCCGATGGCCGGCCGGACATGGCTGCAGCAGGCCTTGCCGATCACCTTCGGATTGAAGATGGCAGGTGTCCTGGACGCCCTGATGCGGCATCGGCAGCGCATCGCGGAAGCCCGGCCGCGTGTCCTCGCGCTGCAATTCGGCGGCGCCGCCGGCACGCTGGCTTCCCTTGGCGACAAGGGCCCGGAAGTGGCTGATCGCCTGGCGACGAAACTGGGCCTGGCCTTTGCCGACACGCCCTGGCACGGCCATCGCGACCGCATCCTGGAGGCGGCCGCCCTGTTCGCCGGAATCACCGCCTCCTGCGGCAAGCTCGCGCGCGACGTCGCCTTGATGATGCAGACCGAGGTCGGCGAGGTCATGGAGCCGCAGGCACCTGGCCGCGGCGGCTCCTCCACCATGCCGCACAAGCGCAACCCCATGCTCTCGGCCACCATCCTGGGGGCGGCTCAGCTGGCGCCGCCCTTGCTGGCGGCGGTCGCCGGGGGCGGCAGCGGCGAGCACGAACGCTTCACCGGCGGCTGGCAGGCCGAGTGGGTGGCGCTGCCGGAACTCGCGCGGCTGACCGGCGGCGCGCTCGGCCGGGCCGCGGAACTGCTCGAGGGGCTGGAGGTGAGGCCCGAGCGCATGCGTGCCAATCTCGGCCTGACCAACGGGCTGCTCATGGCGGAGGCCGTACAGATGGCGCTGGCGCCGGCGCTCGGTCGGCTCGCCGCCCATGACCGCATCGAGGCGGCCTGTCGCAAGGCCGTCGCGGAGGGCAGGGCGCTCATCGACGTCCTGGCCGAGGATCCGATGATTTCCGGTGAAGCCTCGCGCGACGTGCTGGCGGGCCTGCTCGACCCCGCGCATTATCTGGGCGCGGCCGGCGAATTCGTCGATCGGGTGCTGGTGCGCTACGCCGGGATGTGAGGCGGCCCAGGTGTCGCGGCCGGTCTTGTGCCGGCCATCCACGCATTTCCTTGGCCGCCGAAGACGGTCATGGCCGTGGCGAGCACGGCCATGACCTGGTGGTGCAACGGCCTTGGGCTGTCGCCGCCTCAGCCGCCGTAGAGACCCTTATAGGCATCCCGCAGCAGGTTCTTCTGCACCTTGCCCATGGTGTTGCGCGGCAGGTCGTCGACCACGATGACGCGCTTCGGCAGTTTGTAGCGGGCAAGCCGCTGCTCCAGCGTCTTGATGATCGTGGCCTCGTCGAGGCTGGCGCCCTTCTCGGCCACCACGACCGCCGTCACGCCCTCGCCGAAATCGGGATGCGGCACGCCGATGACCGCGCTCTCGACCACGCCGGCCATGCCGTCGATCTCGGTCTCGACCTCTTTCGGATAGACGTTGTAGCCGCCCGAGATGACCAGGTCCTTGCCGCGGCCGACAATGTGGACATAACCCTGGTCGTCGATCTTGCCGAGATCGCCGGTGATGAAGAAGCCGTCCTGGCGGAATTCCGCCGCGGTCTTTTCCGGCATGCGCCAATAGCCGGAGAACACGTTCGGGCCCTTGACCTCGATCACCCCGATCTCGCCCTGCGGGATGGCGGCGCCCGTCTCGGGATCGGCGACCCGCAGGGCGACGCCCGGCAGCGGGAAGCCGACCGTGCCGGCGACCCGGTCGCCGTCATAGGGGTTCGAGGTGTTCATATTGGTTTCGGTCATGCCGTAGCGCTCGAGGATCGAGACCCCGGTCTTCTCGCGGAACAGCTTGTGGGTTTCGGCGAGCAGCGGCGCCGATCCCGAAATGAACAGCCGCATATGCTTCGTCGCCTCGCGGGTCAGGCGGGCATCCTGCACCAGGCGCACATAGAAGGTCGGCACGCCCATCATGGTGGTGGCGCGCGGCATCAGCTCGAACACCTTGTCGGCGTCGAATTTCGGCAGGAACAGCATGCTCGCGCCGGCCACCAGAATGGTGTTGGTGGCGACGAACAGGCCGTGGGTGTGGAAGATCGGCAGGGCGTGCAGCAGCACGTCGTCTGCACCGAAACGCCAGTAATCCTTCAGCGTCAGGGCGTTGGAGGCGAGATTGTCATGGCTGAGCATGGCCCCCTTGGAACGCCCGGTCGTGCCCGACGTGTAGAGGATGGCGGCGAGGTCGCCGGGGCCGCGGGCGACATCGGCGAACGTTTCCGGGGCGGCGGCCGCCTTGTCGAACAGGCTGCCGTCCTGGCCCTTGCCGAGCGTCTCAACCGCGGGAACGCCGGTCTTCTTCGCGACTTCGGTGATGCCGTCGCGTCGCGCGGGGTCGCAGACCACCAGAGCGGGTTCGGCATCGCCGAGGAAATATTCGATTTCGGTCAGCGTATAGGCGGTGTTGAGCGGCAGGAACACCGCGCCGGCGCGCACGCAGGCGAGATAGAGGAAGATCGCGCCGGCCGACTTCTCGACCTGTACCGCGACCCGGTCGCCGGGCTTCACGCCGAGCCCGACCAGCACATTGGCGTAGCGCGCCGTGCCGGTCATCAGGTCGTCGTAGGTGAGCTTCAGCCCCGTTTCGGTCTCGATGAAGGTCTTGGTCAGGTCCGTCGCATTGGCGCGGACGAGGTCGAACAGGTGATTGGCCATGGCGATCTGAGCGAGGGTGCGTGGGAAGGCCGGACCATGCCGCATTAGAGCTGCGAGGTCGAGAGCCGGCTCACGCAGTCCTGGCGAGCGGTTCGGTCAGATGGGCGGCGCGGATGGTCACGCGCACCTGCGTGCCGATGCCCGGTTTGGAGCGGATGGTGAAGGTCCCACCATGCAGGTCGACCAGTTTCTTGACCAGCGCGAGGCCGAGGCCGGCCGGCTCTTCGCCAGCGCCATAGATCCGCTCGGCGAGGGGATCGAGAGCCGCCGCGATCTCGCCGGGGCTGATGCCGCCGCCGGAATCGACCACGTCGAGGATCAATTGGTCCTCCTGGCCGCGCTGTGCCGACAGGCTGACCAGTCCGCCGGACTTGGTCGTCTCGATGGCGTTGCCGATCAGTTCGCCCATGATCCGGCGCAGCGCCGTGGCGCTCGCCGCCATGCCGATGATGTCGGGCCCCCAGACCACGCGCAGCTTCAGGCCCTTGGCCGCCGCACGCGGCCGGTAGAGCAGGTTGATCTCGGCGATCAGCTTTTCGACCGCCACCCGGTCGGCGGCCGGCGGCGTCTCGAAGGTCGAGACCTGGGCGTAATCGATGACGTCGGCGAGCCGGCGGGCGAGCCTGGCCGATTCCTCCCGCGCCGCCTCGATCAACGCGTCGATATCGGCGGGCTCGCGTGTCGCTTCGGCGCGCTTGGCCATGGCGTGCAGGCGCTCGATCGGCGCCCGGAAGGTGCGGCCGACCAGCTTGACGATGCCGATGCGCAGGCTCTTCAGGCCCTGAACCGTGACCAGCGAGCGCGTCAGCTGATCGGTCAGCAGCGCCACCTCGCGGGTCGCCTCCTCCAGCTTCTCGTCACGCAAGGCGAGATCGGTCTGGAGCTTGGCATGGGCGGCGCTGGTCTCGCCGATGACGGTCTTGGCGGCGTCGAGCTGGGCCTTCACGCCGGTGACCTGGGCCCGGAAAATGTCGATGGCGCGGTTATATTCGCGGGCCACCTGGCCGATTTCACTGTCCGCATCGGCTTCGAGATAGGCGAAACTGCTGGAGTGGCGGTTGAGCGCGCTCATCTGGCCAACCAGCAAGGCGACGTCCGTGGTCATGCGGTGCTCCGCGACGTTGAGGCCGATACGCTCCTGCTCGCCATCGATCCGCAATGTGACGATGGTTTTGCCGGCGATCAGGGCCAGCGCCATAATGCCCCAGGCGAAGCCGACAATGGCCGTCACACCCAATATCTGGATCGCCAATTGCGCGAACGGCGCCTGCGCACTGGTCGCGGCCAGCGCCAGCGTGCCGAGCGCCCCGCCGAACAGGTGCACCGAGGCCATGCCGAGCGCGTCGTCGATCTCGGCCGCCTCGATCAGCCGGGCGCCGATCAGGGCCGCGATCGCGCCGGCCGCGCCGACCGCGATGGCGCCGAGCGGGCTGAACAGATGCGGGCCGGCGCTGGCGGCGATCACGCCGGCCAGGGCTGCCTGGACCAGGTGGATGACGGTAACGTCGGCCGGGCGAAGCTGGTTCAGCAGGAAGGTGATGGTGATCCCAGCGGCCCCGGCCAGCACCAGGTTGAGCACGACCGGGGCGAGCGGCAGGCGCGCCGCCATGGCCTGGCCGGTGGCGATGCCGAACCAGCCGAGCCAGAGCAGCAGCACGCCGAGGGCGGCGAAGGGAAAGCTCTGGCTCTGGATGACCGGGAAACTCTTGACCCCGTCGAACCGGCCGCTGCGTGGTCCGACCGCGCTGGCCGCGGCCAGCGCGGCGGCGGCGGCGGCGACATGAATCACCGTGCCGCCGGCGAGATCGATGAAGCCGGTCGCCTTCAGCCAGCCGGCACTGTCGGCCGCGCTCGCCCAGGCCCAGTGAACGACCGGCGGCAGGATGGCGGCGGTGAAGATCACCACCGTCACGGCATAGCCGCGCAATGTCGCGCGCTCGGCGAGCGGGCCCGACAGGATGGTGGCGGCGCCCGCGGCCAGCGCGATATGGAACAGCAGGGTCGGGCCGCCGGCCGCCGCATCCGGCAGGAACGGGCCCTGGCCGATCAGGCGATGGCCGTCGCCGGTGGCCATCAGGCCTTCGCCGAAGGCCCAGATGATGAGAACGCTGAGGCCGGCCTGGACCAGGGCCTTGGCGGCCGCGTTGACGCTGTGTTTGGCGCGGACCAGCCCGCTTTCGAGCGTCACCTGGCCGGCGAGGACCAGGAAGGCGCAGAGCGTCGCGGCGACGAGCCAGGCGTCGTTGGCATGCTGAACGTCCATCGAGCTGTCCAATCAGCCAAGGCGGTGCGCGTGCGGGCGATCTTGGATCGCCGTGGTTAATGTCGCGTTAGCCATAGCGGGGTCGAAACCGTCGGGGCCGCTGCGGTCAGGCGCCCGGCGCGAAGCGTCCGCGCTCCCGGTCGCGCCATTCCCGCGGCCGCATGAACTGGCCGGCCCAGATGCCCTTGCGCTCGGCCCGGGCGCCGGCTTCTTCCTGCAGGTAGGAGCCGTAGGAGACCGCGTGGCCGCTCGCCACCAGGGCGCGGCCGAGATCGACGCCGTCGACCCGGCACAGCGCCACGGTCCGGCCATAGCGATCGATGTCGCGCCGCTCGCAGGTGACGACCTGGCCGGCGATCAGGGCGATCAGCTGGCGTGCCGCCTCGCGCCCGCACAGCACCTCCCGGCCGTCGCGGGTACAGCGCTGGAACAGCTCCGGCGCATCGATGCCATAAATGCGCACCTCGGTGCCGGCGACCATCAGGCTGTCGCCGTCGATGATGCGGGCGTGGCCGCTGACAATGGCACGCGCCGGGACGTTCCTGAGCGCATAGGCGCCGGCGCCGGCCGCGATGATGAAGGCGGCGAGCGCGAAGGTGGTGAACGCCCGATTGGCGGGCGGTCTGCGATAGCTCCTCCAGCGTGCCATGGCTGTCCATTGATGGATCCAGGACACTCCTTTCACCTTTCGTTCACCATGCCTCTCGACCGGGCGTTAATCAACGTCTGCAACATTTCGATAAGTGTTGTGTCGCGTCGGGAGAGGTCCGCTCGCATGAGCGTCGAGGTTGCGGCGGAGCGGTTGAGCGACCGGGCGGCTGAGCGTGCGCAAAAGCACGCCCAGAGCCGGAAACGCGTCGTCCGTCAGGTCCGCGACGCGCGCGAAAAACTGACCTCGACCACCGGCACCCGGCGCTCGTTCGATTTCGAACTGATGCGCCTTTATGCACAGAACAAGTTGTCGGCGGCACTGGCCGTCGTGCTGCTGGCGCTGGCCACCGGCGGGGTCGCCGGCTGGATCACCAATCCTCTGACCGGCGGCATCGGGGCGATTGCGGTTCTGATCGCTCATGGTCTGGTGATCCTGCTGGCGCATGCCTTTCTCAAGATCCAGTCGGACAAGGCCGACCTGCGCAATTGGCGGCTGCGCTTCATCCTCGCCGAGACGGTTCTGGCGTTGGCCTGGGTCCTGGCTTTGACCGTCGTCATGCAGACCAATGTGCCGGAGGCCAATACTTTCCTGCTGGTCGGCATGCTGATCGTCGTGGCGGTCTCCGCTATGATCGGCGCGACCCTGCCGGGAGCGGTGCTGGCGGCGACCTTGCCGGTCGGCATCATGGTGATCGCCCATTTCCTGCTGGTCGACGGCCTGCAGGGCGCCATGCTGGCGACCATAGCAGGCGGCGCCCTGGTGTTCTTCGGCATCATCTCGACCCGGCTCTACCAGGCCAATCTGGCAACGCTCGAGGCACGCGCCGAAAAGGACGCGGTGTTCGGCGAACTCGAAACCGCCAAGGCCAATTCCGACGAGGCGCGGCGCAATGCCGAAATGGCCAATATCGCCAAGTCGCGTTTCCTCGCCCAGATGAGCCATGAGCTGCGTACCCCGCTCAACGCCATTCTCGGCTTTTCCGAAGTGATGAAAGAGGAGATGTTCGGCCCGCATGCGGCACCTCAATATGCCGAATATGCCAAGGACATCCATTCCTCCGGCCAGCATCTCCTGTCGCTGATCAACGAGATCCTGGATCTCTCGCGCATCGAGGCCGGCCGCTATGAATTGAATGAGGAAGCGCTCGTCCTGGCGCATGTGGTGGAGGAGTGCCACCACCTCCTGAAGGTGCGCGCCAAGAACAAGGGTGTCACCATCACCCAGCGCTTCGAGCCGAACATGCCGAAGCTGTGGGCCGACGAACGCGCCATCCGGCAGATCGTGCTGAACCTGATGTCCAACGCCATCAAGTTCACCCCGGCCGGCGGCGAAATCGTCCTGAAGGTCGGCTGGACAGCTTCGGGCGGACAGTACATTTCGGTCCGCGACACCGGCCCGGGCATTCCGGAGGACGAAATCCCGATCGTCCTGTCGAATTTCGGCCAGGGCTCGAATGCCATCAAGAGCGCCGAACAGGGCACGGGGCTCGGCCTGCCCATCGTCCAGGGCCTTGCCACCATGCATGGCGGCTCGTTCAAGCTGAAGTCGACCCTGCGCGAGGGCACCGAGGTGATCGCCACCTTCCCGGCGGAGCGGGTCATGGAGGCCCTGCCGGCGATCGAGAGCCCGCCGGTCGAGCCGAACTACATCCTGCCGCCCGAGCCGGTGATGGCCATGCCGGAAGCGGCCAATGCCGGCGCCCTGCGCCGCGCCCTGTTCGGCGGGCGCTGAGCGTCCCGGCGAAGCCCTGCCTGCGTCTCTGGCCCGATCGGCCGGCTTGACCCCCGTCCGGCTCCGTGGTGCGGTTACACGATAACCAGGACGGGGAAACGACCATGAAATTCTACGATACGCCCGGGGCGCCCAATCCACGCCGGGTCCGGATGTTCCTGGCCGAAAAAGGCATCTCCATTCCAAGCGTGTCCGTCGACCTCGGCAAGCTCGAGCAGAAGAGCGAGGCCTATACCGCGATCAACCCACGCCAGCGCACGCCGGCGCTTGAGCTCGACGACGGCAGCGTGCTCTGTGAATCCATGGCGATCTGCCGTTACGTCGAGGCCTTGCATCCCGACCCCAATCTGTTCGGGCGGACGCCGGCCGAGATCGGCGAGATCGAGATGTGGTCGCGCCGGCTGGAGCTGCACCTGCTGTTCACCGTGGCAACGGCCTTCCGTCACCTGCATCCGGCCATGGCGCAAATGGAAGTGCCGCAGGTCAAGGAATGGGGTGAGCTCAACAAGGCGCGCATCGTCGACGAGCTGGCCGTGCTGGACCGCCACCTGCAGGGCAGGGATTACGTCGCCGCCGGCCGCTTCACGGTCGCCGACATCACCGGCCTGGTCGCCGTCGACTTCGTCAGGCCGACCCGTGTCCCGATCCCCGAGGAACTGACCAATATCGCGCGCTGGCGCGCCGCCATGTCGGCCCGCCCGAGCGCCCAGGCCTGAGGCGGGCGGATCCGTTGCCGCCCTTAGGCGCGAACTGGTAGCCTTGCGGCATGACCGCATTGCCGATCCGTTGCAGAAGCCCGCGCGGCCGCCGTGACTTCATGGCGCCGCGAGCCGGCCTTTCTGCCGGGTTTACCGGCGCATGACGACGATGCCGGATCGGCTTGCGCCCGGGCTGCGCGACGGAAGCGAGATCGAAGCGCTCGCCGCCGAGATTTCGCATTGCCGTATCTGCGTCGACCAGCCGCGCGGCCGGCCGCTGCCGCACGAGCCCCGGCCGGTGGCCTGGCCTTCGGCCACGGCCCGCATTCTGATCGCGGGCCAAGCTCCGGGCGCCCGTGTCCATGCATCGGGCCTGCCTTTCGACGACCGTTCCGGCGACCGGCTGCGCGACTGGATGGGTGTCGACCGTCCGGTCTTCTACGATCGCGCGCGGTTCGCCATCGTGCCCATGGGCTTCTGTTTTCCCGGCAATGACGCCAAGGGCGGCGACCTGCCGCCGCGGCCGGAATGCCGCGCCGCGTGGCACGACCGGCTGATCGGCGCCATGCCGCAGATCGATCTGGTCCTGGCAATCGGCGCGACCGCCCAGGCCTATCACCTGGACAGGCTCGGGCTGAACCATCTGCGCGCGCCGACGCTGACCGCCACGATCGAGAACTGGCGCGCCATTCGGCAGGCCGGCGACCGGCCGGCGGTGATCGTTCTGCCCCATCCCTCCTGGCGCAATACCGGCTGGCTCCGCCGCCACGCCTGGTTCGAAACCGAGCTCCTGCCGGTGTTGCGCGCCGAGATCGCGGCCAGGCTCTGAGCGCCGTCCGCGGTCTAGGGTCTTTTCCTTATGTGCCTTGTATTTGCGTGACATTCGCGCGCAACATTGCGGTAGCGGAATCCGGGGGCGCGGTCTGTCCGCAACAAGACATCAAGGGAGACCTCCATGGTCCGTCGCATTTTCGGGCTGCTCGCGGCCGCGTTCGTCGCGGTCGTTGCGGCAACGCCCGCCCTTGCCGAGACCCGCGTCGCGCTGGTGCTCGGCTCGGGAACCTACCAGACCAATCCTCTGCCCAACGCCCTCAACAATGCCGGCCTGATCGCGCAGACGCTGCGCGACCTCGGCTTTTCGACCGTCGAAGGGGCCGATCTGCCGCAGGCGGAACTGCGCGGCGCGGTCGCCAATTTCATGACCAAGGTGCGCGAGGCCGGACCGGATTCGATCATCTTCGTCTACCTGTCCGGCCTCGGCCTGCAGCACGACAGCGACAGCTATCTGATCCCTTCGGACACCGCGATCGAGCGCGAATCGGATGTGCCGATCGGCGGCATCAGGCTGATGGACATCACGCGGGCGCTGGCCGGTCTGCCGAGCAAGGCCAAGGTGGTGCTGCTCGATCTGTCCAGCGCGCATCCCTATGCCAATGTCGGGCCGCCGGTCCGGCCCGGTCTCGGGGTTCTCGACGGCGCGCCTGGCCTGTTGATCGCCTCGGCCGCCGCTCCGGGCCAGGTCGTCAGCTTCGACGACGCCGCCTATAGCCGTTTCGCCCTGGCGCTGGCCGAGCAATTGCGCGAGCCGGGCGTCCCGGTCGACCAGATCATTGCGCGTGCCCGCCTGCGCGTGCACCAGCAGACCAATGGCCGCGACACGCCCTGGGAGGTTTCGGCCCTGGTTCAGCCGGCCCCCGTCCTGACGCTGCCGGCGGACCCGGCGCCGACCGGCAGCACGCCGCCGCCGCCCCAGGTCCCGCTGGCCCAGCGGCCGATGGACGGCCTGCCGTCGCAGGAGGCCTATGCGCTGGCCATCGAGCAGGACACCATTGTCGGCTATCAGGCATTCCTGCGCCTCTATCCGAACGACGTTCTGACACCCCGCATCAAGCGGTTGCTGGCCGCCAAGCGCGAGGCGCTGGTCTGGCGCCAGACGGTGCGCTTGGGCTCGGCCCAGGGCTATTGGACCTATCTGAGGCGCTATCCGAACGGCCCGCATGTCGAGGAGGCGCGCTGGCGTCTCGAGCGGCTGTCGGCGCCGCTCGCCCCGCCGCCGGCCTTCGACGAGGTTGTCTACGAGGACATCCCGCCGCCCCTGCCGGTGATCGAGGTGATCGACGATCCGGTCTATTGGGCGCCGGCTCCCGCCGTGTTCTATGACAGCGTCGTGCTTGCGCCGGTCTATCTCGGACCGCCGGTCGGTCCGATCTGGGCCCTGCCGCCGCCGCCGCCCTATTCCTGGGGCGTCCTGCCTGTTGTCGTCGGCGTTGCCGCCATCGCGGCGGTGCCCTTCATCCTGCCGCGCATCGTGCGCCCGCCGCTCGCGCCGGTGGTCCTGCGTCCGCCCATGGGCGGGCCGCGCTGGGGCGTTCCGCCCGGCGGTCCGCGCCCGGGCGGTCCGGGCTTCCGGCCTCTGCCGGGCGCTCCGGGTGGACCGGGGCTGCGGCCCTTGCCTGGTGGTCCCGGCGGCGCGCCGCTCCCCGGCGCGCGGCTGAACCAGCCGCCGGGTGGTCCGGCTGCCCTCAATCCGGCTCTGCGCCCCGGCGCGCAGGGGCTCCCGCAGACGGGCGGCAAGCCGCTCAATCAGATCGGCACGACGGGACGCGGCCCGCAAGGCGCCGCGATGAACCCCAACCTGCGGGGCCCGCAAGGGCTGCGCAACCAGGGCATCAACCCCAATGCCGGCATGCCGCGGATCGGAAACCAGGGCAATCGTCGCGTCGTGCAGCCGCGCCTGAATGTGCAGCGGGCCAATATCCAGCCCCGCATGAACATTCAGCCCCGGATGGCGGCGCCGAGAATGTCGGCTCCCCGCATGGCGGCCCCCCGTATGGCCGCGCCGCGCATGGCGGCTCCCCGGATGGCGGCGCCTCGGATGTCGGCCCCCCGGATGTCGGCGCCCAACGTCCGCCGCCGCCACTGATCCGGCCGGGCCAGGCTTGTCCTGGCCCGTCCCCCCATGAAAAAGGGCCGCGAGGTGATCCCTCGCGGCCCTTTCCCTTTGTCGTCGGAATTGCGAAGGGCCTGTCGGCTCACTTCTTCTCCAGCCGGGCGAACAGACTGGATGTGTCCCAGCGGCCGCCGCCCATGGTCTGCACCTCGCCATAGAACTGGTCGACCAGGGCGGTGACCGGCAGATGCGCGCCGTTGCGGCGGGATTCGGCCAGGCAGATGCCGAGATCTTTGCGCATCCAGTCGACCGCGAAGCCGAAGTCGAACTTGTCCTGGTTGATGGTCTTGTGGCGGTTCTCCATCTGCCACGATCCGGCGGCGCCCTTGGAGATGACCTCGACCAATTGTTCGATGTCGAGGCCGGATTTCCGGGCGAAATGCAGGCCTTCCGCGAGGCCCTGGACCAGGCCCGCGATGCAGATCTGGTTGACCATCTTGGCGAGCTGGCCGGCGCCGGGATCGCCCAGCCGCTTGCAGGCGCGAGCATAGGCGGCGATCACCGGTTCGGCCCGGGCATAGTCGCTGGCCTCGCCGCCGCACATGACGGTGAGCACGCCGTTCTCCGCGCCGGCCTGGCCGCCCGAGACGGGAGCGTCGACGAAGCCGATACCGAGGGCCTTGGCCTTGGCCTGCAGCTCACGCGCGACATCGGCGGAAGCGGTGGTGTTGTCGATGAAGATCGTGCCGCGGCCCATGGCCTGGAACGCGCCGTCGGCGCCGATCGTCACTTGTCTCAGGTCGTCGTCATTGCCGACGCAGCAGAACACGAAGTCCTGGCCCTCGGCTGCGTCCTTGGGCGTCTTCGCCGCGCGGCCGCCATGCTGTTTCACCCAGGCCTCGGCCTTGGCGAAGGTCCGGTTGTAGACGGTCAGCTCGTGGCCGCCCTTGGCTTTGAGATGGCCGGCCATGGGGTAGCCCATGACGCCGAGACCGAGGAACGCGACTTTCGCCATGGCTGAAGCTCCGATGCGGCAGGAAACCGTGAGAACGCCTAACAGCCCCGCCGTCGGGACGAGGTCAAGCCTCTGAAGCTGCGGCCTGTCCTGCGTGGTGCCGGTTAAGTGGCAATACGTAGCTATGCGAAAAATGAGACCAAGCTACCGCGCAATGCTGGCATGCAACGATGAAGTGTGGTGTCGTCGCCGCGCGAGTCCGGGAAACGGACCGTTCGACAAGATCATGGGTTCAGGAGGGAACGCTCATGGAGCGCCGGACATTCATCAAGACCGCCTCGGTGGCGGCCGCTGCCACAGCCGTGGCGGCGCCTGCCGTTGCCCAGTCGGCACCCGAGGTGAAATGGCGGATGACGTCGAGCTTCCCGAAATCGCTCGACACGATCTATGGCGCGGCCGAGGTCTTCGCCAAGGCGGTCGCCGACATGACCGACAACAAATTCCAGGTGCAGGTCTTCGCCGCGGGCGAAATCGTCCCGGGCCTGCAGGCGATGCAGTCGGTGCGCGACGGCACGGTCGAGGCCTGCCACACCGCATCCTATTATTATGTCGGCATCGATCCGAGCTTCTGTTTCGGTACGGCGCTGCCCTTCGGGCTCAATTCGCGCATGCAGAACGCCTGGCAGTTCCAGAACGGCGGCATGGAGCTGATGAATGAGTTCTATGGCAAGCACAACATCCACGCGATTCCCTGCGGCAATACCGGGTGTCAGATGGGCGGCTGGTTCCGCAAGGAGATCCGCACGCTGGCCGATCTCTCCGGCCTGAAGATGCGCATCGGCGGCTTTGCCGGCCGGGCCATGCAGAAGCTCGGCGTGGTGCCGCAGCAAGTGGCAGGCGGCGACATCTACCCGGCGCTCGAAAAGGGCACGATCGACGCGGCCGAATGGGTCGGTCCCTATGACGACCAGAAGCTCGGCTTCAACAAGGTCGCGCCCTTCTATTATTACCCGGGCTGGTGGGAAGGCGGCGCCATGCTGCACAATTTCATCAACACCGCCAAATGGAACGCACTGCCGAAGACCTATCAGGCGATCGTGCTCAGTGCCTCGCACCAGGCCCATAACTGGATGCAGGCCCGTTACGATGCCCAGAACCCGGCGGCGCTGCGCCAGCTGGTCGCGGCGGGAACCCAGTTGCGGCCATTCTCGATCGAGATCCTGGAGGGCTGCCTGAAGGCGGCCAACGAGGTCAACGCGGAAACGGCCGCGGGCAATGCCGACTTCAAGAAATTGCTCGATTCCACCGTCGCCTTCCGGGGCGAGCAATATCTGTGGTGGCAGGTGGCCGAATATACCTTCGACAGCTTCATGGTCCGCTCCCGCGCGCGCGGCTGAGCCAGCCGGGCATCGGCTCGAGAGGGGCCCGGCGGCACCATCCGCCGGGCTCCGCGGCATGCGGCGGCAAGGCACGGCTTCGCCGGCCACCGCGGATTTCAGGGCATGGCCGGCACCGATCGAAAAGGCGGGCATCGACAACGACCCGCCGGCGTCCGGCTTTCTCGCAACCGGAGGGAATTCCCATGCAGCGTCGAAACTTCGTCAAATCCGCATGTCTCGGTCTCGCGGCGGCGACGGTGGCCTCGCCAGCCGTCGCCCAGTCCATGCCCGAAATCCGCTGGCGCCTGACATCCAGCTTCCCGAAATCGCTCGACACGCTCTACGGCGTCTCGGAAGTCTTCGCCAAGCGGCTCGCCGAGATCACCGACAACCGCTTCCTCATCCAGCCCTTCGCCGCCGGCGAAATCGTGCCGGGCCTGCAGGCGCTCGATGCCGTGTCGAACGGCACCGTGGAGGCCTGCCACACCGCCTCCTACTATTATGTCGGCAAGGACCCGACCTTCACCTTCGGAACGGCCTTGCCGTTCGGCATGAACCCGCGCCAGCAGAATGCCTGGTTCATCGACGGCGGTGGCACCGACCTGCTCAATGAATTCTACAAGAGCTACAATCTCACGGCGGTGTCCTGCGGCAATACCGGCACCCAGATGGGCGGCTGGTTCCGCAAGGAGATCCGGACGGTCGAGGATCTGCGCGGCCTGAAGTTCCGCGTCGGTGGATTTGCCGGGCGCATTCTCACCCGGCTCGGCGTGGTGCCGCAGCAGATCGCCGGCGGCGACATCTATCCGGCTCTCGAAAAGGGTACGATCGACGCCGCCGAATGGGTCGGCCCGCATGACGACGAGAAGCTCGGCTTCGCCAAGGTCGCACCCTATTATTATTATCCCGGCTGGTGGGAGGGCGGCGCGCAGGTCCAGACCTTCACCAATATCCCCAAATGGGAAACCCTGCCGAAGCACTACAAGGCGGCCTATGAGGCGGCGGCCTATCAGGCCGGCACCTGGATGCAGGCGCGTTACGACGCGTCCAACCCGGCAGCCCTGCGCCGGCTGGTCGCCCAGGGCACGCAGCTTCGGCCCTTCACGCTGGAGGTGATGGAGGCCTGTTACAAGCAGGCCCACGAACTCTATGCCGAGGTGGCGGCCCAGAACCCCTGGTTCAAGCGCGTGCTGGACCACACGCTCGCCTTCCGCAACGAGGAATATCTGTGGTTCCAAGTGGCCGAATTCAGCTTCGACAGCTTCATGATCCGGATGCGGGCGCGTTCCAACTGAGCGCCTGCCGTCACTTCGCAAACCCCTTTCCGCCACGCGGGAAGGGGCTGCGCATCAGGGAGCGTAGCCCGGCGGCTTCTTCAGCCAAGCTGCGCCGCTCCGGCCTTCATTGCGGCCGAACTCGAACAAGGCGTTCATGTAGACCGGGTCGAACGGCTTGTCGTAGGGCACGGTGAAGCGGCTCGAGATATAGGCCAGATTGAAATCGACCTGGTCGCGCTTGGTCACGAGATACATCCGGTAGATGTCGCCCATGCCATTGGCGGCGATCATCGTCGAGATCGACCGCGCGGTGACCTGGATCAGGCCACGCACGGTTTCCGAAGGCTGTTCCTGGGTGCGCCCATTGCGGATGATCCAGGCGACCGGACGCGTCGGGCGCAGGCCGGCCGGCACGTCGCGCAGCGGCACGTTGGAGGGGTAAAGGAAAACCTGATTGGTCGCGCCGCCGTCGACATGCAGTTCCTGGCGCCGGTGGCCGCCCGCGACCACGTCCATCATGACCGGCGGAAAGGCGCCCGGGATCGAGGCCGAGGCCAGCAGGATGTTGCGGATCGCCTGGACCCGGTAGGGGTGGCTGCTGGCGGCGATGGCGCCGATATTCCAGGCTACCGGCTGGGCGAGATCGAGATCGGTGGTGCCGATCAGCAGAATGCGGCCCTTGCGATATTCGGTTGCGATCTCAGCGACCATTTCGGGCGTCACATAGGTCGCAATCAATTGGGCGAGGGGATCGCTCGACGCAACGGAATCGCCGGTCAGGATCGTCGCGATCGGCAGCAGCACGGCAATATTGTCGCGTTGCACCGTGGTGTAGACGGCCTTCAATTGTTCGTCGTAGCGGCTGCCGAGAAAGGCGAAGGGCGCAATCAGCGAGCCGGTCGAAACGCCGGTTACCAGGCGGAATTCGGGCCGCGTGCCGCGTTCGGTCCAGCCGTAGAGTACGCCTGACCCGAAGGCGCCGTTATCGCCGCCGCCCGATATTGCCAGCATGTTGTCGACACCGCGCAGGCCGAGCGCATTGCGCCGGCGCTGCGCCGCCTGCCATTCGGCCGCGAGCGGTGCAACATCGCCCCACAGATAGAAACGGGCGTTGGTCAGCTCGAGAAAAGTGGCTGTCCGCGTCTCGTTGGGCGGCACGGCCGGCAGCCGCTCGCGCGTCGCGCAACCGGCCGCAAGGCCGAGCGCGAGCGCCAGGACAAGAGGGCGAAACAGGCTGGAAATCGACAACGCCATACAAAAAGCTCCACGCGCAACATACCGGCGTGGAGCAATTTTCGTCTAGGGCAGAAAAGCCACGGGTCTCGACTTCCGTGTCGTCCCGCCGGATCGCGCCTTGAATTTCGATCCGGATGGCAAACGTTTCGAGTATCCGGCGCGCCTTTCGCGCCGGTCAGTTGCGGGCCGGCGGCGGCGATCCGGGCGGGGCAAGGCCGGGCGGCGGTTCGAAGCCCGGCAGGCCGCCACCACCCGGCAGGCCCGGCATGTCGATGCGGATTTCCACCTTGGAGGGGTCGATGCCCGGGGTCTTGTCGAGCCAGTAGGTCACCGATCCCGGCCACCAGATGACGATGACCACCAGCACCAGCTGCAGGCCGACCCAGGGCAGGGCGCCCAGATAGATATCGTTCGACTTGACCGAGGGGGGCGCGATGCCGCGCAGGTAGAACAGCGCGAAGCCGAAGGGCGGATGCATGAAGCTGGTCTGCATGTTGACGCAGAGCAGCACGCCGAACCAGATCAGGTCGATGCCGAGCTTGGCCGCGACCGGGGCGAGCAGCGGCACGACGATGAAGGCGATCTCGAAGAAGTCGAGGAAGAACGCCAGGAAGAACACGAAGATATTGACGAAGATCAGGAAGCCGGTCTGGCCGCCGGGCAGGCTGACCAGCATGTGCTCGATCCAGCGCGACCCGTCCATGCCCTGGAAGACCAGGCTGAACACGGTCGAGCCGATCAGGATGAACACCACCATGGAGGTGATCCGCATGGTCGACTTCATGCCCTGGTCGACCAGCGGCCAGGTCAGCCGGCCATGCATGGCGGCCAGCACCAGCGCGCCGACGGCACCCATGGCGCCGGCTTCGGTCGGCGTGGCAAGGCCCATGAAGATGGTGCCGAGCACCAGGAAGATCAGCACGATCGAGGGCACCATGCCCCAGAGCACTTTGGAGATCAGCTCCCAGCCGACCTCGCCACGCGCTTCAAGCGGCAGCGGCGGCATGAGGTTCGGCTTGAGGATAGACAACACGATGACATAGAGCAGGAAGATCGCGACCTGCAGCATCGACGGGCCGATGGCGCCCAGATACATGTCGCCGACCGAACGGCCGAGCTGGTCGGCGAGCACCACAAGCACCAGCGAGGGTGGGATCAACTGGGTGATCGTGCCGGAGGCGGCGATCACGCCGGTCGCCAGCTTCATGTCATAACCGTAGCGCTGCATGATCGGCAGCGAGATGACGCCCATGGCGATGACGGAGGCCGCCACCGTGCCGGTGATGGCGCCGAGAATGGCGCCGACCACGATGACCGCATAGGCGAGGCCGCCGGGCAGCGAGCCGAACAGCTTGCCGGTGCCTTCGAGCAGGTCTTCGGCCAGGCCGCAGCGCTCCAGGATAGCGCCCATGAAGGTGAAGAAGGGAATGGCCAGCAGCAGGTCGTTGGAAATGATGCCGTGAAAGCGCAGCGGCAATGCCTGCAGGAAGCCCGGCTCGAAATGGCCGGTGAGAATGCCGATGCCGCCGAAGAACAGGCCGACCGCTGCCAGCGAGAAGGCGACCGGAAAGCCGATCAGCATGAAACAGATCATTCCGCCGAACATGAGCGGGGGCATGACGCCGTGCGAGAACATCGCTCTACTCCTGAGTGGTCGTCGCGCGGCTTACTGCAGCGGTTTTTCGTATTTGGTGTCGATCGCGATGGCGCCGGTGAGGCCGCCGACCCGCTTGATCAGCTCGGAAATGCCCTGGATCGTCAGCAGCGCGAAGCCCAGCGGCAGCACGAACTTGATCGGCCAGACCAGCAGGCCGCCGGCATTCTGCGACCATTCGTGCTGGCGATAGGAAATCATGAAGAACGGCCAGGACAGCCAGGTCAGGAAGATGGTGGTCGGCAGCAGGAACAGGATGATGCCGATCGTGTCGACCCAGAGCCGGCCGCGATCCGTCAGCGAGCCATAGACCAGGTCGACCCGGACATGCTCGTTCATCTTCAGCGTATAGGAGGCGCCGAGCAGCACCGTCACGCCGAACAGGTACCACTGGATCTCCAGCAGCGAGTTCGACGACAGGCTGAAAAGATAACGGAATGAAGCATTGCCGGCGCTGATGAGACAGGCGAGCAGAACGCTCCAGTCGGCGATCCGACCGATCTTCTCGTTCACCGCGTCGATGGCGCGGCTGAGGGCCAGAAGTCCGTTCATGCGGGGCTGTCTCCCTTGAACCATTCAGGAAACGGGCCGCACGAAGCCGGCGCAAGCTTGCGCCGTCTTGCGCCGACGCACCCCGCAACCATTGGAGCACGCGGAACCTTGGGAATGTCTGTGACGGGGGAGCCCGGCTGCACCTCAGCGCGCCACGGCATCACCTGCGACAGCCCATCCCCGAAATCCTTCCCGTCTGTCGGACCCTGCGTTGTTTTTTGCAGGTACCCAGTCTTGCGACGCCGAAACGTCGCGGTTTGTCTATGCCACGGTTGCAATCCGCACAATAGATTGTTGCAGGGCTGTTTCACCGGATTTGGACCTTGTTATGGTCCGTATGGCTGCGAAATTTCGGAAAAAGCCTTGGAACGTCAACGCTGCATGCGGAGAACGACTTACGACGGAAGTCGCAGAAGGCCGGCGCGTCCCATGGTCGCGCCGCTGTGGATCGTGCGGACCGATCCCGCCTTGCACCGGCATGCGCCGGGCGTCTAGATTCGCGGCGAACCGGATCGCCATCATGACCGCCGCCCATCTCGCCGCACGAATGCGTTGCCCGCGCCGTCACCAGACTGGCCGGAGGGGCTGAGCGCGCGTCGTCACGTGTGAGCATCGCCCTGCCTCCCGGCCGACGGCCGGGTTTCTTCGTTGGGTCGCACTGTCCTGTTGCCATGCGAGCTCCGTTCATGAAACACCCGCTCTCCCCTCGGGCCTGTCCGTTCTGTGCCATCGCCGCAGGCGAGATCCCGGCCCACCGCGTCCATGAAGACGACCACCTGGTTGCGTTCCTCGACCGCGGACCGATTCGCACCGGCCACATCCAGATCATCCCGCGCCGGCACTATCCCTATTTCGACGACCTGCCGCCGGCTCTTGCCGGCGAGATCGTTCAGCTCGGCCAGCGGCTGGCCGTGGCGCTCAAGCGCATTCACGGCGTCGAGCGGGTGGCGTTCCTGTTCACCGGCGGCGATATCGCCCACGCCCATGCCCATATCGTGCCCATGGTCGAGGGCGACGACATCACCTCGCGGCGCTACATCGTGCAGAGCGAGGTGACCTACCGCGACGCACCGCTGGCGAGCGTCGACGAATTGCGCGCCTCCGCGGCCGCGATCCGCCAGGCCATGGCCGACTAGGCGGAACGCGCCGTGCCCCGGCCATGGCGAGATGCGACGGCGAGGCGGGTGGCCGAATTCGGCGGGAATGGGTAGGAATAGGCATGATGCAGCCACCAGAGACCTCGTCGCGCCGTTCGATCTCCGCCCTGCGTGCCTTCCTGGCCAGCGAGGCCAGCGGCGGCATCATCCTGATGGCCGCCGCGGCGATCGCCATGGTTCTGGCGAATTCGCCGCTGGCGCCCGGCTATTTTGCCGTCCTGAAGGTCTATCTCGGCCCGCTCAGCGTGCTGCATTGGATCAATGACGCGCTGATGGCGCTGTTCTTTCTGCTCGTCGGACTGGAGATCAAGCGCGAATTCGTCGACGGCCAGCTGTCGACCTGGCCGCGGCGCGTCCTGCCCGGCATCGCCGCGGCCGGCGGCATGGTTGCGCCCGCGCTCATCTATGTCGTGCTGAACGCCGGGACGCCGGAGACGTTGCGCGGCTGGGCCATCCCGACCGCCACCGACATCGCCTTCGCCCTCGGCGTGCTCGCGCTGCTCGGGCCGCGCGTGCCGGTGTCGCTGAAGATCTTCCTCACCGCACTGGCGATCATCGATGACCTCGGTGCGATCGCCATCATTGCCGCCTTCTATACCAGCGACCTCTCGCTGGTCTGGCTCGCTGCCGGGCTCGCGACCCTGGCCGGGCTCGCGGTGCTGAACCGGATGGGGGTTGAAAGGCTGCCGGTCTATCTCATTCTCGGCGCCGCGCTCTGGTTCTTCGTGTTGAAGTCCGGCGTCCATGCGACGCTTGCCGGCGTGGCGCTGGCGCTGACCATTCCGTTGCGCACGTCGCCGGGCCGGCCGGATGACCCGCATTCGCCGCTTCATGTGCTGGAACACGCGCTGCACCCGTGGGTCGCCTATCTGATCGTGCCGATCTTCGGCTTCGCCAATGCCGGGGTGTCGCTGTCCGGCATCAATGTCGCCGCCCTGCTTGCACCGGTGCCGCTCGGCATCGCGGCCGGCCTGTTCCTGGGCAAGCAGATCGGGGTCTTCCTGACCACCTGGATCGCAGTGAAGCTCGATTGGGCGGATTGCCCGGAAAATGCCTCGTGGCCGCAGGTCTATGGCGTGTCGCTGCTCTGCGGCATCGGTTTCACCATGAGCCTGTTCATCGGGCTTCTGGCCTTCCCGACATCCGAGCTCCTGCAAAGCGAGGTCAAGATCGGCGTCCTGATGGGCTCGCTGCTTTCGGCGCTGGTCGGCACGCTGGTGCTGATGATGGCCAAGGGCCCGAAGCGGCCGGTAAGGCCGGCCTGACGCGCCCCCGGGGCCGAGGCACGCGGCCGGGTCAGGACGGCGGCGTGCGCACGGTGGCTTCGGCGGCGCTGATCGGCCGGCTGAGACGGATGGTTTCGCGGTGCAGCGTATAGAGGCCCGAGGCGATGATGATCGCCATGCCGGTCCAGCTCGCCCAGCTCGGCCAGTCGCCGAACACGACGATGCCCGACAAGAGCGCCCAGATCATCACGCTGTAGCGGAACGGCGAGACCAGTGAGACCTCGACGCCGCGGAACGCCTGGATCATGCAGAAATTGCCGATGACCAGGACGACGGAGGCCGCGCCGAGCAGGCCGACATGCTGCCAGCTCGGGGTGACCCAGCCCTGGAACGGCACGATCGCCGCGCCGAACAGGCCGACCGCGATGCAGGTCGACAGCGTGATGATCAGGGTGGGAATGGTCGGGTCGATGAAGCGGGTGACCAGATCGCGCAATGCGCAGAACAGGACGCTGGTGAGCGCCAAGGCCGTGGCGAAGCCGGCGGTGAAGCCGGCACCGGTCGGCCTGACGACGAACAGCATGCCGATGAAACCGGCGACGACGGCCAGGCCGCGCCGCCAGCCGACCGTCTCGCCGAGCAAAGGCACAGACAGGGCGGTGATGACGAGCGGCGTGATCAGCGAGATCGCCGTGATGTCGCCGATCGGCATGCTCTTCAGCGCGGTGATGAACAGGAAGGCGACGGTCGCCTCGCTCGCCGCCCGGCCGAGCACAAGCGGCGACAGGATCCGGCCGACGGCCGAAAGGTGGCCCGCCGCGGCGATCCAGGCCAGCACGAGGGTGGTCGCGAACACGCCGCGGATGGCGATCAGCTGGCCGGAGGGCAGGTCGGCCGCGACGATCTTCACCAGCGTGTCGTTGGTGACGAAGAAGGCCATGGCGCCGAGCATCGCGATGATGCCACGCCGGTTGGCGTCGGGCGTTGCGGCGGCGAGCGTCAGCGGCGTCATGTGAAGCGGCCCAGGCGAAACAGCGAGAGGTCGTGGCGGGTACTGCCGCCGGTCGCGAGATCGGCCAGGATTTCGCCCATGACGCTGGCGAATTTGAAGCCGTGGCCGGAGCAGGGCGAGGCCACCACCACCTGCGGGTGCCCCGGCAGGAGATCGACGATGAAATGCTCGTCCGGCGTATTGGTGAACATGCAGGCCCGCAAGGCGAGCGTCGTGCCGTCGGCGCCGGGGAAGACCTCGCGGACGACGGCGCGCAGCGCCGCTTCGTCCTCGGCATCCGGCTCGCGCGACAGGCTGTCGGCATGGCCGCTCTGCCGGCGGTGATGGAAGATGCCGATCTTGAAGCCGGGCACGCCGAAGACCGGGAACTGATAGCAATTGGTTTCCGCCGTCTGGACGATCGAGACGGGAAAGGCGCCGAGCTTGAAATGCTCGGGCTGGCGCGGCTGGAACCAGCCGAGCACCTGCCGTTCGGGCACGGAGAGGCTGGCCAGCGCCGCTGCGTGGTCGCCGATCCAGGCGCCCGTCGACAGGATCAGCCGGCCGGCCTCGTAGACGCCTTTCGGCGTCGTCACTCGGACACCGCCACCGGATGTCGGCTCCCAGCCCGTGATCGGCTCGCGGGCCCGGATCTCGGCGCCCGCCGCGATCGCCATGGTGGCCTGGGCGATCAGGGCGCGCTCGCTCATGACGAAGCCCGCATCCGCCTGGTAGTTGGCGACATAGTCCGAGGGCACCCGATAGGCCGGGAAACGGCGCATCAGGTCGCGGGCCTCGATCACCTCATGGTCGAGATCATGTTCGCGGCAGGCGGCGAGCGAGCCGCTGACCAGGCGCCCGTCGGGCGCGCCGACGTCGAGGCCGCCGGTGACATGCAGCAATTGCTCGCCGAACAGCTGTTCGGTCTCGCGCCAGAGCTGATAGGCGCGCCGCAACAGCGGCACATAGGAGGGGTGTTCGAAATAGGCCAGCCGGATGATGCGGTTGACGCCGTGCGACGAACCCATGGCATTGGGGATGTCGAAGCGCTCCAGCCCGAGCACGCGCTGGCCGCGGCGGGCGAGCTGCCAGCACGCGGCGGAGCCCATGGCGCCGACGCCGGCAACGATCACATCATAGGTGGGCACTGTGTGCTCCGGTCGTTTCTTCCCATTGTCCAGCTAACCCGCATGCGCCGCCGGCGTCGAGCGCCGGTTGCGAAGGTCTGCCGCCCGTCGGATGAAGAGCACTCCGACAAGGCAATGCGAAAATCCGGGTCGGAGCCGATCCTAGTTCTGGACCTGGCCGAAGCTGCGCTGGATATCGTTCTGGATCAGCTCGTAGACGGCGGCTTTGTCCTGCTGGTCGTCCTTGGCCTGGGCCTGCATCTGCATCAACGAGATGGTCATGGCGAAGTTGACCGCCATCATGACGGTCAGCACCACCAGCAGGGCCCGGGTCGAGACCAGGTTGCGCGCCAGCTGGAACAGCGCCGAAGGACCGGCTGGGGCCGCCTCGACAGGCACCGTCTCGAAAATCGGCCGGTACGATCCCGGCACCATCTTGATCCGTGTCGAGGCATTGGCGCCGGGGCCGCTGTAATAGAGGTCGAGCGCGCCCCGCAGCCGCATGGCGGCGACCCTGACGGTCGAATCGCGGTCCGGCTCGAAATTGGCCGGGCGCCCGAGCGCTTCGACCGCGATCGTATAGGCCTTGATCGAGCGATCGTCACCGGCCAGCGTCCGCTCGACCACATAGGTCAGGACTTTCGCCAGCAGCGATCCCTCAGGAATGAAGGAGGATTGCAGAAGGCGCCGCAGCTCATCCTGCACGGCGGCAGGATCGGGCCGCGACGGGGATGATTGGGTCATCACGGTCGCCTCACCCTGAGGCCACGAGCGTCCTTGCCCCGGCCGGGTTCATTTTTGAATGCGGAACGCCGGTCCGCCCCGCGAAACATACGCGCAGGGGCAAAAGACCATCAGCGTCTTGATAGGGCCATACGCCGTCAAAATGCGGCCAAAACGGGGCCAAATCCGACGAACGGCGCAAGCCTGCCCGTCATTTCCACATGCAAACGGTTGCGTGGCTCCAGCGCGGGTCACTGTTATGTAACGGCCGCGCTCAGCCGCCGGTCATGCTCATGTGGCGGGTGACCGAGGGGCGCTTGGTGCGCCGGTCGATGACGAAGTCGTGGCCCTTGGGCTTGCGCGCGATGGCGCGGTCGATCGCCGCATAGAGGAGGTCGTTGGCTTCGGATGCGCGCAGCGGCGCGCGCAGGTCGGCCGCATCTTCCTGGCCGAGGCACATGAACAGCGTGCCGGTGCAGGTGATCCGCACGCGATTGCAGCTCTCGCAGAAATTATGGGTCATCGGGGTGATGAAGCCGATGCGCCCGCCGGTTTCGTTCACCGTGACATAACGGGCCGGGCCGCCGGTGCGATGGTCGCTCTCGGTGAGCGTCCAGCGGTCCATCAGGCGGGCCCGCACCACGGAAAGCGGCAGGTACTGGTCGAGGCGCGAGGGCTCGATATCGCCGAGCGGCATGACCTCGATGAACGATATGTCCATGCCCTTGCCATGGGCCCAGGCGATCAGCTCCTCGATCTCCGCCTCGTTGACGCCTTTCAGCGCCACGGTGTTGATCTTGACGTGGATGCCGGCGGCGAGCGCCGCGTCGATGCCGCCGAGCACGTCGCCGAGGTCGCCCCAGCGGGTGATCGTGCGGAACAGCGCGGGATTCAAGGTGTCGAGCGAGACATTGATGCGCCTGACGCCGAGCGCTGCGAGCTCGCTTGCATATTTGGCGAGCTGCGATCCGTTGGTCGTCACGGTCAATTCGTCCAGCGCGCCGGCGTCCAGATGGCGCGACAGCGAGCGGAACAGGGTCATGACATCCTTGCGCACCAGCGGCTCGCCGCCGGTCAGGCGCAGCTTGCGCACCCCCTTGTCGATGAAGGCGGAGCACAGCCGGTCGAGTTCTTCGAGCGTCAGCAGGTCCTTCTTCGGCAGGAAGGTCATGTTCTCGGCCATGCAATAGACGCAGCGAAAATCGCAGCGGTCGGTCACCGAGACGCGCAGATAGTCGATACCGCGCCCGAACGGGTCGATCATCGGTTGAGGCCTGACGGATGCGGCATGGTCGAGCATGGCTTACCCCTCGGCCCGCGCTCAACGATGCGCCAGCCGGTTTCTCCTTATATTTAGGCGACCTTTGCGGCTTCGTCACGCCCGTCGCCGTTGAAGATCGCCGACGAAACGTCTACCTGTCCAGGCAGAGGCAATAACGGGAATCGGGGAGATGCCGCGATGGCCGAAGTCAGCGCCGTTGAGAGCGCGACGGGCCGAGGCCATGCCTGGCCGGTCGAGCTGAAGCTGTCCGCCGACAAGCGCCGGCTGACCGTGAGCTTCGACGACGGGCACATTTTCGCCCTGGATGCGGAATATCTGCGCGTCGAGAGCCCTTCCGCGGAGGTCCAAGGCCATTCTCCGTCGGAGCGGAAATTCGTCGCGGGCAAGAAGGACGTGCAGCTGATCGGCGTCGAGCGCGTCGGACACTATGCGGTCAAGCTGTCGTTCGACGATCTGCATTCCTCCGGGATCTTTTCATGGGACTATCTTTATGAGCTCGGACGCGACCACGCCGTCATCTGGAACCGGTACCTCGAAGGGCTCGCGGCCGCAGGCGGCGCAAGGGAACGCCGGCCGCGCTGACGCGCTGGACGACAAGGACCTGGTGGTTCTGAACGAGCTGAGCGCGCTTCTGGCGGCGCCGATCGTGCCGGAGCCGACGGTCGCGGGCGTGCAAACCGCTGAGGCGCAAGCCCCCGAGCTGAAAGTCGAGCACCCGAAAGTTCAGGAGGCGCCGGTCTTGCAGACCTCGGCTATCCCCGCGGACAAGGCGCCGGAATCGAGGGCTCAAGACCCTGGCGAACCTGTCCCGGATCCCGAGCCGCCGAGCCCCGATGATCCGGTCGAGCCCGATCCTGGCCCGGCCGACCCGTTCTCCGCCCCCCCCTCCATGCCTGCCGAGCCTCATCTTCCGGTCGCCGCACCGGAACCGGCTTCCGCCCCCTCCGCTCCCCTTCCAGTGTCCAGCCCCCAGACCAGCGCCGAGACCGCAACCATGATTCCGTGGATCGCCACAAAACAGTTCACCGTCGATCTGTTCCCGTCCTGGACCAAGACCGAAGGCGACAAGGAGTGGAGCCTCGGTGCCGTGACGGTTGATGTGCCCGACATCACCGCCAAGCTCGACCAGTTGATCGCCTCCCTCAACGAGGACCAGTGGGAGATCAAGCTGGTGGTGCCGCTCGACAAGAGCCTGACCTATCACGAGCACCAGAAGGTTCTGCGCCAGGGCAACCGGCGCGAGCCGGAAGCCGTGCTGGGGGCCTTCGGTCTCGGCTGGGCGGCCAATACCACCGCCTCGCTGCTGGTGGTCTGCCAGCGCACCGAATGGCTCGACCAGGCCGACTACAAGGCGCGCATAAAGGCCCGGCAGGACCGCATCGACGGCGAGGCCCGGCTGCGCGACCGCGGCCAGACCCTCGAACAGAACCGCATCGTCAACGCCAAGATCACCGCCGCCCAGAAGGCGCTGGAGGAGTTGAAGGCCAACGGCGTGGTGGCCAAGAAGTCGGGCTTCCTGCGCGGCGAGAAGTTCGTCGTGGCCGGCATCGACTATACCAACCGCACCGAAGCGGAGGCCGCCCACCGGGCGCGCCTCGGCGAGCTGGAGGCCGATCTCGCGGCTCTGCCGAAGCAGCTGAAGGCCTTGCCGCCCGAGGCCTGAGCGCCACCGGCCGAAGCACTTTCCGGATGTTCGAAGGGCCCGCCTCGCAGCGGGCCCTTTTCGTTGTGCCGAGCGCGCGTCGACAGACCGGGCCGTGCCCGATTGAAATGGGCAAGCCGCGTGCTACCTTCCTCGGCAAAGACGGCTCAAGGCCGCGAGTTTTCCAGGGAGGAAACATGACGACCAGCATCACCAGACGTACCGCGCTCGCATTCGGCGCGGGGGCCGTCGCCGCGCCTTTCGTGGCGAAGGAGGGCTTTGCCCAGGCCTATCCCAATCGTCCGGTCACCGTCATCGTGCCGTTCGGCGCGGGCGGCTCGACCGATGTCATCGGCCGCATCGTCGGCGAGCGGCTGCAGCAGCGCCTCGGCCAGGGCTTCATCATCGAGAACCGCGCGGGTGCCGGCGGCAATGTCGGTGTCGCCGCGCTCGCCCGTTCGGCCAATGACGGCTACACCATCGGCATGACGACGATCTCGAACCACGGGATCAATCCGATCCTCTATCGCGAGCGCCTGCCGTTCAAGCCGCTGGACGATTTCGAGTTTCTCAGCCTGTCGTCGGCGCAGCCGAACTTCATGTGCATCCACCCGTCGATCCCGGCCAAGACGCTGCCCGAGTTCATCGCCTATCTCAAAGCCAATCCGGGCAAGGATAATTTCGGGTCTTCGGGCATCGGCACGTCGATCCATCTCTCGGCCGAGCTGTTCATGCAGTTGACCGGCACCAAGCTGATCCATGTGCCGATGCGCTCGTCCGCAGCCCTCGTGCAGGCCCTGATCAATGGCGAGGTGAAGCTCTCCTTCGACAATTTCACCTCGCCTTATCCGCACTACAAGGCCGGCTCGATCCGGGGCCTCGCGGTGACATCGGCCGAACGCGCCAAGATCGCCCCGGAGATCCCGCCGCTCGCCGAAACCTTGCCGGGTTTCGACATCACCTCGTGGAACGGCTTCCTGGCGCCCAAGGGCACGCCGCGGGAGATTTGCGAGCAATTGACCAAGGCGTTGCGCGAGTCGCTCGCGGAAGCCTCGGTGATCAGCCGTTTCGAGGAAATGGGCGCGGCCTCCACGCCCTCCACGCCGGACGAGTTCCGGGCGAAATCGGTCTCCGAGATGGCGAAGTTCGACGAGATCATCACCAAGGCGGGCATCACGCTGCAGAACTGATGCCTCACATTCGGGCGGTCGCGATGGCCGCCCGGTCAGGCCGCCTGGCCCCCGGTCAGGCCGCCTGGTCGCTCGGGATGCCCGAGGCGATCAGCGCGGAGTTGCGGTAGCGCCGGTCGTGGGTCACCTCGCGGCCGAGCCAGGGCGGCCGCTCGAAAGGTTCGTCGGCGCGATCGAGTTCAATCTCGGCGATCACCAGGCCGGCGAGCCGGCCGGCGAATTCGTCGACCTCCCAGAGCTTGCCGGCGAACATCACCTCGTGGCGGGCCTTGATGATGGGCGGATGCGGCGAAAGCCGCAGCAATTCCTCGGCATCGCCGACCGGAATGGCATATTCGAACTCGTCGCGGGCAAGGTCGGCGCGTTCCCCCTTGATCGTCAGGGTCGCGGCGCCGTCGGCCAGGCGAATGCGCGCCGAGACCATGGTCGAGGAAAACAGATAACCTTGCTCGATCTGCCTGACGGCGACGGCATGACGCCAAGCCTCGCCGGTGACCAGAAACTTGCGTTCGATCTCGATGGCCATGACGGACCGGTCCAGGACGCTTCGACGATGCTGGACCTCCATCTTGCCCGCTGTGCCGGTACCCGGCAAGCCACCCGGGGTGGCCGGGCAGCCTCCCGGCGCGATAGGATTGCGCCCGCGCCCCCGGTAATGGTCAGATGAGGGTCTCACCTCGCGCGGATCTTGCCATGACCTTCGGTCTGTTTTTCGCCACCATCGCGGCCGCCATGATCTATGTGCTGACGCCCGGGCCGGCCTTCCTTGCGCTGTTTGCGCTCTCGGCCAAGGAGGGGCGCGGTGCCGGCGCCTGGTTCGTCACCGGTCACCTCGTCGGCGACGTGCTCTGGGGCACCCTGGCGCTGGCCGCCATTGTCGGGGTCAACCAGGTCGGGCCGATGCTGTTCGAGGCGCTCGGACTGTTCTGCGGGGCCTATCTGATCTTCCTCGGCGCCAGGGCGATCATGGCCAGGGAGGCCTCGGGCACGGCGGTGATCGGCTTCAGGCATCCGCTCACCGCGGGGCTTCTGTTCGGGGTCACCAATCCCAAGGCCTATCCGGTCTCGGTGGCCATGTTCACCGTCCTGGTCGGCCATTATGCCGGCTTGCTCACCTGGGACATGGCGCCATCGGTCATGATGGTCGCCTTCCTCGGCTTCATCCTGGCCGACCTGATCCTGGTCTCGGTCGCCGGCCTTGCGCCGGTCCGTCGTTTCTTTCTCGGTCATGGCCTGATCGTCACGCGGATCGTCGGGGTCACCTTCGTGCTGTTCGGCATCAAATCGATTGCGGATGCGCTGACGAGCTATCGCGCCAGAGCGTGACCGGTGGGGCGGTGTCGCGCGGCCGGAAGCCGGAAAATGCCGGCTGCCGGATAGCACGCCCGGGAAATTCGGGTTAATCGGCGCGACATGAAACCGTTCGACCGCATCTCGACCGATCCGGCACGCGCCGCGCTGATCCTCATCCTGGCCTTCACCGCCCTGCGGGTGGTGTTCGCCAGCCTGCTCGGCTTCGGCGTCGACGAGAGCTATACGCTCGGCCAGGCACGGTTCCTGGCCCTGTCCTATTTCGACCACCCGCCGCTGCACATCTGGCTCGCCCATGGCGCGATGAAGCTGTTCGGCACGAGCTGGGCGGTCCGACTGCCTTTCGTTGCGCTGTTCGCGGTCACCTCCTGGCTGATGTTCCGCCTGGGCGAGCGGCTGTTCGGCGGCTGGGCCGGGGTCTGGGCGGCCTTCTCGCTGAATGTCTCGGTCTTTTTCCTGGCGGCGCCCGGCACCTGGGTGGTGCCCGACGGCACGCTGCTGTTCGCGCTCGCGGCCGGCATGCTGGCGCTGGCGCACCTGTTCTTTCCCCGGGAGGGCGAGGTGCCGCCCATGTGGACGGCCTGGACGATCGCCGGATTGTGTTTCGGGCTTGCCGGCCTGTCCAAATATTCCGCCGTCTTCGTCATTTTCGGGCTCGCCATCTTCATGCTGGCGACGCCTCACCGGCGCATGCTGCTGCATCCGGCGCCCTGGCTCGGCGCACTCATCGCCGCGGCTGTGGTCAGCCCGGTCATCTTCTGGAACATGGGCCATGACTGGGCCTCGCTGAAATTCCAGGCGGGCCGGGGCGGCGGCACGGGCCTGACTTTCCCGGCTTTCGCGCAAATGGTGGTCGGCCAGTTCGTTTGGCTGGCGCCCTGGGTCGCCGTGCCGCTCGCCTATGCCGGCGTCGCGGCCTTTGGCCGGATCAAGGATCCGCGCCGGCTGTTCCTGATCGCCCTGGCATTGCCGAGCATCGGCTATTTCACCATCCAGTCGCTCTGGTCGGGCTGGGCCTTGCCGCATTGGCCCATGCCCGGCTGGTTCTTCGTGTTCCCGCTGCTCGGCCTCTGGCTGATCGAAAACCCCGACGCCAAACCGTCGCCCCAGACCTGGGCCAAATGGTGCGCGGGGCTTGCGGTCGGCCTGTCGATCGGGCTCGGCGTCATCGGCGCCACCGGCGCGCTCACCCGCATCGGCGTGCCGGTCAAGGCCGATCCGACGCTCGACGCGTTGAACTGGACCGAATTGCGCCCGCTGCTGCTGGCGCGCGGCGTCGGCCAGCCGAACGGCCCGGTGGTCGCCGGCCTGACCTGGAACGAAGGCGGCAAGGTGGATCTGGCGATCGGCGATATCGCCCCGGTGATCGTGCTGGGACCGGATCCGCGCGGCTTCGCCTTCCGCCAGGACCAGCGCGCTTTTGCCGGCCGTCAGGTGATCATCGTGGCGCTGGCCGGCACCTATGCCCGCCAGCAGGCGGCGCTGGCGAGCCAGTTCGACGTGCTGGGCGAAGCCGAGAAGGCAACGGTCGGCCGGCTGGGGCGGCCGGAACTCGATCTCGTCATCGTCAGGGCGAGCGGCCTGAAATCCGCCACCCCACGGGCCTTGGCAAACCTCGGAGCCAGCTTCCGGCCATAGGCACCGCCGCCCTAGAGAAAACCGGCCGCCTGCAGCCTGAACAGTTCGGCATAGCGGCCGTCATGGACCATCAGTGTGTCGTGGCTGCCGCTTTCGAGGATCCGGCCTGCTTCCAGGACCAGGATGCGGTCGGCCATGCGCACGGTCGAGAAGCGGTGCGAGATCAAAAGGGCCGTCTTCGAGCGGCTGAGGCTCTTGAACCGCTCGAACACCTCGGCCTCCGCCCTGGCGTCGAGCGCGGCGGTCGGCTCGTCCAGGATCAACAGGTCGGCGTCGCGAAAATAGGCGCGGGCGATGGCGAGCTTCTGCCATTCGCCGCCCGAGAGGTCGACCCCGCGCGCGAAAGCCCGGCCCAGCATCTGGTCGTAGCCGGCCGGCAGCCTGTCGATCAGCGGGTCGGCGAGGCTGCTGCGCGCGGCCGCGACGATCCGCGGCCGGTCGTCGCCGGCCGCGACCCGGCCGATGCCGATATTCTCCGCCGCCGTCCAGTTATAGCGGGTGAAGTCCTGGAAGATGGTGCCGATGCGGTCGCGCAGGCCGGCGAGATCGATCTCGCGGATGTCGATGCCGTCGATGAGGACGCGTCCCTCGTCCGGGTCGCAGAGCCGCGTCATGAGCTTGACGATGGTGGTCTTGCCGGCGCCGTTCTCGCCGACGAGAGCCAGGGTTTCGCCGGCCGCCAGCGTGAAGCTGAGATCGCGCACCGCCCAGGCCTCCTTGCCGGGATAGCGAAAGCCGACCCGCTCGAAGGCGATGCCCTGGCGCATCGGCGCGGGCATCGGCCGGGGCTTTGCCGGAGAGGCCATGGCGGGGCGGGTATCCAGGAATGAAAAGAGGTCGTCGAGATAATAGGTCTTGGCGGTGATCTGGGTGAAGCCGAGCATCAGGCGCTCGAACAGCCCGTTCAACCGCAGCAGCGAGCCGGCGAGGAAGGTCAGTTCGCCGATGCTCAATTGCCCCTGCATCGTTCGCCAGGCAATGACGGCATAGGCGATGTAATAGGACAGCGCGCTGAGCGTGCTGAACAGGCTGCCCCAGGAGGCCTTGCGGGTGGCCAGCCGGCGATTGGCCCGGTGGATCGCACCGGCCAGCGCGGTGAAGCGCGTGGCGAGGAAAGGCCCGAGGCCGAAAAGCTTGACCTCCTTGGCGGTCTCGGCACTCGAGCCGACATGCCGGACATATTCCATCTGCCGCCGCTCGGGCGTCACCGCGGCATTGAGGCCGTAGCCCTGGGCATTGAAATGGGCTTCGCCGAACAGGGCCGGGATCAGGGCCAGCAGCAGGAGCAGGACCAGGGCCGGCACATAGACGATCAATCCGGCCACCAGGGCGGCGACGGTGATGGCGTCCTGGGCCTGGCCGAGGATCTGCCCGAGCAGGCCGTCGCCGATCATCGTCTGGATGCGGGCGCGCTGAAGCCGGTCCTGGAATTCGCTGGCCTCGATCGTCCCGAGGTCGAGCCTTGCGGCATGCTCGATGAGCTGGGCGCCCAGGGCATTGCCATGCAGTTCCGCCAGAATGCCTTCGGCGAGCACGCTCAGGCGGCCGAGCACCGTGCCGCCGGCGGTCAGCAGGAATTCCAGCCCGATCCATGTGGCGAGCGTCGACAGCCGGCCGCTTGCCCACCAGTCGGCAAGCTCCGCCTCGCCGGCGGGCATGCGGCTCTGCAGAATGATCTCGTCGACGATGAGTTTGCCGACATAGAGCACCAAAGGCGGCTGGAAGGCCCGCACCAGACGCAGCGCGAGGATCGTGCCGGCAAGTAGCGGGTTCACCTGCCACAGGGCCGCGAGCAGCCGGGGCAGGTGCCGCCAGGTGCGAAGCTTTTCAGGGATGCTGGAAAACCAGCCGGCAATACGGGTGCGAGGGGTCATCGGGCAATGTCGCGTTCGGAATCAAATCGGCGCAGGGCGGGCACCAATCCGCCTTGGGAAAGGAAAAGACAACGCGCATTATTGACGCGGGAAGTTTTATACTTATTCCAATGTAGTCGATCGAAAATAACGTCTTGACCTTCGCGGCTGCTGGAAAGACACTATGAGTGTCTGCCGATCGGGTCGCCGCTGAATTGCGCGCCGCGGGCAATAATCCACGGCCTCGAGGGCTCTTTTGCCGCTGAAACGTCCGGCGGTTCATGGCGCCCGCGAGCGGGCGCCATGCCGTATGCGCTGGGCAGGGCGCCTTATTTGTCGAGGCCGGCCAGCAGCATGTATTTGATCTCGAGGAACTCCTCGGTGCCGTGATGCGAGCCCTCGCGGCCGAGGCCCGATTCCTTGACGCCGCCGAAGGGCGCGACATCGACGCCGATCAGGCCGGTATTGATCCCGACCATGCCATATTCCAGCGCCTCGGCGACGCGGAAGATGCGGCCGATGTCGCGGCCGTAGAAATAGCTCGCCAGGCCGTATTGGCTGGCATTGGCGAGGTCGACCGCCTCCTGCTCCGTCTTGAACTTGTAGACCGGGGCGAGCGGCCCGAAGGTCTCCTCGCGGGTGACGATCATGTCCGAGGTCATGCCGGACAGGACCGTCGGCTCGAAGAAGGTGTGGCCGAGCTCATGGCGATGGCCGCCGGTCTCCAGCTTGGCGCCCTTGGCGAGCGCGTCCTGGACATGGCTTTCAACCTTGTCGACGGCCGCCGCCTTGATCAGCGGTCCCTGGGTGACGCCGGCATCGAGGCCGTTGCCGACCTTCAGCTCGCGGACCTTGGCGGTGAACTTGGCGACGAATTCGTCATGCACCTTGTCCTGCACGAAGATGCGGTTGGCGCAGACGCAGGTCTGGCCCATGTTGCGATATTTCGACAGCATGGCGCCTTCGACGGCGGCATCGACATCGGCGTCGTCGAACACGATGAAGGGCGCATTGCCGCCGAGTTCCAGGCCGACCCGCTTCACGGTGGACGCAGCCTGCTGCATCAGGAGCTTGCCGACCGGGGTCGAGCCGGTGAAGCCGATGAAGCGGACGGTCGGATGCTCGCACCAGACCTTGCCGATCGGCGCGGCGTCGCCGGTGATGACGTTGAACACGCCGGCCGGAATGCCGGCGCGATGGGCGAGCTCGGCGAGCGCCAGGGCGGTTAGGGGCGTCTCCGGCGCAGGCTTGATCACCGTGGCGCAGCCGACCGCGATCGCCGGCGCGCATTTGCGGGTGATCATCGCGGCGGGGAAGTTCCACGGCGTGATGGCGGCGCAGACGCCGATGGGCTGCTTGTGAACGAGGATGCGGGCGTCGTTGCGATGGGTCGGGATCATCTCGCCATAGATGCGGCGGGCTTCCTCGGCATAGAACTCGACGAAGGATGCGGAATAGCCGACCTCGCCCTTGGATTCGAACAGCGGCTTGCCCTGCTCGGCGGTCATGATCAGCCCGAGATCGTCGGTATTGGCGATGATCAGGTCGAACCATTTGCGTAAGGTGTTCGAGCGCTCCTTGGCGGTCGTCTTCGACCAGAGCTTGAACGCCTTGTCGGCATGCTCGACGGCCTCGGCCGCTTCCTTGGCGCCGAAGCGCGGCACGTGGCCGATGGTCTGGCCGGTCGCCGGATTGATCACCGCATCGGTGCCGGTGCCGATCCATTCGCCGTTGACATAGCACTGCGACTTGAGGAGCGAGGGATCCTTCAGCGGCAGCGGGGAGGATTTGAGGGGCGCGTTCATGGGGAACTCCGGCCAGTTCGGGCAATGCGGGAAGGGGCGGAAGTCCTCTAGCATCGGTGTCGCCGCGGTGCATCCCGCCTCGCGCAGGGCAGGCGCGATGAGCGTGACAGGAAAGGCTCGATCCGGCATGAGGGTGCGGCCCTTTCAGCTCCTCAGCCCGAGTGATCATGACCGCCCCCACCATCGTCTTCGACCTCGACGGCACGCTCGTCGACACCCATCCCGACCTGATCGGCACCTTGTCCTGGCTTTTGGAGGCGGAAGGCCTCCACCCTGTCGATCTCGACCAGGCGAAAAACCTGATCGGCCATGGCATGAAGCCGATGATCGTGAAGGCGCTGAAGCTGCAGGGCAGGGGCGGCACCGAGGACGAGATCGAGCGGGTCTATGGCCGCTATGTCGAGGCCTATGAAAAGCGCATCGCCGATGCGAGCCGCCCCTATCCCGGCATCGTCGCGGCCCTCGACCGTTTCGCCGCCGAGGGCATGATACTGGCCGTCTGCACCAACAAGCTGCACCGCCTCGCGGTGAAACTGCTCGACGCGCTCGACCTCTCCCGCCGTTTCGCCGTCATTACCGGTTTCGACACCTATGCCGTCCGCAAGCCCCATCCGGACCACCTGCTGTTCACCATCCGCGATGCCGGCGGCGATCCGGCGACGGCGGTGATGATCGGCGATTCCGAAACCGATATCCGCACCGCCCAGGCGGCGAGGGTGCCCGTGGTCGCCTATTCCGGCGGCTATACCGCCATTCCGCTGCCCGAGCTCGAGCCCGACGTCATTCTCGACCACTATGACGACCTGCCGGCGACGGTCGCCCGGCTGCTGGGTGCGCATGCCCGCGGGCAGGGTTGAATTTTGAACAAATTCCCTTGCGGAAGGTGAAATATTAAGGAGCCATTTACCGCGACTTTCTAGGGTTCCCGGTCAAAGGGCGCGGTGTCTCGACGCCAGGGCCCGGGGGGAGACCGCCATGGGCTTCGGCCAGCTGCTCAAAGGGCGCCGCAAGAGCGACGCCGCGCATGCGCATGAGGCCGGACCTTCGCCTGCCCCCGGACCGGGCGCGGCCGAAATGGAGATCGCGCGGCTCAAGGCCGAGATCGCCCAGGTGCGCGACACCATCGATCTCGTCGAGTCCGATCTGATGGCCGTCATCCGCGACGTCTCGTCCTCGGCCGACCAGGTTCATGACGGCACCGCCGCCGCGGCCTGCGCGCTCGCCGCCATTCGCGAGCGTTCGGGCGCGCTGAACGCGCTGGCCGCCAGCGCCTCGGAAAATTCCCGGGAACTCGCCTCGGCCACCGAGAAGTTCACCAGCAGCGCCAGCGAGATCGGTGGCCAGGTGCGGCAGGCGACGCTCTTGACCGACCAGGCGATCGCCGCGGCCGGCAGTGCGTCCGGCAGCGTCGACAGCCTGCGGGCCTCCTCCGCCGAGATCGACCAGGTGGTCGGCCTGATCGCCAAGATCGCACGCCAGACCAACCTTCTCGCGCTGAACGCCACCATCGAGGCGGCCCGCGCGGGTGAACTCGGCAAGGGCTTCGCGGTCGTCGCCACCGAAGTGAAGATGCTGTCGCACGAGACCCAGAAAGCGACCGACGAGATCGCCCGGCGCATCGCCCAGTTGCAGGCCGACAGCCAGTCGTCGATCGCGGCCGTCCAGAGGATCGCCGGCGCCGTGGAGGCGATCCGCCCGGTCTTCGCTTCCGTCGCCCATGCCGTGGAAGAGCAGGTGGCGACCATCGGCGAATTGTCGCGGTCGGCCGGCGAGACGGCCCGCTTCGTCGAGACGGTCTCGTCGGGGGCCGGCGCCATCGATACGGCCGCGCGCGAGGCGGAAGACACCTCGCTGGCAGCCGACGCGGCCGGCAAGCGCGCTCGGGTGCTGACCGAGAAGCTGTCGTCGCGCTTCACCATTTTCCTGCGCCAGTCCGACATTGGCGATCGCCGCCGGTCCGATCGGCTGCCCGCCGATATCGGCGTCAGGATGTCCGGCCAGGGCGTCTCGATCGAGGCACGCACCATCGACATTTCCGAAGGCGGCATGCTGCTCGCCGTGCCCGATCCCGGCCGTCTCAAGGACGGCGGCCATTATGATTGCGCGATGGCGGGCATCGGCAGGGTCAGCCTGCGGCTCGTCGCCCGATCGTCGCTCGGCCTGCATGGCCAGTTCGTCAAGATGGATGAGGCGACCAGGACCGCGCTCGACGGCAGGCTGGCGGACCTGCGCGCGGCCGAGGCCGAACGGATCGGTCGGGCGGTCGACGCGGCCGCCGAAATCGGAGCGGCGATCGAGGCCGCCATCGATGCCGGCCGACTGTCCCGCGAAGATGCCTTCGACAATGCCTATGTCGAGGTCGCCGGCTCCAATCCGCCGCAATATACCACGCGCTATCTCCGGGCGTTCGAGGCGATCCTGCCGGCGATCCAGGAGCGCTGGCTCGGCCTCGACAAGCGCATGACCTTCTGCGCGGCGGTCGATCGCAACGCCTATCTGCCGGTGCATAACCGGGTCTGCTCGCAGCCGCAGCGGCCGGACGATCCGGCCTGGAATGCCGTCAACGCCCGCAACAAGCGCATCTTCGACGATCGTGCCGGCCTTACCGCGGCGCGCAGCGTCCGACCCTTCCTGATCCAGTCCTATGCCCGCGACATGGGCAATGGCGCGGTGGTGATGATGAAGGAGGTCGATGCGCCGATCCGCATCTTCGGCAAGCATTGGGGCGGCCTGCGCATGGCCTACAAGCTGTGAGGTCAGGCCCGCGCCACCGCATCGTCCATGGCGTCGGCGAGCATGCGCAGCCCTTCGAGCGCCGTCTCGAAATTCCGCGCGCCGATGGCTGACCAGATCGCCGTGGTGGCTTCGCCAAGGGCCGGAATGCCGGCGGGAAAGATGGCGGCTTCCGCCAGCGCTCCCTTTTCGTTGATCAGGTAGCGCCTGTTGGCGGCGAACAGAACCTGGGCCAGGCAAGCGAGAGCCCGATAGGTCGACCCCGCAATATGCGTTTGTTCGCCGCGTGCGACGGCGGTGGCGGCGACGTCGATGGCAAAGCGCACCTCCCACTGGAAGCGCGCGATCAAGGCTTGCCGCAGCGCGTCCGGATAGGGGACGGTCAAGGACTTGAGCGCGGCGATGACACCGGCCGGATCGGATAGCGGCCGGCACAGCGCCACCTCGCCCATCCAGATGGCCGAGCAGAAGCCGTGCGGATGGCCGGGCTGGTAGTCCATCGACACCCTGCCGGCCCGGCAATCGGCGATCACGGCGCGCACGCGGCCAAGGTCACGATAAAGGAGATCGACCTTGCGGCCATCGATCGACAGCCAGCCGCCGCCATTGATCCACGGGCCCCATTCGCCCGGCGCCGTCACCTGGCTTTCGCCTGCTCGGTCGACCAGGGGATCGAGGGCGGACTGCAGCGCCGCGATATCGAGCGGCACCGGCTGCTCGTAATAGAGGCCGAAATCATAATCGGATGCGGGCCCGGCGGTGCCGCGCGCCCGCGACCCGCCGAGCACCAAAGCCTTCAGGCCGGGAACGGATATCAGGGCGCGCGTCACCGCGTCGATGATCGGATCGGTCATTTCGGAAGCCTAGCCGAGGAGAGCGCGATACGCAGCCCCGTGCCCTCACGCCTGTCGAGTCTGCGCTCCAGCCAGCCGCGTGATCACCCGCCATCGACAATCCACGGTGTCAGAACTCTCCATCCCAGTCGCGCTCTTCGAGCTCTCTTTTCAGCATGCGCATGAAGTCGGCGGCATAGGCGCCGTCGAATGCGCGGTGGTCGATCGACAACCCGACAAAGCCTTTGTGCCGAACAGCGATGGTGTCGCTTCCATCGGGCAAGGTGACCACCGAAGGTTTCTTGTGCACCCCGTCGGTGACCAGGATGGCGGCTTGCGGCTGGTTGATGATGGGAATGCTGAGATGCGTTCCGCTGGGGCCCGGATTGGTCACTGTAAAGGTGCCGCCCGCCATCTCCTCCGGCCTCAGTTTGTTGGACCTCGCGCGGCCTGCGAGGTCGGCGATGCCGCGGGCAAGGCCGACCAGATTGAGCCCATCGGCATTGCGGAGCACAGGGACCACAAGGCCCTGGTAGGACAGGTCGACGGCGATCCCGATATGGACGCTCTTGCGAACAACGAGGTTGTTGCCGTGGACCGCGGAGTTGACGAGCGGAAATTGCGGAAGCGCCAGCACGAGCGCGCGGATGACGAAGGGCAGATAGGTCAAGCCTACGCCATGGGCGGTCTTGAATGCGTCTTTTCGCTCCTTCCGGACGGCATCGATCGCGCTGTAGTCGACCTCGAAACTGATGAAGCCGTGCGGCGACGTCTGCGCCGAATAGACCATATGGTCAGCGGTTTTCTGACGCGCCACGGAGAAGGGCACGATCGTGTCGCCCTCCATCGCAGCGGCACGGAACGCCGCCGGACCCGTTTTGGCGGCCGGCGGTGCGCCCGTAGCCGGGGCCTGCGGCACACCAGGTGTCGGGCCTGCCTTTCGCGCGGCGGTCGCCCTGAGGATGTCGTCACGGGTGACGCGCCCGTTGAGGCCGCTGCCGATGACGGATGCCGGATCGAGACGGGCGTCCCTTGCCAGGCGCCGGACCAGCGGGCTGAGCATGGCCGGTCGTGCGGCCTTGTGCTCCGTGGGCGGTGCCGGGACCGGAGGCGGCGCCTGTACCGCCTTGTCTTCGACAGGCGGTGATGCGGCAGGCGAGGCGGCCGAACCGCTTTCGCCGACCAGACGGGCGATCACGTCGTTGACCGGGACGATGCTTCCCGCCGCGGCCAGCACCTCCGCGAGGATGCCTGCCTGGGGCGAGGGGACCTCGAACGTGACTTTATCGGTCGTGACTTCGCAGATGAACTCGTCGACCGCGACCGCGTCGCCGGGCGACTTGAGCCAGGTGGTGATGGTGCCCTCGGTGACGGATTCTCCGAGCTGCGGCATCCGGATGTCGGTCATGGCAGGTGTAGCCCCCGGCCGGTGAGGGCGATGAATGCTTCGCCCAATGCTTCACTCAGGGATGGATGGGGAAATATCAGAGGCGCGACGTCATCAGGCGTCGCCTCCCAATTGGCCGCGAGATAGGCGGCGGCCAATTGCTCGGTGACCCACGGACCCACCATGTGAACGCCGAGGATCGCGCCGGGGCGTCCGTCGATCCCGCGCTTTGCGATGACCTTGATCAGGCCATCGCTCTCGCCGAGGATCAGAGCCCGGCCGTTTCCGGCAAAGCTCTCCTTTTTGACGATGACATCGAGCCCCGATGCTTTCGCCTGGGCCTCGGTCACTCCGACGAAAGCGGCCTCGGGCGCCGTGTAGACGCACCATGGCACGAGGCCATAGTCGATGGGCGCGGGTTGCTCGCCGAGGATATCCTTGACCGCGACCATCGCCTCGGCAAAGGCGACATGGGCGAGCTGTGGTGTCGCGACCACGTCGCCGATCGCATAGATGCCGGGGGCGCTCGTGCGCATCGTCGCATCGACGGCGATCGCTCCGTCCCTGGCGATGGTCACGCCGGATGCCGGATCGAGCAGGCCTTCCGTCGCGGGCACACGCCCGATGGCGACGATCACGCATTCCGCTTCCGCCGAGCCGCCTTCGAACGACAGGCGCACGCTTGCCCCTGGCGTCTCGCAGCCGGTGAGCGTGACGCCGGTCCGGATGTCGACGCCGCGCTTCGTCAGATCCTTGAGCAGAACCGCCGCGACATCGGCGTCGAGCGCCGGCAGCACTTGCGTGGCCGCCTCGAGGACCGTCACCTTGACCCCGAGATCGGTCATCATCGAGGCGAATTCGAGCCCGACGACACCGGCGCCAACAATGATGGCCGATGCGGGGAGCTTGTCGAGCGACAAGACCTCATCGGAGGTGAGCACGCGCTTGCCGTCAGCCGGACACAGGTCGAGAGTTCGTGGCCTCGATCCGGCGGCGAGGATGATGTGCCGGGCGCCAATGGTCCGCTGGCCATCGACCGCAACGGTGCCATCGCCACGAAGGCAGCCCGTTCCACTGATCAGCTCGACCCGCCGCTGCTTCAGCAGGCCCGAAAGGCCGCGTGCCAATTGCTCGACGATGCCTTGCTTTCGCTTCTGAGCCCGGCGGAAGTCGATCGGTCCCTTCTCGACGCCGATTCCGAATTCCGCCGCATGGGCGACGGTCCGGGCGACATGGGCGGTTTCGAGCAGGGCCTTTGCCGGAATGCAGCCGCGATGGAGACACGTGCCGCCCGGCCGGTCCTTTTCGATCAGCGCAACCGACAGGCCGGCATTGGCCGCGTAGAGCGCGGCACCATATCCGCCGGGCCCGCCGCCGATGATCGCGACGTCATAAAGCGTGCCGGTCATGCGCGCCTCGGCAGCAGCATCCACGAGGCCGCCTCCGCCGGAGCGTAGACCTCGTGCTCCATGCCGGCGGGATCCGGCATGGGCGCGGCTTCCGCCGCCGTCACCGCGTCTTCCACGAGCCGCTTGTTGGCCTCGTCGATCTCTGAAAGCGAGGGCTGATCCACATGGGCCAGCAGCAATCGGTCGCGCAGGAGCGTGATCGGGTCGCGCGCCTTCCATTCCGCGATCAACGCCTTGGGCACATAGGCGGCATCGTCATGCACCGCGTGGCCCTCGACGCGCATGGTGTGAGCCTCGATGAGGGTGGGGCCGCCGCCGGCACGCGCGCGATCGACCGCTTCCTTGACGACCGCATAGACCGCCAAGGCATCATTGCCGTCGACCTCGATACCGGGCATGCCATAGGCCGCTCCGCGCGAGGCAAGGCTCTTGGCGGCATATTGCTTCGCGAGCGGCGTCGAATAGGCGTATTTATTGTTCTCGATGACCCAGATATTCGGCGTGCGGAACAGGCCCGACATGTTCAGGGTTTCGTGCCAGGCACCGGTCGAGGTGGCCCCGTCGCCGCAGAAGGCCAGGGTCACGCGACCGAGCTTCATGTGCGTGGACGCCATGCCGAAACCCAGCGCCACCGGCCACGAGTCCGGCAGGTGCGAGATCATCGGGTAGATGCCCCGCTTGATGTCGCCGATATGGACGTCGCTGTCGCGGCCCTCGGAGGGATGGCCGATCTTCCAGAGATAGCTGCGCAGGAATTCTTCCGGCGTGATCCCCTTGACCAGGTTGGCGCCGAGATCGCGGTGCAGAGGACAGACAATGTCGTGCGCCGCCAGCGCTAGCGCAGCGCCGACCGGTATCGCCTCCTGGCCACGGCCGGTGACGAGCCGTCCGGGCAGGCGGCCTTGCCGCTTCATGATGTGGAGCTTGTCTTCGATCGCGCGGGAGAGCCCCATCCAGCGATAGAGCGTCAGGCCGACGGCGACGTCGAGATTGGCGCGCGATGGCGGCGACGCGGCTTCGGCGGGCCGCGCGGGACGGGTACGCGTGGTCATAATGCGACGATCTCCCGGATGGCGGCTTCGATCCGCGCATGCGAAGGCACGAAGGCCTGTTCGAGCGGTTTCGCGGCCGGGATCGGTGTGTCGGGCGCCGTGACACGCATGATCGGCGCGTCCAGATCGAAGAAACAGAGATCGGCGAGCCGAGCCGCAATTTCAGCGCCGATGCCAAGCGTGAACGTGTCCTCATGGGCAATGATGACGCGCGAGGTCTTGCGCGCCGAGGCTGCGATCGTGTCGAAATCGATCGGGTTGATGCACCTGAGATCGATGACCTCGACATCGATGCCGTCGGCCGACAGCTTGTCGGCAACCTCGAGGGTCTTGTTCAGGACCGCCGCGTAGGAAACCACGGTCACGTGGCGCCCCGCGCGCAACACGCGCGCTTGTTCGAGCTTTCCTTGGGGCTTGCGACGCAGCAGTGGTCCGCGGATGGAGCGATACAGCGCCTTGTGCTCGAAATAGAGCACCGGATTGGGATCGGCGACCGCCAGACGCATCAGATCATAGGCGTCCTGAACCGTGCCCGGACAGACGACCTTGAGACCGGGGCAATGCGCAAACACGGCCTCCGGGCTTTGCGAGTGATAGGGACCGGCGCCGACGCCACCGCCCGCCGGCGCACGCATCACGATCGGCACGGGACACTTGAACCGGAAATAGAGTTTCGCGGCCTCGTTGACCAACTGGTCATAGGCGCAGGAGATGAAGTCGGCGAACTGGAACTCGGCAATAGGCCGCATGCCCGAGATCGCCATGCCGATACAGGCGCCGGTGATCGCGATTTCGGAGATCGGGGTGTCGATCACCCGATCGTCGCCGAAGCGCTGCCACAGGCCCTGGGTCACGCGGAACGCGCCCCCCATGACGCCGATATCTTCGCCGATCAGGACGACACGCTCGTCCTCGGCGAGTTCGTCCTCGAGAGCTGAGCGGATCGCGTCGAGATAGGTCGGCTGCTCGCCCCGATCCGCGGGAGACGGCGCTTTTCCGTCGTCGAACCATCCTGCCGGACGGTGTTCTGTGGTCGCCTGTTCGGTCATTGATCCGTTTGCCTGATGCCCGCAGGCTAGAAAGCCGAGAGCGACCGGGCGGGTATTGGCGTTATTTGCGATCAGCACGGACGAAGGGCCTGCGGCAGCCCATCGCATGTGGCCGGCACGCGGGTTCGGCCTTCCGATCCAGCCACCGGCCGGGTGAATTTATCGACGTCGAGCCGTTCGGCGGGGGCCGCCTCCACGGATCGGCGCGGTCAATGCCTCGCCGCATGAATTTCCGCCAATAAGTTCGGCCGCAAAGCGCCTATCGAAACGTCCCCAGGGAGAAACACCATGAACGGGCATCCGGTGAACGCGACGGCTTCGATCTACCCGACGACGACGCATGACGTGACCAATCAGAGCGGCGCCTTTGTCGGGATCAATGTCTATGACAACGATGCGATCCTGCGGGCGGCGGTCGAACGGGAAGGTGCCGGATGGGTTCATGAGCGGGCGTCCCGTATGGGCGCCCACGCGGCCGATCCCGAAGTTCAGGACCATTCGCATCTCGCCAACAAGCATGGGCCGGTGCTGAAAACGCACGACCGCTTCGGCAATCGCATCGACTTCGTCGAGTTCCATCCGAGCTATCACGCCTTGATGAAGCTCGCCTTCGGCTCGGGCGTGCAATCGCTGGCCTGGACCGCGGGCCGGCCCGGCGGGCATGTCGGACGCGCCGCGCTCAGCTATCTCTGGAACCAGGTCGAGAGTGGCATCGGCTGCCCGACCGGCATGGCCTATTCCTCGGTCCCGACGCTGCGGGTCGTGCCGGAGATCGACAAGGTCTTCACCAGCAAGGTGCTCGCCGAGGATTACGATCTCCGGCCGATCCATGTCGGACAGAAGACCGCCGCGACCATCGGCATGGCGCTGACCGAGAAGCAGGGCGGATCGGACCTTCGCGCAAACGCGACCCGCGCGGTGGCCGTCAATGGCGGCGGCTTCGGCGGCGAATACCGCCTGACCGGCCACAAATGGTTCTGCTCGGCCCCCATGAGCGACGCCTTCCTGACATTGGCGCAAACCGACAAGGGGCCGTCGCTCTTCTTCGTGCCCCGTTCCTTGCCCGATGGCTTGCGGAACCGGTTTTTCATTCAGCGGCTGAAGAACAAGGCAGGCAACAAGTCGAACGCGTCGAGCGAAATCGAATATGACGACACCTACGCCATTCTGATCGGCGAGGAAGGTCGCGGGATAAGAGGCGCCATGGAAATGGCGCACCTCACCCGTCTGGATTTCGCCATCGGCTCGGCCGGGCTCATGCGCTGGGCGCTGAACCTCACGCTGCACCACACCTATAACCGGCGGACCTTCCAGCGCGTGCTCGCCGAGCAACCGCTGATGCGCAATGTTCTCGCCGACCTGTGTCTGGAATCGGAGGCCGCGACGATGCTGGCCTTCCGTCTGGGCAAACATATCGACGAGGCGGCGACGAGCGAAAAGCACAAATTGCTGGAGCGCATCGTGACGCCTTTCGCCAAGTTCTGGAACTGCAAGCGTGCCCCGATCTTCGTTGCCGAGGCGCTGGAGTGCCACGGCGGCAACGGTTTCATCGAAGAACAGCCCATGCCGCGGATCTACCGCGAGGCGCCACTCAACGGCATCTGGGAAGGCACCGGCAACATGATCTGTCTCGATGTCATGCGGGCGATCGAGCGCGAACCCGAGACGGTCGACGCTCTCCTCGCCGAGCTCGGCAGCGCCAAGGGCGCCGATCTCCGCTACGACCGGTTCGTCGCGCGTCTTGCCGATGACATCGCCGATGTGGCCGACCGCCAGGTGCGGATGCGGCAGATCGTCGTCGGCATGGCGACGGCTTACGAGGCCATGCTGTTTCTCCAGCACTCCACCCACGAGGCTGCCGACGCCTTCATCGCAAGCCGGCTTGACGGCCTCGCCAATCGCGCCTTCGGCAGCTTGCCCCGCAGCACGAATTTCGAGGCGATCGTCGAACGCTCCAGACTGGCCTGAGTCCTTCCGCCGGCCTCATCCGGCATGATTCCGAAAGCCGTGATGTCGATCCATGCCGCCCTCATCAAAAAGGCGATGCGCTTTTCGAACGGCATCAAGGATGTCGTGACCCTATGCGAAAAGCATTCGCCTTCCGACGACGGTCGGCATTGAGGGAGACGCTTGATAATATCGTGATGCCTTCAAGCGTCATGTGATGACATCTTAAAAAAAGCCTCGGCCCGGTCGGCAAGATCAGATGGTCGTGGCGGGGGAGCGTTTGAGTGGCACGGACGGACACGCGAAATTTTTCGAAATATTGGCAGGATCCCGATATTCCAGGGTTGAGCCTTCTGTGCGCCGACTTCACGACGCATGACTATGCGCCGCATACGCACGACGCCTATGTGATCGCCGTGACCGAGCAGGGCGGCGCCGAATTCAAGAGTCGTGGACTTGTCGCCCGGGCGCACAATTCGGCGCTGCTCGTCTTCAATCCTCAGGAACCGCATTCAAGCCGGCTGGGCGCGAGTGATCGGTGGCGCTATCGCGCGTTCTACCTGACCGACGGCGCGATGCGGTGCGTGCAGCGGGGCTTGGGCATCGAGCACGCCCCGTATTTCTGCTCCAACCTGTTTCGTGACGAGGAACTGATCGCGGATTTCGCCGTCTTGCATCGTTCGATCGAGAACAATGAAAGCGCCTTCGCGGTGAGGAGCCAGCTCTATCTCGCCTTCGGCAAACTCTTCCAGCGCCACAGCAGCCCCTTCTTCCGCGCGGAGAAGGCCACTTACGAACAGGCGCTGACCGATCGGATCGTCGCCTATATGCGCGAGCATTATGCCCAGGACATCTCGCTCGATACGCTCGCCGCGTCGTTCAGCCTGACACCGTTCCAGATGATCCGCTGCTTCAACCGGACAGTCGGGCTGCCACCTCATAGCTATCTGACGCAGATCCGGCTGCGCGTCGCCTGTCGCCTGCTCAGGCAAGGCAGGAGTTTCGCGGTCTCCGCGCATGCGGTGGGGTTTTATGATCAGAGCGCATTCAACAAGCACTTCAAGCGCGCCTACGGAATCACGCCTCGCCAGTTCCTGGCTGCTGCCGCTTGAGTCTGTCTCGCCTGATCCAAGGTCGAAATTTCCCCGATACCGGGGCGCCTTCCCGGGCGGCGCCGGCGCGCGTCGATCTGCTCCGCACATGAGGAGGGCAATGCCGAAGCAGAGCATTCGGATCGGTCATCCCCGCAGCCTCGCCGACGACGGCGGGCCGTGCCGCCCGGCCAGCGTCAGGCCGGTGGGGCGCCGAGCACGGTGATCGCCAGGTCCGTGTCCATATATTCGGTCAGTTCGATGAGCTTGCCGCCGGCAAGACGGAACACCATGCAATAGCTGTTCCGGTAAGGGCGGCCGTCCTTGGCGGTGTTGTCGCCGTGCGCCTCGACCACGACGAGGTCACCATCGGCAATGAAACGTTGGGCGATGGTCCGGGTGCGACCCTCGATCCGGGCGCGCAGCACAGGGAACAATGCGTCGATGACTGCGGCCTTGCCGTCATAGGTCCTGGACCATTGGCTCTGGCCGGCGATGGTCCAGCGGAACTCGTCGGCCATGCTGTCGACGAAGGGCCGGGAATTGCCCTCGGCCAAGGCGTCGAACACGGTCTTCAGGATCGCCTTGTTGTCGGATGCGTTCATGATGTCTCGCTCGCTCGTCAGGTGACGTGATCGAGGCCGATGATCGCGCCGGGGGCGTCATTCTTCCAATCGATAGGTCGAATGATGTATCTTCACGGGATGAATTTAGCTTCCCTCGATCTCAACCTGCTGGTCGCGCTCGACGCCTTGCTGAGCGAGGCGAGTGTTGGCCGCGCCGCCCTGCGCATCGGCCTGTCGCAACCGGCGGCGAGCCACGCCCTGCGCCGCCTGCGCGACCTGATCGGCGATCCCCTGCTGGTGCGTGTCGGCGCCCGCATGGAGCTGACACCGCGTGCCGAGGCCTTGCGCCAGCCGCTCGCCGAGGCGCTCGACCATGTCCGCGGCCTGTTCGTCACCGACAGCTTCGATCCCGCGACGAGCACGCGGCACTTTCTGATGATGATGCCTGATCATGTCGTCGACCTGGTCCTGCCGGCGCTCTCCGAACGGATCGCCAGGCAGGCGCCCGGCATTCGCCTGGATGTCGCGCCCTGGCGCGGCCCGGCGACCATGACGGCCGAGCTGGCGCGCGCCGTCGACCTGGTCATTGGCTGCACGGCCGAAGCCTTTGCCGGCTTCCACCGCCAGCGGCTGTTCGCCGACACCGAGGCCCTGGCGGTGCGCCGTGATCATCCTGATGGCGTCGGTCTCACGCGTTTGGAGGTGTTTCTGGCGGCGCGCCATGTCGCGGTGGTCGGGCGCGGCCAGCGCGAGGACCCGGTCGATACCTGGCTCGGCCGGCAAGGACTATCGCGACCGCTCGCCATGGTCGTGCCGAGCTACCTGCAGGCGCTGCATCTTGCCGCCCGCACCGATCTCGTTTGTTTCGTGCCGCGCCGGCTGATCGAGGTGATGGCCGGCCCGCTGGCGCTTGATATCGTGCCGCCGCCGGTCGACCCCGGCCATTACGAGGAATTCCTGTTCCACCCGACCCGCGCCCAGGTCGATCAGGGTTCGGTCTGGCTGCGCAAGCACGTCCTCGATATCGGCAGAGGTCTCGACCGCCCCCTGGTGCGGGCGGCCTGAGGCGGCGCGGTTCCGATCACCCGCGCGCCGCCCCTCGCGTCTGCCGCATTCAGCTCAGGCTGGAGCGCTTGATGAACTCGCCGCCCTTCATGATCAGGGGCATGTGCTTGCCCTGGCGGGTGAGCAGCGCGAGGTCCTTCAGGGGATCGCCGTCCACCACGATCAGGTCTGCATAGGCCTCCGCGGCGACCACGCCGATCTTGCCTTCCTGGCGCAGCAGCTTTGCCGCGACATGGGTCGCCGAACCGATCACCTCATGCGCCGGCAGGACCTGGCCGCGAATGACGAATTCCTCGGACTGGTGGCGATGCATCTCGCCGAGCAGGTCCGAGCCATAGGCCATGGCGAGGCCGGCCTTGCGCATGATGTCGAGCGATTCCAGCCCGGCCAGTCGGACGTCGTCGACCTTGGCGACGGAGGTCGCCGGCAGGCCGAGCTTGGCGCCTTCGCTCGACAGCTTGTCATAGGTGACGAGCGTCGGCACGGCGACCGCGCCGGCCTTGGCCGCGAGCTTGGCGGTCTCCGGCTTGATCAGGTTGCAATGCTCGAGCGAGTGGACGCCGCATTCGACCGCCCGGCGGATCGCCGCGTCGGTATAGAGATGCGCCGAGACATAGGTGCCGGCATTCTGGGCCTCCTCGACGATGGCGATGATCTCCTCCCGGGAGAAGCCGAGGAAATGGATCGGGTCGGTCGGCGAGGCGACGCCGCCATTGGCCATGATCTTGATGAAGTCGGCGCCGCCCTTGATCTCCTCGCGGGCGGCCCGGCGAACCTCGGTGATGCCGTCGCAGATGCGGCCGAGCTGGCCGAGCCGGAAGCTGGTCTGCTCGACGGTGCGGTCGTCGTAGCGGCCACGGAAATCGCAATGGCCGCCGGTCTGGCTCAAGGCCTTGCCGGAGATGACGAGGCGCGGGGCCGGCAGGTAGCCGTCGGCTGCGGCCGCCACCAGGCCGTGATCGGCACCACCGACGTCGCGCACGGTGGTGAAGCCGCGCAGCAGCATTTCGCGCATCAGCTTGAAGGCGCGCACCGTGGTGACTGCATCCGGCAGCATGGCGTTGCGGCCGAGATCGGCGAGGCAGGCGACGACATGGACATGCGCGTCGATCAGGCCGGGCATCAGCGTGCGCCCGGCGAGGTCGATGACTTTCGCTTTGCCAGGCGCGATGGATTTGCCGACCTCGCGAATGCGGTCGTTCTCGATGAGGACCTGGACGGGATCACCGCGCTCGGGCGCGGTGCCGTCGACGATGCGGGCATTGGTCAGGAGGATGGAAGCCACGGGACTGTCTCCGGTCAGCGCGTAGGACGCCAGGCGTCGAATGTCAGGATTTGGCCCGGGCGGCGGCCCGGGCTTCGAGGAAGGCGGGAATGAGCAGGGGGCTGAGCCTTTCGACCGGCGCGATATGCTCCTCGCGGTAATGCTGCTCGGCATCGAGCAGGTTCATCGTGCCGATGGCCTCGCCGTCATAGAGGATCGGGATATTGATCACCGAGCCGAGACCCATGCTCTCGATCAGGGCATGGTCGAAAAACGCCCAGCGAATGCCCTCGCGGTCGCGGCCAAGATAGGGCTTGCGACCCTTCAGCACCAGATTGCCCCAGGGCGTCTCGCCCATGGTCTTGCGGCCGGAGACCGGATATTCGGCCGGCTTGCTCGAATAGACCCGGGCGACGTCCTGGCCGTCGACATAGAGCAAGGTGAACAGCTTGTGGCCGACCAGCTCGGCGGTCGCCTGTTCCAGGGCCTTGTAGAGCCGCGTGGGCTGGCCGGGTTCGGCCAGCGTGGTCAGGAGATGGGGCAAATGATCGGTCATGCGGTCCTCGGGGCAGGCGGAATGCGTTCGGGCAGGATCCCCTGCGGCCGGACGTAGAAGACAAGGATGAGGGCGACGCCGACCAGCATCTCGCGCAGGGCGGCGATCTGCACCGGCTGCAGGCCGGGGGCGATATCGGCGACGAAGCGGGTGGCTTCCAGGAAGAACACCACCGCATAGGCGCCGATGACGGCGCCGGTCGGACGGCCGACGCCGCCCGCCGAGACCGCCAGGAAGATGTAGATGGTGATCAGCGGCTGGAAATGGTCGGGCGAGATATAGGTCTGGTAGTGGCCATAGAGCGCGCCGGCGAGCCCGGCGATCGCTGCCGACAGCGCGAAGGCCTGGAACTTGAAGCGCAGCACGCGCTTGCCGGCAAAGGCCGCCAGCTCCTGGTCCTCGCGGATCGCCTTCAGCGAGCGGCCGAAGGGCGACAGGTCGAGCCGGCGCAGCAGCGCCCAGGCAGCGAGCACGACGAGGCTGACGAGCGCGAGATAGAACAGGTTGAAGCCCTGGGTGCCGAGCTCGGCCTTGAACGGCGCCTTCAGGCCCGACATGCCGTCGGAGCCATTGGTCAGCCAGCGTTCGTTGAGCGCCACCAGCCGCACCACCTCGGCGAAGCCGAGTGTGACGATGGCGAGATAATCGTCCCGGAGCTTCAGGGTCCCGAAGGTGACGATGAGGCCTGCGACGACACCGGCGCCGAGCGCCGCGACGAGGCCGACCGGCACCGGCGCGCCGGCCGAGGTGGCGATCGCCGAAGCATAGGCGCCGACGGCGAAGAAGCCGGCCAGGCCGAGATTGACCATGCCCGCGCCGCCCCAGATCAGGTTGAGGCTAAGCGCCAGCAGGGCGTAGATGCCGCCCATGGTCAGGGTGAACAGGAGATAGGAGAGCATCAGGCCGCCCTTTCGCCGAAGATGCCGCGCGGGCGGAAGGTGAGCATGATCAGGATCGCGGCGAAGCCGATGGCCGTGCGATAGGTCGCCGGCACCACAAGCAGCGACAGTTCCTCGGCGATGCCGACGGCGAAGGCGCCGACCACCGCGCCGGGGATCGAGCCGAGCCCGCCGAGCACGGCGGCGGCGAAGACCGACAGGAGGATGCGCGCGCCGGTCAACGGGTCGATCGAGGTGTCGACCGCCAGCAGCACGCCGCCGATGCCGGCAAGGCCCGCACCGAGAAACAGGGTGGTGACCGCCACCACCTGCGGATCAATGCCCTTCAGGCGGGCCAGGTCGACATTGTCGGCGACCGCCCGCATCGCCTTGCCGAAGCGGGTGAAGCGCAGGAAGGCGAAGACCGCCACCATGACGAGGCCGGCCAGCACGACATTCTCGATCTGCTGCGGGCCGACCCTGAGGTCGAGAAAGCGCAGGTCGGGTTTGAGCGGCAGGTCGTAGCCGCGTAGGTCGTTGCCGAACATGAAGCGGACGACGTTTTCCAGGATCAGATTGAGGGCGATGGTGGCAATCGCTACCGTCAGCGCTCCGGCCGGCCGGAGCCGGCGCAGCGCGCCTTCCTCGCCGGCGACGCCGACCGCGCCGGCGACCAGGAAGGCGACAACGAGCGCCGGCAGCACGCCGGCGCCCCACATGGTGTTGGCGAACCAGCCGGCGAAGCCGCCGATGGTCACATAGGCGGCGACCCCGAAGCTCGGATAGCGCAGGACGGCGAAGATGGCGGTGAAACCGATGGCTGGCACCGCGATGAGCGTGCCGGTCATCAGCCCGTTGAGAATGGCCTGCGCTACGATCGACATGGCGGGCCTCAGGCGATCTTCAGGAGGTTGATCTTGCCGGCCTTCACCTGCTCGTAGCGGAAGCGGCAATCGGCGATGTCGCCGGACTCCAGGAAGTCGCAGGGACCGCTGGCGCCGTCATAGTCGACGGCCTGCTTGGCGGCGATCGCCTTCAGGCCGTCCAGCGCATTGTCGACCTTCAGGCCACCAGGCGCCTGGCTGACCTTGCGGATATTGTCCTTGATCGCCGTGCCCGAGGCATCGCCCGCGAGTGCGATCGCCATCAGGACCAGGTTGACCTGGTCGTAGACCTGGGTGGTGTAGGGATCCGGGTTGGTGATGCCGATCAGCTTGACGAGCCGCTCATAGGCTTTCGAACCCTCGGCCGATGACGGCGAGATGGTGAAGACGCCTTCGACGACATCCGCCGGCAGGCTCTCGACCAGCTTCTGGTTGACCGAATAACCGAAGGCGATCTTCTTGGCCGTGAAGCTGGCGCGGTAGAGATCGCGCAGCAGCACGGTCGTGTCCGGGGCATAGCCGCCGAGCACCAGGGCGTCCGGCCGGAAACGGACGATCTCGTCGACCTCGGAACGGTAGGACGGCTTCTTGTCGTCATAGATCAGCGCGCCGGTCTCGCCGCCGGCCGCCTTGATGGCGAGCGTGATATTGTCGAACTGGCTCTTCTGGAACGGCGTCTGGGGCGAGACGAAGAACACCCGCTTGGCGCCCTGTTCGAGGGCGAATTCGCCGAATTTCCGGCCCTGCAGGGTGGTGTTGGGCTGGGTGCGGACGAGATAGCCCTGATGCGGCAGGGCGGTGATCGGGTCGGCGCCGGAGACGGTGGCGAGGAAGGTCTTGGATTCCCAGCAGAGCGGCGCGACCGCGGTCGTCACCGACGAGGCCCAGGTGCCGAGAATGGCCGAGACCTTGTCGACGTCGATCAGCTTGCGGGCGGCGCGCACACCGGCCTCGGGGCTGGTCTGGTCGTCTTCCGAGATCAGCTCGACCTTGCGGCCGAGCACGCCACCGGCGGCATTGACCTCGTCGACGACGGCCTTGATGGCCTTGACCATGACCGGGCCATAGGGACCGCCGGCGCCGGTCAGCGGCGTCAGCGAGCCGATCTTGATCGGAGCGCCCTGGGCATGCGCGAGGTTCGGCAGGGCAATGAGGCCGGCAAGGGCGGCGGCGCCCGCCATGAGGTCGCGGCGTGTCGTGTCATGCTGTGACATCGGTGATACTCCTCTGGATGGTTTCTTTGTCGGTCAGCCGCCGAGAAACAGGCGGCGGATTTCGGGGTCGGCGGCAAGGCCGGGGCCGGCGCCCTCGGCGCTGTTGCGGCCGGAGACGAGCACGTAGCCGCGCGTCGAGATCGCCAACGCCTCGACGGCATGCTGCTCGACCATCAGGATCGGCAATCCGCCGCGGTTCAGTTCCACCACCGCGTCGAACAATTCATCCGCCGCCTTGGGCGACAGGCCGGCGGTCGGCTCGTCCAGCAGCATCAGTTTCGGATCGGTCATCAGGCCCATGGCCATGGCGAGGATCTGGCGCTGGCCACCCGACAGGGTGCGGGCGAGCGCCCGGCGCTTGCTGGCCAGCATGGGATAGCGCTCATAAAGCGCTTCGATCCGCCGGGCGGCGCCCTTCGGATCGAGATAGCCTGAGATTTCCAGGTTTTCCGCGACCGTCAGGCTGCCGAAGACATTGCGCTCCTGCGGCACGAAGGAAATGCCGGCGCGCGCGCGTCCCTGGGCATCCCGCGCGGTGACGTCTTCTTCGGCGAGCCGGATCGCGCCGGCCTTGGTCGCGACGAGGCCGGCGACCGCCTTCAGGAAGGTCGATTTGCCCGCGCCGTTCGGCCCGATAATGGTGACGATCTCATTCGCCTCGACACGCATCGAGGTGCCCTTGAGGATTTCTTCCGACGCGCCATAGCCGGCGACGATCCCGTCGACTGACAGAATGCTCAATGCCGCCTCCCGAGATAGGCTTCCTGGACGCGGCTGTCGGCGGCGACCATGTCGAACGAACCTTCGACCAGTGTGCGGCCTTCCGCCATCACGATGATCGGGTCGCACAGCCTCTTGATCAGGCCCATGTCGTGCTCGATCAGGCAAATGGTGATGCCGTCGCGGTTGAGCGCCACCAGATGGCTGGCGATCTCTTCCGTCAGGCTCGGATTGACGCCGGCCATCGGCTCGTCGAGCAGGATGAGCTTCGGATCGGCCATCAGCGCCCGGCCGATCTCGACCAGCTTCTTCTGGCCGCCGGAGAGAGCGGTGACGGGATTGTCGATGAGGTGATCGAGGCGCAGCCGCCGGGCGATGCCGAAGGCTTTTTCGGCGAGCTCGGCCTCGCGGTCGCGCGCCGCCTTGCCGCCGAGCATGGCGGCGATCAGGCCTTCGCCCTGCTGGCGCGGTCCATAAAGCATCAGGTGCTGGAACACGCTGAGCTTGGGAAAGCCGCGGGCCAGCTGGAAGGTGCGCACCAGGCCGCGCTCGACCAGGCGATCGGGCGAAAGACCGCCGATCTCCTGGCCGTTCAGCCGGATTTCGCCTTGATCCGGCCGATAGAGGCCGGAGACGACATTGAACAGGGTCGATTTGCCGGCGCCGTTCGGTCCGATCAGTCCGGTGAAACTGCCGGCCTTGATGGCGAGATCGACGCCCTGCAGCACGCTGACGCCATAGAAGCCGCGCTTGAGGCCGCGCACCGACAGAAGTTCGCTCATGCGGCTTTTCCTTTTGGCCGACGGGTGGCGGCCTTGGCCGGCCTGTCGGGGAAATGCTGTCTGGCCTGCTCCTTCCAGAAATTCAGGAGCTCGGCGAAATAGGCGGGGTCGTCGCGCAATACCGTCTGGGCGATCATGCCACGGATCATGCACATGCTGGCGTTCATCACGGTGCGGGTGCGGTCGGGATCGGTGCCGCGGCTGGCCGCCAGGGCCATCCAGATGGCATCGAGGCCGGAATGGAAGTCCTTCACCACGGGCACGAGACGTGCCCTGAAGTCGTCATTGTGGCGGGCTTCCGGCAGATATTCCATGGTCACGTAGAACAGCCGGTCCGACATGATCTTCCAAAGATAGTCGACGATCTCGTCGCTCGACCCGCCGCGCGCATTGATGTCCTCGGCGAAGCGGTGGAGATCTTCGGTGACCAGGCCGAGCATGCGGGCGATGGCCGAGGTGACGAGATCTTCGCGGCTGGAAAAATGGTGGGTCAGCGCGCCGCGCGACACGCCGGCATAGGCCGCGATCTCGGGCGTCGGCATGCGCGAGATGCCGCGGTCGTGCAAGAGGTCGATGGCCGCTTCGAGCAGACGCGCCGAAGTCTCGGCGCTGCGCTCCTGCTGTGATCGTCTCTCGCGACGTTCCGCCAAAACCGACCGCCCCCCGCGACCTGGATGATGATGGAGGCGGAGAAAGCCACATCACAAACAAACATGCAAGTTTGTTTTTAAGTCAGAAGCTGCCGTGCTTTCGGGCAGGGCATGTGGACTGGAGGACAGGTCAGTTTCCGCCGATATGACGCGGGGCGAAGGCGAAAAAGCTCAACCAAATCAACCCTCTCCCAAAGGGAGAGGGTGGCAGCGTCAGCTGCCGGGTGAGGGGTCGTCCATTTCAGGAGAGGGCGGCATGCGCGACGAGCATCGGTATCAGTTCTGAGCGCTCACGCCCCTCACCCGGCGCCTGACGGCGCCACCCTCTCCCTTTGGGCAGGGGAATCGCATTTGAACAACAGCAGTAGCGGCGAGGAGCGAACTGGATTCTATGAGGTCTCCTGGGATTGACCGGGAGGAGCTGGATGAAGGGGCTGCAGGATCTGTTCGAGGAACTGCCGGATGTGCGGGCGGACAATGCC
>JAFKKV010000022.1 GCA_017304475.1 Hyphomicrobiales bacterium | reverse complement strand
CCGCACATCCGGCAGTTCCTCGAACAGATCCTGCAGCCCCTTCATCCAGCTCCTCCCGGTCAATCCCAGGAGACCTCATAGAATCCAGTTCGCTCCTCGCCGCTACTGCTGTTGTTCAAATGCGATTCCCCTGCCCAGAGGGAGAGGGTGGCAGCGTCAGCTGCCGGGTGAGGGGTCGTCCCTCTCAGAACAGGACGCAACACCAGACGCGCAGCATCCGAATGCACCTCACGCGCCGCCAGCGATCCCAACGCCTACGCCCCTCACCCGGCGCCTGACGGCGCCACCCTCTCCCTATGGGAGAGGGTTTGTTCGCGGCTTGACGCGCCTGGGCCGCCCTGCCCCACGGGCTACTTGCCAGTCGCCACTCGCCTCAATGCAGGATCTGGCTGAGGAACAGCTTGGTCCGCTCGTGCTGCGGGTTCGAGAAGAACTCGTTCGGCTCGTTCATCTCGATGATCTGGCCGAAATCCATGAAGATGACGCGGTTGGCGACCTGGCGGGCAAAGCCCATTTCGTGGGTGACGCAGAGCATGGTCATGCCCTCTTCGGCCAGCCCCACCATGGTGTCGAGCACCTCCTTGACCATTTCCGGATCGAGCGCCGAGGTCGGCTCGTCGAACAGCATGATCTTCGGGCTCATGCACAGCGCGCGTGCGATCGCGACGCGCTGCTGCTGACCGCCGGAGAGCTGGCCGGGATATTTCAGCGCCTGTTCCGGAATGCGCACGCGCTTGAGATAGTGCATCGCGATCTCTTCGGCGTCCTTCTTGGGCATTTTCTTCACCCAGATCGGCGCCAGCGTGCAGTTCTCTAGAATGGTCAGGTGCGGGAACAGGTTGAAGTGCTGGAACACCATGCCGACCTCGCGACGGATCTCGTCGATCTTCTTGAGGTCGTTGGTCAGCTCGATGCCGTCGACGACGATCTTGCCCTGCTGATGCTCCTCCAGCCGGTTGATGCAGCGGATCATCGTCGACTTGCCCGAGCCCGAGGGCCCGCAGATGACGATGCGCTCGCCGCGCCGGACCGTCAGGTTGATGTCCTTCAGCACGTGGAACTCACCGTACCACTTGTGCACGCCGTTCAGGTCGACGGCCACTTCATTGCTCGTCGTCGGCATTTTCATCGGCGCGGAACTGGCCATGCGGAACTCCTGGAAGGTTGTTTGTCTTGGCCGGCCTAGTGGCGGCGGCCTTTGTTGAGGCGCTTTTCGATAAAGATGGAATAGCGCGACATGAAATAGCAGAAGGCGAAATAGATGATCCCGGCGAAAGCGAAGCCGGTATAGAGCGTCACCGGGCTTGCCCATTGGGGATCGGTGAAGCCCGCGCGCATCATGCCGAGCAGGTCGAACAGCGCGACGATCGAGACCAGCGTCGTGTCCTTGAACAACCCGATGAACGAATTCACGATGCCCGGGATGACCAGCTTCAGGGCCTGCGGCAGGACCACCAGGCCCATCATGCGCGGATAGTTCAATCCCAGGGCCTGGGCGCCCTCGAACTGCCCTTTCGGGATGGCCTGCAGGCCGCCGCGAACAACCTCGGCCATATAGGCGCCGGAGAAGATCGACACGCCCACGAGCACGCGCACCATGCCGTCGGGCTTCCAGTCGAGAAACAGCGGCAGCACATAGGTCGCGAAGAACAGCACCGTGATCAGCGGCACGCCGCGGACCAGTTCGATCAGCGCCACCGACAGGAGGCGGATGATCGGCAGCTTCGAGCGCCGGCCGAGCGCCAGCGCCACGCCGATCGGCAAGGCCGCGACGATGCCGGTGATGGCGACCACCAATGTGACGAGAAGACCGCCCCATTGGCGCGTTTCGACGATCGGCAAGGCCGGCTCGGCAAACCAGTCGAACCGCACCAGCACCATCATGACGACCCCGACCGCCAGCAATGCCGCGCCATAGGTCAGGAGCGGTTGCTGAGGATTGCCCTCGATCAGGCTCAGGACATAGCCGACGAGCAGACCGATGCCGGCCAGCAAGGCGAGCCAGCCGAACACCGTCAGCCATGGATTGATGACGGATCCGCCATAGAGGAGGATGAAGGCGAGGACCGGAAAGACGCCGAAGAACAGGACGGCGTTCAGGACCTTGTAGGGTGCCGAGGGAACCAGCAGCGGCACGATCAGGACGATGGCGGTGACATAAGTGAGATTGACCCGCCAGCGCGCCTCGACCGGGTAGAACCCATACATGAACTGGCTGAATTTGGCAGCGACGAACGGCCAGCAGGCGCCGACCGAACGCCCCGCATTGGAATCGAGGCAGGCTTGGCGATCGTCGCCCGTCCACACCGCCCGGACCAGCGTGAAGTCGATGAAGGTCCAGAGCAGCATGAAGGCGACATAGCCGCCGACCAGCGTCAGGATGGTATTGGGGATCGACGAGAACAGGTTGGCGCGCACCCAGCCGATGGCGCCGGACGTCGAGGCCGGCGGCGGGGCGGCTTCGGCGAGTTGCGAACGAACGAAGGTCGTGGACGACATGGTCATCGGCGGCCTCCTCAGCGCTCGGTCAGCGCGATGCGCCGGTTGTACCAGTTCATGAACAGCGAGGTCAGAATCGAGATGGTCAGGTAGCAGGCCATCCACAGAGCGATGACCTCCACCGCCTGCCCCGTCTGGTTGAGAATGGTGCCCCCCACCGAAACGAGGTCGGGATAACCGATGCTCACCGCCAGCGACGAGTTCTTGGTCAGGTTGAGATATTGGCTGGTCAGCGGCGGGATGATCACCCTGAGCGCCTGGGGAATGACGATCAGGTTGAGGATCCGTCCCTCTGCCAGCCCGAGCGAACGGCCGGCCTCGGTCTGGCCGTGGCTGACGGCCTGGATGCCGGCGCGCACGATCTCGCCGATAAAGGCGGCGGTATAGGCCACCAGCGCGATGGTCAGCGCCAGGAATTCCGGGATGATGGTCATGCCGCCACGCAGGTTGAAGCGGCCGAGCTCCGGCCGGTCCAGCGCGACCGGCCCGCCCGAGACGACATAGGCGAGCAGCGGCAGCCCGACGATCAGGCCGGTCATCGCCAGCACGACAGGAAATTGCTGGCCGGTGGCCGCCTGGCGCTTGCGCGCCCAGGCGCGCACCGCGAAGGCGGCGATCAGCCCCAGGACGAATGCCACGCCGATCCATTCCGAGCCGGCCTCGAACACCGGCTTGGGCATGGTGATGCCACGCTTGTTGATGAAGACCCCACCGGCGATCGACATCGAGTCCCGCGGCTCCGGCAAGGTCGCCAGCACCGCCAGGTACCAGAACAGGATCTGGAACAGCAGCGGCAGGTTCCGGATCACCTCCACATACCAATAGGCGATCTTGGCGATCACCCAGTTGGTCGAAAGCCGGGCGACGCCGACGACGAAACCGAGCAGCGTGGCGAAGAACACGCCCACCGCCGCGACCAGCAAGGTGTTCAACAGCCCGACCATGAAGGCCCGGCCATAGGACATGGCCTCGGCCCAGGCGATCAGGGACTGCGAAATGCCGAAGCCGGCGGTGTTGTTGAGAAAGCCGAATCCCCCCGCGATCCGCTGGCTGCTCAGATTGGCAACCGCGTTGGATATCGCCGAGTAGATCGCGAAGATCAGAAGCGCCAAAGCCAGCGCCTGAAAGATCATGCCGCGGATTTTAGGATCGTTGAAAAACGCCACTTTGGGCGCACTGACCCCGCGAGCCGGCAACGTGCCGTCCGTCATGTTCGCTGTCCCCTTCTTTAGCCCGGTGAGAGACCCTTGCAGCGCCCTGACGGGCGCCGTGGGCCGGTTATCTTCACCAGCGAGCCGTCCCGGATCGTGGACCCAGGACGATCGTCATGTCCAGTCGTATTAGCCCGATTTCACCGGATCGGCGGCGCGTATTGCAGGCCACCCTTGTTCCACAGGGCATTCAGGCCGCGGGCGATGCCGAGCGAACTCGTCGGTCCGACATTGCGGTCGAACATTTCGCCGTAATTGCCGACATGGCGGACGATCCGGACCACCCAGTCCTTGGTCAGGCCGAGCGCCTCGCCGTAATTGCCCTCGACGCCCAGCACGCGCTTGATCTCGGGATTGGGCGACTGGAGCATCTGGTCGACATTGGCCTTGGTGATCCCCAGTTCCTCGGCGTTGATCTGGGCGAAGAGCACCCATTTCACGATGTCGAACCACTGGTCGTCGCCATGGCGCACCACCGGTCCAAGCGGCTCCTTGGAGATGATCTCCGGCAGCACGATGTGGTCGTCCGGATTGGCCAGCTTGGCGCGGATCGCATAGAGGCCGGAAGCGTCCGTCGTATAGACGTCGCAGCGGCCAGAATCATAGGCTTTGACCGCCTCGTCATTGGTGATGAAGACGACCGGCTCGAATTTCAGGTTGTTGGACCGGAAGAAGTCGGCGACGTTCAGCTCGGTGGTCGTGCCGGCCTGCACGCAGATCGAGGCGCCGGACAATTCGCGCGCGCTCTTCACGTTGATCGACTTGCGCACCATGAAGCCCTGGCCATCGAAGTAGTTGATGCCAGTGAAGTTCAGCCCGAGCGCGGTGTCGCGCTGCAGGGTCCAGGTCGAGACGCGGGCGAGCACGTCGATCTCGCGCGACTGCAGGGCCGTGAACCGGTCCTTGGTGGTCAGCGGCGAGAAACGGACCTTGGCGGGGTCGTTGAAGATCGCCGCGGCCAGGGCGCGGCACAGATCGACATCGAGGCCGGTCCAGTTGCCGGCATTGTCGGGCAGCGAGAAGCCCGCCAGGCCCTGAGTCACGCCGCACTGCACGTAGCCCTTGGCCTGAATGGCCGCCAGCGTCGCGGCGGGCGCCGCCGACTGGGCAAAGGCCGCCGTCGTCGAAAGTCCTGTTGCCGAAAATCCAAGCGCCGCGCCGAGCGCGATGGTCGAGACGATCCGTTTCATGGTGGCAGCCTTTCCACTCTTTCATTGGTCGGTCGTTGAGCTTGCGAGCAAATTGGCCGGCGTGACGTTCCCCTCCGCGCCGCCCGTACCCCCCGGAAACAGCCCCGTTTTGGGGGCCAGACCGTGGGAGACCTCGCGTTCCTGCATCACAGGCCATCTCCGAACGGGGGTCAAGGGCTTGCCGAGGGCTTGACGGCGATCCTTGCGGTCAGAGAAATGGGCCTTCCCACCCTCCGCGGGCCATGCTCGCTTTTCCCGAGGCGACCATGGCAGGCCCATCCGATACCAAGCGCTTTTCCGAGCGGACGCGTCTCGTTCTCGGCGGGCGCGACCCGTCCGAGCAGTTCGGCTTCGTCAACACGCCGATCTATCGCGGTTCGACGGTGCTCTATCCCACCTATGACGAGCTCAAGGCGCGCCGCCAGCGCTTCGTCTATGGCACCAAGGGCACGCCCACCAGCCAGTCGCTGGAACAGGCCTGGACCGAACTTTCAGGCGCCGCCGGCACTGTGCTCGTCCCCTCGGGGCTCGCCGCCATCATGGTCGCGCTCCAATCCTGCCTGAAGGCCGGCGACCATCTGCTGGTCACCGATTCCGTCTACCGCCCGACGCGCAACTATTGCGACACGGTGCTGAAGCGCTTCGGCGTCGAGACCACCTATTACGATCCGCTCATTGGCGCCGGCATCGCCGAGCTGATGCGCCCGAACACCACCGCGGTGTTCACCGAGGCGCCGGGCTCGCAGAGCTTCGAGATGCAGGACATCCCGGCCATCGCGGAGGCCGCCCATGCCCGCGGCGCGGTCGTGCTACTCGACAACACCTGGGCGACGCCCCTGCTGTTCCCGCCGCACGCGCGCGGCGCCGACATCGCCATCGAGGCCGGCACCAAATATCTCGGCGGCCATTCCGACCTGCTGATGGGCCTGGTCACCGCCAATGAGCGCTGCTGGCCGGCACTGCGCGACACCTTCGACGCCATGGCCATCCTGTCGGCGCCCGAAGACTGCTTCCTGGCGCTGCGCGGCCTGCGCACCATGAAGCTCAGGCTCGACGAGGCCGGCCGCCAGGGCATGGCCATGGCGACCTGGCTCCAGGCCCGTCCCGAGGTCAAGACGCTGCTGCACCCGGCCTTCCCGTCACATCCCGGGCATGCCATCTGGAAACGCGATTTCAAAGGCGCTTCCGGGCTGTTCTCCGTGATTCTTCATCCCGTTTCTGAGAAAGCCCTGGCGGCCTTCCTGGATGGCCTGGAGCTGTTCGGCATGGGCTATTCCTGGGGCGGCTATGAAAGCCTCGTGGTGCCGTTCGACTGCTCGCAATACCGCACAGCGACGACCTGGAACCCGGGCGGCACGCCGCTGCGTTTCCAGATCGGACTCGAAGACGTCGCCGACCTTCAGGCCGATCTCGCCGCCGGCTTCGCGCGCATGAAGGCGGCCGAGTAAGGCGCCGCGGGACGGCCCTCAGGGGACAAGCCAACGCCCGTCCCATGCCGTCCCGGTCCAGTCGAACGCCGCACGCCGGTGACCGGCCTCGTGCAGTTGCAGCCATTCCAGCCGTTCGACCGTGACCTCGATCGCGAGGAAATGCGCGGATCCCGCCAGGATGCCGGCCTCATCGGCCGGCAGCCTATAGGCCCCGCCCTCGGCGATCGTCGCGCCGGGTCCGGGCTCGACGGCGTAGCAGGCTCGGCTGCCGAGCCTGGCGCTGCCCCAGGCCGCCTGCCCCGCGCCATCGGCCGATGCCATCAGAGCCCGGCCGGCGAGCTGGATCTGCAGCTTCCGCCCGGCGTCATTGGCATGGACGGCGATACGCGGATCGGCCGCGAGCTCGCTTGCCTTGGACGAGCGGCTGTCGGTGTGGAAACGGAGCTGCCTGCGTGCCGGATCACAATCGCGCAGCACCACCGTCCGGAGCCGGGCGGCGCCCTGCCGGTCGACGGTTGCGATAGTCGGCAAGTGCCACGGAGCCCCAAAATCGAGGACGCCCGCCGCGACGACGGCCCAGGCCGCGTCCAGGCTCGCCGCAAGCACGTTCCACTGCACCGATGCGCTCACGGCTTCAGGCGGCGGCCAAGGGTCGCGAGAGCCTGGGCGGCGCGCCGGCGCGGCATCGGAAAGGGCCGGCGCTCCGGCCCGGGCGTGAAGACGAAACCGCGGCGCGCGAACCAGTCGCGGGTCATGAGCGTGAACCAGGCGCCCCAGGCCGAGCCGACCACGATATCGGTGAAATAATGCGCGTCGACCACGACCCGGCTGACCGCCACGATGGCGGCGACCGTCAGCAGCAGCTTGCGCCAACGCGGAAACAGGCAGGCGAAGGCGACCGCGATGGCGAAGGCGGTCTGGGAATGGCCGGAGGGAAAGCTCGCATAGGACGCCTTCCAGGCGGTCATGTCGAAATGCAGCGAGCCGAACTGCTCGAAATAATAGGGCCGCGCGCGGCCGATCAGACGCTTGACCACGGCGATGATCAGGCCGGAGCCGCCAACCGCGATGAACAGGAAGGCGAGCCTGGCCGCCAGCGCCAGAACCACCCGGTCGGCGAAGCCGCGCACCGGCGGCATCACGGCCAGGACGGCGATCAGCGCGATGCCGGTCGGCCAGAGCAGCCAGCCCGACTTGCCGATATCGGTGACGATCTCGAAGAAGCGCGCGGGCCAGCCGGTGATGCCGTGCTGGGCATTCTGGATGACCGGGTCGATATAGGCCATGCCGGCGAGCACCAGGGCCACGCCGACCAGCACGGCACAGGCCCAGACCGCCCAGCTGTCGAAGATCCGCAGCGCCGGCGCGGCATGCGGCCGGACCGGCCGGCCAAGACGCCGCATGCCGGCCAGGAAGGCCTCGCTCACGGCCTCCCGGCGCTCGCGCAAGGACATGCGCGACGCGGCAACGGCGATCATCGGCGGCGTATCGGTCGGGCTCATGGCGTCTCCGGCTGAGAACCGGCGGCCGCAACGGCGGCACCGGTCACCCTCAAATCGGGCGCAGTTCCCTACGCCGATCGCGCCGGGATGTCACGCAAGTGCGGCACGAGTTCGGCGGCGCGCGATCGGCCCCGTCTCACACGGCTGCGTTGAAGGCGCGTTCCAGCATCTGCCGGCAGTCCTCGGCCTGCTGGCGCGAATCCTTGTCGCGCAGCCGGCGCGACAGGTCGCGCAGGTCGCGAATGGCGATGTCGACGGCGGACAGCAGATCGAGCTCGTGGTCGTCCTCGGTGGCCTTCGGCTTGGGTCGGAACGGAATAATCTCGGCCACGCGTGTGCTCTCACGAATCACTGATGTCACTGGCGCCATGGCAGCAGCGAAAGGTTAATTGAGCGCGAAGATGGCGAAACGGACGCACTCCCGTGGCGGCCCGCACCAGCGGCCGCCACGTTCACAATTCCGCGTTTCCGGCACTTTTTGGCATGACGATCGGCCATTGGCCGGTGTAGAGCCCCGCCCTGATCCAAAATTCTCAGACGGACCCGGCCCGCATGATCGGAATTGCCTCGCTTGTCGGCTTCATCGCCACCATTCCCCTGGCGAACTGGCTCATCGGCAATGTCGGCTCCACCTGTCTGCCCGGCGGCCCCTGCATCATCCCGGTCGGCTTCGGCCTGATGGCGCCGAGCGGCGTGCTGATGGTCGGCCTCGCTTTGGTCCTGCGCGACCTCGTGCAGCGCTGGCTCGGCCTCGGCTGGTCGCTCGCCGGCGTCGCGGCCGGGGCGGCGCTGTCCTGGTTCGTCGCGCCGCCGGCGCTGGCGCTCGCCTCCGGCGCGGCCTTCCTGTTCTCCGAGCTCGCCGATACGGCGGTCTATACGCCGCTCGCCAGGCGCCGGCTGATCACCGCGGTCATTGCCTCCAGCCTGGTCGGGACGGCGATCGACAGCACACTGTTCCTCTGGCTCGCCTTCGGTTCGGTCACGCTGCTGCCGGGCATGGTGCTCGGCAAGGTCTGGATGGTCGCCGCAGCCACCCTGGTGCTCTGGCTGACGCGGCGCCGGCTGCAGGCCGCCCCGGGCGCGTGAACCATCGCCGGAGCGGGCTTGTGGCCGGCTGCCAAAACCGCTTGACCCGGCCGGGTCGAAAGAGAGACATCCTCGCGATCGAAGGCGCGGCCCGCGAACCGGCGAGGGAACAGTGATGACCGACACTCTGGCGCTCGCCCGGGCCATCTATGTGGCACGCTTCGCCGACCAGCCGCCGCATGCCTTCCGCCGCTTCGACGACCTGCCGGCGGTCGCCCAGGCGGCTTGGCTGCGCTGTGCCGACGCGGCGACGCGGTTCAGCCGGACCGCCCCCTCCGAGAAGCCCAGGGACCCGGCACTGGCGCGCGCGCAATTGCTCGAACAGGTGGTCCGCCGCTTCCGCGAACTCTGCCGCGAGGCCGAGGCGGGCACCGGCGAGCACCGGGAACACTGAGGCGAGGCTGCGCCCCTCCCCCGGCCCGGCCGTGCCTGGCACCGCGCCGCACAAAATACTGCGCCGCACGCTTTTACTTTAGGGAATGACAAGGTCCGATTAACCAGGATCGCGATATGGCTGTGCTGGCTCTTGACGAGGGTAGAACCAGTGCCGCTCAGCTCGCTCCTTTCCAGCAATGCCGACGCTCAATTGCGTGCCGTCGAAAAGTCCCTCGGCGTCATCACTTTCGCGCTCGACGGAACCATTCTCGAGACAAATCAGAATTTCCGCGACGTCGTCGGCTATTCCAAGGACGAGCTGGTCGGCAAGCACCACCGCCTGTTCATGGATGCGCAGGCCGCCGCGTCTCCCGACTACGAGGCGTTCTGGGCGAAGCTTCGCCGCGGTGAGTTTCAATCGGGGGAATATTGCCGGTTCGGCAAGTCGGGCCGGCCGATCTGGCTGCGGGCGACCTATAATCCGGTGCTCGACCGGCGCGGCCGGCCGGTCCGCGTGGTCAAGATCGCCAGCGACATCACCGCCGAGAAGCTGCGCGCGCTCGACGATGCCGGCCAGATCTCGGCGATCCATCGCTCCCAGGCAGTCATCGCCTTCGATCTCGACGGCACGATCCTCGACGCCAACGACAATTTCCTCGCCGTGGTGAAATACCGGCGCGACGAGATCGTGGGCAAGCACCACAGCATGTTCGTGCCGCCCGAGGAGCGCGACAAGCCCGCCTACAAGGCCTTCTGGGCGGCGCTGCGCCGGGGCGAGTTCCAGGCCGCCGAATATCGCCGCATCGGCAAGGAGGGCCGCGAGGTCTGGATCCGCGCCACCTACAATCCCATTCTCGGCATCGACGGCAAACCCGCCAAGGTCGTCAAATTCGCGATCGACGTGACCGCGGAGAAGCGGCAGAACGCCGATTACGAAGGCCAGATCGCGGCCATCAGACGGACCCAGGCGGTCATTTCCTTCGACATCAACGGCACCGTGCTCGAAGCCAACGACGTCTTCCTTTCGGCCATGGGCTATCGGATCGAAGAGGTGCGCGGCCATCATCACCGCATGTTCGTCGAACCCGGCTACGCCCAAGGCAAGGATTACGCGGCCTTCTGGGAGAAGCTCGGCCGCGGCGAGGCCATGTCGGCGATCTACCAACGGCTGACCAAGTCGGGCCAGATGATCTGGCTGCAGGCCATCTACAGCCCGATCCTCGGCCTCGACGGCAAGCCGATGAAGGTCGTGAAATATGCGACCGACATCACCGCCAACATGGCTTCGCGTTCGCTTGCCGTCGCCGCCGCGCAGGAGACGCTGAGCAATGTCGAGACCGTCGCCGCGGCCGCCGAACAGATGAATGTCGCCATCTCGGAAATCGCCGAAGGCATGAACCAATCCAAGGCGGCGGTCGACGAGATCCATGCCGAGACCGAGGCCGCCGACCGCGCCACCGCCCAGTTGCAGCAGGCGGCTCAGTCGATGGATGGCGTTGTTCAGCTGATCGCCAAAGTGGCCGAGCAGATCAACCTGCTGGCCCTGAACGCGACGATCGAATCGGCGCGCGCCGGCGAGGCCGGCCGCGGCTTCGCGGTGGTCGCCACCGAGGTGAAGAACCTGGCGAACCAGGCCCGCTCCGCCACCACGCGGATCGCCGACGAGATCGTGGCGATGCAGGGTGTTTCCAACGAAGTCGTCGGAAAGCTCGCCTCGATCACCGCCGCGATCGGTTCGGTCCAGGGTTTCGTCGGCTCCGCGACACGGTCGATCGAGGAGCAGAGCGCGGTCACCCGCGACATCTCCTTGAACATGCAGACCGCCGCCGAGGGCGTCGCCAGCGTCGGGCGCAATCTCGACAACTGGATCGTCGGCATGGAGGAGCGGCGCTTCGACGAACGCATTCGCGTGGTCAAGCCCGGCCGGATCGTCGCCGGCCCCGGCAAGACGCTGGAATGCAGCGTGCGCGATATCTCGGTGGGCGGCGCCAAGCTCGTCCTGGCCGATACCGGCGCGGTTCCCGACAGGTTCCAGCTGCAGCTCGAGGGCAGCACCCGGCAATGCCAGGTGACGCGCCGGGCCTCGGGCGAACTCGGCATCAAATTCGCCGCGTGAGCCGGCCGCGCGTCGAAAGGCGGCGCCCCGCGCCGTCCTGCCGGGCACCCTGAACCGCGTCGCGGGCGCGCGCGGATCCGCGGCCACCGGCATGGCGTGGAACCGTTGGGGCGGATGCGTCGTTGTTGTCGGGCCAAGGGAGGTCCCACGATGACCGACAAGTCCGCCCAGATGTTCGAGATCGACACTCGCATCGCCAAGATCCGCCAGGAGATCATCGATCTGACCAACTGGTCCTCGGCCGTCTCCGGCCAGGCCTCGGACGACGCGCTCGCCCAGCAGATCGAGGATCGCGAGACGCAGCTCACCGCGCTGCAGGACATGCGCGAGGCACTCGCGGAAGTCTCCGAGTGATGGCCGCCAGGAGAGCCGGGCAGCCCTCTCTTCACGGCCGTGCCCGATGATCGAGAAAATCCTGTCCTCGGGGCAATTCGATCTGCTGCCGCATCTCGCGGCGCTGGCGGTTGCCTATCTCCTGGCCCTGCCGATCGGCTGGGACCGCGAGAAGGAGGAGCGCAGCGCCGGCTTGCGCACCTTTCCGCTGGTGGCCATCGCCTGCTGCGGCTTCATCCAGGCGGCGGAGGCCAAGCTCGGCAGTTCGCCCGACGCCATGTCCAAGGTGATCGAAGGGCTGATCACCGGCATCGGCTTCATTGGCGGCGGCGCGATCCTCAAGCTGAGGAACTCGGTCAAGGGAACGGCGACTGCCGCGAGCCTCTGGGCGACCGGCGCCATCGGCGTCGCCGTCGGTCTCGGCGCCTATGACGTCGCCCTCGTCATCACCGTGTTCACGGTCGTCACCTTGCGCTGGCTGACGCCACTGAAGGTCGAGGAAGCGCCGCCCGCCACCGCGCAGGAATGATGCCGAGCCGGCAGGACGCGGCTCCTCATCCGCCCTGCAAGCGGGCGGCGCCAGCACGCCTGTCGCCGCACGCTTCGTCTGTCTCACCAGAGGCGCAGCCTTCCTTGCCGCACCGTCAAGCGAGGGAACCGGGCCGCGATGCCGTGAGTTGGCCTTGCACGAGATCGGAGGCGACCATGTTGCGCCAAGACACCAATCTTTCGGAAGTATCGCTTATTTGCTTCGACTGCTTCAATGTGACGCGAATGACCGCGATCAGGCAGGTCCTTCACGCGGACAATGCCGAGCAAGGCCATGTGCTCCTGCAGTGCTCGGAGCTTTGCCGCATGCTGGCGCAAGCCTTGACGATGCAACGCGCCGTCGGCCTCGATGTCTTCCACCGATGCGCCGAGTCCTGCGCGTCATGCGCCGATTATTGCGAGGCACGCGATCTGGATGCCTGCGCGATTATCTGCTGGGAAGCCGCCGCCGCGCTCGGCGACGAAATGGCCCGCATCGCGCCGCCGATGATGCTGGCGGCGGAATGATGGCCCACGCTCGAGGCCCGCAGAGACAGGACATCCCGGCCGCTGGAATTGACCTTGGATGTGGCCGCCATCACGAGGCGCAGGCCCGCGGGCGCTGCGTACGAGGCCGCTACTGCTCCAGGATCAGCGCGTTCTGGGCGAATTCGAAACGGCGCAGCCGCGACAGATAGCTCATGCCGAGCAGATTGGTGGTGAGCGCCTGCTGCGGCAGCACCACGGCGGGCACGGAAGCGACCGACAGGCCCTCCACTTCGAGACGCGTGATGGTCACGCGCTTGCCGAGAACGCGCCCGTTGGCGGTCTGCATCACGGCATCCATCGGCTGGCCCGGGCGCACCAGGTTCAGGTCCAGCCCGGTCTGCCAGGTCAGTGCGACAATGGTCGCCCCGGTATCCACCATCACGTCGAAATCACGCCCCTCCGCCCGCGCCCGCGCCCGGAAATGGCCGTCGCGGCTGGCAATGAGCCGCTTCGGACTGACGGCCGAGGACGATGCGCGTGCCGGGGCCACGGCAGGCTGCTGCGAGGACGACGCCTTGGTAAACAGGCCCGAATAGGCTTCGGGCTTGGCCACGGCCACCAGGCCGATGGGTAGCATCAGGACATAGAAGGCCTTGGGCAACATGGCGAAAGGCTCCGGAACACTCCCGGATTCTAGGCGAGCCGGCCTGCTGTCCAGTAAATCGAATGTCCATTCGATGACCAGGATGAACGAAGTCTCAAATCATCCTGTGAAATCCCGGCGGGATCGCTCTCCTGTAGACGGCGCCGTCACGCGATTGGCCGGCACTACCGCGGCCCGATGCCGCATGGCGAATGCGGACGCCCGGCCGGTGGTCCCCACATCGAAGACCCGGATCGGACAGGGTCCCGCGCCGGGCGGCGAGACCACCCCGATCGGCCGGTCCTGAACGCGGCCCCTGGGACCGGCCTGCCATTTCCAGCCGGCAAGACCTGTATGCCACGACGCGCTTGACAACGCGCGCCCGGGACCAAATGATAAATAATCAGAATAACGTTCTACAATATAGAACACATGGGAGGATGCTGGAATGGCCGATTGTCCGGCGCGAACCGTTGAACGCCAGGGGCTCGCGGCAGCGCGTCTTGACCGCCCTGCCGATGAAGCCCGCCGGGACGTGATCGGATCCGGCATCGCCATTCAGGACGTGGTCAAAGCCTATGGCCAGTTCCGGGCGGCGGACCACATCTCGCTGGATATCCAGCCGGGGGAGTTCATCACCCTGCTCGGACCGTCCGGCAGCGGCAAGACGACGCTGCTGAACCTCCTGGCCGGCTTCCAGAAGCTCGACCGCGGCAGGATCTCGGTCGACGGCCGGCCGATCCACGACATCCCCACCCATCGGCGCGGCTTCGGCATGGTGTTCCAGAGCTACGCGCTCTTCCCCAACATGACCGTCAGCCAGAATGTCGGCTTCCCGCTCAGAATGGCCGGGATCGACCGTGAGACGGCGGAGCGGCGGGTCGCCGAGACGCTGGATATCATGCGGCTCTCCGACCATGCGCGGAAGACGCCGTCGCAGATGTCGGGCGGCCAGCAGCAGCGTGTCGCCATCGCCCGCGCCATCGTGATGCGCCCGAAGGTGGTGCTGATGGACGAGCCTTTGAGCGCCCTCGACCGGCGGCTGCGTGAATCGATCCAGATCGAGATCCGCGCCCTCCATCAGACCATCGGCAGCACCATCCTGTTCGTCACCCACGACCAGGGCGAGGCCCTGACGATGAGCGACCGGATCGCCGTCATGGATGCCGGCAAGATCATCCAGTGCGGAACGCCGACCGAGATCTATCGCCACCCGCAGAACCGGTTCGTCGCCTCCTTCGTCGGCGAGAGCAACCTCATCGACGCCGAGATCGTCCAGAAGCGCGGCACGACCATGACCCTGAAGAGCCGGTCGGGCCATGTCTTCACCGCGGAAAGCCGGAATGCCATCGATGTCGGACGCGCCAGTGTCCTGGTCAGGCCGGAGCGGATCGCGATTTCCGGTGAACCGGCCCCCAACTCGCTTCCCGCGACCGTGACCTCCGCCCTGTTTCTCGGCGAACTCTTGCGGATCGAGGCGCGCACCGACGGCGGCGAGACGCTGCTGATCCGCTGCACCGACGTGGCCGACCGCCCCCTGCCCGCCTCCGGCGACCGGCTGCATGTCCGTTGGGGCGCGAACGACTGCTGGGTGCTGTCGTGACCCTTGCCTCGCTCGATCCAGCCCTCGCACCGGCGCGCGGCGCCCGCTTCGCTGAAGCGCTGAAGAATCCCGCATTGCTGCTGATCCCGGCCGCCGTTTTCCTGGCCGTCGTCTATCTCCTGCCGGTGATCGATCTCGCGCGGATCAGCGTGAGCGGTCCGAGCCTGTTCGCCCATTTCGAGCGCGTCTTTTCCGTTCCGCTCTATTGGGACTCGCTCGTCAGGACGATGCAGATCTCGCTCACCGTCGCCTTCCTCTGCCTCGTCCTCGGCTATCCCACGGCGCTGCTCATCCACCGCAGCACCGGCATGACCAAGGTGCTGATCTCGGCGGCGATCGTCCTGCCCTACTTCATCGCCATCCTGATCCGCACCTATGCCTGGATGGTCCTGCTCGGCCGCAATGGCCCGATCAACAAGCTGATGGTCGGGCTGGGGATCTTCAGCGAGCCCGCCCAGCTCCTGTTCAACCGCGGCAGCGTGCTGCTCGCCATGACCGCGGTGCTCCTGCCGCTGATGGTGCTCACCCTCTATTCGAGCATCGCCCGGCTCGATCACAGCCTGACCCGCGCCGCGCTCGCCTGCGGCGCCGGACCGATCGCCGTGTTCTGGCGGGTTCTGCTGCCGCTGACCTTTCCGGGCATCGGCGCGGGCTTCCTGCTGGTCTTCGTCAGCGCGCTCGGCTTCTTCATCACGCCGACGCTGCTCGGTGGCCCCGGCGACCAGATGTTCGCCATGCACATCACCCAGCAGGCCGATTTCGCGACATCGGAAGGCTTCCTCCAGGCCCTCGCCGTGGTCCTGCTGGTGATCACGCTGATCGTCGTCGCGGTGGCCGGACGCTTCCTCGGCTTCGAGTTCATCTGGGGCGGCGGCAAGCTGTCGGAAGCGCCGGCCCGGGCCTCATCCGAAACCGCGACGGCATCCCGGTCAACGTCCGAGGCGCTGAAAGCGGCGCTCGCCGACATGGTGGCCTGGCCGGTGCTTCGCCTCCTCGGCCGGCTGCCGGCCAGCGTGGGAACCTGGACCGTCAGGCTCATTGGCGGCCTCGTCATCGCGGGGCTGATCCTGCCGATCGTGGTGGTCATGATCATCTCGTTCAGCAATGCGAGCTACCTCACCTTCCCGCCGCCGAGCTTCTCGCTGCGCTGGTACGAGCGCTTCTTCTCCGATTCCAACTGGCGCTCGGGCTTCGGCAATTCGCTGGTCATCGCCGCCATGTCCGCCTGCATCGCGGTAGCGCTCGGCGCCTCCGCCGCGATGGGCATCGTGCGCAGCCGCATTCCCGGCAAATCATTGATCATGCTGCTGATCGTCAGCCCGGTCATCGTGCCGCCGGTCGTGCTCGGCCTGTCGCTCTACACGCTCTTCCTGCAGCTCGATCTCGTCGGCTCGATGTGGGGCCTGGCGGCCGCCCACGCGATCGGCGGCATACCGATCGTCGTCGTGATCGTGTCGGCCGCGCTCCAGGGCGTCGACCCGAAACTGGAACAGGCGGCGGCGGTGCACGGGGCCTCGCCGTTCACCGTCTTTCGCACCGTGACCTTGCCCGCCATCGCGCCCGGCCTCGCGGCGGCGGCCTTTTTCGGCTTCCTGCACTCGTTCGACGAACTGGTGCTGTCGCTGTTCCTCTCGAGCGCCACCCTCAAGACGCTGCCACTCATGCTGTGGGCCGACGTCAACTACCAGCTCAACCCCGTATTGGCGGTCGTCTCGACCCTGGAAGTGCTGCTGGTGGTCGGCGGGATCGCGCTTGCAGGACCCGTGCTCGCCCGCTCGCGCGGCGCGCATTGAACCCAAACAACAGAAACCACGATCGGAGAAGACGACCATGAGCGCCATCACACGCCGACACCTGACCGGGGGCCTCCTGGCCGCCCCGCTTGTTGTCGGGGCCGATATTCGATGGGCATCGGCCCAGGCCAAGCAGGTGATCATGCAGGACCCGGGAGGCGGCTACGGCGAGGCGCTGCGCCGAGTGATGTACGATACGTTCGAGAAGCAGACGGGCATCAAGGTGATCACCGTGCAGGAGGCCCGCAGCGGCCCGCGCATCCGGGCCCAGGCCGCCGCCGGCAAAGCCGAATGGGACCTCACCTTCATCTTCGACCAGGAAACCAAGCTGCTCGGCCCCTGCTGCCTCGAGGACATCGACTATTCGAAACTGTCGGCCGCGGCGCAGACGACGCTCGCCGCCATGCCGGACAACCTGAAGCGGCCGAAAGGCGTCGCCCTTCAGGTGATCGGCGTCGGCCTCGTCTGGAACAAGGACAAGTATCGCGGCGACAACGCTCCGCGCAGCTGGGCCGATTTCTGGGATGTGAAAAAGTTCCCGGGCCGGCGCGCCATGCCGAACTGGCCGCGCTTCGTCTTCGAGGCGGCGCTGATGGCCGACGGCGTCACCAAGGAGAACCTCTATCCGCTCGACATGGAACGCGCGCTCAACAAGATCAAGGAGATCAAGCCGCATATCGCGAAGTGGTGGACGACCGCCGCCCAGCCGCCGCAGCTGCTGCTCGACGGCGAGGCCGACATGTGCATGGCCTATACCGGCTCGATGAGCAAACTGGCTCTGGACGGCGCGCCGATCGGCCTCGATTGGAACCAGGGCTTCGTCTATTACGACTTCTTCTCGATCCCCAAGGGCGCGCGCAATTACGACAATGCCCTGCAGCTCCTGTCGTGGCGCCTGGATCCCCAGCGCGCGGCCCAGCTGACCTCGGCCTTCCCGGTCGCCCTGCCCTCGCGGGTGGTGTTCGACGCGGCGGACCCGAAGGTCAGCCTCTATTGGGCGAACAACCCGGCGAACGTCGCCAAAGCCATCGAATGGAGCCCGGATTATTGGGGTGCTCCGTCGCCGCGCGGCAATTCGACCAATGAGGAATATGGCCAGGAGCGGCTCAACGCTTTGCTGGCTCAGTAGACCAGCTCAGCGACCACGCCCGAGGGGCGTGGTCGCACCGGTTAGAGACTGATCGTGTCGGATCGAACGAAGCGCACGGCACCACGACCGGCCGTCCTTCGAGGCTCGCTACGCTCGCACCTCCAGCGCAAAAGCGAGCTTTTGCGCTGGGATGAGGGGTGTGGGTGTATGGCATTGATGTTGCGCATGAAGCGCGCACGCATGAGCGCACCTCGCCCCGCCTCCGATGCAAATCTCCACCTCCCTCATCCTGAGGTGCGAGCTCTTGCGAGCCTCGAAGGACGGCCGACCGTGCTGCCGTGCGCTTCAATTCGAGACGACCAGACTCCAACGCTTCGCGCCGGCGGCGAATGTCGCCACCGGCCGAAAGCCTCGATGCCTCGGCGCCCCGATCAACGCCCCATGGCATAGAATTCGTCGTTCGGCCGCATGCTCGTGACATTGGCGAGCCGGTTGGACATGCCGAAAAAGGCGGCGATGGCCGCGATGTCCCAGATGTCCTCGTCGGTGAACCCGTGCTCGCGCAGCACGGCGAGGTCCGTCTCACCGACCGCATAGGCCTGGGCCGAGACCTTCATGGCGAAGTCGATCATGGCCATCTGGCGCGGCGTGATGTCGGCCTTGCGGTAATTGATCGCCACCTGGTCGGCGATCAGCGGATCCTTGGCGCGGATGCGCAGGATCGCGCCATGCGCCACGACGCAGTACTGGCACTGGTTGGCGTTGCTGGTGGCCACCACGATCATTTCGCGCTCAGCCTTGGTGATCGGACCGGGCTTGTCCATGAGCGCGTCGTGATAGGCGAAGAAGGCCCGGAACTCGTCCGGCCGATGGGCGAGCGTCAGGAAGACATTGGGAACGAAGCCGGACTTTTCCTGAACGGCGAGGACCCGCTCGCGGATGTCCTCGGGCAGGTCCTTGATCTCCGGCACCGGGAACCGGCTGATTGCTTTTGCGGCCATGGTTTCACTCTCCCGTCAGACGGCCGCCAGCGCGGCCAGATTATCCTGATATGCACGAATAGCGTCGGCGGCGGCGCCCTCATAGGGCTCGACCTGGACGAGGCATGTATGGGCCGAACAGCCCTGGCCGAACTGCGACGTCCCGATATCCAATGTCAGAACATTGGGATTGCCGGCAATGTCGAGGCCGCTATTGCCGGCGGGCGTGAACCAGGCGCCGGTCGGCAGCACCACCACGCCCCGGCGCACGGAAGCCGCGACCTGGGCGGTTGCCAGGCACGCACCCCGATCGTTCCACAGGCGAACCAGGCGGCCGTCGACGATGCCGAGCGCCTCGGCGTCGTCCGGGTGGATGCGGGCCTGCTCGCGGCCATTGCGCTTGCACGCCATGCTGGCGGGCCCCGTCTCCAGCTGGCTATGCAGGCGGCCGGCGGGCTGATGCGAGATCAGATGGAACTGGTTCGGCCGATCGGCGGAGCCGAGCCATTCGGCCGGCTCGATCCAGGCCGGATGGGACCGGCAATCCGCATAGTCGAGCGCCGCCAAGGCCTTGCTGCCGAGCACGATCCGGCCGCTTTCGGTGTTCAGCGCGAAGGCCTCCGGCTGGTCGCGGAATGCGGCAAGGTAGGTGTGATCGCTCTGCACCGGACATTGCGCATAGCCCTGGTCCCAGAACGCGTCGAAATCGGGCATTTCGAAATCGAGGCGCGTGGCGGCGTCGGTGCGAACGACGTCATAGAGATGGCGCAGCCAGCCCATTTCGTCGCGGCCCTCGTTGAAGGCATCGCCGACCCCGAGTTCCCTGGCGATCGCGTTGAAGATGTCGAAGTCGGAGCGTGAATTCCCCACCGGCGCAATGGCCTGCTGCATGGCGAGGATCAGGTCGGAGCGCCGGTTTCCGGCAATGTCGTTGCGCTCGATCGAGCTGTTGGCGGGCAGCACGATGTCGGCGCGCTGGGCGGTGGCGGTGAACATCGGGTCCTGGACGATGATCGTCTCCGGCCGCGTCCAGGCCTCGGAGAGGCGGTTGAGATCCTGGTGATGGTGATAGGGATTGCCGCCGGCCCAATAGACGAGCCGGGTATCCGGATAGGTCCGCGTCTGGCCCTCGTAGGAAAACTCCCGCCCCGGATGAAGCAGCATGTCGCTGATGCGGGCGACCGGAATGAAACTGTCGATCGGCTTAGCGAGCTGCGAAATGGCCGGAGCCTTGGCGAGATTGATCGGCGCACCGACGCCGCCGAGCGACGAATAGCCATAGCCGACCCCGCCGCCCGGCAGGCCGATCTGCCCGACCATCGCGGCAAGGCCGAGGGCCGCCCAGAACGGCTGCTCGCCATGCTGGGCGCGCTGCAGGCTCCAGCTCACCGTCAGCATGGAGCGGCTGTCGACCAGGCGCCGCGCGAGAGCCGCGATATCAGCCGCATCCAGGCCGGTGATCCCGGCTGCCCATGCCGCGTCCTTGCGCCGGCCGTCGGCGCTGCCGTCAAGATAGGCCAGGAACTGATCGGCGCCGCTGGTGCAGCGGTTCAGGAAGGCCAGGTCGTGCCGCCCGGCGCGCAGGATCTCGCCGGCAAGGCCGAGCATCAGGGCCGTATCGGTATTGGGGCGGATCGGCCACCATTCCGCGTCGATCCAGTCGGGCATATCGTCCCGCAGCGGCGAAACCAGCACGACCTTGACGCCGCGCTCCGCCATCACCTTCAGGTGGGCCTCCAGCGCGTGCCGCGCGATGCCGCCCGCCTCGTTCTGGGCCGTGCGCGGCGACAGGGCTCCGAAAACGACCAGCGTCTCGCTATGCGCGGCGATCGTGTCGAGCGTATTGGCCCGTCCGCCGCAGGCGCCGTCATCGCCGAGCACATGGCGCAGGATCACCGGGCCGGCCGCGATCGAATAGGTGTCGACATGGCCGGTATAGCCACCGGCCAGATTGAGCATGCGCTTCAGCAGCGACGGCGCGTGATGGAAGCGGCCAGAGCTGGTCCAGCCATAGGAGCCGCCAAAGATCGAGGCATTGCCGAAGGTTTCCGAGACGCGCCGGATCTCGCCGGCGACCAGGCCGATCGCCTCCTCCCAGCTCACCGGCACGAATGGCTCGCGGCCCCGGCCCCGGCGGTCGCTGGCCTCGCGTTTCTCCAGCCAGCCGGCGCGCACCAGCGGCTGCGCCACGCGCCGCTTCGGATCGGCCCATTCGGCCACCGAGTGAATGATCGGCGACGGCGCCGGATCGAGTTCGAAGGGCTCGGCGCCGACGATGCGACCGTCCTCGACGAGCAGCGTATAGGCGCCCCAATGGCTGCAATGCCGGACACGCTTGATGCTGGCCAATGCCATTCCCTTTCTCGCTCGCCGTGCCACCCCGCCGGATCGACACCGAGCCGGACGTCTCTCGCCGCATCCGGCGCGGGTCAAGACGCCTGGCGCAGCCGATCGGGCGACGGCGCGGCCTGCTGGCCATAGGTCTTGAACTTCTCCAGCACCGCGGCGACCTGCCGGTCCGAGAGGACCGGCGGCTCGCCGAACGGCAGGCACAGCAGATATTGCTGCGCCAGTTCCTCGACCGTCACCGCCAGTGCCAGGGCACGGGCGATCGAAACATGGGCGGCGATCACCCCATGGTGGGCCATCAGGCAGGCGCGGCGCCCGTCCAGCGCCTTGACGACTCCATCCGCCAACTCCTGCGAGCCGAAGATCTCATAGGGCGCGCAGCGGATATTCGGGCCGCCGGCCGCGGCGATGGCATAGTGGATCGCCGGAATGTCGCGCCCGAGGATCGAGACCGAGGTCGCATGGGTCGAATGGGTATGGACGACGGCGCCGAGATCGGGCCGGGCGCGCAGGATGTCGCGATGGAAGCGCCATTCGCTCGAGGGCAGGACGTCGCCGGAATAGCTGCCGTCCCAGTTCATCGCCACGACGTGTTCGGGCACCAGCTTGTCATAGGCGATGCCGGTCGGCGAGATCAGCAGGCCGTCGCCGTGGCGCACGCTGATATTGCCCGATGTCCCCTTGTTGATGCCCAGCCGGTTCATGCTGCGGCAGGCTTCGATCAGCTCCGTGCGGAGCGCGTGTTCGTCGGTCATCCGTTTCCTCCGGCTCCCCTGAAGGCAGGGGCCAGCGCCATGCGTGGCCTCAGGCGGTCCTGGTCTTGGCCCGGTCCTCGCCGTCAAGGCCTGGCAGGACCTCCTGGTAGGGCTCCCGGTCGAGGGCAAACTCGTCCAGGACGTCGGCCGTATGCTCCGCGAAATGCGGCGGCGCCATGCGATAGGAGGCGGGCGTGCGCGACAGCTTGATCGGGCTGCCGGTGCCGCGATAGGCGCCGATATCGACCACCATTTCGCGGTGCAGGGTGTGCGGATCGGCCACCACCTGGTCGATGGAACGCACCGCGCCGCAGGGCACGCCCGCCTTGATCAGCTGGTCGGCCAGCGCATTGCATTCGAAAGCGGCGAGAGCCTTTTCCAGCTCCACCTTCAGGGCATCGTTATGCTTGTTGCGCTCGCCATTGCTGGCAAATCGCGGATCGTCCGGCAGGCCGGGCGCGCCGATGACCTTGCACAGCGTGGCGAATTGCCGGTTGTTGCCGACTGCCAGGAAGATCGGGTCGGTGGCGGTGGCGAAGGTGTCATAGGGGCAGATATTGGGATGGGCATTGCCCGAACGGCCGGCGACCTTGCCCGACAGGTAATAGTTCGGCAGGTGCGGATGCAGCAGGGAGACGCCGCAGTCGTAAAGCGTCGCCTCGACGAACTGCCCCTTGCCGCTGCTCACCCTTTCGTTCAGCGCCATCAGGATGCCGATGACCGCGTTGAGGCCGGTGACCATGTCGATAACAGGTAGGCCGACGCGCAGCGGCGCGCCGCCGCGTTCGCCATTGACGCTCATGATGCCGGCCGAGGCCTGGATGGCCGCGTCATAACCCGGCAGGCCACCGAGCGGCCCGTCGGCGCCGAAGCCGGAGACGCGGCAATGGACAAGACGCGGAAAGCGGCGCTCGAGCTCCTCGCGCGTCAGGCCCCAGCGATCGAGCGTGCCGGTCTTGAAGTTCTCGATGAAGACATCGGCGGTCTCGAGCAGCTTGAGAAGCAGCTCGCGGCCGGCCGGCGCCGAGAGGTCCAGCGCCATGCCCCGCTTGTTGCGGTTGAGGCCCAGGAAATAGCTCGCCGTGCCCTCCAGGAAGGGCGGCCCCCAGCCGCGCGTCTCGTCCCCCTCGGGTGGCTCGATCTTGATGACGTCGGCGCCGTGATCCCCGAGGATCTGGCCCGCATAGGGGCCACCGAGCACGCGGCTCGCGTCGATGACCTTGAGATTAGAGAGCGAGCCGGCACTGTCTGGCATCATCTGCTTCACCGCATTCGTTCAGGAGGCCGAGGCCTCGGCATGAACCTGGCCGAGAAGATCGCGACGCATCTGGTCAGCGAATTCCGGATAGGTTTCGGACAGTTCGTCGAGAACCCGACCGCGCAGCAAGGCGAGCGTTTCCGCTGACGGCAGCGCGGTGCGGCGGGGTTCGGCGGCATGGGCAAAGGCAAAGCCAGTGGCCGCCTGGATGCCAGCGAGATCATGGCCGGGATGGATGCTCTCGAGGGCGAAGCCGGGCCGGCTCTTGTCGAAGCTGAACAGGCCCTTGCTCGTCAGCAGGGCGGCCGGTCCGCCCGGCCGGTGGACATGCGGCTCGCTGGTGCCGGGCGCGCTGATGAAGTCCACCTTCTCGACGAAGACGCGCGGCGTGTGCTCCTCGCGGAACAGGATGACGCGCGGCACGACGAAATAGAGATAGGCCGCGCCGAAGGAGCCCGGCCAGCGCGGCGCCGATCGCGGATAGTCGCCGGCGCCGACCAGGTTGACATTGCCCTGCCCGTCGATCTGGCCGCCGCCGAGAAAGAAGGCGTCGATGCGGCCCTGGGCCGCACAGTCGAACAGCTCGGCCGAGCCGTTGGTGAAGAAATTGTGCTCGACCGAACCGAGGATGGAGATGCGCACCGGCGCTGCCTCCGCCCGTTCCTTCAACGCGCGCAGCAGCATCGCGCCGGCGGCCGGGATCGGCGAGGAGGCACCGACCGCCACATGGCGAACCCCGTCCAGCAGGCGGGCAATGGTATGGATCAGCACTTCGCGCGGAAGGACATCGGTCATTGCGCGGCCTCCAGGCTCAGGCCGGCCATGTAGTCCAGGAACCCTTCCCGGGTCTTGGCGGCGCGCGCATAGCGCTGGATCTCGGCCGTCTCGGCGGCATATTCGCCCCACAGGCCATAGGGCCTGGCGCCGCGCGGGGCCTCGGCGATCGCGCTCACATAGAGTGCGGGAAGCGTGCCGGCGGCGCTCATCTCATTGGCAAGGAGATTGTCCTCGACGATGCGCTCGACCGTCACCAGCGTCTCGACGGAGGCATAGGCCATCGCGACCAGCTCCCGACGGCGACCGACCCAGACATTGCCTGCTCTGTCGGCCATCGGCGCATGGAACACGGCGATGTCGGGCCTGATCGCCGGGATCAGGACGATCGGATCCGGCTGATCGGCGAAGGGATTGTCCAGCACCCGCCAGTCCGGGCGGTAACGCAGCACATCCGTGCCGATCAGGCCACGCATCGGCACGAAGGGGACGCCCTTCTGCGCCGCCATCAGGCCGGCATGAATGGCCGGACATGTCGCGTCCATGAGCCTGATCGCACCGTCCCTGACCGCCTGGTTGAAGCGCGGCGCTCCCCCGGCCTCGCCAAGCGACACGGCGCTGGTCTCGACGCAGGCGACGAGGCCGGCCCCGACCAGCTGATCGACCTGCAGGCCACCGGTCGGCACGCAGACGAGGTGAAGCTCGCCGGCGCCCTGCGCGATCATCGCGCCGGTCATGGCCATGGAGACGCCGGCATAATCGACCGGCAGCGCGACGCGCATGCCTGCCTTGATCCGCCCCGCCATCGTCCGAAGATCGGACAGCACATTCGCCTCCCTGACTGCCGGCCGTCCCATGCATCCTGTCGATGGGCACGGGCGAACCTGGCGAATGTTCTACAATGTAGAACACAATTCTGAAATTAGCGTATTCGTTGGGGATCGGCCTTGTCAATCCGGTTTTGGGTTCGGTGGGCGCCAGCGAGCCCGCAGCGAAGGACGGAACCATCGGCCGGGACCAAAACGCCTTGACAAGCCAAAGGCGCCATCTGACGATGAATACAGAATATCATTCTACAATATAGAACACAGGGAGGACGTGGTGGCGGCTTGCGGAGGCATGATGGCGCTGACCTGGCCGCCCCTGGGCGGAGCCGACGCCCCGACCTGAGCGACGACGCCACCGGCGCGGCAACCGCAGCCCCCAACAGCCTCGAACCATGCCTCGGATGAAAGGGCGGACGGACGCCATCGGCGTCGCGGTCGACCCGCCAAGCAAGTGAAAGACCGCCTTATGGCCAGAGATTACGACGTCAGCGTCTGCGGCTCCTACATCCTCGACATTCTCGGCGTGCCGGTCACCGACATTCCTCCCGGCGGCACACGCTATTTCATCGACGAGATCCGGCTGACCGTCGCCGGCACGGCCGGCGGCACCGCCCTGCCCTGCGGCCGCCTCGGCCTGAAGACGCTGGCCGTCGGCGCCGTCGGCTCGGACGAGAAGGCGGATTGGCTGCTGGGCGCCCTGCAACGCGACGGCATCGATGTCTCGGTCATGGAGCGCATTGCCGATTGTCCGACCTCCGCCACCATCCTGCCGATCCGACCCGACGGCTCGCGCCCGGCCTTGCATGCCAAGGGTGCCTCGCGCCAATGGCACATATCGCCGGCCGCGCAGGAGCGGGCCTGCCAGGCCAAGGTCCTGCATTTCGGCGGCGTCGGCTCGCTGCCGGCAATGGACGGCCCGCCGACGGCCGCCCTCCTCTCGGCGGCCAAATCGGCCGGCTGCATCACCACGCTCGACCTGATCCAGGCGGGCAAGGAAGCTCTCGGCCTGCTCGAGCCCCTGCTGCCGCATGTCGACTTCTTCATGCCCAGCATCGAGGAAACCCATGCCATGGTCGGCACGGCCGACCCGGCGGACTGCGCGCGGTTCTTCATCGCAAAAGGCGCCGGGGCCTGCGCCATCTCGATGGGCGCCGAGGGCTCCTTCGTGATGACCCGCGACGGGCAGCAATTCGTCATGCCGGCCTTCGAGATCGCGGTACGCGATACGACGGGCTGCGGCGACGCCTATTCCGGCGGGTTCATCGCCGGCCTTGCCCGGGGATGGGACCTCGTTGCCTGTGCAAGGCTGGCGACCGCGACCGCGGCCCTGGTCGCGACGGGGCTGGGCTCCGGTGCGAACGTGACCTCCTTCGACGCTACGGTCCAGGCCATGAACAGCTTGCCGGTGCGCGGCGCCAGGACGTGAGGCGCCAGAACGTGACGCGTCTGGCCGCGACCAGCTTTGCCCGGCCCGGGCCGAGGCGCCGGCGCCAAGGCCCCTTCATCATCTTCTCCATCACAGTTGGAGCCATCAGGACATGACGAGACACGCCATTATCACCGGAGCAAGCCGCGGCATCGGCCGGGCGATCGCGCTCGGGCTCGCCGGCCGGGACTATGACCTCGCGCTGAACGACATCGCCGCCCAGGACGCAGCCCTCAAGCAGACAGCCGAGGAGGTGCGCGGGCTCGGCCGCCGATGCGTGACCATTCTCGGCGATGTCAGCAAGCTGGACGATTGCCGCGGGGTGGCGGCGGAGGCCGTCAGCGGGCTCGGCCATGTCGACGTGCTCGTCAACAATGCCGGCATCCTGCGGATCGCCATGATCGAGGATCTGACCCCGGAGATCTGGGACCAGACCATGGCGGTGAACGGCCGCGGCGTCTTCCAGATGACCCAGGCCCTGTTGCCGCATCTGAAGGAACGGCGCTACGGGCGCATCGTCAACATCGCCTCGCTCGCGGCCCGCACCGGCGGCCCCGGCCAGTCCCACTATGCCGCCTCGAAATCCGCGGTCGTCGGTTTCACCCGCGTCTCGTCGATGGAGTTCGGCCAATACGGCATCACCGTCAACGCGGTTTGCCCCGGCATCATCGTCACCGAGATGGGCATGAACAATCTGCGGGATCCCGAACGCGTGGCCCATTTCGAAAAGGTGACCGACCTGCACCGCCTGGGACAACCGGAAGATGTCGTCGGCCCCGTGGCGTTCTTCGCCTCCGATGATTCCGCTTTCGTCACCGGCCAGGCGCTGAATGTCGACGGCGGCATCTTCTACAGCTGATGCCGCGACGACGGTATGGGGAACCGGGCCGCGGGCGGACGTGCTCGTTGATGTGCTCATTGGGGATAATTGTTCCCCCCGGCGCAAGACTGTAACAATGAACCATCGCCGTCCGGCCGGCCTCATTCGAACAGGCAGATCGATCGCATCTCATGGACAAAGCTTTTACGAAGGGGTTGAAACTTCTGGAAACGCTCGCGCGGAGCGAGAAGCCGCGCGGGATCACCGACCTCGCGACCGAACTCAATTTCACGAAAAGCAATGTCCACCGCGTGCTCTCGACCCTTCAGGCCGCGGGCTATGTGCAGCAGATCCCGTCCAACAGCACCTATGAGCTGACGACCAAGCTCTGGGAGCTCGGCAACGAAGTCATGCGGCGGATGGACCTTCTTCAGGTCGCCCGCCCCGCCATGACCAAGCTGGCGGCGATCACCGGCGAGACCGTGCACCTTTCGGTGCTGCGCGGCACCGATGTCATCTATCTCGACAAGATCGAGAGCGAGCATCACATCCGCGCCCATACCAGCGTCGGCATGCGCGCGCCGGCCTTCACCATGGCGACCGGCAAGGCCATGCTGGCCCATATGCCGGACAGCTACCTGGAGCTCTTCGTCCCCCATCTCAAATCCTACACCAGCACCACGCGCACGACGATCGAGGAGCTGCGGGCCGACGTCGAGCTGGCGCGCCGCCAGGGCTACGCGCTGGTCTCTCACGGCGAATGGCGCGAGGGCATCGCCGCCTGCGCCGCGGCGATCCTCGGACGGTCGGGCGAAGTGGTCGGCGCCATCGGCATGTCCGGCCCCGACACCCGGGTCAAGCGAAAGCAGCTGCAGCAGTTTTCGGGGGATGTCGTCGAGGCGGCCCACACCATCAGCACGGTTCTGGGCTATTCGCCGCGGACTTAGCATCGCCTCCCGCCGGCGCGGTGGGCACCTCACGGTCTCGAAACCAGCCCGGCGCCCCCGACGGCGGTTTAGCCGCGGCTGAAGGCGCGGTCGTCACCGCATCCGACGACCTGATCTGTCGAAAAATGGCGATCCCGGCAGGGCTCGAACCTGCGACCAACAGCTTAGAAGGCTGTCGCTCTATCCAGCTGAGCTACGGGACCGGATAGCAACATGCGAACGCGGTCCCTATGGGCCCGCGGAAACGGCTTGGCAAGATCGCCCGAGCGGGCCTCCTGCGGGTCTTGGCCGGCTCAATGCGTCCAGGCGCCGACGCGATTGAACTTGAAATTATCGGAATAGGCGGCGAGCCGGCGCTTCGGATCGGCAGCCTCAGAGACCTCATAGGCCAGGCCGTTCTTCTCGGCATAAGCGATGGCCTCTTCCTTCGTCTCGAAGGTGAGGCGCAGCTGCTGGCGCATGTCGGTCGAGCTGGTATAGCCCATCAGGGGTTCGACCAGACGCGGCGTCTCCGGCTCGAAATCGAGCCGCCAGTCATTGGTCTTGGCCTGGCCGGACTGCATGGCGGTCTTGGCGGGTCGGTAGATGCGGGCCACCACGTGAAATCCTCCTCAAGTGGGCCGGAAATGGTCGGGGCGACTGGATTCGAACCAGCGACCTAGAGTACCCAAAACTCTCGCGCTACCAGGCTGCGCTACGCCCCGACGTCCTCGCAATAGCCGAGCCTCCGGGCCGCGGCAAGCCACGCCGTCGGGCTGGGCCAGGCTCACGTGCCGAAAAAGGGATGTTCGACCAGGTCGCCGGCGGCGATGCCGAAGCGCTGCGCGGTGCCGGCGACCACTTCGAGCACGCCCTTGACCGGTCCGGTCGAGGAAATCGTGGCTTCCGACAGCGGCGTGGTGTTCTCGGCGATGTGGCGGATCGTGCCGTCGGCCCGGATGAACACCATGTCGAGCGCAATATAGGTGTTCTTCATCCACATGCTGACATCCGCCTCGGCCGGGCCGAAGTCGAACAGCATGCCGCGGCCGAGCGCCAGCTCGCGCCGGAACATCAGACCGCGCGTGCGGGTCTCCGGCGTATTGGCCAGTTCCAGCGTGAAGGAATGCCGCTGGCCGGAGCGGGTGGCGATGACCAGTTCGTTCGGTTTGCCATGCGCCGCGGCAATGCGCGGCGCAGCCAGCATCATCACCCCGGTGGCCAGCACCGCGCGGCGATCGATCAGCATGGGCTATCCCGTTCAGCTCAATGCGAGGCGGGGAAAGGCGTCCCGTCGGGGCGGACTTCCGCGGCCATCAGGCCTTTCGAGCCGTCACCATAGCGCACCAGGACCCACTGCCCCGGTCGCAATTCCGTGAGGCCGTAGCGGCGCAGCGTTTCCATGTGCACGAAAATGTCGGGCGTGCCCGGCCCGCGCGACAGGAAGCCGAAGCCACGCAGCCGGTTGAACCATTTCACCTCGGCCCGCTCCAGCCCGCTGGTCGGCGTCACCGAGACATGGGTGCGCGCCGGCGGCATCTGGGAGGGATGGATGGCGGTCGAATCGTCCATCGACAGCACGCGGAAGGTCTGCAGGCCGCGCTGCCGGGCGGTCGCCTCGACCACGATGCGCGCGCCTTCATAAGCCGTCTGGAAACCGTCACGCCGGAGGCTGGTGACGTGCAGCAGCACATCCGCGCCGCCGCCATCGGGGACGATGAAGCCGTAGCCCTTGGCCACGTCGAACCATTTGATGGTGCCGGAAATTTCGACAAGATCAGCCGGCACTTCATCAATGGTCGTCTGACCGTCGACCCGCACGTGAAGATTGTTCTTGCCGCCCTGGCCGTCCGGATCGGAACCGTCCGACGTCATCACGCTCACCGCCGCTCTACTGGAACCGTTGGCCCCGGTCCCACCCCGCCTGATTCTCTAATAAAAGGATAACATCGCCCCTGCGGCAGCAAAGCCAAAAATGGCATGGCGTCCCGATTACGAACACATTTGGTGCATGCCGCGTTGCGATTGTTCAGTTAACGCCCGCAACGGGCAGGTGTTCCATCACCGACTGCAGCAAAGTTCCGATATCCGCGGCGATGACGCGGTCGGCAATGTCGTCGAGCGGCGTCTCCTCGCGGTTGACGATGACCAGCATCGCGCCGTTGCGCTTGGCGGTGACCGGCAGGCTGGCCGCCGGGTAGACCACCAGCGACGAACCGATCGCGATGAACAGATCAGCCTCCACCGTCCAGTCGAGGGCGCGGCGCATCTCGGCCTCCGGCATGGCCTGGCCGAAGGAGATCGTCGCCGACTTCACCGGGCCGCCGCAATCCGTGCAGTCCGGCGCCTCGCCGTCCGTCGCCTCGAATCGGGCGCGCACCCAGGACAATTCGTAGCGCCTGGCGCAGGCAAGGCAGGTCGCGTAGCTGCCATTGCCGTGCAGTTCCACCAGCCGGTCGTCGGGCACGCCGGAATCCTGATGCAGGTTGTCGATGTTCTGGGTGACGATGCCGGAAAGCCGCCCTGTCCGCACCATGGCGGCGAGCGCCCGGTGGCCGCGGCCGGGAACCGCCGCCTTGAAGCTCTCGTCCATGGCGAATTTGCGCCGCCAGGCCTCGGCGCGCGCGGCCCGGCTTGACAGGAAGGCCTCGAACGGGATCGGTTTGTTTTTCGTCCACAGGCCGCCCGGCGAGCGAAAGTCCGGGATGCCGCATTCGGTCGAGAGCCCCGCGCCGGTGAAGGCGAGCGCACGGCTGGATTGCCTGACAAGGCTTGCCAGATCGCTCGCCGCCGTCTTCAACTCCGCGTCCATTCTTCACCCCTCATTTCGCCTTCAAGGGAGGTCGCATGCGCTACCTGCACACCATGGTCCGTGTCACCGATCTCGACCAGTCCCTGGACTTCTACTGCAACAAGCTCGGTCTTGTTGAGGTCCGCCGCACCGAGAGCGAGAAAGGCCGCTTCACCCTGGTCTTTCTGTCGGCTCCGGACGACCGGAAGGGCGCCGAGGCCACAAGCGCGGCCTTCGGCAGCCGCGGCGCGCCGCTGCTCGAGCTGACCTATAACTGGGACCCGGAAACCTATACCGGCGGCCGCAGCTTCGGCCACCTCGCCTATGAGGTCGACGACATCTACGCCACCTGCGCCAAGTTGCAGCAGGCCGGCGTGGTGATCAACCGGCCGCCACGCGACGGCGTCATGGCCTTCGTCCGCTCGCCCGACAACATCTCGATCGAGCTCTTGCAGAAGGGCCAGGCCAAGCCCGCCGCCGAACCCTGGGCCTCCATGCCCAATACCGGCGCCTGGTGAGCCTTTGTTCGCTTTGAATCCCGATGTCGTCGACACCGGCACGCCGCCGATCCCGGCGGCGCGCGCCTGGATGACCCGTTACGACGGCGCTTTTGGCGCGCCGATCGACCTGTCGCAGGCCGCCCCCGGCGCCCCCCCGCCGCAAGGCCTGCTCGATCGGCTCGCCGCCGCCGCCGGACGGCCCGATATCGCCCGTTACGGCCCGATCCTCGGCGACGACGCCCTGCGGGCGAGCTATGCCGCCGAGATGACCGGCCTCTATGGCGGCCGGATCGAGGCCGCCGACATCGCCATCACCGCCGGCTGCAACCTCGCCTTTCTCGCCGCCGTCCTGGCGGTGGCGAAAGCCGGCGATGCCGTGCTGCTGCCCTCGCCCTGGTATTTCAACCACCAGATGACCTTGAAAATGCTCGGCATCGAGGCCCGGCCGCTCGCCTGCGAGCCGGCCCATGGCTTCGTGCCGGAGCCGGCCGCGGCGGAGGCCCTGATCGACGCGCGCACCCGCGCCATCGTCCTGGTCACCCCCAACAATCCGACCGGCGCGATCTATCCGGAAGGCGTCATCGCCGCTTTCGCTGCATTGGCGCGCCGGCACGGCATCGCGCTGATCGTCGACGAGACCTATCGCGACTTCCTGGCGAGCGGCACCAACCGCGCCCATGGCCTGTTCACCGATCCCGCCTGGCGCGACACGGTGATCCAGCTCTATTCCTTCTCCAAGGCCTATGCGGTTCCCGGCCACCGGGTCGGCGCCATCACCGCCGGGCCGGCCGCGCTCGGCCAGGTCCTCAAGGTGCTCGACAGCTTCCAGATCTGCCCGGCGCGAACGGCGCAAGAGCCGCTCGCCTGGGCGATCGAGGGCCTCGCCGGCTGGCGGGCCGAGACCCGCGCCACCATCAATGCCCGGATCGGCGCGTTCCAGGCGGTGCTGCAGGCCTGTCCGGGCTGGGCGATCTCGTCGATCGGCGCCTATTTCGCCTATGTCCGGCATCCCTTCGAAGGTGCCGGCGCCGAACGCGTCGCCGAGGCGCTCGCCACCGGGCGCGGCGTGCTGGGCCTGCCCGGCAGCTATTTCGGCCCGGCGCAGGAAGGCCATTTGCGTTTCGCCTTCGCCAATGCCGACGAGGCCGCGATCGCCACGCTTCCGGCGCGCCTTCGGGACCTGCGGCTCTAGCCGCGCGGACGGCGCTTATTCGGCCTTGCCGGGACTGGGGCTATCCCTTGGCCCGGCGAGCGCCGCGGCGCCTTGCCGGGCCGCCATGAAGCGCCAGACGGCCACCGCCAGCTCCAGCCCGGCAATGACCAGCAGGACGAGCAGCAGGACCCGGTAGCCGCCGGTCACGATGATCCGCCCGCCGATCAGGGGGAAGCCGAAAAAGCCGACGAAATAGGCCATCGAGAAATAGACCAGCGTGCGCGTTCGCAGGCTGGCTTCCGAGGCATTCACCGCCTGGGCCTGGATCAGCGGATAGACCAGGCCATAGCTCAGTCCGAACAGCAGCGAGCTCAGGGCATAGAGTGGCACATTGGCCGCGGTGACCGAGAAGGCCAGCATCGACAGCACCATCACCGCCAGCAGCAGGATCGTCATCTTCATCGGCTCGCGCCGGCTGACGAAGCCGCTGACCAGGAAACGCCCGGCAATGACCGCCGCAGTGTAGCAGGTATAGAAGATCGAATAGTTGAGGCCTTCGGACTGGGCGAAGGTCGTCTGGAAGTTGAACATCGAGCTCAACACGCAGGCGCCGAGAAAGACCATGACCAGCGGGTAGATGGCGGGCGAGCGAAGGATCCGCAGGAAGGCCTCGGTCTCGCCGCCCGAGAGGGTTTCGTAATGCGGCAGCACGATGCGCAAAAGCGTTCGGCCGGCCGCGTAGAACAAGCCCGCGCTGGCGACCGAAAGCAGGATGGCGATCAGGAAGATGTGCGAATGGGCGACGCCCGCGGCCAGCAATTGCTGGGCGCTGATCGGGGCCAGCCCCAGCCCCAGGGCGTTGAAAGCCGACAGCACGCTGAACAGCACGGCCCGGTTGGCGTCGGTCACCAGGCCCGACAGCATGATCGGCGAGATCGTGAAGGCCAGCGCCCAGCCGACGCCAAGCAGAAAGCCACCAATGACGTAAAGAAACGAAATGCTGGAGGAGAAGGCGAAAAAGCTGCTGCCGACGGCGTAGCACAGGGCCCCGCCGGCAACCACCAGATAGGGTTTCCATATCGTCATGAGCCGGGTGGTGAAACCGACGCTGAGCAAGGTGCCGAACGCGCCGACGAAGATGATCCTGCCGACGACCTCTTCGTCCCCGCCGAGCATCTTGATGTACAAGGGCAGCGTCAGGAACAGGCCATAGGCCGACGCGATACAGAAACAGGCGAGATAGACGAGGATCCGGGGCAGTGTCTGTGGATTGGGCGAGAGCGAATTCATGAGCAGGCATCCCTATTCCAGCGCGGCAGGCAGGCACGGTCGATAAGCCGGGCGCCACGGCCGCCGCGGCCCCTCGGTCTGGTTCTTCGATGACGATGAGGTCGATCCCGGAGATGCCGGGAGCTTCTAAGATACGGCCATGGTGGAGAGTGAGCCCTCGAAAAGGCCTATCGCCGTCTCGGCGATGGCCGGCGCGAAACGATAACCCGACCCGGATCCTCCCAGAGCGTAGACCGATCGCGCCGATTGCGGGTCCCGCCCGATCGCCGGCAGGCGTGTCGCCGTATAGGCGTCGCAGAACACCCTTTCGCCCCGGCAGCGATCCAGCAAGGCCGGCGCATGGCGCCGCAGTGCCCGCGCGGCGATGGCCCGGTCCTCGGCGTCACAGGCGAGCCCGGACCGCGCTGGCGCGACATCCCAGGCCGGGCTGCTGATGCAGAGGATCCAGCGCCGGCCGGCCGGATCGGGCAGCAGATAGGCGTCCTCTTCGACAAAGACGATGACCGGATCGTCGGCCGCCGGGGCGAGATCGACATGCAGGGCCGCGACCTTCTTGGTGCGCAGCCCGCTGTCCGGAACGCGCCGGCCGTGCAGGTCGAGCCAGGGACCGGTGGCGCGCACGACGTGCCGGCTGCGAAACACCTGTCCATCGGCGGCGACGAGATCGCAACCACCGGCCCGGTCCTCGATGGCCACCACGTGAACCCCCTCATGACAGGCAAAGCCGGGCTGCCGCAGCAAATGGCCAACGAGATGCGACGCCGTGGCGCCGGGATTGCCGCACCAGGCGGTCTCGTCGACCAGCAAAAGATCGTCGGGCGCAAGGGTCAGCGCCGGCATGGCGCGGGCAAGGCGCGCCGTCTCGTCGGATGTCGCAGGCCGGCAGGCTCCGCCGACCCAATAATCCGCGAATTCGGGTTCGCGCCTGGCTGGAACCACCCAGAAGACCGATGCCGCGCGGCCCGGCAGCGGGCCGGCCCAGGCACCGAGCGCGCGGAACAGTGCCTCGCTGCGCCGGGCAAGCTCGCGATGGGCCGGCGTCGTGCCGATCGGCACGCGAACCGCGCCGCCATAAAGCGACGCCCCCGTGCCGATGAGATGCCGCTCCAGGATGGCGACGGTGAGGTGGGGATGGGCCTTCTTGGCAAGGGCCGCGACGGCCGCGCCAATGATCCCACCCCCGATCACCGCCAGATCGGCTGTCATTGCGAGGCCTGGTGGCCCGGGGTCCACCAGGCGGAGAACAACTTCAATTCGTCCCCGCCGGTATTGCGGACCTGATGCGAACAGCGCGACGCGAAATAGGTGACGGCACCGGGTTCGAGCGGCGAGGCCACGCCGTCGGTCATCAGCTCCCCCTGCCCCGCGATCACCACCCAGCACTCCCGGACGTCGTGCTGATCCACGGGGGTCGAGATCCCCGGCGGCACCGTGATGATGGAGGCCTTGAACGGCGTCACCCGCTCGCCTGCCTGCTCCAGGTCCAGCTCCTTGACCTGGATGCCGCCCGAATAGTCGTCGACGTGGTGAACCGAAACGAGAGGACCGGAAATCATGCGATCTGCTCCATGGGTTGACGGGTCTGCTGCGGTGCGTTCCGTTCGATGAGGTGTTCGTTCTGCGGGACGACGAAGTGCTCGCGCCCGAGCAGGCTGTTGATGATCGTCGCGCTGCGCCACGCCAAAAGGCTGAGATTCGGGTCGGCGATGCCGTGGCTGCGACGCCCGGCATTCTGCAGATAGAGGCGGCTCCGGCACGGCACCCGCCAACTGGCGGAGAAGTCGTGTTTCAGGCGCAGCTGCTCCCGCTCCAGTTCGAACAGGTGCCTGATGCCCTCGATCTGCCGTGGCACGACGGTTTCATAACCGGTGGCGAGCACCACCTGGTCCGAGAGCACCGAACTCCGCTCGCCGGTCGTCGTGTCGCAAATGCTCGCCGCCCATTTGAAGCCGGCCCGGTCCAGGGCCGTCAGCTCGTGATCGACGAGCAGGCGCAGATCGAGCGCGCGGCCCTCGATGAACTTCACCCGGTAGATCTCCTGATAGATCTCCCGCAAGGTGCTGGCCGAAATGCCGTCGCTCGCCAGTTTTTGCGCGTTCAGCAGGGCGATCCGCTTGTCGGCCTCCAGCTCGAAGAAATATTTGGAGTAGAGCGGCGTGAAATATTCATTGGTGAAAGGGGAATCGTCGAGCGGACTGAAATTGTCGCGTTTCGTCACCCAGGTGAGCTGCTTCAGCCCGGAATCGATGTTGCGAATGCAGTACAGAAAGATTTCCGCGGCGCTTTGGCCGCCGCCGACAATGGTCACCGAAGCCGGCCGTGAGCGCGGGGCGCGGGCCAGGAACTCGCTGGCATGGAACACCGCGTCGCCCAGATGCGGCCGCGCGCAGGGCGGCACATAGGGGCGCCGGCCCACCCCCAGAATGACGTGTTTGGAATAGACCTCGATATTCGGATCGATGCGCGCGACGAACATGTCGTTGTGGAAGCGGATCTCCCGCACATCATGCGAAAACTTGAGATTCGGCAGGCGCGTCGCGACCCATGTCATGTATTCGATGAATTCGGCCCGCGTGATCTTGTCGAAATCCGCGTTGATGAATTGATGCAGGCGCTGCTTGCTGTGCAGGAAGTTGACGAAGGAGTGCGGGTTGACCGGGTCGGCGAAGGTCACCAGATCCTTCAGAAACGAGGTCTGCAGGCGGGCATCGCGAAACAACAGCCCGGGATGCCAGGCAAAGGCATCGTTGCGTTCGAAGAAGGCTGCCGAAAGTTCAGGAATACCGTCGAGAAGTGCAGCTACGCTCAAATTGGATGGACCGACGCCGATACCGACGACGTCATAGACTGCGGATATCGTGGACGCCATGATCGACCATGCTCGGTTTGACAGCGATCGTTGGACGAAGGACGGAAGGTCCGGCGATGTGGGTGCCTGACCATGGCGCGGATCATATGGGCGCCCCGCCGGCCATAAAATGCATTCTATGATGGGTGATGATGCATTTCATGACACCAATACCCGGCAAGGCCGTGGCGCCGCACGCGCGGCCTAGCCGCGCCACCGCCGGCCGGGCCCGTCCTGCGCGCCCGCCGCGGCGACGGCATGGGCCGGGGGAAGCCCCTCGCCCGGGCTCGGCCGGCGCAGGCCGCGGCTGTGGAACAGCTCCTGCGCGGTGTCGATGAACGCGCGGACGAAGTCCGGCTTGTCGGCGCCATAGGCATCGGCGATGACCAGGGTCGGCGGCGGCAATTTGTCGAGCAGCGGCAAGCGGACAATGCCGTCGACCTCATGGTCGGCCGTCGACAACGGACTGGTATTGCCCACGGAAACCCCGAAGCCGGCGGCCACCGCCCGGCTCACCGTGGTATAGGACCGGGTCCGGAACGCGATCCTGGGATGCAGCGCGAGATCGTCGAACAGCGCCAGCAGATAATTCCCGGTATGCGGCAGATCGAGCAGCACGAGCGGCCGGTCGGCGATATCGCGCAGCGACACGGCCTCGCGCGAGGCCAGGAGATCGTCGGACGCGACGATGACATGAGCCGGAACCTGGCAGATCGGCGTGATGTTGCCGCCGAAACTCGGGCCGATGTCGTAGGAGATGATCAGATCGACCGTCTTGGTGATCAGCCAGTTCTGCAATTCGGTCTGGTCGCCTTCGAACAGCGAGACGTTCGAGGCGCCGCCGCGATTGACATAGGTCTGGATCAGGTCCGGCATGAACAGCGAGCCGAAGGGCTCGAAGCAGCCGATCCGGATTTCCTTGCTATTCCTGGTCTTGGTCTTGAGCGCGGCGATCGCCCGCTCGAACTCGGCCTCCGAGGTCAGCAGCATCTGGGCGGCCGCGACGAAGCGTTCGCCTGCCGCCGTTGTGACCACCCCGCGTGACGGCCGCCGCTCGAAGATGGGCGTGCCCAGCTCGCCCTCCGCCAGATTGATCGCCGCCACGATCGACGACGCCGAAATCCGCGAGGCCTCGGAAGCCGCGAGGATGCTGCCGAGCTGGGCGACATCCCTGATATATTTGATCTGCCTTATCGAAAGCCGCATGGTGTTCAACCTATCAAACGTCTCGCAGGGAGAGTAAAAGTAGGTACATTTACCAAATAATCGATGTTATTCAGGCGGTAGCGTGGTGTGTCTCTCTAGAATTAGGCAGGCCACGCCTCGTCACGTCGAGGTTATGGCCTTGAGCGGCCAAGTCAATGTCGCATCGGCAGCTTGTCGACGACCATCCAAAAACCTGGAACTGACCGTCGCCGCCCCCAAAGGCCGCCTCTCGCCGGGTGGCGGCTTCGGGCGCGCCGCAGCTGTTCCCGTTGGCGCACGCGCACCCAATCGCTGCGACCCGCGGGACGAAGCGCCACGCGTCGGTCGACGGCTTGCCACGGCCCAAGACCGGCCCCGCGGCCGCTTGAGACATCGCGTGAGGCAATTAGCGCCATAAAATACCTTATGCGGCGGAGCGGAGACTGCCTATGAATTTTCGTGCCGAATTGCGGAGTGATCCACATGAATTCGACGGAAAATTCATCGAGTGCACGGTCTATTCTCGAAAGATCCGAGATATACTCTTTACTGAACTTGCCGGAACTGTGCCGACCTGGGGTGAATGACCTTGTCGGCGCCTATCGCAATGGTGCGCTTTCCCCTGTCGACGTGACCAAGGCGCATCTGGCGAGAGCCGAAGAGGTCGACACGGCGCTCAACGCTTTCTCGCTCATCGATCATGACGGCGCGGTGCAGGCAGCGCGCGCCTCCGAAGAGCGCTGGCGCCGGGGCCGCCCGGTCGGGCCGCTCGACGGCGTGCCGGTGACCATCAAGGATGCCGTCACGACGCAGGGCTGGCCATCGCGTTATGGCAGCCGGACCACCGACGCCTCGCCGCAACGCAGCGACTCGCCATCCGTTCGCCTGCTCCGCCGCAGCGGCGCCGTGTTGCTCGGCCAGACCGCGATCCCCGAATTCGGCTGGAAGGCGCTGACCGACGGGCCGCTCTACGGCATCACGCGCAATCCGTGGAACCCGGAGCTGACGCCCGGCGGATCGTCCGGCGGCGCGGCGGTGGCGGCGGCAACCGGCGCGGGCGTGCTGCATCTCGGCACCGATGGCGGCGGATCCATTCGGGTTCCCGCCTCGTTTACCGGCGTCGTCGGGCACAAGCCGACATTCGGTCGCGTGCCGGCCTATCCGCCGAGCCCCTTCGGCACGGTTTCGCATATCGGTCCGCTCGCCCGCCGGGTCGCGGATGCCAGTCTGATGCTCGACGTGCTGTCCGGAAAGGACCCGCGGGACTGGCATCAAAATCCCCTCGCCTTCGCCGCGCGCGAAGCGCTGCCGGCCTTCAGCTTCGCCGGCGCCCGCGTCGGCGTCTGGACCACCCCGCCCGCCGGTGTCGTCGCCGCCGATGTCTCGGCCGAGTTTCACAGGGCTGTCCGGCTGATCGAACAGCGCGGCGCGACGGTCGAACCCGTCACCCCGCCGCTGGACGGTGCCCTGGAGCTGTTCCATCTCCTGTGGTTCGCCGGGGCCGCCCGTGTGCTGAGCGGCGTCAGGGCGTCGGACCAGTCCGGCATGGACCTCGGACTCATCGCCATCGCCGATGCCGGCCGGCGCTTTTCGGCCGCCGACTATGTCGACGCTGGTATTCGCCGGGCCGAGTTCGGCGCCGCAATGGAAAATCTGTTCGGCTCCTTCGACTTGTTGATCTCGCCCACCACGGCGGTCACCCCGTTCGCCGTCGGCGCCGACGTGCCGCGCGGCTCGGGCCTGAACCATTGGACGGAGTGGGCGAGCTTCAGCTTCCCGCTCAATCTCAGCCAGCAACCCGCCTGCTCGATCCCGTGCGGCCGCTCCTCCCAGGGGCTGCCGATCGGCCTGCAGATCATCGGGCCGCGCGGCGCCGACTGGCGCGTGCTCGGCGCGGCGGCGGCCTGCGAGCAGCTGTTCGCCGCGATCTAGGCCGATCCGTCGGTCGCCCGGGAAAGGCAGGCCGCCAAGGCAGGATTTCGCTCAGGTCGCCCGGCCGTGCCTTCGGCCGCGGCGGCATACGCGCTCAAGCGACACAAAACAAACTCGAGGAGGGGAACCATGACGACCACCAATGAGGTCTTCGACGCCGCGCCGCGGACGCTCGAAGTCGCCGCCGACAAGCTCAACTGGCGCGTGATCATTCTCGCGAGCCTCGGCGGCGCGCTGGAATTCTACGATTTCATCGTCTACGGCATCTTCGCCCAATATATCGCGGCGGCCTTCTTCCCCTCCGCCGACCCCTTGATCTCGCTGATCAATGCCTTCGCGGTCTTTGCCGTCGGTTATGTTTCGCGGCCGCTCGGCGGCCTCATTCTCGGCCATATCGGCGATCGCCGCGGCCGCCGGACGTCGTTCCTCCTGTCGCTGCTGATCATGACCATGGCGACCCTCGGCATGGCCCTGATGCCGAGCTATGCGACGCTCGGCATCACCGCCAGCATCGCCTTCATCGCGCTCCGCTTCATCCAGGGCGCCTGCCTCGGCGGCGAATTGCCGACGGCCATCACCTATGTGGTGGAGGCGGCGCCGCGCCGCGCGGGCCTGGCCGGCGGCGTGGTGTTCTTCTGCGTCAATACCGGCGTCTTTCTCGCCAGTGGCGTCAGTTCGGTGCTGCATTCCATCCTGCCGGCCGCGGACATGCAGGACTATGGCTGGCGGCTGGCTTTCGGGGTCGGCAGCCTGCTCGGGCTGGTGAGCTATTTCCTGCGCACCTCGCTGGAGGAATCCGCCGCCTTCCAGGCCATGCGCACCAAGGTGGTGACCATGCCCGCCCTCGACGTGCTCAAGCGATTTCCCCTGCCGATCCTCATCGGCATCGGCATTACCGGCGTCGTCAGCGTTCTCAACGGCATCATGTTCGGCGCCATGGCGCCCTATCTGACGCAGGTCCTGCACTATGATCCGCGCGAGGCCGCCATGGTCTTGAACATCTCGATCGGCATCGCCTCGCTCGGCATTCTCGCCGTCGGTTATGCCAGCGACTTCATACCGCGCCGCTATCTCCATCGGATCGGCGCCGTCCTGCTCGCGACGCTGAGCTATCCCGCCTATCAGGCGATGGTCGGCCACACGATCAACCTCTACCTGCTGTTCATTCTGATCGGCCTGGTCGGCCCCTTCATCTACGCGACCTATGCCGTCATCCTCACCGATCTGTTCCCCACCGATGTGAGGCTCAGCGGCGTCGCCATTGCCTACAATGTCTCGGCGGCTGCCTTCAGCGGTTTCGCGCCGCTGATCGTCGGTTCGCTGATCGCGACGACCCGTGACCCCGCCTCGCCCGGCTATTTTCTCGCGGCGGCCGCGGCGATCGCCGTGATCGCCGGTCTCTTCGTCAAACGCTACACCGTGCGCGAAGGAGCACTCTGACCGCGCGGCGACGGCCCGCGGCCAGGCAACCGCCCCTCACCGCCTGGCCGCGGTTCGAACCCGCCTGCCGCGGCGAGCTCGATCGGCCACGCCTCGGCCTGCAAGGCCCCGTTTTCCCGCACCGCTACAGCTCCTGGGAGGATCCATGATCCCGACGACAGACAGCGCTCCGCGCCGGAAATTCTTTCTGATGCCCATCCCGCCGACGCCCAATGGGGGGCTGCATCTCGGCCACATTGCCGGCCCCTATCTGCGCATGGACATGATCGGGCGCTACCTGCGCGGCCAGGGCCACGAGGTCGCGGTGATCTCGGCGGTGGACGGCTTCGATTCCTACGTGCTGTGGAAAGGCGTCCAGGAAGACCGCCCGCCCGAGGAGGTGTGCCGGACCTATCACGCCCGGATCGCCCGCGATCTCGCGGCGCTCGACATCGAGGTCGATGCCTTTCTCGACCTGGTCCAGGGGCCCTATGCCGCTCGGCACGCCCGCAATGCCACAGCCGTCGTCACCGAACTGGTCACGCTCGGCCTCACCGAAACCGTGACGGAAAAGGTGCTCTACAGCCGCGCCACCGGGCGCTACCTGACCGGCGCCTGGCTGACCGGCGAGTGCCCCGCCTGCCGGACACCGGCGGCCGGCTATTTCTGCGAGGCTTGCGGCGCGCTGTTCCGGCCCGAGCAAATGCTCAACCCCCGGCCCCGCGCCGACGATGCCGGCCTCGAATGGCGGCAGGTCGAGAGCCTGTTCCTGCGCATTGGCGACGAGCCCGACCTGGAGCGGCGGATGCGATCCTGCGGCGCGCCCGACGCCTTCATCACCCTGGTCAGGCGCCATCTCGACCAGGAAAGCCGCCTGTTCCGGCTCACCGCGCCCGGCACCTGGGGCGTCGCCTGGCCGGCCGATCGCTGGGGCAATCCGCGGGTTCTGTTCGAAGCGGCTTGGGAATATGCGCTGACCTGTGGCGACCGCTATGCCGAAACCGATCCGGAACATCGCCACCCCATGGCGCGCGACAGCGAGGTGACGACGCTCGTCAGCTTCGGCATCGACAACGCGGTGCTCCTGCTCGCCGGCAATATCCCGCTCATGACCGCCTCGGGCGACCGCAAGCCCTTCGACTATGTCCTGACGAACTACTTCTACAATCTGCAGGGATCGAAATTCTCGACCAGCCGGCGTCACGTCATCTGGGCCACCGATATCGTCGAGATGACACCGGCATCGAGCGATGCCGTGCGCGCCTTTCTGGCACGCGAGAGCCCGGAGCGGGAAACCACCAATTTCGACGTCGGCGATTTCATCGCATTCGCGACGCGCCGGCTCGCCGGCACGCTGCAGGCGCGCATCGACCGGGCCCGCGGCACGCTCGGCGCGGCGCCGCCGGAACAGATGACGGTCCCGCAGCCATTGCGCACGCGCCTGGAGGCGTCGATGACAGCCTTCGACCAGGCGTTCCGGCTCGATGCGTTTTCGGCGCGCGCGGCGAGCGCCGTCCTGCAGGCCTGGGCCGATCTCGATGATATCGACCTGTCACGGCCCGACCATGCCTATGGCTGGCTGAAAGGGCTCGCCTATTTCGCCGCGCCGATCATGCCGCGCCTGGCCAGTTATCTCTGGCACGTGGTCGGCCATGATCAGCCGATCTTGCGCCGGCACTTGGCCATCGCGAGCGTCCCGCGTGGAGAGACGGGCCGGCCCGTCCGGTTCCAGCCCCTGTCATTGGGGCTCCTGCGCCCCTGCCTTCCCGACAGCATCGGCCTGGAGGAAACCGTTTAGCGCCGGCCTCGACCTCGCCGCCGCGCCGGCCTCGCGCGCCGGTGCGGCCGAGACAATTCCATGTTTCGTTGACAGGCGCCGCATCGCCATCGCAGCCTCGTCCCAGACGGGAGACGGGGCCCATGCCGGCCAAGATTCGCGCCGCCTCGCAGGCGGATCTCGACAGCCTCGTCGCGCTCAATCAGGTGGTCCAGAGCCTGCACGCGACGCTTTATCCCGGAGACTTCAAGGCGGCCGTCGATCCCGCGGCGCTCAGGGCCTATTTCGCGGCGCGGCTGGACGGGCCGCATGCCGGAACCGCCATTGCCGAGATCGACGCCAAGCCGGTCGGTTATGTTCTGTTCGACGTGCAGGTCAGGCCGGAAACCCCGCTGACGCCCAACCGGGCCCGCCTCTATGTCCAGCACATCGCAGTGGCCCCGGAAGCCAGACGCTGCGGCGTCGCCACGGCCCTGATGCGCCATGTCGAAGCCCGCGCCATGTTCGAAGGCATCGATGAGATCGCGCTCGACACCTGGGCCGCCAATCACGATGCGCAGCGCTTCTTCGCAGCCCTGGGCTTCGCCGTCTTCAACGTCGCTCTGCGCAAGACGCTGGCGGAAGCGGGATAAGGGCTCAAACCACCTCACATTGAAACGCTACATCGAGGTAGGCCGTCCTTCGAGGGTCGCTTCGCTCCCACTTCAGGATGAGAAATGTGGTGTTTGGCATCAGAACCAGTGCAAAAATGCCTCCGCCGTCCGAGCCTCATGTACAACCGTGCTGCAGTACAAGAACCAACCTCATCCTGAGGTGGGGGCGAAGCGACCCTCGAAGGACGGCCTACCTCGATGCAGCGCTTCGATCTCACGCAATCACGCACGAAGCGACCGGGCCCCCCACCCCCCAACGCTGGCGGACCTCAGGTGATTGTCACCACATCCCACGAGCGAGCGCCCGCGCCTTGGCGGCTCCCCGCCTCACCACCCCATCCGTCTGGCGGGGCTTGTCCCGGCCATCCACGAATAATCTTGACCGGACAGGGCGTGCGTGGCCGGAACGAGCCCGACCGATGCGCAATGCAGGCGACGCGCCGGCGATCGATGACGGGCTGTCCCGCGCCCGAACCACCGGATAGGGTCCATACCCGACCTCGCACGCCCCCCGTCACGACGATCAATTGGCCGTCCGTCGTTATGCCGACAGCCTCGCGGTGATCGTCACGGCATCCGAGGAGCGGTCGGCCGGGCCGTGATGGACCGCCTCGATATTGTTGCCGTCCGGGTCGAGCAGAAAGGCGGCGTAATAGCCGGGATGATAGGCGCGCTCGCCCGGGCCGCCATTGTCGATGCCGCCGGCGGCGAGGCCTGCCGCGTACCAGCGATCGACCGTCGCCCGGTCGGCGGCCTGAAACGCCAGGTGAATGCGGCTCGGCTGTTCGCCGCTATCGACCCAGAGCTCGTCGGCGAAGAAATGCCCGCCGCCATCCGTGACCGTGATGCCCAGCACGCCGAGCACGGCCGAATAGAACCGCTTGCTGGCGGCGAGATCGCGCGTCCGCAAATGCACGTGGTCGATGAGCCGGCCGCGCTTGAACTCCATGGCTTTGCCCCCTGCCCTCACATTTCCATGACCGCCTGGACGCCGGCCACCGCCTTGATCGCGCCGGCGATCTGCGGCGACACCGCGAACCGGCCGGGCAGTTTGACCTCGACCTCGCTCTGCGCGTCCGGCAGCCTGAACACCAGGCTGACCTCGCCGTCGCCCTTGGCGACCAGGCGCTTGGCGATGCTCTCGATCGCGCTCTGCTCCTCGACGAAGACGCGAAAGCCCTTCTGCACGCGAATGGCCGCGGCCTCGAGCGGCTCCACCGTCAAGAGCCGCACGCGCACCTCTTCACCCTGCAGCTCGGCGCCGACCGACATCAGGACCGCCTGGCCCGGCTCCAGCAGGTCGCGATAGAGCGCCAGCCCTTCCGAGAACAGCACCGCCTCGTAATGGCCCGATGGATCCGACAAGGTGACGATGCCCATCTTGTTGCCGGTCTTGGTGCGCCGCTCCTGGCGCGCCGTCACCACCCCGGCGAGCCGGCCGGCGCTGGCGCCGCCACGCACGCTGCGGGCGAAATCGGCGAAAGGCTCGATGCGCAGGCGCTTCAGCGAAGCCTGGTAGTCGTCGAGCGGATGGCCCGACAGGAAGAAGCCGATCGCCTTGTATTCCTCGTCGAGCAGGCGCGCCGGCAGCCAGGGCTCGACGTCGGGCAGCCGGATCGCCGAGGCGCCGCCGGCGCCGAACAGCTCGTCCTGGCCGATCGCCCGACCCTCGGATGTCCGCTGCGCTTCGGCCAGCACCTGCTCGACCGCGGCGACCGCGCGCGCGCGGTTCGGCTCCAGCGCGTCGAAGGCGCCGGCGGCCGCGAGATTTTCCAGGGTCTTGCGGTTCAGCGTCTTCGGATTGATGCGCTGGGCGAAATCGGAGAGGTCGCGGAACGGCTGGTCGCCGCGCGCCTGGACGATGGCTTCCACCGCCTGGGCGCCCACCCCCTTCACCGCGGCGAGTGCATAGAGGATCTTGCCGTCGGCGACGTCGAAATGCACGCCCGAACGGTTGACGCAGGGCGGCTCCAGCGTGATCCCCAGCCGCATCGTCTCGCGGCGGAATTCCGACAGCTTGTCGGTATTGGACAGTTCCAGCGTCATCGACGCGGCCATGAACTCGACCGGATAGTTCGCCTTCAACCAGGCCGTGTGATAGGACACCAGCGCATAGGCCGCCGCGTGGCTCTTGTTGAAGCCGTAATCGGCGAATTTCGCCAGAAGGTCGAAGATCTCGTCGGCCTTGGCCTTGGCCATGCCGCGCTCGGTGCAGCCGGAGACGAAGCGCTCGCGCTGCTTGTCCATCTCGGCCTTGATCTTCTTGCCCATTGCGCGCCTGAGCAGATCCGCCTCGCCGAGCGAATAACCCGACAGGATCTGGGCCGCCTGCATCACCTGTTCCTGGTAGACGATGATGCCGTGGGTCTCGGCCAGCACCTGTTCCATCAGGGGATGCGGATATTCGGCCTGTTCCAGGCCGTGCTTGCGCGCGCAATAGACGGGAATATTGGCCATCGGGCCCGGCCGGTAGAGCGCCACCAGCGCGATGATGTCCTCGAAGCGGCTGGCCTTCATCTCGACCAGGGCCTTGCGCATGCCCACGCTTTCCACCTGGAACACGCCGACCGTCTCGCCGCGCGCCATCATCTCGTAGCTCTTGGCGTCGTCGAGCGGGATGGCGGCGAGATCGACCGCGATGCCGCGCAGCTTGATCAGGTCGACCGCCTTCTGCAGCACGGTCAGCGTCTTCAGGCCGAGGAAGTCGAACTTCACCAGGCCGGCCTGTTCCACCCATTTCATATTGTACTGGGTGACCGGCATGTCGGTCTTGGGGTCTCGGTAGAGCGGCACGAGCTGGACCAGCGGCCGGTCGCCGATGACCAGACCCGCCGCGTGGGTCGAGGCGTGACGGTTCAGGCCCTCGAGCTTGACCGCGATGTCGAAGAGCTGCTGGACCATCGGCTCTTCTTCGCCGGCCGCCTGCAGCTTCGGCTCGCCCTCGATCGCCTTGTCCAGGGTGATCGGCGCGGCCGGGTTCTGCGGCACGAGCTTGCACAGCTTGTCGACTTGGCCATAGGGCAATTGCAGCACCCGGCCGACGTCGCGCAGCACGCCGCGCGCCTGCAGCGTACCGAAGGTGATGATCTGGGCGACCTGGTTGCGGCCGTAGCGCTCCTGGACGTAGCGGATCACCTCGTCGCGCCGGTCCTGGCAGAAGTCGATGTCGAAATCCGGCATCGACACGCGTTCCGGATTGAGGAAGCGCTCGAACAGCAGCTTGAAGCGCAGCGGGTCGAGATCGGTGATGGTCAGCGCATAGGCGACGAGCGAGCCGGCGCCCGAACCGCGGCCCGGACCGACGGGAATGTCGCGCTGCTTGGCCCATTTGATGAAGTCGGACACGATCAGGAAGTAGCCGGGGAACTTCATCCCCTCGATGATCGAGAGCTCGAATTCGAGCCGGTCCTGGTAGTCCTTCACGGTCAGCCCCTCGGCCGGGCCGTGGGCGGCGAGCCGCCGCTCCAGCCCTTCGCGGGACTGCCGGTTGAGCTCGGTCACCTCGTCGACCGGTTCGCCGCCGGCCACCAGCGAGAAACGCGGCAGGATCGGCTTGCGCGTGCGCACACGGTAGTGACAGCGCCTGGAGATCTCGACCGTGCTGTCGATCGCCTCGGGCAGGTCGGCGAACAGCTTGACCATCTCCGCCTGGGTCTTGAAGCGGTGCTCGGGCGTCAGATGCTTGCGTTCGGGATCGGCGAGCACCCGGCCGCCGGCGATACAGCCGAGCGCGTCATGGCTCTCATAGTCGGAGACGCTGGCGAAATAGCATTGGTTGGTGGCGACCAGCGGCAGGCCGCGGGCATAGGCCTCGGCGATCAGCGCCGGTTCGACCGCGCGCTCCTCGTCGAGGCCGTGGCGCTGCAATTCGACATAGAGCGCGTCGCCGAAAATGGCGGACAGCCGGCCGAGCCGTGCGCGGGCGAGATCGCTCTGGTTGTCGCGAAAGGCCATGTCGATCGGCCCGCCCGGACCGCCGGTCAGGGCGATCAGGCCGCCGGCATGGCTCTGCAACGCCGCCAGGCCGACGCTCGGGTCGCTGGGATCGCTGCTCTCCATGAAGGCCGCCGAGGTCAGCGCCATCAGGTTGCGATAGCCCTCCTCGCTCATGGCGAGCAGCGCGATGCGCGGCTTGATGCCGCCGAGATTGGGGCGGCGCGGATCGACCTCGCGGTCGGCGAAATCCACGCCAAGGGTCAGGCCGCCAATGGCCTGAATGCCCGCGCCGGCGAGCTTCTCGGAAAGCTCCAGCGCCGCGAACAGATTGTTCGTATCGGTTACCGCCAGGGCCGGCATGCGGTCGGCCGCGGCGAGCTTGGCAAGCTTGGCAATGCCGAGCGCGCCTTCCAGCAGCGAGAAGGACGAGTGGACGCGCAGATGTACGAAGCACTGTGAAGCCACGGCCGCCGCTTCCTCTGACAGGTGAGTCTGGTTCGTCTCCAGCTTTGCCCCGCGCCGCGGCGGCGATCAATCACCGCTGACGCGAAGCTCCCCGCACTTCACAAGCCCCTTGTATCCGACCGCACCGCACAGGCCGCGCGGCGGGGCCGCATGACCGTCGAAATCAGAGGCCCTGGATCGCCTGCGCCCAGACCGCGACCATGCCGGTGAAAAGTCCCAGCGCCGCCAGCGCCGCCATGTCCTCGATGAATGTCCGCACCATCAGTGCCTCCTTGGTCATCCGTTGACCTGCGGATGATGTTCCCAATTTGTTCGCACAGCAAGCGCCGAGAACAAACAAGCAACACGAATGGTGAACAAAAGCTTCCGCTGCGGCCGTGACGGTCGCGATGCGATGTCGCGGCGCGGTGCCCCGGCGATCGCCCGGCGCGTGCCGGGATCCGCCGCCGGCGATCCGCGCGATCGGCCCGGCCTGTACTTGCCCACATCGTCGCCGCATGATCGCCCGATCCGGCCCGCATGCCATGTCGCGGCACCCGCATCATGGCCGGATGCCGTGAAGACCGTCGGGTCGAACATTGGGGTCCATGAGGAGACTGCCATGCGGTGGAACAGCTGGACGGCCGTGGCCGTGATCCTGGCGGCCGGCACCTTGGCCGGCTCGCCGGCTTTGGCCGCCTGCCGCTTCAACACGACGGTGGTGGTGCAAGGACCGCCGGAGGCCCGCATGCCCGCGGGTTCGCGGCTGCACCTGACCATTTTCGACGGCAATCTCGCGGATGCGCCGATGTCGATGACCGCCGTCGCCGCGGTCAGCCGGCCCGTCCCGGGCCGGCGGTTTCCCATCGTCGTGCCGATCCGGGTCCGGAGCGACAAGCGCTGCCCGATCCAGCCGGCGCTGTCGGCGCAGGTCAAGGTCGGCGACCGGCTGGTGTTCTTCAACGACACGCGCACCGAGGTCCGGCCCGGCGGGCGCAGCCCGATCCAGCTCAAGCCGCTCGCCTACTGACGCCGCGCGCCCCACAAGGCCCGCCCCGCCAAGGGGATAGACGAGCCGGCTGAATCAAAATCGCAGCCGCGGCGGCCTATCCGCGTCGGGATCCAGGCAAGCCGGGCAGCGCCGCTCAGCGCCGGCTATAGATGCCGCTCATCTGGCCTTCGGGATCGACCAGCCGCAGCGCCTGCCGGCCGGGCATGCCGGGATCGGCGACGAGCTGCCAATTGAGCGCGCGCGGCGCCAGATCGCGGGCCTCCAGGCTCCAGGTCCCGGAGAGATCCGGCCGGCAGCCATGGGACGACTTGTAGGTGCCGGTCCGGGTCAGGAAGACCAGCGTCGCCTCCCGGACCTTGATCGTGCCGAGCTTGCGCGTCAGCGTCTGGACCTGGCCGCAGCCCTCCACATGCGACGTCTCGAACAGCGCATGTTCGGCCTGCCCATCCGCCTTGACGGTGAAGGACATGCTGCCGCCGCTGCCGGGCGCGCAATGCCCGAGCGGGTTGCAATAATTGCCGGTCGCCACGTCGAAGGCCCAGGTGCCGACGAGATCGGCCGGAACGCTCCGCTCGGCCACCGGCACGACCGGCGCGATCTGAACCGCCTCGGCCCTGTCCGGCAGGCCGCCGACCGAGACGAGCCCGATCATCGACGCCTTGGCCAGCGCCGCCAGCGGGTGCCGCCAGAGCACGTCCATCCCCATCCATTGATCCACAGTCACGACGGCCTCACTTCCGCAGATGCGCCACCGGTCGTCCCGAGAGCGCCTGCCGGCGGCACATCGCGGAGATCGGCGCGCCATTGTTGCAACGACGACACGGCCCATGTGCCAAGGGCTCATCGGGCTGAAATGCGCCTTGGCTTCGATATCGTCCGCTTGGCGCTGATCCGGGAGCACCCTAAATGGGACGGGCCGGCCGGACTTGGGCGCAGCGGAACATCAATACGGACAGGACGGCCCTGCATGGACGAATGCGCATCCTTCGGATTTTCGAGCCGCGACATTCCGGCCGCCGCGTGTGTCGACGTCCTGCGCGAGGTCTATGGCCGCGCCATCCTGCGGGTCGAGATCGAACCGCTGGACGACGGCCCGTTCGACGTCGAGATGCAGCTGCGCACCATGCCGGACCTGAGTCTTGCGACCGGCACCGCCGCGCGGCAATGCTGCGCGCATCCGACAAAACTGGCCGACAGCGACGACCTGATCTGGCTGGCCGCCCTGTCCGGCGGCGGGGTCATGCGCCACCGTGGCCGGGAGGTCGAGATCAGCGGCGGCGACGCGATCATGACGACCAGCGCCGAGGCCGGCAGCTTCACCTACCGGTCCGACCTGCGCTTCATGAGCCTGCGCGTGCCCACCCGCGTGCTGGCCCCGATGGTCGGCGACCTCTCCGGCGTGCTGATGCGCACCTTGCCACGCGATCTCGAAGCACAGCGCCTGCTCACCGGCTATCTCGGCATGCTGCTCGCCATGGACGGGCCGCCGCCGCCGGGCCTGCGTCACCCGGTGGTGAGCCATGTCCACGATCTCCTGGCGCTCACGCTTGGCGCCAGCAGGGACGCCACCGAGACGGCGCGGGCGCGAGGGCTCAGCGCCGCCAGGCTCGATGCCATCAAGGTCGACGTCGCCAGGCGCCTCGGCGAGCCCGGCCTGACGGCGGAGACCATCGCCGCCGATCACGGCATTTCCGAACGCTACTTACGCAAGCTGTTCGCGGCCGACGACAGCTCGTTCTCGCATTTCCTGCTGGCCCAGCGCCTGCTGCGCGCCCGCCACCTGTTGACCGATCCGCGTGTCGCCGGCCGGCCGATCGGCATGATCGCCTATGATGTCGGCTTCGGCGATCTCTCCTATTTCAACCGCTGTTTCCGCCGCCGCTTCGGTGCGACGCCCTCGGATGTCCGCAGGGCGGCCGCTTCAGGCGATTGAGGCGAGCCGGGGCGCAGGGCCGGGCTTGTCACGGCCCCCTACGTCTTTGCCAGGAAGCAATTCGTGGATGGCCGGCACAAGGCCGGCCATGACGGATGGGCGGTGCGATCGGACGCGGGTCCAACAGTGGCGCGGGCCGAGGCACCACAGACGACCAATTGATCGCGCATCGCTTTTCGCTTCGTCTTGGCCGGGCTTGTCCCGGCCATCCACGAATTCCGCGACCAAAACCAGTCAGACGGCAATGCCACTCACGCCTTTGGCGCCAGATGCGCCCCGCCTAAAGCTCCACCACCAGCCCGTCGCGAATGGTCACCCGCCGGTCCATCCGTGCCGCCAGTTCCATATTGTGCGTGGCGACGACGGCGGCGAGCCGCGAGGCGCGGACCAGTTGGGTCAGAGCCTGGAAGACGTGATCGGCGGTCTTCGGGTCGAGATTGCCGGTCGGCTCGTCCGCCATCAGCAGGCGCGGCGCATTGGCGACCGCGCGCGCGATGGCGACGCGCTGCTGCTCGCCGCCCGACAGCTCCGCCGGGCGGTGGTTCAGGCGCTCGCCCAGGCCGAGATAGCCGAGCAGGTCGCCGGCCCGGGTCTTGGCTTCCTTCTTCGTCAGGCCGCGGATCATCTGCGGCAGCATGACGTTTTCCAGCGCCGTGAATTCCGACAGCAAATGGTGGAACTGGTAGACGAAACCGATATCGGTGCGGCGGATGCGGGTGCGGTCGCCATCCGCCATGCCCGATGTCGCGACGCCGCCAATATAGACCTCGCCGGCATCGGGCGCTTCCAGGAGGCCCGCGACATGCAGCAAGGTCGACTTGCCGGTGCCCGACGGCGCGATCAGCGCCACGCTCTCGCCCGGCCAGACCGCGAATTCCGCGCCCTTCAGGATCTCGAGCGAGCCTTCGCCCTGCTTGTAGCGGCGCTCGACGGCTTTCAGCCAGAGCACCGGCGGTTCCTGTTCGGTCGTTTCACTCATAGCGCAGCGCCTCGACCGGATCGAGCTTGGCCGCCCGCCACGACGGATAGAGCGTGGCGAGGAACGACAGCACCAGCGCCATGACGAGCACCGAGAAGGTCTCGCCGGTCGACATGTCGGCCGGAATATTGGTCAGGAAGCGCACGGTCGGGTCCCACAATGTCGTGCCGGTGATCCAGGAGACGAAGTCCTGAATGCTCTCGATATTGAGGCAGACCAGCACGCCGAGCGCGAAACCGGCGAGCGTGCCGACCACGCCGATCGAGGCGCCGGTGATCAGGAACACCCGCATGATCGCGCCGCGCGTCGCCCCCATGGTGCGCAGGATGGCGATGTCGCTGCCCTTGTCCTTCACCAGCATGATCAGGCCGGAGACGATGTTGAGCGCCGCCACCAGCACGATCAGCGTCAGGATCATGAACATGACGTTGCGCTCGACCTGCAGGGCGGAAAAGAACGTCGCATTGCGTTGTCGCCAGTCGACGAAGAAGGTCGGCCGTTCCACCGCCGCCGAGGCCTCTCGTCGGTAGCGGTCGACCTGGTCGGGATTGTCGGTATAGACCTCGATGCTGGTCGCATCGCCGTCCCGGTTGAAATAGGCCTGCGCCTCGCCGAACGGCATGAACACGAAGGCGGAATCATATTCCGTCATGCCGACCTCGAAGATCGCCACGATCGGATAGGCCTTGATCCTGGGCGTCGTGCCCATGGGCGTCGAGGCGCCCTTCGACGACACCAGGGTGAGCATGTCGCCGAGCCTGAGCGACAGCTGGTTGGCCAGCCTCTGGCCGACCATCACGCCTTCGGTCGTGTCGAAATCCTCCAGGCCGCCCTGCTTGATGCTGGACGAAATCAGCGGCAGGCGTCTCAGGTCGGCCGCGCGCATGCCGCGCACGATGACGCCGCCGCCGTTGAACGGCGAGGTCGCGAGAGCTTGGCCCTCGACGATCGGCGCCGCCAGCCGGATGCCCGGCACGCGCATCAGCTTTTCGGCGACCTCGGCATAGTCGGTCAGCGGCTGATCGATCGGCTGCATCACCATATGGCCCTGCACGCCGAGGATCTTGCCCAGCAGTTCCTTGCGGAAGCCGTTCATGACCGCCATGACGATGATCAGGGTCGCCACCCCCAGCATGATGCCGATGAACGAAAAGCCGGCGATCACCGAAATGAAGCCTTCCTTTCGCCGGGCGCGCAAATAGCGCAGCGACAGCATCCACTCGAAGGGCGAAAAGGGTCTTGTTCCGGTTTGCTCAGACATCGTGCGTTCGGTTTGGGCGAACCGCGGGCGCGGGCGCGTCCTGCACAAACTATCTGATTCAGGCCTTCTCGCGACGGGCTTCAGGCGGTTTTTCCAAAGTCCGTGAAAGCCGCGGCGAATTTGGCCCCCGTTCCGGTTTGAAATTGACCGCGCCGGGCCGGGCTGTAGCATCGTCTGGTCGTTCCCATAGGCCTCCCGGAAAGCACACGAGGGACCCGGCATGACCGTCATCCAGCGAGAATTCTACCGCGCCGCGCGGGGCCCGACGCCGAGCGACGAGGATTGGTGGACGCTGATCCTCGATCGCGCCAGCGGCCGCCTGTTCGTCCGCCACGAATGGCAGGCGCCCCGTCACAGCGGCGTCGACGAGTTCGAGATCGCCGAGTTCCTGAGCGAGGAAGGCGCCGCCCGGGACGCCCTTGTCGACAGCGTCTTTCGGGTTCCCGCCGACGTCTAGGCCGCGTTGACCTTGCGAAACCGGTTGAAGAAGGCGAAGGGCGCGCCCGACAGGAGCACGTCGAAATAGCGGAGCGACTGGAAATAGCCGTTGAGCGAAACCCGCGGCAGCGCGGTCAGATGGTCGCGATGCTCGGCGAAGATCAGTCCCGGGCGGGTCGTGACGGCGGTTTCGAAGCCGAGCTCGCGGGCGAGCTGGAATTCGCGCGGGCCGGCCGAGGTCGGATCGCCGACCGGATAGGCGAAATGGTCGATCGGCCGGCCGAGCCGCTCCTCGATGATCGTCTTCGACTGCTGCATTTCGCTGCGCGCCGTCTCCAGCGGAAATTTCGCCAGCATGTAGTGATTGACGGTATGGGCGCCGAAAGTGACCAGCGGGTCGGCGGCAAGTGCCTGGATCTCGTCCCAGGTCATGCACAGCTTGCGGCAGGTGTCGCGGAAATCGAGGCCGTGGCGGGCGGCGAGATCGCGCACATAGGCGCGCAGCTCGGTCTCCGGCAGCGAGCGCAGCCACCAATAGATTTCCCGATAGGCGTCGCGCTTGAGGGAAGCGGTCGAACAGTCGAAATGCACCACCTTGCCGGCGATCTGCGCCACCACGGCCCGCTGGGTGCGGATCGTCTGCTCCAGCACCAGCCACCACAATTCGCCGCGCTGCTCGGTAAAGGCGGTCGGCAGATAGATGGTGAACGGCGCGCCATGGCGCTTCAGGATCGGATAGGCGAATTCCAGGTTGTCGCGATAGCCGTCGTCGAAGGTGAAGGCGACGAAGGGACGGCCCTCGTCACCCGCGGTGAGCCGCCGCGCGACCTCGTCGATCGAGACGATGTCGAAGCCCCGCGCCCGCACCCGCTCGACCACGCCTTCGAGGAATTCCGGTGTCACTTCGAGCAGCGCATTGGGCGCGAAGTCGCGGCGCTCCTCCGGCCGGACATGGTGGAGCATCAGGATGGCGCCGACGCCGCCGAAGACCGGGCGCAGCGCCCGATGCGCCCCGGTGAAATACAGCGTCTCGAGACCGGCCTTGAAGGCGGACATCCGGATCCCGCTCATGTCGCTCCAATGGTCCTCTGGCCGGTCACGCCGATGACGTGATTGTTACCCCAGTCACCATCGGTCCCATAGATTGAGATTTGGTGGAAATGTATCTGGCCGGAAACAATTCTCGCGAAGGTTGCGCTCGGCATGTCCCGGGCCGCCCTCCGCCGGAAGCGGCTCATGCCCGTGCCGGGAGATCCAGCACATAGATGTCCTCCCAGCCGTCGACCGGGTCCTCGTGTCCGCCGTCGTGGCGAAAGCCGAGCCGGCCGGCAATGGCGATCGAGGCGGCATTGCCAGGCGCGACCGACAGCACGAAACGGCGGATCGCGGCCTCCTTGCGCGCCCAGGCCATCAGCCCGCCGATGGCCTCTCCGGCAATGCCTTGGCGCCGGTGATCGGGAAAGACCAGGTAGCCCATCTCGGCCACGCCGGCCGCCGGCTGCTCGTGAAAGCCGGCATGGCCGACCATGCCGCCGCCGGCCATGCAGATGGCCCTGAGCGACCAGGGCGCATAACCGGGATCACCCAGAAGGTCGTCGCGGCGCCAGGCCGCAAGATCCGCTTCCTCGAACCAGGCGTCGGACACCTCGACGCCGAGCAGGCTCTCCAGCTTGCGCCGGTCGCCCTGCCCGGTCGCCTCCAGCATGGCGATCGACAGGTGCCTCAGCACCAGGCGTTCGGTGACGATATCCGCGACCAAGCCGGGCTCTCCCGCGCGTGAGCCTCCCCGTTCAGGCCGGCTGTGCCCGCCTGGCCTTGGCGCGCGCCTCGGCCATGTCGGGCAGGAAGATGGTCAGCAGGCCGACCAAGGGCAGGAACGAGCAGATCCAGTAGACATAATCGATGCCCTTGACGTCGGCCAGCGCGCCCAGCACGGCCGCACCGATGCCGCCGATGCCGAAGGCGAAGCCGAAGAACAGGCCGGCGATCAGCCCGACCTTGCCCGGCACCAGCTCCTGGGCGAACACGATGATCGCCGAGAAGGCCGAGGCCATGATCAGGCCGATCAGCACCGTCAACACGGCGGTCCAGGCGAGATCGGCATAGGGCAAGGCCAGCGTGAACGGCAAGGCGCCCAGGATCGAGCCCCAGATCACCAGCTTGCGGCCGAAACGGTCGCCGATCGGCCCGCCGACGATCGTGCCCACCGCCACCGCGCCCAGAAACAGGAACAGCAGCAATTGCGAGTCGCGCACCGACAGGTCGAATTTATGGATGAGGTAGAAGGTGTAATAGCTCGTCAGGCTCGCCATGTAGACATATTTCGAGAAGACCAGCACGCCGAGCACCACCAGCGCCAGGATGATCTTGTTGGGCGACAGCGCGATGGGCGTGACCGCCGCCGGCCGCTTGGCGCTGGCCGCGCGGTGCCGGGCATACCAGCCACCGACCTGCCAGAGCACAACCATGGCCAGCAGGGCGGCGAGCGAGAACCAGGCGACGCTCGACTGGCCCTTGGGCAGCACGATGAAGGCGGCGAGCAGCGGGCCGATCGCCGAACCGAAATTGCCGCCGACCTGGAACAGCGACTGGGCCAGGCCATGCCGGCCGCCGGACGCCGTACGGGCGATCCGCGAGGCTTCCGGGTGGAACACCGCCGAGCCCATGCCGACCAGGGCGGAGGCGACCAGCAGCAGCCAGTAGTGATGCGCGAAAGCCAGCAGGATCAGGCCGATGAGCGTGAAACCCATGCCGAGCGACAGCGAATAGGGCATGGGCCGCTTGTCGGTATAGAGGCCGACCACCGGCTGCAGCAGCGAGGCGGTGACGTTGAAGGTCAAGGTCAGCAGGCCGATCTGGCCGAAATCCAAGCCGAAATCGCTTTTCAGCATGGGATAGAGCGCGGTCAGCAGCGACTGCATCATGTCGTTGAGCAGATGGCAGAAGCCGAGCGCCGCGATAACCTTGAACGCGGTGCTGTCGGCGGCCGCCGGATCGGCCGTCGTGGCGGTAGGGGTCACGGGATGCTCCATGGTCCAGGGCATGCGGGTGCTGCGGCGCAAGCCGCGCATTGGCCCGAGGTTCGCGCCGAGAATAGAGCTTGCGCCCTGACCTGCTTGCGTGATCTGGTCTAGTTCTTTCGAGACTGGGCCAATCAATGGAACGCCCCGACAAGGATCTCGTGCCGAGATCCGACCTGGATATCGACGGCGTGCGGCGGGCCTGGATCGAGAGCACCGACCAGCAGACCATCGCGCTCGCCAGCGACTATCCCCAGGGCTATCTGGTCAAGGCGCATCGCCATTCGCGCGCGCAGCTGCTTTATGCGCTGCGCGGCGTGGTGACGGTCACCACCGGCATCGGCCGCTGGGTGGTGCCGGCCGGTCACGCCTTGTGGATCCCGGCGCGGGTCGAACATGCCGTGGAGATGCTGGGCCGGGTCAGCATGCGCTCGGTCTATGTCGCGCCGGACGCGATCGAGGGCCTGCCCGAGGGCTTTCGGGTGGTCGCGGTCACCGACCTGATGCGCAGCCTGATCGTCGAGGCAGTGACCTTGCCGCTCGCCCATGAGCCGATGAGCCGGGCCGGCCTGGTCATGGCCCTGATCACGCATGAAATTCCCCGCCTGCCGGAGCAGCCGCTCGGCCTCGCCTTTCCGGCCGAGCCGCGGATCGCCATGCTGTGCCGGCGCTTTCTGGAACAGCCCTCGCCCCATGCCCGCATCGACGACTGGGCCGACCAGCTGGCGATGAGCCGGCGCGCCTTCACCCGTGCCTTCCGCCGTGAGACCGGCCTGAGCCTGCAGGCCTGGCGCCAGCAAGCCTGCCTGTTCGCGGCCCTTCCCCGGCTTGCCGATGGCGAGCCGGTCACCAGCGTCGCGCTGGATCTCGGTTATGAAAGCGTCGCCGCCTTCACCACCATGTTCAAGCGCATGCTGGGGGTGCCGCCGAGCCACTACCTGCGCGAGACGCGCGAGGGCGGGGTCACGGAGCATCGTCATCCCCGCCAGTGGAAACGGCCCTTCGCGCATTGAAGGCGCAGACAGAGGGTCCGTCACGAAACTTGCAGGAAGCGCAGGCCAACTGCGCATCGGGTGGCCGTCCCCGAGGCTCGCTCGGCTCGGAGCTTGGGATGGGCAAGCTAAAGGGTTCACACTACGTGACACACGCGCACTGTACGTCACCCCCGGCCGAGGCGAAGCCGAGGGGAAGGGGGTCCAGGGGCCGCTTCGCCGCGCCTTTAGCGCATGTGTCCGGGCGATTTCGCCACGTTGGGGGATAAGCCCTGCAACCCCTGGACCCCCTTCCCCTCGCACCGGCAGAAGCAAGGGCTTCTGCCGGGCTCGGCCGGGGGTGACGTAGAGAATGCCAACAGCCGCGCGGTCCAATTCGGCTGCGCTCGCTCGCGCCCCAAGACTTGCGCGAAAGTCGCGGCCACGCCGCGGGAGATTGCGCCGTGGTTCTCGCGCAAGACCGGCAGCAAGGCAGGACGCGACAGCCGGGGTCGCAGGCAACAAGCAGAGGCGGCCAAATGCGATCGCCCGCCCCCAGTTGGGCCGAACCCCACCCTCGAACGCAGCCCCCCACAACAGATTGTTGAGACTTCTTTGATAGCTGATCGTGCGCGCGGCGGACGAAGCGATGACCCTGACCATCGACACGGCGACCTATGGCGGCAGGGACGACCTGGCTTCGGCCGCGGCCTTCGGGCTGCGAGTGACCGCCAGTTTCGCCGAGGCGGAAGCGGTGTGGCGCGCCCTCGAGGCCGATGCCGTGTTCAGCGCCTATCAGCGCTTCGACTGGGCCGACTGCTTTCACACCACTCTCGGCGAAGGCTCCACGCCGTGCCTCGCCATTCTGAGCGATGCGGCCGGCCGGCCCCAGGCTCTGCTGCCGCTCGCCATTTCCGGGACCAACGGCTTGTCGGTGGCACGTTTCATCGGCGGCAAGCACTGCAATTTCGGCCTCGGCCTATGGCGGCCGGCCTTCGCGCAAGCCTGCACGCCGGCCCTGCTGCAAGACGCCCTCGAGGCCATCGCCCGGCAGGCGCCGCGGCGGATCGACCTGTTCAGCCTGACCGGCCAGCCGACCAGCTGGGCCGGCCTGGACAATCCGCTGCACCGGCTCGCCCATCAGCCCTCGCCTTCCTTCGGTTATCATCTGGCGCTCGGGCCCGATCCCGAAGCGACGCTCGCCGCCGCCATGTCCGGCCCGGCGCGCAAGAAGCTGCGCAAGAAGGAAAAGGCGCTCGCGGCCCATGGCACGGTCGCCTTCGTCAAGGCGGAGACCCGCGACCAGGTCGAGACCTTCACCGATGCCTTCCTCGCACAAAAGGCCCAGCGCTGCCGCGAACTCGGCATTCCCAATGCTTTCGCCGAGCCCGATGCGCGCGACTTCATTCTGACCGCCGCGACACGCGGCCTCGCCGAGGGCCGGCCGGTCATTGAGCTCTACGCCCTGACGGTGGCGGGCGAACCGGTGGCGACCTTCGGCGGCACGGTCGCCAATGGTCGTTTCTCCGGCATGTTCAATGCGATGACCGCGGGACCGATGACGCGCGAGAGCCCGGGCGAGATCCTGCTCAGCCACCTGATCCGCCATTGCTGCCTCGCCGGCCTCGCCGTCTTCGATCTCGGCGCCGGCAAGGCGCGCTACAAGTCGAGCCTGTGCGACGGGGAGGACATGCTGTTCGACCAATTCATCCCCATCACCTGGCGCGGCCAGGCGGCCGCCGCCGCCTATGGTGCGGCGATGCGGATGAAGCGTGCGATCAAACAGTCGGATCGGCTATGGCCGCTGGTGCAGGCGCTGCGCCGCGCGCGCGGACAGGCCCGGGCCTGATGTGAAGAGTTCGATCGCTTCGGACTGAAGTCTTGCAGTCCGAAGCATCCGAGCCGCCGCCCTCCGTCAGGCCGCGACCGCCGCCTCCGGCACCGTCAGCATGACCGTCACCGGCTTCAATCCCTCGCGATCGAGCGCGGCATAGGCCGCCACCACCGCCGGGTCGGAGGCGCTGGTGTCGCCGATGATCACTGCGTCGCCGGCAAAGGCCGCGATCCGCGAGAAAGCGGCGCCGTCCACCGCGAGCTGGCCGGCCAGGATCAGCACCACGTCATAGGTGCGGGTCAGCGCGCCCACGGCAAATGACAGGCGCTCGTCCTCGGTAACATCTCGGCTGCCGGCGAGCCTGCGGCCGAGCGGCACGAGGTGCGCCCGCGACGCCGGGTCGCGGTGAATGATCTCGGCGAACGAGGCCCGTTCGCCCAGGAGATCGGCGAGCCCCGGCGCGCCATGGCCGGCAAGCGAGGACAGCGCGGCATTGTCGCCGTCGAGATCGACCATCACCACGCGGCGCCCGCCGGCGGCGAACTGCCTGGCCAGAGCCAGCGTCACGCCGGTGGCGGCAAGCCCCGGGCCAGTGGCCAGCACCAGGGTGCGACGGACCGGCTGGCCGGCCGCATCCAGCCGCGCGGCCAGGCTGTTGATGCTTTCGGCCGGTGCCTCCTCGTCGGGATCGACGGAAGGGGCAAGCGGGGCAACGCCCGCGAGATCCTCGACCAGGTCGGCCTCGAAGGCCTTGCCGTCGTCGACATCAGGCGCTTCGGCCGAGGCGACGCGGCGCGGCGCGGGTTCATGCGCCGCGGATTCCGGCGACACGACCGGGTCCGGTCCGTGATCCGGCGCGAGATCCGGCGCCCTGTCCTCGCCTTCGAGCACCGGCATCCGCTCATCCGGCGGCGTGTCGCCCTCTTCGGCGCGGCCGGGACGCTGCGCGGCGCCGCTCATCAGCGCGCCGGTGGCAACGCATCCGATCGCCAGCAGCATGGTGCCGAGCGTGGTGATCAGGATGGTCGGCAGTTTCTTCGGAAAGGCCGGGACATTGGAGACGGTGGCGCGCGAAACGATGCGCGCATCGGCGGGCATGGCGCTCAGGCTGTCGCGCGCGGTGGCGTCGCGATAACGGGCGAGCAGCCCTTCGAGCTGGTCGCGATGCGATTTCGCCTCGCGCTCGAGCACGCGCAGCTGTACCTCCTGCTCGCTCGCTTCCGAAGCCTGCCGCTTGACCTGGTCGAGCGTCTGGCCGAGCGATTCGACCCGTGCGCCGGCGAGCCGTGCATCGTTCTCCAGCACGCGCACCAGCTTCTCCGCCTCGGTGCGCACCTGCGCGTCCAGGCTGCCCAGCTGCGCGCGCAGCTCGGCGATGCGCGGATGGCGCGGCCCGAGCGTCGAGGACTGCTCGGCGAGCTGCACCTGGACCGAGGCGCGCTGCTCGTTGAGCCGGCGAATGATCTCGGAATTGACCACGTCGCCGGACTCGACCGGGCGTCCGGCGCGCAGGAAGTCGCGCAGCAGCCGGGAGCGGGTCTGGGCATCGGTCTGCTGGGCGCGGGCGGTTGCGATCTGGCTGTTCACCTCCGCCAGCTGCTGGGCGGTGAGGCTGGTATTGTTGGAGCCGACGAACAGGTTGGCCCGGGCACGGAAACTCTCGACCCGGCCCTCGGCCTCCTCGACCTTGCGCCGGAGGCCGTCGATTTCGCCCGACAGCCATTGCGACGCCGAACGCGTCTGCGAGCGCTTATTGGCCTGCTGGGCCTCCAGGAAGCGGTCGGCCACCGCATTCGCCGCCTGGGTCGCCAGCTGCGGGTCGTGGGAGTCGAACTGGACCGCGATGATCCGCGACTTGTCGACCTGATAGGCGGTGAGCTTCTCGAAATAGCTGCGCATGACGCGCTCTTCCGAGGTCATGCGTAGCGGATCCTCGGCCAGGCCGGCCAGGATCAGCGCCTGCTTGATCGGGTTGAAGCCGCGCAGGACGGGATCGAACTCCGCGCGCTTGCCGAGTTCGAGCTGCGTCGCGACGCTGCGCTCGATATCCCGCGACATCAGCACCTGGACCTGGCTGAGCACCGCTTCCTGGTCGACCGCGGTGCGGTCGCTCGCGCCGTTCCGGTCGATCTCCGAGCGGGTATAGGGGTTCTCGCCGCTTTCGACGAGAATGCGCGCCTCCGAGCGATAGGTCGGCGTGGTCATGTTGACGACGACGAGACTGCCGGCGAGCGCCAGCGCGGACGGGATCGCGATCCACAGCCGCCTGGCCCAGATCGCCTGGCCGAGCGCGCCGAGATCGAGCTCGCCGCGCGGCGGCGCTCCGGTCTCTTCCGTGCCCTGTTGGCCACCAAACCCACGCATGATCGATACCTTGATCCACTCTATTCCCGAGCTGCATCAGAAATCATTAGGGTTGCCATCGCGTTAATTTAGCCGCGCCGCGAGCGTTGCGTTGGGCTTTTCTTAACCACGCCCAAGCATGATCCCCCTCATGAAGACCATAGCTATCAAGGACTGAACGTGATGCGTCGGTTCCCCGCGCTTACGACCTGCGCCATCGCGCTGGCCCTTGGCGGCTGTGCCGGCGGCACGCCCAATTCCGGCCCCGGCACGCTGGTCGACACGACCCGTGGCGTCGTCGGCCCCCTGAACGGCGACACCGGCACCGTGGTGCCGCATGAGGCGATCGCGCCCGCCGGCCCCTATCTGCTCGATACCGGCGACCGCCTGCGCGTGGTCGTGTTCGGCCAGGAGGGGCTGACCAATTCCTATGCGGTCGACGCCTCGGGCAATATTTCCATGCCGCTGATCGGCGCCCTGCGCGCCGCTGGCCGCTCGACCCAGGGCCTGGCCGGCGACATCGCCGCCAAACTGCGCGGCGGCTTCATCCGTGATCCCAGCGTATCGGTCGAGGTCGACACCTACCGTCCCTTCTTCATCATGGGCGAAGTCCTGGCCGGCGGCCAGTTTCCCTATGTCAGCGGCATGACCGTGCAGAATGCCGTGGCCATTGCCGGCGGCTTCTCGCCGCGCGCCAACCGCTGGAAGATCGAGGTGACCCGCAAGGTCAACGGCCAGCCCTATCGGGCCGACGTGCCGCTGACCCATGCGCTGATGCCCGGCGACACCGTGGTCGTGCGGGAGCGCTGGTTCTGATGTCGCTCGCCATCCTGCACATCATGCGCTCGCCGGTCGGCGGGCTGTTTCGCCATGTCGTCGACCTCGCCCGCGCGCAGTCCGCCCTCGGCCACCGGGTCGGCATCGTGGCCGATGCCTCGACCGGCGGCGAACGCGCAGGCGCCGTGCTGACCGCGCTCGACGCGGAACTCGCCCTCGGCGTCACCCGCGTCGCCATGAGCCGCGATCTCGGTTTCTCAGACTGGCCGGCCGGCCAGCATGTCGCCCGCCGCATCGCCGAAAGCGATGTCGACGTGGTGCATGGCCACGGCTCCAAGGGCGGCGCCTATGCGCGGCTTGCCGGCGGCGGCAGGCTGAAAGTCTACACGCCCCATGGCGGCAGCCTGCATTATTCCCGCAAGACGCCGGTCGGGCTGGTCTATCTGACGCTCGAGGGCCTGCTCGCCGCGCGCACCGACCTGTTCCTGTTCGAGAGCGCCTTCGGCCGGGACGCCTTTCGCGCCAAGGTGTGCGAGCCGCGCGGCGTGGTGCGGGTCGTCCATAACGGCGTCGGCCCGGCCGAGTTCGATCCCGTGCGGCACGAGGATGCCGGAACCACGACCGACCTCCTGTTCATTGGCGAGCTGCGCCACCTGAAGGGCGTTGACGTGCTGATCGACGCCATGGCCCGGCTGCGCGACGGCGGACGCACCTTGACCGCCACCATTGTCGGCGCCGGCCCGGAGGCGGCGGCGTTCAAGGACCAGGCCGCGCGCCTCGGCCTTGCCGGCAGTATCGTCTTTCCGGGCGCCCTGCCCGCCCGCGAGGCCTTTGCGCGTGGCCGACTGCTGATCGTGCCCTCGCGCGCGGAATCCTTGCCCTATGTGGTGCTCGAGGCCGGCGCCTGCGGCCTGCCGCAGATCGCCACCGCGGTTGGCGGCATCGGCGAAATCTTCGGGCCCGACGCCAATCTGCTGGTGCCGGCCGGCGATCCGGTCCCGCTGGCCGCCGCGATCGAGGCCCGCCTCGGCGATCCCGCCGAAGCCGCAGCCGCCGCGGCCCGCCTGAGGGCGCGGATCGGCAGGAATTTCTCGATCGCCGCCATGACCGACGGCATCCTCGCCGCCTATGCCGATGCACTGGCCGCACGCCAGCCGGCCGATGCTGCAGAAAGACTCACGCGATCAGGCTCTTAGCCGCCCGATCGGAATCGAACTGCGAGCTGCGGCGCGCCGCCGTCTTCGCCGCCCAGGATCGGCCGACCACCGGAAACAAGCCTTTGCCTGCCCCTCAAACGCATCGCTCCGCGCCAGCGGGCGGCTGACGCGGAGCGATGGGCGACGGCGATGGACGGGCCCGAAGGCCCGGTATCAGCGACCGAAGCGCGAAACCCGATCGATCTCGGACCGGCTGATGCCGATATCCTGCAGCGAGTGGTCGCTCAGCATGCGCAGTTCGGCGGCGGTGCGGCGGGCGACATAGGCCTCCGCCATGGCTTCGAACAGGCCCGCGACGCGCTGCTGCAGCCGGGCGAACAGGCCGAGGCGGGAATTGTGCACTGCGTCAGAGTGAAGGGTGAACAGGGTCATTGGGATCTCCATGATGTGCTTTTGCGAAAGGAAGGACGTCCGCGGATCGAGCCGCGCCGTTCATCCGGTTAGTATCGGGTGATTGTGAAGTTGTTCAGACGGGATCGATCAAAGTTTTTGAAGACGCCGATCAATTGTTACAGAAAACGTTTCTATTGTTTCAGTCCGTGATCGAATCAACTTCAACCCGGCCCGGATTGAGGCTTTTTCTCGATAATGGTCGGAATTGTTGGAGATCTATTAAGTCACGATTAACAATAGGTTTATGGTGCAATGCGGTAGAAACGCCCCTGCCCCTCGGCTCCCGCATGGTCAAGCGAAAAGCAAGGATTGTCCCCTAGGGTGGACCCAGGCGTCGGGCCCGCCGGCAATGGCGGCCCCGTGGAAACAGGCAAGAGACCCGGTCATGTTGGGCTTCACGGGACGAGACATCATCAAGGCGGTCGAGGCGCGCACGGCGGAGACCGCATCGGCGGGCGCCACGACGCCCCAGGCCGGCAGCGGGGTCCGGCGCCAGCTCTCGGAACTCGCCTCCAAGATCGCCGACGAGACGGTCGGCACGGCCTATTCGCCGGTGGTGCTCGGCGGCATCGTCCGGCTGATCGAATTCACCGTCGTGCTGTTTCTCGGCGCCACCATCTATCTCGGCTGGGTCTATCCGACCCAGGGCATCCAATGGGCCTCCAGCGTCGGCCTGTTCGGGCTCACCATGCTGACCCTGCTCGCCTTCCAGGCGGCCGGGCTCTACGACGTCCACGTCTTCCGCACCCATATCGCCCAGTTCGGCCGCCTGCTGGTGGCTTGGACCCTGGTCTTCCTGGTGGCCACCGCGATCGCCTTCTTCACCAAGGCCGGCCTGGAACTCTCCCGGGTCTGGCTCGGCTCCTGGTACCTGGTCGGCCTCGGCGTGCTCACCGCCTTCCGCATCGGGCTCGCCCAGATCGTCCGGACCTGGTCGCGTGCCGGCCGGCTGCAGCGCCGCGCCGTGATCGTCGGCGGCGGCGAGGCGGCGGAAGAGCTGATCCAGTCGATCCAGGCCCAGGCCGACAGCGACGTCACCGTCTGCGGCACGTTCGACGACCGCACCGATGCCCGCTCGCCCGCCCATGCCGCCAATGTGCCGAAGCTCGGCACCGTCGACGATCTCGTCGAATTCGCCCGCCGCACCCGCGTCGACCTGGTCATCGTGACCATTCCGATGACGGCGGAAGCGCGCGTCCTGCACATGCTGCGCAAGCTGTGGGTCCTGCCGGTCGACATTCGCCTCGCCGCCCACACCGCCAAGCTCAGGTTCCGCCCGCGCGCCTATTCCTATATCGGCAATGTCCCGGTGCTCGACGTCTTCGACAAGCCGATCCAGGACTGGGACGTCGTGCTGAAATGGATCTTTGACAAGATCGTCGGCACCTGCGCGCTGATCGCCCTGTCGCCGGTCTTCGTCCTCACCGCGATTGCCGTGAAGCTCGATTCCAAGGGGCCGGTCTTCTTTCGGCAGAAGCGCTACGGCTTCAACAACGAGCTGATCGAAGTGTTCAAGTTCCGCTCGATGTATACCGACAAGAGCGATGCCACCGCGTCCAAGCTGGTCACCAAGGGCGATCCCAGGGTCACCCGCGTCGGCCGCTTCATCCGCAAGACCTCGATCGACGAGCTGCCGCAGCTGTTCAACGTGGTGTTCAAGGGCGACCTGTCGCTGGTCGGGCCGCGCCCCCACGCCGTCCACGCCAAGGCGGCGGACCAGCTCTATGACGATGTCGTCGACGGCTATTTCGCCCGCCACAAGGTGAAGCCCGGCATTACCGGCTGGGCCCAGGTCAATGGCTGGCGCGGCGAGACCGACACCCAGGAGAAGATCCAGCGGCGCGTCGAGCACGACCTCTATTACATCGAGAACTGGTCCGTGCTGTTCGACCTCTACATCCTGGCCAAGACCCCCCTGTCGCTGGCAAGCCACCGCGAGAATGCCTTTTGAGCGCCAGCGGCTCGCTGATCGGGACGCCGGGAGCCGCGGGATCCAAACCGCGGCTCCCTTTGCATGGGGCGCGCCACCCGCTCGCCGCCCTGCCGACCGAGCGCCTGCGCCTCAAGCTGCTCTGGCTGATGATGATCGGCGGCGCCTTCGTTTTCGCCGAACCCTCGCCCTATGAGATCGGCGCGCTGATCACCATCGGCGCCTTCGTCGCGACCGGCGCCATCGTGCTGCAGGCAGCCCTGCTGCCGCTCATCTTCGTGCTGCTGGTCTATTGTCTCGGCCTGACGATCTGCGCGGTCCAGGTGCTGTCGGAGGCCAAGGTCGTCCCCTGGGTCGCCGTCTCCTGGTATCTGGCGGTCACCACCATCTTCTTCGCCGCCATCCTGGCCGAGCGGACCGAGGCGCGACTCGACGCGCTGCTGCGCGGCTGGACGGTGGCTGCCCTGATCGCCGCGGCGGCCGGCATCGCCGGCTATTTCCGGCTGTTCCCGAGCGCCTTCGACCTTTTCACCCTCTATGGCCGCGCCAAGGGAACCTTCAACGATCCCAATGTGTTCGGGCCGTTTCTTGTCCTGCCCATGCTGCTGGCCATCCAGGCTTTCTTTCACGGCCCGCCGAAAGCCATGCTGCGCGCCGGCGCCATCCTGGGTGTCCTGCTGATCGCCCTGCTCCTGTCCTTTTCGCGCGGCGCCTGGATCCATTTCGGCCTGTCGGCGGCGGTAATGATCGGCATGATGTTCGTCACCGCCAAATCCGTGGCCGAGCGCCAGCGCATGGTGCTGATCGTCGCCGCCGGCGTCGTCCTCCTGCTCGCCCTGGTCGCCGTGCTCCTGTCGATCGACAAGGTGGCCGACCTCATGCGCGAGCGGGCGAATTTCAACCAGAGCTACGACAACGGCCCGATGGGCCGCTTCGGCCGCCACGTCTATGGCTGGCAGCTGGCGCTCGACCAGCCCTTCGGGCTCGGCCCGCTGCAATTCGCCAAATATTTCACCGAGGACGTCCACAACGTCTATCTGAACTCATTCATCGCCGGCGGCTGGATCTCCGGCATCGCCTACCATGTCCTGGTCGGCCTGACGCTGTTTGCCGGCCTGTTCGCCTGTCTGAAGCGCGCGCCCTGGCAGCCGGTCGCGATCGCCGTCTTCGCCACCTATTGCGGCCTCGCCTTCGAGGGAAAAATCATCGACACCGACCATTGGCGCCATTTCTGGGTTCTGACCGGGTTGATCTGGGGCTGCGCGCTGGCCAACCGGCAGATGCCACTGGATATTCGCTTTGCCCGCTTGCGGCGCGCGGCGAAAACGCCTAAATCCCCCAGCACGGTCGGAGTGTAGCGCAGCCCGGTAGCGCACTTGCATGGGGTGCAAGGGGTCCAGAGTTCAAATCTCTGCACTCCGACCAATTTTCTCGTCTTCCTAAAAGCAAAGCCGTTGGCGGCAGCAGCACTTGCCAACCTTGCTGATTGCGCCCCCGACGGTGGGTCCCTACGCTTGACGCATTGCGCTCAGCACTTTGACGAATCGTCTGGCTTGAGCGATGGCGATACGGTCAATCCTCGAAACGTCACAACTATGTGCAAAATCTGTGGGAAACTTGAGAAGCGGCGCGAGTTCAATCCACAGGGTTTCGTGTGAGTCTGCGTCGAACTGGCGTCAACATCCGACCTCGATTCCGCCGGGAGGTTTCAATGATTTCCGCTCACGATTTTGGTCGGCTGCAGAAAGAGCAGCATACTCACGATCTACGAAACCACTTCGACATACTGTCGCGTCACAAGACCGACCGAATGAAGCATTATGGCCTTCATTTCGCAAAGTATGTGGGACGCCTCGCTCGCGAGCCTCTTGATGCGAAGCCTGTCGTTCGAACTCTAGTCGACACGCTCCTTGTCGCTCTAAGCGCTGCAAACACCCTCCACCAGGATCTCAGTCAAGAGACCTTCACAAGATCGCCTGCTAATCAAGCAGATTATCTTCGCGTATTTGCGGATGCCGCAGGGAGGTTTGCAGACGCATGCGAAAAGATCGACCACATGGAAGATTTTGTGACGCTTGCGAAAGTCGCCAATCGCGACATCGTCGAATGGACCGTCGATGCGGCCGCGCAACGGGATTTTAACTTAGCTACCGCGGTTACCTCCCGCCGCGAGGAATTGGCGGCCCGGCAGTTTTATATCGAGGGCTAAAAATGACCTTCTGGAATGGTGACACTTGGCGTGCCCTTCCCAAGGACAAAGCCCCTGTCACCCCATTCGACCCAGACTGCGTTGAATTCGCAAACTATCTGATGTCAATCGGGGATGAAGTATATGTATCGACATCCGACCAAAAAGACACCATCCGCGCCCTAAAAGACGGCGAGAGTTTCACTATTCGACCGGGCCAATTTGCATATATTTTAACAAAAGAACATGTGCGAATTCCAATGAATGCGATTGGATTTATCTCGATACGAGCCTCGATTAAATTTGCGGGCCTTGTGAATATTTCTGGCTTCCATGTCGACCCAGGATACGATGGGAAGTTACTTTTTTCTGTTTTTAACGCAGGCCCGTCTAATATCCATTTAAAGAAAGGGCAGAGACTATTTCCACTCTGGATAGCCTCACTAGATAAAGCTAATGAAATTGAAAAAGAGAAAAAGGGCCACACAGAATTAGATCCAAAATTAATTACCGACATATCCGGAAATTACACTACTGCATTCGAAGTCAAGAATGATTTCGATAAATTGCGATCAGAATACAATGCAACAAAAATTGAAGTAATGGAGTTAAAATTATACAAAATGCAAGCAATTACAATATTTGGAATAATAGTTATAATTTTTGGTCTATTTACAGGTTGGGCTAATCTAGATAGATTGACCCGCTTAGTAAGATGGGAATGGCCACCAACACCCCCCTCCTCCGTGACTTTGCCTGAAACCCAGAACACACTCCCTCGTATTCCCCAGAAATAAGCCGTAGAAAGTGACCCATCAACCGGATTTTTTTGGTCGAGAAGGGGCGGATATTTCCGATTGCGGGCGCTATCGGTATTCTCTGGAACGAGTAATCTCCAACCAAAAAACGACACTCGCTGTAATAATGGTCAATCCCTCGACTGCGGATGGCAATCGCAACGATCCGACGATCAGGAGAGTGATAGGGCTTGCGAGACATGCCGGCTTTGGAAGAATACTCGTTGGCAATCTATTCGCTTGGCGCGCAGCAAATATTAAAGAACTCGACACCTCTCCTGAGCCAATAGGTGAATCGAATGACGAGCATCTTCGCGAATTAATTGCCTGCGCGAGCCTGACGGTCGTCGCGTGGGGCACAATGCAGAAGCTTCCTACCCGGCTACGGAGGCGCTGGAGGTTTGTTGTCGACGTTGCGGACCAGCTCGCAGCTCCACTAAAGTGCTGGGGCTTGGCAAAGGATGGCCATCCGCGCCATCCGCTTTTGCTCCCACGCTCACCGTCCTTGATGGATTGGGTACGTCCAGCTGACTAGCAAGGCAATCCCATGACAAATCGAGCCCTATTTTCATCTGCAATCAACCATCTTGTCTTACAAGCAGACCTGTCCTTCAAACTTAGACATCTCAACGCAGAGGCGGCTGCAGTTAGGCAAGCAAATTTTATTAACGATTTTGATTCCGTGTGCTCAAGAGAAATAGCTCCGGCAATGAGCGATATTTCGAAACAACTTTCGGCAAGCGGTTACAATTGCAAATTACGTCGCTGTCAGGAACGCCCGAACTCCGTATACATCGAACTTTGCATTAGGCGCAGCTCCCGCTGGCCGGCCTTAGCTCGCAATTTCCCGGCCTCATTTTCCTACGTTTGCTTCCCGGCAAGGGCCAAAATATTGACCTTCAGGCGCTTCATGCACGAAACTGAAGAGTGCGGAGTAGAGTCGCCAGATGACATTTCACGTGAAAATGTAAAATTGTGTATCATCTCGAATTTTATACAAAAAACACTGAATAGACTGCCGTAAACTAATATAAATTAAGTACATATATTTATATTTTATTTAATTACAACAATTGACCTGCGAAAGCTGACCAAGCCGGCGGAGGTAAGGACCACTGCCTGGAGTGTGTATGCACGGTCGAACTTCAGCTACGCAGCTTTAATCGCCCCGGCTTTACCCGTATTTCCGAAGGGCGTCGCCTAATCGCACAGGAGAACGGAAGCCCGTTAGAGAAAACGCCAGACGGACTTTGCACCCCGTTTGGTCGAGGCTCGTTCAGCTTGCTGACGCCCCGGCACTGCCAATCGAACCTACGGCATGATGTGACCTGGGGGCATATGCGGAACACCACCCTGGCCGTCCGTACTCAAAATTCGCTCAATACATCAATGCGCCGGAAACAGAGCTTCAATGTTCAAATTTCTGCACCCCCACCCAAGTGCCTCCTTTGAAATCGAAGCCTTGCAGCCAACGCCCTCGGCACGACTGGCACTCCATCTGGCGAAGCCGATACTGCCGGGACGAGCGATCGGCCCCCGCTATTTGGCCGCCCGCCATGCGAAAAGCACCGCTGCCGCGCCCAGAGTCGCCGCGATCACCGACGTGACCAGTCCGCCCCCGAGCGTGAGCAGCAGGGCGATGTGATAGCCGACAAATGCGCCGGCGACCCCGACCAGCGCGCTGGTGAGGAGCCCCCGGCGGGATCCGGCGAACTGACGGGCGAGCCAGGACGGCCCGGCCATGCGGTCGAACAGAACCCCCGCAACGATGCCGACAAGAAGAACCAGGACAAACGTAATGGCGGGGTCGGAAGCGCGCATGGATCAGACCTTCCTTGGCGAGCCGTCAGTTGGACGACGCGCCAGGCGCGATGGCAAGGACAATCGCGATCGATGCGAAGAGGAACGCGCCCCCAGCGGCGGCGCCGGTGCCGCTGCGCCTATGCCGGCGTTGCCAGCGGCTTGCCCTTCTCCACCACGAATGTGCTGATCAGCCGGATCTTCGAGGCGCTGGCGGGGCCGCCGGCATGCGGCGTCTCCGGCGGCACCTGGAAGGCATCGCCCGGCTTCAGCGTCACGGTCGGCCGCCCCTGCACCGGCAGGTCGAAACTGCCCTCCAGCACATAGCCGGTCTCGATGCCGGGATGGCTGTGCCGGCCGGCGACCACGCCCGCCTGGATTTCCACCTCCGCGATGATGGTGACATAGCCCGGCGTCGGTCCGTCGGTCTGCGAGAGCACCTTGCGGGTGATGCCGGTCGCCGCGGGAGGCGCGCCCTGGGCCGAGACCTCGGTCGCCACAAAGCCCGAGACGGCGCAAATGGCGCAGGATGCGAAAATGCGGCGGCTGATCATGAAGTCCTCCCGGGACGGTTGCGGCGGCCGGCTCTTATCCGGTCCCCATCACGGTAGGCTGACGTTACGTCGCGCCTATTCCCATGAACCCTTAGCCACAGGCGCGGCGGCCGGCAGGCCGGGGTCTCCGGAGGTGCTGACGCGGCCCCGGTCCTCGCATAGTCTGCCGGCAGGCAGGTTGATCGGATGGGAGCGGCAGCAATGGCAGGCACAGGGGGATGCCGCTGCGGCGCGGTCCGCTTCCGCTACCAGGGACAACCGGTCGCGACGCGGCTCTGCTGGTGCCGGGATTGCCAATATTGGGCCAGCGGCAATGCCACGATGAACATCATCGTGCCCCAGGCCGGTCTCGCGATCGAAGGGGCGCCGGCCCATTACGATTCGTCGGCCGATAGCGGCCATCACATGCGGCGTTCGTTCTGTGCGGCCTGCGGCACGCAGCTGCTCAGCCAGTCGCTGGAAAACACCGAATTCATCGTCGTCCGGGTCGGCGCGCTGGATCACGCCGAGGGCATTCGCCCCGAGGCCGTCATCTGGACCAGTTCGGCGCCGGAATGGGCCCTGTTCGACCCGGCCCTGCCCCGCTTTCCCAAAGGCGCGACCTGAGCGCATCGGAAGGCCAAAGCCTGGCAAACGCCCGGGCCGCGGCAGTCCCCCCTTGCCCCCGCGGCGTTGCCCTGCGCCTCGCCACGAGCCCCTGAGCGCCGTTTCGTCTTCCCCTCCGTTCGGCGGGGATACGGCTCCCGGATGCCCCGCTAGGGTTTTTGCGGGGAATCGGACGTGACGCATCGGGCGCAGGCGGTCGGTCATCGGCGGCCGCAGGCGAACGATCGGAAGCGAGTGGCGGCCGGGGGGGCCATCGGCATGAGCATCCAGCCGGCCGGAAACCCTGCGCCAGGCCACGCTCCGGTGCCGTCTCGGCGCGCCCCATTGCGACCCGCGGCCTCGCGCCGCAAGGCTCGGCCGACGGCCCCGCTTCGTCTCTGCCCAACATGTGAAAGGATCCAGCCAAGATGACATTGAAAGGCTTTCTCCGCGCGGCCACCGCCTTTGCGGCCGTCGTTCCGGCGGCACAGGCGGCCGACCTCGGCGTGGCCCGTGTGCCGGTCGCAGCGGCCATCGCTGTGCCGGTCGCGGACTGGACCGGCTTTTATGCCGGCGCCCATCTCGGCTATGGTTTCAGCGGCCGCTTCAACAACAATAGCGGCCTCAATCTGGGTGGCGCCAGCGGTGTCTTCGGCGGCCTCCAGGCCGGCTATGACTGGCAGTTCAACAGCCTCCTGATCGGTCTCGCCGCCGACATCTCGGTCTCCGACATCAAGAAGACCGTCCCGGTCTTCGGCAATCCGCTGACCGCCAAGGCCGAATGGTTCGGCTCGTTGCGGGCTCGCGCCGGTGTCCTGGCAACCCCCGACCTGCTGCTCTACGCGACAGGCGGCTTCGCCTTTGGCGGCCTGAAGGGCGCGGCTCCGGCCTTCGGCGTCAACACCGCCAACACCCATATCGGCTGGACCGCCGGTGTCGGCGCCGAATACCGCTTCACGCCGAACGTCTCGGGCCTGGTCGAATATCGCTACACCGACTTCTCCAAGAAGACCTATCCCTTCCTGGTCAGCGCCGGATATCAGGGCCACGAGGTCCGCCTCGGCCTCAACTATCGCTTCACCACCGGCCCGGCGGCGGTCATTGCCCGCTATTAGCCACAAGCGCGGCGTATCATCCTTCGCAGTGCATCTTCTTCATGAGACTGAGCCGCCTCCGGGCGGCTCTTTTTTGCGCCGGCGCGCGGCCAGCCGGCAGGGATCAGCCTTCGAGCCGAGACCCGACCGCGCCGCCGCCCCGCTTTGCAGCCTCACTGTATCTCGAAGGCCTGATCGAGCCGCTTGCGGCACTCGGTCAGTTCGTAGAGCGCCGACTGCAGCTTGCGGATATCGTCGGCTGCGAGCAGCGTGGTCGGCGCCGCGTGGTGGCTCTGTGCGGCAAGCGGGCCCTCGGCGCGTGGCGGCGGCGCGGGCCGCGGACCGGATCCGGCAGGCGCCCAGGGCTGGCCGGCCGACAGGTCCTGGCCGGATCTCTGAGTCGGCGCCGGCCGAGGCTGCTGCGGCTGGTCGGCGGCCGATTGCGGCATCCGCTGCGGCCCGGCCTCATCCTCATCGTCGTCGAACGCGTCGATATCAGGCTCGTCGTCGTCGAAAGCCGGCTCCGCGCGCTCATGCGCCTCGTCCTGGTGGTGGGCCGGCTCGCCGCGCAGCGCCGGCAGCAGGCCCTTCAGGCTGGCCCGCAGGCCCGAGGCCTGGGGCCCCCGCATCGTCTCGCCCGGCGCCTCGCCTTCAGGGTCGACCACCACCGGGCCACCCGGCTTGGGCAAGGCCGCGCCGCCCTCGCCGCGGCCGAGCGCCTGGATCGCCTTGACGCCGCTTTCCTTGATGATCCGCTGGACGCCGCGGATCGTGTAGCCCTCGCCATAAAGCAGATGGCGGATGCCCTTCAGCAGGTCGATATCGTCAGGGCGGTAATAACGCCGTCCGCCGCCGCGCTTCAGCGGCCTGATCTGGGCAAATCGGGTTTCCCAGAAGCGCAGGACATGTTGTGGCAGGTCGAGATCCTCGGCGACCTCGCTGATCGTGCGATATGCGTCCGGTGCCTTGTCCACTGAGCGAACCAATTGTTTCGGAGCCTCGATCCCTTAGCCGGGACCGGCGGCGAAACGGTGACGGATTCGTGACCGCGCGACAATCCAAAACCGCGCGTGGACGGGGCTGGCCGAGGCGATTTCGCCGCCTCGCCGCGCTGTCAGTCCTTCAGGCCCGCGGTGCTGTGGCCGTTGATCTGGGCCTTCAGGATATTGGACGGCTTGAACACCATCACCCTGCGCGGCGCGATCGGCACTTCCTGGCCGGTCTTCGGGTTGCGTCCGACCCGTTCGCCCTTGGAGCGCACGACGAACGAACCGAATGACGACAGCTTCACCGTCTCGCCCTCGGCGAGACAGTCGGTGATTTCCTTCAGGACCAGTTCGACGAGCTGCGCCGATTCGGTCCGCGACAGCCCCACCTTTTGATAGACAGCTTCGCACAAATCCGCGCGCGTGACGGTTTTGCCCGTCATGTCGACCCCCAATGCAAGCCCCGGAAAAGCCACCGAACCACCGGTTCCAGGAACCGACGGCCACGCTTATCACCCTGATTTCATTATCACTATGGCCTCAAGAGGCCCCGGTCAACCACCTAAGGGAGGCTCCGGACGTTTCAGCCCTCACCAGCGGATCAGCGCCGAGCCCCAGGTGAAGCCGCCCCCCATGGCCTCCAGCATGACCAGATGGCCCTTCTGGATGCGCCCGTCCTTGACCGCCACGTCGAGCGCCAGCGGAATCGAGGCGGCCGAGGTGTTGCCGTGCCGGTCGACGGTCATCACGACCTTTTCCGGCGCGATCTTCAGCTTGTCGGCGGAGGCATCGATGATCCGCTTGTTCGCCTGATGCGGCACGAACCAGTCGAGATCGGCCGAACTGGTGCCGGTCGCGGCATAGGCGTCGTTCATCACGTCGGTGATCATGCCGACCGCATGTTTGAAGACCTCGCGGCCCTCCATGCGCAGATGCCCCACCGTGCCGGTCAGCGACGGGCCGCCGTCGACATAGAGCTTCGGCGTATGCCGCCCGTCGGACCGCAAATGGGTGGTCAGCACGCCGCGCCCGACAATCCCCTCGGGCTGCTCCTGGGCCTCCAGCACGACGGCGCCGGCGCCGTCGCCGAACAGCACGCAGGTGCCCCGGTCTTCCCAGTCGAGAATGCGCGAAAAGGTCTCGGCGCCGATCACCAGCGCCCGCTTGTGGCTGCCCGAGCGGAGGAATTTGTCGGCGGTGGCGACCGCGAAGACGAAGCCCGAGCAGACCGCCTGCAGGTCGAAGGCCGCACCATGGGTGATGCCGAGCCGCGCCTGGATGGCCGTGGCGCTGGCCGGGAAGGTGCGGTCCGGCGTCGAGGTGGCCAGCAGGATCAGGTCGATATCGGCGGCGGCGATGCCGGCATGGGCCAGTGCCGCCTCGGCGGCCTTCAGGCCGAGATCCGAGGTGGTCTCGCCGTCGGCCGCGATATGGCGCTCACGGATGCCGGTGCGCTGCACGATCCATTCGTCCGAGGTGTCGACACGCTCGGACAATTCGGCATTGGTCAGGACACGTTCGGGCAGATAACTGCCGACGCCGAGGACAACGGAACGCAGTGTCACGATGCGGCCTCGAGGGAAACGGGCGCGGGCTCGGCCCGCGACGCATGATAGGCATCAACCATCGAACGAATCTTGGATTGGAGGTCGTAGCGCGCCATGTCGTAGGCGATATCGACGGCGCTCGCAAAGCCAAGTGGATCGGTACCACCATGGCTCTTGATCACGACGCCATTGAGGCCGAGAAACACGGCGCCATTGCTTTTGCGCGGGTCCATCTTTTCCCGCAGCGTGGCGAAGGCGGTGCGGGCGAGGAGATAACCCAGCCGCGACCGCCAGGTCCGCGACATCGCGCCGCGCAGATATTCACCGATCTGCTTGGCGGTGCCCTCGGCGGTCTTCAGCGCGATATTGCCGGTAAAGCCCTCGGTGACCACCACGTCGACGACGCCCTTGCCGATATCGTCGCTTTCGACGAAGCCCTTGTAGTCCAGGCTCGACAGATTGGCGTCGCGCAGGATCTGGCCGGCCTCGCGAATGAATTCCAGGCCCTTGACCTCTTCGACGCCGATATTGAGCAGGCCGACGGTCGGCCGCTCCAGGTCGAACACCACCTGCGCCATGGCGGCGCCCATGACGGCCATGTCGACCAAGGCGCGGGCGTCCGCGCCGATGGTCGCCCCCATGTCGAGCGCGATCGATTCGCCCCTGAGCGTCGGCCAGAGCGCCGCCAGCGCCGGCCTCTCGATGCCGGCCATGGTCTTCAGGTTGAAGGCCGCCATGGCCATCAGCGCGCCGGTATTGCCGGCGGAGACGGCGGCGGCGGCCCGGCCGAACTTGACCTCGTCGAGCACTTTCCACATCGACGACACCCGGCGGCCGTAGCGCAGAGCCTTGGACGGCTTGTCGTCCATGCGAATGGCGATGTCGGTATGGACGATCTGCGCATGCGCCTTGACGCGCGGATTGGCGGCCAGAAGCGGCAGGATCTGCCGCTCATCGCCAACCAGCACGAATTCCAGGTCGCGATGGCGCGACAAGGCGATCTCGGCGCCCGGAATGATGACCGAGGGTCCGAAATCGCCCCCCATGGCATCAAGGGCCAGCCTGACCTTCTCAGACATTCGCCATCCCGTTCGAGCGTCGCATCGGACGCCGGTTGTGTTTCTGGAAACCGATCGGCCCAGGGAGCCGGGACAATAGCGTCTCGCTCCGTCGGCACAAGAGGCAGGGTGGCTGCGGCGAAAGTTTGATGCGGCCCATCAAGGTTCGCGTTTCAGTTTGGCGAGCCCGGCGAAGGGCGAGACCGCGTTGCCGGCCTGGGGCGTCTCGAAGGTGGCGTCCGGCCGGCGCGGATAGGGATCGACCGCCAGCGCCAGGAATTCGATCGCGATGGCGGCGAGGTCGATCTCATTGCCGATCAGGGGATCGTCGGCCGCGACCGAAGCGTCGATGGCCAGCCCGTCCTCCTCGTCATGGACGAGATGCGGCTTCAGCTTGTCGACCGGCCGATAGCTCGCCTCGACCTCCTCCTCGATGACATTGGAGACCGGCTCCAGGCTGACAACGCAGGTCTGCACCACCCTCGCCTGCACGCGGCCGGTCACCGCCAGGCCGTCACCGTGATGAGGCCGGATCTCCACGTCGAGCAGGAAAGCCTCGATCGCCTCGACGCCGATCGCCGCCGCCAGCGCGGCGCTGTCGGCCGGCTGCAGCCGGTCGCGCCGGACATGGCGGCCGCCGGCCGGCACCTCCTGGATTCGCACCGGCCAGCGCGGCAGGCTTCCAGCGGCGTGTTGAGCGGTCATGACGGGCCTCCGTGGCGAACCAGCGGGAAGGATATCCGGCCATTGGCCAGATGTTCAAACGGCAAGGCGGCGAGATCGGCGGCAGCGGCCCGGACATAGGCCGCAAGCGCCGATGCCTCGGCATCCGGCCGGCCGAGAATATTGCGGGCGATCGCCTGTTCGAGCTGTTTCGGCTCGCCGCTCGCCAGCGCCTCGTCATAGGCCTTGACCCGCCCGTAGAAGGCTTCGCCCATCTTCTTGATGCGTTTCGGCACCTTGGTATCGGCGACGCCGAGCTCGCGCAGGCCGCGGTCGAGGTCGAAGAACAGGAGATTGAACAGCGCCTGGCCCAGCTCGCGCCGTTCCGGAGCCTCTTCCTTCAGCCGGTGCAGCACGAGGAAAATATGCAACACCACCATCTCAAAACGGCCTTCGACGGTGTCGGCCACGCCGTGGTCGCGGAAGAAGGCGGGATTGCGCGATTGCGCCACGATGGCGCCGTAAAGGCTGCGGATCGTCTCGTCGCCCTTGTTCCGGCGGAAAAGGCCGAAGATCATGAGGTTCAGTCCGGCTTTGGGTTGAAAAGAATGCGCATGCGGGGTACGTCAACGCGCCCCCGCATTCAAGCGCGGGGTGGCGTCCGCGACGCCGCAGGGTGTTGAAGGTTGTACGAATGGTGCCCGTGAAGTCCTCATTCTCCAAGGCAGCGATGGTGATCGGTGCCGCGCTCCTGACCGGCGCATGTTCCAACGGCCCGTCCCTGACCATGCCGTCCTTGCCCTCGGCGCCCTCGTTCACGGCGGGCGAGACGTTCAACCGCGGCTATATCGTCTCCGAGGAGGCGCTTGCCCAGGTCCGCCCGGGCAACAGCCAGGACCAGGTTCTGGTCGCGCTCGGCACGCCCACGACGATCTCCACGATCAGCGGCGACGTGTTCTACTACATCAACGAGAAGCAGACGCGCTCGTATCTGTTCCAGCCGCTGCGGACGGTCGAACGCAATGTCATTGCGGTCTATTTCACCCGCGAGCGCAAGGTCGAGCGGATCGCCAATTACGGCCTGCAGGACGGCAAGGTGTTCGACTTCATCACCCGCACCACCACCAGCGGCGGCGAGGAAGCCAGCCTGCTGCGCCAGATCATGCAGGGCCCGCGGACCTAACGCGGCCGCGCGTAAACCCTCGCCCGCTTGCGGGAGAGGGTGGCCTCGGCAGAAGCAATTGCTTCTGCCTGACGGCAGCGGCCGGGTGAGGGTTTGAAGGGCCCAGGCCCTCGATTTCACCCGAAGCGCACCGATAGCACCGACGCAACCACCCTCACCCGGCGCCTGCCGGCGCCACCCTCTCCCACGAAGACGTGGGCGAGGGTTGACGCGCCTTCCCCATTCGCCATTCGCATTCGCCCAACGAAAAACCCCGCGGATCGCTCCGCGGGGTTCGTTTTCGTGCCGTCGCGCCTGGTCAGTGCGCGAGAATGGCCAGCAGCAGCAGGGCGACGATGTTGCAGATCTTGATCGCGGGGTTCACGGCGGGGCCCGCCGTGTCCTTGTAGGGGTCGCCGACGGTATCGCCGGTCACCGATGCCTTATGCGCATCGGAGCCCTTCAGGTGCTTGACGCCGTCCTTGTCGACGAAACCGTCCTCGAAGGACTTCTTGGCATTGTCCCAGGCGCCGCCGCCCGAAGTCATGGAGATGGCGACGAACAGGCCGTTGACGATCACACCGAGCAGCGAGGCCCCCAGCGCGGCGAAGGCCGAGGCCTTCGAGCCGGACAGCCACAGCACGCCGAAATAGGCGACCAGCGGCGCCAGGACCGGCAGCAGCGAGGGGATGATCATCTCCTTGATCGCGGCGCGGGTCAGCATGTCGACGGCCCGGCCGTAATCCGGCCGGTCGGTGCCGGCCATGATGCCCGGCTTCTCCTTGAACTGGCGACGGACTTCCTCGACCACCGAACCGGCGGCCCGGCCGACGGCGGTCATGGCGATACCGCCGAACAGGTAGGGAATGAGGCCGCCGAAGATCAGGCCGGCCACCACATAGGGGTTGGACAGGTCGAAGGAGACCTTCCCGACATCCCGGAAATAGGGCAGGCCCGCATCGATGAACTGCTGCAGGTCGTTGGTATAGGCCGCGAACAGCACCAGCGCGCCGAGGCCCGCCGAGCCGATGGCATAACCCTTGGTGACCGCCTTGGTGGTGTTGCCGACGGCGTCGAGCGCATCGGTCGACTGGCGCACTTCCTTCGGCAGGCCGGCCATTTCGGCAATGCCGCCGGCATTGTCGGTGACCGGGCCGAAGGCGTCGAGCGCCACGATCATGCCGGCGAGGCCGAGCATGGTGGTGACCGCGATCGCCGTGCCGTAAAGGCCGGCGAGCTGGAAGGTGGCGATGATGCCGCCGACGATGACCATCGCCGGCAGAGCGGTCGATTCGAGCGACACGGCAAGGCCCTGGATCACGTTGGTGCCGTGACCGGTGACCGAGGCCTGGGCGATCGACACGACCGGGCGCTTGCCGGTGCCGGTGTAATATTCGGTGATCCAGACGATCAGGCCGGTGACGGCCAGGCCGACCAGGCCGCAGAGGAACAGGGCCTTGCCGGTGACCGACTGGCCGGCGACAACCCCGAGCTCACCCCAGCCGGTGACGAACTGGGTCGCGCCGGCAAGGCCGACGATCGACAGGGCGCCGGTGGCGATCAGACCCTTGTAGAGCGCGCCCATGATCGAGTTGGAGGCGCCGAGCTTGACGAAGAAGGTGCCGGCGATCGAGGTGACGATGCACACCGCGCAGATCGCCAGGGGATAGATCAGGGCGGCCTGCAGCACGGCAGGCGATGCCTTGGCGAAGAAGATCGCCGCCAGCACCATGGTGGCGACCACGGTCACCGCATAGGTTTCGAAGAGGTCGGCGGCCATGCCCGCGCAGTCGCCGACATTGTCGCCGACATTGTCGGCGATGGTGGCCGGGTTGCGCGGATCATCCTCGGGAATACCGGCTTCGACCTTGCCGACGAGGTCGGCGCCGACATCGGCGCCCTTGGTGAAGATGCCGCCGCCGAGACGGGCGAAGATCGAGATGAGCGAAGCGCCGAAGCCGAGCGCGACGAGCGCGTCAATGACCGTGCGGCTGGCCATGCCGAGGCCCATCGGGCCGGTGAGAACCCAGAAATAGCCGGCAACGCCGAGCAAGGCGAGGCCGGCGACCAGGAGGCCGGTGACCGCGCCGGCCTTGAAGGCGATGTCGAGGCCGGCGGCGAGCGACTTGGTCGCCGCCTGGGCCGTGCGCACATTGGCGCGCACCGAAACGTTCATGCCGATGAAGCCCGCCGCACCGGACAGCAGCGCGCCGATCAGGAAGCCGATCGCAACGATGCCGCCGAGCAAGAAATAAAGCGCCGCGAGAATGACGATGCCGACGATCGAAATGGTCAGGTACTGGCGACGGAGATAGGCCTGCGCGCCCTCGGCGACCGCACCCGCGATTTCCTGCATTCGCGCGGAACCTGGATCCTGCGCCATCAGCGTCTTGGTCGCCCAAGCGCCGTAGACCACGGACAGAAGTCCGCAGCCGATAATTACCCAAAGGGCTGTGCTCATTGACAACGTTCCTCTCGACCAGCCGCCCGAATGGGCGACCGTCCGACCACTTCGGCCGGCTCTTCTTGCCTGTTGTTCACCGCGCGCAGCGCTGGGGACTCCGGCTGTCGCGGGACCGTCGCTTTTTTGCCAAAGTCCTTTCAGGGAAGCAACGAAAGAGAGCTATGCCGAGCCTCGGCCTTTAGGCGACCGGGGAGAGGTTCGTCTTGTCGGGGGCGGGGCCGGTCAGCTTGCGACGGCGGGAACCCGGCGCGCCGTTCCCAGCGCCAGCGAGACGGCGGCGATGATGACGATCGGGAAGACCACCCAATTGACCATGTCCCAGCCGTAATTGGTCAGAATCTGCCCGGAAGAAAAGGATCCGACGGCCATCACGCCGAACACGCAGAAATCGTTGATCGACTGGACCTGGGTGCGTTCTTCCGGCCGGGCGGTTGCCGCCACCATGGCGCTGGCGCCGATATAGCCGAAGTTCCAGCCGAGCCCGAGCAGCACCAGGGCTCCGTAGAAATGCGCAACCGTCAGCCCGACGAGCCCGGTGACCGCCGCCAGCGCGGTCAGCCCGAGCCCGACGGCAACGATTCGCGGCGCGCCGAAGCGGGTGATCAGGCTGCCGGTGAAGAAGCTCGGGCCGTACATGGCGATGACGTGCCACTGGATGCCGTAGGCCGCGTCATCGACCCCGTGGCCGCAGCCGATCATGGCCAGCGGCGCCGCGGTCATGACGAAGTTCATCAGCATGTAGGTCGAGGCACCGCAGATCACCGCGGTCAGGAAGGCCCGGTCGCGGAAGAAGCGCGACACCGGCCGGCGGGCCGCCGCCGCCACCGGCTTCGGCTTCGGGATGTCGATGAAGGACAGGATCAGGCCGGCGAGGATCGCGACCACGGCCTGGCCGATATAGGTCCCGGCGAACAGCACCGGCGGCAGCGCGTCCTTGGTCCAGACCACCAGCTGCGGCCCGACCACGCCGGCAATGATGCCGCCGGTCATGACCCAGGAGATCGCCTTTGGCCGGAACGCGTCCGAGGCGGTGTCGGCGGCCGCGAACCGGTAGCTCTGGGCGGCCGAGGCGTAAAAGCCCGCGCAGAAGGTGGCGAGGCAGAAGATCGGAAAGCTCGCGAGCGTCACGCCGAGATAGCCGAACAGGCCGGTCAGCACGCCGGCCGAGGTGGCGATCAGGTAGGCCGCCCGGCGTCCGACCCGATGGATCAGCATGCCGACCGGCAGCGAGGCGGCCGCCAGGCCCACCACGAAGATCGAGATCGGCAAGGTCGCCAGCGACCGCGACGGGGCGAGCCCGGCGCCGACGATCGCGCCGGTGGCGAACATCACGGTGGTATTGGCGCCCGCCAAGGCGGTCGCCAGCGCCAGGATGAAGGCATTGCGGCGGGCGAGCCGGTCGCCGGCCGCCAGCATGTCCTGCGTCGTGGTTGTCATGGCGTTTCCGAAGAATTTCGCTGTCTTGGCTGCACAGCCCCGGAGCACGGACGTTCCACGGAACGGCCTCTTCGGAGAACGGATGCGTGGATTACCCGGATTAGCCACGCTAAGCCACATTGTCGCAGTCCAGGGTGACCTGCGCGGCACACATGCGCGCGCCGCGCCCGGCCCCTTGCCGCGGCGCCGGCTTTGCGGCCTGATCGGGCCGACGCGCGACGGCAATGGCGGCGACATGCCGGCCCATGGCCTCCGTCCCCGAGGAGCCCGACCGATGAGCTTGCTGTTCTCACCCCTCGATCTTGGCCCGGTGCGCGTTCCCAACCGCATCGTCGTCGCGCCGATGTGCCAATATTCGGCCAATGACGGCTGCGCCAGCGACTGGCACCTGCAGCACCTGATGACCCTCGCCATGTCGGGTGCCGGCCTCGTCGTGCTCGAGGTGGCGGCCGTCGAGCGCCAGGGCCGGATCACCCATGGCTGCCTCGGCCTCTATTCCGACGCCAACGAGGCAAGCCTGGCACGTGCGCTCGCGGCGGCCCGCGCGGTCGCCCTGCCCGGCACCCGCTTCGGCATCCAGATCGGCCATGCCGGCCGCAAGGGCTCGGCCCAGCGGCCCTGGGAAGGCGGCCTCGCGCTCGGGCCCGATGCCGATCCCTGGAACGTGCTGGCGGCCTCCGCGATCCCCTTCGACGAGGGCTGGCACACGCCCAGGGCTTTCGATGCCGAGGATGTCGCGCGCATCACCCACGCCTTCGTCGCGGCCGCCGGGCGGGCGGCCAGGATCGGCTTCGACGTGGTCGAGCTGCACATGGCGCACGGCTATCTCATGCACAATGTCATGAGCCCGATCTCCAACCAGCGCGACGACGGCTTCGGCGGCAAGCGCGCCAACCGCTTCTCCTGGCCGCTGGCGCTCGCCGGCGCGGTCAGGGCCGCCCTGCCCCAAGGCGTGGCGCTCGGCGCGCGCATCACCGGCCAGGACTGGGCCGAGGATGGCCTGCAGGTCGAGGACGCGGTGGCGCTCGCCGCCGATCTGCGGGCCGCCGGCCTCGTTTATGCCTGTGTCTCCTCGGGCGGCGTCACCCCGAGGATCCGGGTCGCGGTGTCGCCCGGCTACCAGGTGCCCTTCGCCAAGGCGGTCAAGGCCGGCTCCGGCATCACCACCCGCGCCGTCGGCATGATCGCCCGGGCCGACCAGGCCGAGGAGATCCTCGAAAGCGGCGCCGCCGACCAGGTGGCGCTCGCCCGCGCCATTCTCGACGACCCGCGCTGGGGCTGGCATGCCGCGGAAGCGCTGGGCGCCAGCCTCAGCCTGCCGCCGCAATATGCCCGCGCCGCCGCCAAGCTCTGGCCAGGGGCTGCGCTGGCGCGGCGGCACGCGGAGTGAGAGGCGCGTAACCCCTCTCCCACGAAGACGTGGGCGAGGGTCGAGCGCTACGCGTTGCGCACGGCGCTATTCCAAGGGATCTGAAGGGAATGGTGGGCAGTGACGGGCTCGAACCGCCGACATCCTGCGTGTAAAGCAGGCGCTCTACCAACTGAGCTAACCGCCCGGACCGATCAAGCACGCCATTTAGCCGCCCCGGTCGGTCGAGGCAAGGGCCTGTCGAAAACTGAGGACGGCCCGAAACCGGCCCCCTGAAACGGCGAACGCCGCCGGGGGGCCCGGCGGCGCTCGCGAAGCACTGCTGTTCCGTCAGCTGTTGACGGCGTCCTTCAGGCCCTTGCCGGCCGAGAACTTGGGCGCCTTGGAGGCGGCGATCTTCACCGGCTTGCCGGTGCGCGGATCACGGCCGTCGCGGGCTGCGCGGTTGCTCACCGAAAACGCGCCGAAGCCAACCAGCTTCACGTCGCCGCCAGCCTTAAGGGTGGCCTCGATGATGTCGAACGTGGCATCCACGGCAGAACCCGCCTGCGCCTTCGTCAGGCCTGCCTTCTCGGCAACAGCTGCGATGAGTTCGTTCTTGGTCACGGCTTTTCTCCTTGATCTAGCCGGACCGGGAATCAGGGATTCCATTGCCGGCGAGGACGACATCCTGTGCCGCGTGATCGGGCGGAAATCAAGGCTGGCGGGGCTTTTCAACGCCTCAAAGCCATGAAATCCGGGGCTTTCAACAGAAAACCCCGGGCCGAGACCCGGGGCTTTCGACAGTTCCAGCCTGTGAAGCTCAGTGCGCGAGCGCGCCTGCCGCATCGTCATCGCCCGCCTTGGGCGACGCCACCTGCTCCGCATCCTCGTCCCAGACGATCGGAACCGGCTGGCGGATCAGGGCGTGCTTGAGCACCTCGTCCATGCGACCGACCGGGATGATCTCCAGCCCGTTCTTCACATTGTCGGGGATTTCCGCCAAATCCTTGGCGTTCTCCTCGGGGATGAGCACCACTTTCAGGCCGCCACGCAACGCCGCCAGCAGCTTCTCCTTCAAGCCGCCGATCGGCAGAACCCGCCCGCGCAGCGTCACTTCGCCGGTCATAGCGATGTCCTTGCGGATCGGAATGCCCGACATGACCGACACGATGGCGGTGGCCATGGCGATGCCCGCCGACGGGCCGTCCTTCGGGGTTGCCCCCTCCGGCACGTGCACGTGCACGTCGCGCTTGTCGTAGAGCGGCGGCTTGATGCCGTAGTCGATGGCCCGCGAGCGGACATAGGATGCCGCCGCGCTGATCGATTCCTTCATCACGTCGCGCAGGTTGCCGGTCACCGTCATGCGGCCCTTGCCGGGCATCATCACGGCTTCGATGGTCAACAGCTCGCCGCCGACCTCGGTCCAGGCCAGGCCCGTCACCGCGCCCACCTGATCCTCGGTCTCCGCCATGCCGTAGCGATAGCGCGGCACGCCGAGATAATCCTCGACCACCTTGGGCGTGACCTTGATCGTCTTCTTCTTGGTCAAGGTCAGGTCCTTCACGGCCTTGCGGACGAGATTGGACATTTCACGCTCGAGGTTACGCACGCCCGCCTCGCGGGTGTAGCGGCGGACGACCGTCATCAGCGCTTCGTCGTCGATCGACCATTCCTTTTCCGCCAGGCCATGCTTCTTGATGGCGTTGGGGATCAGGTGCTTCTTGGCGATTTCGCGCTTCTCGTCCTCGGTATAGCCGGCGATGCGGATCGTCTCCATCCGGTCCAGCAGGGCCGGCGGGATGTTGAGCGTATTGGCCGTGGTCACGAACATGACGTTCGACAGGTCGAAATCGACCTCGAGGTAATGATCGTTGAAGGTGGCGTTCTGCTCGGGATCCAGCACTTCCAGCAGGGCCGCCGAGGGATCGCCCCGGAAGTCCTGGCCCATCTTGTCGATCTCGTCGAGCAGGAACAGCGGGTTCGCCGTCTTGGCCTTCTTCATCGACTGGATGATCTTGCCGGGCATCGAACCGATATAGGTCCGCCGGTGACCACGGATCTCGGCCTCGTCACGCACGCCGCCGAGCGAGATGCGCACGAATTCGCGTCCCGTCGCCTTGGCGATGGACTTGCCGAGTGAGGTCTTGCCGACGCCGGGAGGGCCGACGAGGCACAGGATCGGGCCGGTGAGCTTGTTGGCGCGCTGCTGCACGGCCAGGTACTCGACGATGCGGTCCTTGACCTTGTCGAGCCCGAAATGGTCGTTGTCGAGCGTCGACTGGGCCCCGGCGAGGTCCTTCTTGATCTTCGACTTCTTGCCCCAGGGCAGCGACAGCATCCAGTCGAGATAATTGCGCACGACGGTGGCTTCCGCCGACATGGGCGACATCTGACGCAGCTTCTTCAGCTCGTGATGGGCCTTGTCGCGGGCTTCCTTGGACAGCTTGGTCCGCTTGATCTTGTCTTCCAGCTCGACCAGCTCGTCCCGGCCCTCTTCGTCGCCGAGCTCCTTCTGGATCGCCTTCATCTGCTCGTTGAGATAATACTCGCGCTGGGTCTTCTCCATCTGCCGCTTGACGCGGGTGCGGATCTTCTTCTCGACCTGCAGCACCGAGATCTCGCTCTCCATCAGGCCGAGCGCCTTTTCCAGGCGCTTGGCGACGTCGAGCGTCTCGAGCACGGTCTGCTTGTCGGAGATCTTGACCGCGATATGGGAGGCGACCGTATCGGCGAGCTTCGAGGCGTCCTCGATCTGGCCGACCACCGAGACGATCTCGGGCGAGACCTTCTTGTTCAGCTTCACATAGCCTTCGAACTCGGTGACGACCGAGCGGGCCAGCGCCTGGACCTGGACCTTGTCGCCGACCTCGTCGGCAACCACGGTCGCTTCGGCCTCATAGAAATCCTCGCGGGTCGAATAGCCGGCGATCTTCGCGCGGGTCACGCCTTCGACCAGCACCTTGACGGTGCCGTCGGGCAGCTTGAGCAGCTGCAGCACGCTCGCCAGCGTGCCGATGTCATAGATCGCTTCCGGAGCCGGATCGTCGTCCTGCGCATTCATCTGGGTGGCGAGCAGGATATGCGTTTCGGCGCGCATCACCTCCTCGAGGGCGCGAATCGATTTCTCGCGGCCGACGAACAGCGGCACGATCATGTGGGGAAACACCACGATGTCGCGCAACGGCAGAACGGGGAAGCTCTTCACTTCGCCGGGGGTGAGGGGCGGACGCTTCTTGGTCTCGCTCATGATGCTCTCGTCCTTTGCTCGACACGCCGCTGAAAACGGCCCTTATGGGCCCGTCCCGACACGGCGCTCGGATGATCCGGGGCATGGACCTGCTTGCCACATATGTCGCGCGGGGACGGCGGCGGGAATGAGGCCCTGCTGGGGAGCCGATGCGGCAACCCAAAGGCGCTCGTGGCGCTTGGCCGACCCCTGGCATGAACCCTGCCCGGGGGTCTGTCGGTCACCATTAGGTGGCGGTGCACCCGTGAGGTGTCAAGGCAGCCGATAGGGTCGTTTGTGCAGCGCCCACAAGTTGGCCGGCAGTCCCTGGACGCATGGCTCGCCCGGGCGGTGCAGGATCCGCCTTCGCGGCGGCCGTCCGGGCACCGGTCACGGGGCTGAAACAATCGCATTCAACCGCCACATGACGTGGCGCGGCACGGCGAAACGCTGAAACATTCGGCCCCTAGTCAATGACCATGCCTCGACGAGGGGGACGGGCCGCCGGCCGAACCCGCCAGACCGCAGCAGTCCTTCGGGGGATTGCGCCGGACCGGCGGCAAGGGACCGCAGCGACACGGCCAGGGTCTCGGCGCGGTGCCCATTCGACCCTATCAGCACATCACGGGAGTTCCCCATGCACCGTCGCCTTCTCCTCGCATCCCTCGCCCTTGCCTCGGTGGTCGCCTCGACCGAAGCCTTCGCGCAGGCCCAGCAGAATTTCTCGCTGATCAACCGCACCGGCTATCAGGTCAACGAGGTCTATGTCAGCCCGTCGGCCAACAACAATTGGGGTCGCGACATTCTCGGCGAAGGCGTCATGCCCTCCGGCACCCGCCGCAACATCACCTTCCCGCGCCGGACCCAGGCCTGCATGTTCGACCTGCGCATCGTCTACGAAGACGGCGACAAGTCCGAAGCCCGCGAGATCAACCTGTGCCAGGTGAGCAATGTGACGCTGACCTGGACCGGCCGCGGCACCCGTTTCAGCTACGATTGATCGATCCCCTCCGACCGTTTCCTCCGCAGACCTCCACCTTCAGGCGGGCCCAGGCCCGCCTTTCTTTTTGCCGCTCTTTTTGCCGCCTGCCGTTTTGGGACGGGCATGGCCGGGTCGCGGCCGGCCCCTGTGCCAAAATGAAAAAGGCGGGCCCGAAGCCCGCCTTTCCGATCGTCAGGGGTCGCGGCGCCTCAGGCGCTCGCGGCCTTTTCCTTCTCGGAATAGATGTAGAGCGGGCGCGCCTTGCCCTGCACCACCTCGTCCGAGATCACCACTTCCTCGACGCCTTCCAGGCCCGGCAGGTCGTACATCGTGTCGAGCAGGATGCTCTCCATGATCGAACGCAGCCCGCGCGCGCCGGTCTTGCGGTCGATCGCCTTGCGGGCGACCGCGCCGAGCGCGTCCTCGTGGAACGACAGGTCGACATTCTCCATCTCGAACAGCCGCTGATACTGCTTCACCAGCGCGTTCTTCGGCTCGGTCAGGATCCGCTTCAGAGCCGACTCGTCCAGGTCTTCGAGCGTCGCCAGCACCGGCAGGCGGCCGACGAATTCCGGGATGAGGCCGTATTTCAGCAGATCCTCGGGCTCCACCTCGCGGAAGATCTCGCCGGTCCGGCGGTCCTCGGGAGCCCGCACCTTGGCGCCGAAGCCGATCGAGGTGCCCTGCCCCTTGGTCGAGATGATCTTTTCGAGGCCGGCAAAGGCGCCACCGCAGATGAACAGGATGTTCGAGGTGTCGACCTGCAGGAATTCCTGCTGCGGATGCTTGCGGCCGCCCTGGGGCGGAACGCTTGCGACCGTGCCTTCCATGATCTTCAGGAGCGCCTGCTGAACGCCTTCGCCCGAAACGTCACGGGTGATCGAGGGATTGTCCGACTTGCGCGAGATCTTGTCGATTTCGTCGATATAGACGATGCCGCGCTGCGCCCGCTCGACATTGTAGTCGGAGGCCTGGAGCAGCTTCAGGATGATGTTCTCGACATCCTCGCCGACATAACCGGCTTCCGTCAGGGTCGTCGCATCCGCCATGGTGAAGGGCACGTCGAGGATGCGGGCCAGCGTCTGCGCGAGCAGCGTCTTGCCCGAACCGGTCGGTCCGATCAGCAGGATGTTCGACTTCGACAGCTCGACGTCGTTGTGCTTGGTCGCGTGATTGAGCCGCTTGTAGTGGTTGTGCACCGCCACCGACAGCACGCGCTTGGCATGGAACTGGCCGATCACATAGTCGTCCAGGACCTTGCAGATTTCCTTCGGCGTCGGGATGCCGTCCTTCGACTTCACCAGCGCGGACTTCGATTCCTCGCGGATGATGTCCATGCACAGCTCGACGCACTCGTCGCAGATGAACACCGTCGGGCCCGCGATCAGCTTGCGGACCTCGTGCTGGCTCTTGCCGCAGAACGAGCAGTAGAGCGTATTCTTTGCGTCGCTGCCGGCTTTGCTCATCTGTCTCTCCACGCGAGCCCGCGAAACATGCGGGCCCTTTGATGCGAGGCATCCCCCTTGCGGGATCGCCTCCTGAGCTCTCGGATCCGGGCCTGTCCGCCCGCTGGTCGATTAGCCAACCATGGTGGCCTGACCCGGATCAAGAAATGATTAACGCTATTTCGTCACATGCGAGGGGCTGGTAAAGCCCGTCACACGCCATCGTGAGGCTATGCAATCCTTGGGCCGCAGCATGTGTCCCAAAAGTGACACGACCGCGGCGGCCATGCTCTATCGGCCTCAGGCCTTCGCTTCGGCCTCGTCGGGGCGCTGCTCGATCACCTGGTCGATCAGCCCGAACTCCTTGGCCTTCGCCGCCGACATGAAATTGTCGCGCTCGAGCGCTTCCTCGATCTCCTTGAGGGTGCGGCCGGTGTGTTTCACATAGATTTCGTTCAGCCGCCGCTTCAGCTCCTTGACCTCTTCGGCATGGATCAGGATGTCGGTGACCTGACCGCGATAGCCGCCGGAGGGCTGGTGCACCATGATGCGCGAATTCGGCAGCGCCAGGCGCTGGCCGGGCGCGCCGGCGGTCAGCAGCAGCGAGCCCATCGAGGCGGCCTGGCCCATGCACAGCGTGGTGACCGGCGGCTTGATGAACTGCATGGTGTCGTAGATCGACATGCCCGCCGTGACGACGCCACCCGGCGAGTTGATATACATGCTGATCTCCTTTTTCGGGTTCTCAGCCTCGAGGAACAGCAGCTGCGCGACGATCAGCGTCGCCATGCCGTCCTCGACCGGACCCGACAGGAAGATGATGCGCTCCTTCAGCAGGCGCGAATAGATATCGTAGGACCGCTCGCCGCGATTGGTCTGCTCGACCACCATGGGGACGAGATAGTTGTTCAGGATGTCGACCGGATCTCGCATCGTCTTAAGTCCTCAAGGAGCCCATTCCGGCGTGTCTTTCGCCGATTCTCTTTGACGCAATCCTAACGGGATCGCGCAATCCAGGTGAACCTGGTCCCCACCGAACATGCGAAGGGGCCGCGTGGCGCGCGGCCCCTCACCGACCCAGAACGAAAGCTGAGGTCGCGGGGGCCGCTTACGCGGCCTCCTCGTCCTCGTTGTCCTTCAGGAGATCGTCCTTGGAGACGACCTTCTCGGTCACTTCGGCGAGTTCCAGAATATAGTCCACGACCTTCTCCTCGAAGATCGGGGCGCGGAGCGAAGCCAGCGCTTCGGGCGTCTTGCGGTAATAGTCCCAGACCTGCTGCTCCTGACCAGGGAACTGACGGGCCCGCTCGACGACCGCGCGCGTCACTTCCTCGTCGCTGATCTTGATTTGGGCCTTGTCACCGATCTCCGCAAGGACGAGGCCGAGACGAACCCGCCGCTCGGCGATCTTGCGGTAGTCCTCACGCGCCTTTTCCTCGGTGGTGTCCTCGTCGGCGAAGGTCTTGCCGCGCGATTCCAGATCCTGGGTGACCTGGCGCCAGACGCTCTCGAACTCCTGCTCGACCAGGGTCGGCGGCAGTTCGAAGGCATGTTTCTCGTCGAGGGCGTCGAGCAGCACGCGCTTCACCTTGCGGCGCGAGGCGCTGGCATATTCGTCCTTCAGCTTGTCGGTGATCGCGCCCTTCAGCTTCTCGAGATCCTCGAAGCCGACCATCTTGGCGAATTCGTCGTTGATCTCGCGCTCGCCCGGCTTCTCGATGCTCTTCACCGTGGTGGCGAATTCGGCATCCTTGCCGGCCAGCTGCTGGGCCATGTAGTTCGACGGGAACTTGACCTTGATCAGCTTCTCGTCGCCGGCCTTGACGCCGACCAGCTGGTCCTCGAAGCCCGGAATGAACGAGTTCGAGCCGATCTCGACCTGAATGTCCTCGGCGGTGCCGCCGTCGAATTTCTCGCCGTCGATGGTGCCGACGAAAGAAACGGTCAGGCGGTCGCCGGTCTCGGCCTTGCCCTTGGTCTTCGGCTCGAACGGACGGTTCTGCTTGGCCATGGTGTCGAGCATGGCCTGGATGTCGGCCTCGCCCGGCTCGACCACCGGCTTCTCGACCTTGATGCCCTTGAAATCGGCGAGCGTGATGGTCGGCAGCACTTCGAAGGCGACAGTGTAGTCGAGATCGGCCTTGCCGTCGAACACCGCCTGGGCCTCGTCCTGGGCCTCCGGCAGCTTCACCGACGGCTCCATGGCGAGCTTGAAGCCGTTGTCCTCGATGATCTTCTTGTTGGCTTCGCCGACCAGCGCCTCGATGGTCTCGGCCAGCACCGACTTGCCATAGAGCTTCTTCAGGTGCTGCACCGGCACCTTGCCCGGGCGGAAGCCGTTGATGTTGACGCGCCCTTTGAGGTCGTCGAGCCGCGCGTCGGCGCGCGCAGCGAGATCGGTCACGGGAACCACGACGCGGAATTCGCGCTTCAGACCTTCGGACAGGGTGGCTGTCACCTGCATGGCTCAGTTTCTTTCGTGTTCGTGGTCTGTGGACCGGTCCCGATCGGTAGGTGGTGCGGGCGGAGGGACTTGAACCCCCACGGCTTTCGCCACGGGAACCTAAATCCCGCGTGTCTACCAATTCCACCACGCCCGCCGAGGGCCGCTCGAAAATAGCTTCTCGTCCCGGTAGGCGCAGACCGCCACCGGGCGCGGCCTCTTAGCACCGGGTTTTGCCGCATGCATCAAAAAAATGACAGCCGCGCGGACTTGGCGCGGGACGGCCTGCCGCGAGGCCTGGATGCGCCGGCCGCGGGCTGCGCCGAAGCGACGCAATGGCGGCACCCCGCCCGAGGCGACCGGCAGGTTCCGCCCATGGTAAGAGGAAGGCCGATTCAAGCCATGGCAGGGTATTCCATGCCCATTTCGACGTGCATCAGCCGCCGCAAGGCGCTTCAGGGGCTCGGGCTTGCCGCCGGCCAGGCCATCATCGCCGCCCTGCCCGGCGGCCCGGTGCTGGCGCAGGCCGCGCCCCGCACGCTGACCGCCATGCGGGGCGAGGCCAAGCTGCGCGGGCAGGACCTGCCGGCCACGCCGGTCTGGGGTTTCGACGGCGTCAATCCGGGACCGACGCTGCGCGCCCGCCGCGGCGAGGAATTCCGGCTGCGATTCGTCAACGGCCTGGACGAGCCGACCGCCCTGCACTGGCATGGCATGCGCATCGACAACCGCATGGACGGCGTCCCCGGCCTGACCCAGCAGGCGGTGGCGCCCGGCGCGAGCTTCGACATCGCCTTCACCCCGCAGGATGCCGGCACCTTCCTCTATCGGCCCTGGCACTCCGAACTCGGCGCGGGACAGATGAGCCGCGGCCTCGCCGGCCTGCTGATCGTCGATGGCCAGAGCCTGCCGACCGCCGACCGGGAGCTGACGCTCGTGCTCGACGACTGGGCGCTCGACGGCTCGGGCGCCGTTGCCGAGCCGGGCTTCGTGCTGGAGCCGCAGGCCGCCCCCGGCATCGCCGGCCGCCACCTCACCGTCAACGGCGCGCCGTCGCTCGCCATCGAGGCGCGCGCCAACGAGCGGCTCTGGCTGCGCCTCGCCAATGCCGCCCATGCCCGCATCCTGCAATTCACCATTCCGGGACAGCCCTTGACCCTGATGGCGCTCGACGGCCAGCCCTGCGAGACCTTCCTGCTCGACCAGGCGCGCATCGTGCTCGGCCCGGGCCAGCGCGCCGAGGTCATGCTCGACGTCACCGGCGCACCGGGCACGCAGGTGCCGCTGGAAGTGACCAATTTCGCCGGGGCGACCCTCAAGGGCCATCTGGCGATATCGGGCGGCTCCCCTGCCCGGCCCGCGCCGCTCACCGCCCCGCAGCCGCTCAGTCCCAATCCGATCGCCCAGACCATGGAGTTCCAGCGCGCCTTCAGGCTCGATCTCGGCATCGAGCCGAGACCCGCCGGCGCCACCGCCTTCAACGGCCGGGCCGACCGGGCGCCCGGCCCTCAGCCCGCCTTCAAGGTCCGCCGCGGCACCGTCGTCATGGCCGGCCTGCGCAACGACACCAAGCAGTTCCAGGCGGTTCACCTGCACGGCCACCAGGCCCGCCTGCTCGACGGCCTCGACGACGGCTGGAAGCCGTTCTTCCTCGACACCGTCATGGTGGCGCCCGGCCAGACCTCCCGCATCGCCTTCCAGGCCGACAATCCTGGCAAGTGGATCATCTCCGCCCAGGCGATCGGCAACGATCAGGGCCCGCTGGTGTCCTGGTTCGAGGTGAGCTAAAAAACTGGCCCTGCTCGGGACCGGCAAGATGCGGCAAGCGAAGACGTCGGCACGCGGTATTGCGATAAGTCTGGTCCTTTATCTCAGCCTCGTTTTCTTCGTGGCATCGGTTTCGGTCGTGGCGCTTGGCGGCCAATTCCCGCACGCACTGCGTGAGACCATCACGAATTGGTTCGCACCGACCGAGCTGAGCCGAACGACGATCTCGTCGCTTACCGCGAAGCCGACGATCACACTCTACGAGGGCGGCCGTTCCAGCGAATACGAGCGCTTTGTCGTCGTCTCCATAGCCGACAAGACCCAGCGACTCGACGTCTTCGACCCCTTCTGGGAGTCGGCCCCGCACCGCTTGAGCATTTATTCCGTTGGCGACGATCAGATCGCCATACTTCGACCGCAGGCCGTTCGCATCGGCGCATCGCTGTCACCGTTGCAGCGACTTGAGACATTCTCCTTGCCGGCCGATCGCTGGATCTATCTGGGTGCTTTTGACGCCTTTCGAGACGGTCGAACCGAACGTTGGCGTTTCGTTGGTGCGGAAGAACAGGTCGAATGTATTCCGATCAGAATGGATGGCTTCGATCTCTCGGATCGCCGTGAACATCACCGCAAGGGATGCCCGCTGCTTACCGTCCGTTAGCGTCACGCCTCTCTGACCTGCATTGCCAATATCGCCGCCGCAGTTGCAGGCCGGCATACTTGATCAAGCCGTCAGAAACCAAGTCGAACCGGGGGCATTCTTGTCGTCATCGGACATTCCCGAACGCGCATCGCCTTCCAGGCCGACAATCCCGGCAAGTGGATCATCTCCGCCCAGGCGATCGGCGACGATCAGGGCCCGCTGGTGTCCTGGTTCGAGGTGAGCTGAAGCCAGAGAGACGGCGCGCCCTGCCCTCGATTGTCACCTTAGGGGGCCCGCAAAGGGCGTCGGTGGCTGTTATCGCAACCGGAACAACAGTCGACATGGGCTCTACGTCATCCCCGGCCGAGCCCGGCAGAAGCTCTTGCTTCTGCCGACGCGAGGGGAAGGGGATCCAGGGGTCGACAGGTCGCGCTCTCGGCGCATTAAATCGTACCGGCCGGTGCTTCCGTTTGGGGGATTTCGCAGCGTCCCGGCTTTTGCCCTGCAACCCCTGGATCCCCTTCCCCTCGCTTCGCTCGGCCGGGGATGACGTCGAGCTCTTTTCGGCGACGATCAGGGCCCGCTTGTCGTCTGGTTCGAGGTGAGTTGATCCGCGGCCGGCGGCCCGCCCCGGACCGGCGCCGCGGCGACCAGATGCGCCTTCAGGCGCTCCTCGAGGAAGCCGAGGAAAGCCTGGATCTTGAGCGGCCGGTGGTTGCGATCGGCGCAGAGCACGTGCAGCGGCATGGCCGGGCCCGCCCAATCCGGCATGGCCCGCACCAGCCGCTTGGCGGCCGGATCACTCGCCAGGAGCCATCCCGGCAGCAAGGTCAGTCCGAACCCGGCCATGCAGCGCGCCATCAGGGTTTCCGCGTCATTGGCGATGAAGTCGCCCTGCACGCTGACCGAACGGATCACCCCGTCCCTGGCGAAACGCCAGACCTGGACCCCGCCATTCGAGGCGAAGCACAGGCAGTTCTTGTCGGCGAGATCCAGCGGCTCGGCGATCGGCCCGACGCGGTCGAGATAGGCGCGGCTGGCGACCAGCCGCTGCTCGACATGGCCGAGCATGCGGCTCGGGTGATCGCTGTCGGCGATCCGGCCGACCCGGACCGCGATGTCGACACCGTCGCCCGCAAGATTGACGAGATTGTTGTTCATCAGGAGCTCGACCCGCGTCTTCGGGTAGCGCTCCAGGAAGGCATGGACGATCGGCGCGATGACCACCCGCCCGAGCGTGGTCGGACAGGCGACGCGGATCAGGCCGACCGGCTCGGCCCGCCGGTTCCGGATCTCGGTCTCGCATTCGTCGAGCGCGCCGAGGATCGCCGCCAGCCGCAGGCGGAAACGCTCGCCCTCCTCGGTGACGGTGACCGACCGCGTGGTGCGGCGCAGGAGCTGGACGCCGAGCTGCGCCTCGAGACCCGCGACCAGCCGGCTGACATGCGACTGCTGCAGGCGCAGCTCCTCCGCCGTCCGGCTGAAGCTGGTGGTCTCGGCGACGCGCAGAAAGGCGCGGTAGGCCTGCAAGGTGTCCATTTATGCAGAGCTTACATAAATCCAATGCCGCATCCAGTCTTTATCGGCTGTCACGGCACCGTCATCCTCCCGTCCCGTGCAGAGACAGAAGCGATCCGCCGCCGGACCGAATATGGGGAGAACACCATTCCCCGGCAGGCTCCTTCCGATCCTCGGCACACCGTGCGCGAAACGTGCGCGGCTGTGACCATTGAGGGGTTTTTGAGGGGATTATGATGCTGAACCGCCGTTCGATCCTGAAGCTGACGAGCGCCGCCGTCGCCGCGCCCCTGGTCTCCGGCCGGGCCCTGGCGCAGACCACCGACACGATCGTCATCGGCGGATCGGTGCCGCTGTCCGGACGCGCGGCGGAGACCGGCCTCAACGTCAACAATGGCTATCTCACCGCGCAGAAATTCTTCAACGAGGAGCTGGGCGGCGTCGAGATCGCCGGCAAGCGCTACAAGATCGAGGTGAGGCTGTTCGACGATGCCTCCGACCCGGCGCGCGCCTCCACCCTGATCCAGCGCCACCTCGACCAGAATGTCGACTTTTTCCTCGGCTCCTTCGGCAGCAATATCGTCCTGCCCACCGCGGCCATCGTCGAGCGCGCCAAGAAGCCAATGATGCAGACCGGCGGCGCCTCCGACCAGATCTATACGCAGAACTACAAGAACATCTTCTGCATGTTCCCGCGCGCCTCGCGCCAGCTCTACAACACCATCGAATATTTCAAGGTGCTCAACCCGGCGCCGAAATCGATCATGGTGGCCATGTCCAACGACGCGTTCTCCAAGACGCTGGCCGAAGGCATGATCGCTTATGGCAAGTCCAAGGGACTGCCGATCAACGACGTCCTGACGCTGCCGGAAAACATCACGGACGCGTCCAACCTGGTCAATCAGGTGCGCGGCAAGAAGCCGGACGTGCTGCTCTGCACGACCCACGACCAGAACTCGCTGCTGATCGCGCGCCAGCTGATCTCGTCGAATGTCGACGTGCCCCTGCTCTACCTGTCGCTCGGGCCGCAATTGCTGAGCTTCCGCGAAGCCCTCGGCAATTTCGGCGAAGCGCTGTTCTTCCAGCAGTTCTGGGACGAGCGCGCGCCCTACAAGGACGCCTTTTTCGGCTCGGCGCAGCAATTCGCCGACTATTACCGCAAGCATTTCACCCGCGACATCGCCTATCACACGGCATCGGGAGCGGCCTGCATCGTCGCCTATGTCCATGCCATGAAGGCGGCCAATTCGCTCGATCCGCAGAAGGTGCGCGACGCCCTGGCCGGCCTCGACGTGGATTCGCTCTATGGCCGGATCAAGTTCACCGCCGATGGCGACGGCGACCCGATCCTGCTCGGCTCGACCGTCGGCCAGGTGCTGAAAGGCAAGCCCGAGGTCGTCTTCCCGGAGATGGCGAGGACGGCGGCGGCGGTCCATCCGGCGCCGACCTGGGCCTCGAAGCGCGCGCGGTAAGACCATCCCATGCTGTCATTGCAAACGCTTGCCGACGGGCTGGTGCTCGGCGGCCTGTTCTCGCTCGCCGCGGTCGGCTTCTCGCTCCTGTTCGGGGTGCTCGGCGTGGTCAATCTCAGCCACGGCGCCTTCGTCCTGATCGGCGGCTATGCGGCCTGGTCGATCTGGCATTTCACCGGCATCGACCCGCTGCTCGCCCTGCCGGCGATCATGATCGTCATGTTCGGCCTCGGCTATCTGTTCCAGCGCACGGTCATTCAATGGGCGACGCAGCGGGCGAGCCTGCTCGCTTCCATGCTCCTGACCTATGGCTGCGCGCTGATGATCCGCAACGCGCTGGTGCTGGTCTATTCTCCCGACTTCAAGAGCATCACGCCGTCCTACGCCTTCGACGCGCTGAATTTCGGCGAGGTCACGCTCGGCCTCACCCGCGTCGCCGCGCTCGCGGTCAGCGTGGTGCTGCTCTGCCTGCTGGCGGCGACGCTGCGCTTCAGCAGCCTCGGCCGGGTGATCCGGGCGACCGCCCAGCAGGAACAGGCCGCGGCACTTTGCGGCGTCAATGTCCGCCACGTCTTCGCCATGACCTGCGGCCTGTCCGCGGCCTTCGCGGGTGCCGCCGGCGTCGCCATCGGCCTCGTCATGCCGTTTTCGCCGCCCGATGAAACGCTGTGGACCGTCAATGCCTTCGTGGTGGTCACGCTCGGCGGTATCGGCAGCCCGGCAGGCGCCCTGATCGGCGGCCTGATCCTGGGCATCGTCAACACCACCACGGCCCAGCTGATCGGCGCGGCCTTCCCGAACGCCATGATGTTCCTGCTGCTGGTGCTGATGCTCATCGCCCGGCCCGCCGGACTGCTCGGCCACAGCTTCCGGGGGTCGCGATGAACGGTTTCGTCTCGCCGCGCGCCGCCTGGACTGGCATCGCCGTCACCATTGCCGGCGCGCTCGTGCTGGCGCTCCTGCCCATGGTGCTCGCCCCCTACAGCGTCCGGGTCGGCCAGCTGTTCATCCTGGCCGCCGGCCTCGCCGTCGCCTGGACCATTCTCGGCGGCTTCTCGGGCTATTGGAGCTTCGGCAATTCCGCCTTTGTCGGCACCGGCGCCTTCGTCGCGGCGCTGACCCAGGCGGCCATGCCCGCCGCCGCCCCCTGGGCCGCCTTCGCCGCCGGACTGCTCGCCGCGCTCCTGGTCAACGGCCTGCTCGCGCTGATCATCGCCTGGCCGATCCTGCGCCTGCGCGGCATCTATTTCGCCATCGCCATGCTCGGCGTCAGCCAAGTCTGCTACGAGCTGATCAGCAATGTGGACGCCTTCCGGGGCGCCATCGGGCTCAATCTCGTCGACATCGTGCCGCGCGGCGTGACCCCTGAAAATTTCTATTACTGGGCGCTGCTCGGCTCCACCGTGCTGATCGTCGTCGCCGCCATCTGCGTGCGCCACGCGCGCATCGGCTACGGCCTCCTGGCGATCCGCGAGGACGAGGACACGGCCCGCATGCTGGGCGTGCCGACGACGCGCTACAAGATCCAGGCCTTCGTCATCTCGGCCATGCTCACCGCGCTGATGGGCGTCGTCTATGCCCAGAACCTCGGCTACATCACCGGCAATTCGGTGTTCCGCAACGAGTTCAACCTCAACGTCATCGTCTATTCGCTGCTCGGCGGCATGGGCACGATCGTCGGCCCGATCCTCGGCGCCGGGCTGATGACGCTGGTCACCCAGATCCTGCTCGGCGAACTCCTCGATATCCACATGTTCATGACCGGCCTGCTCATCGCCGTCCTGGTGCTGGCCGCGCCGAACGGACTGATCGGCCTCTATGACGGCTATCGCCTGCGGGCGAAGCGCCGGCGGGAGCAGTGACGATGGACAGCCCCATTCTCGCCGTCTCCCATCTGAGCAAGTCGTTCCGCGGCCTGAAGGCCATCCAGGACGTGTCGCTGTCGGTGCCGAAGGGCTCGATCTGCAGCCTCATCGGACCGAACGGCGCCGGAAAATCGACCTTCTTCAACCTGCTGACCGGCTATTTCCCGCCGGACCAGGGCCAGATCGTCTTCGAGGCGCGCGACATTACCGGCATATCGCCGGAGCGCATCGCCCAGCAGGGCGTCGCCCGGGCGTTCCAGATCGCCAAGCCCTTTCCGGCCATGTCGGTGGTCGAGAATGTCCGCATCGGCGCGCTGTTCGGCCGCGCCGGCCCGCGCGACGTCCAGGCGGTCACCCACCATGCCGTCGAGCTCGCCGGCCTGGGCGACCTGGCCGGACGCGAGGCGCGCGAGCTGACGGTTGGCCAGTTGCGCCGCCTGGAAGTGGCCCGCGCGCTCGCCGCCCGCCCCTCGCTCCTGCTCGCCGACGAGCCCTGCGCCGGCCTCAACCACACCGAAACGGCCGAGATGGTCGACATCCTCCGCCGCATCCGCGAGGCCGGGGCCACCGTGCTCCTGGTCGAACACGACATGAGCGCGGTCATGCGCGTCTCCGACATCGTCATGGTGCTCGAGACCGGCATGCTGATCGCGCAAGGGACGCCTGACGCGGTGACGCGCGACCCGCGTGTCATCGCCGCCTATCTGGGAACCGACGAATGACCTTCATCAAGAAGCAAGACATCAGCGCGGAAGCGCGCAAGGCCCGCGGCGCCGCCGCGCTGGCCAAGGCCGAGGCGACCCGCGGCTACCTCTTGCCCTACCACCGGATGCTCTGCGCCCACGATCCCGACCTGATGGAGGCTTATGACGCCTATTACCGGGAGCTGACGCTGATCGAGCGCAGCTTCACCTATTTCGAGCGCGAAGTGGTCTGGCTGGTGCTGCTCGCCTCCGCCCGCGAGGCCTATGGCGACATCCACATGCCGCGCGCCGAGGAATCCGGCCTGACGCGGGCCCAGATCCACGACTGCATGGCGATCGCCGGCGCCGTCGAGGCCTTCCCGGTCATGGCCTTCTCGACCAGCTGGTCGCGCTGGGTCGATACCGCGGAGATCGAAGCCCGCTACGCGAAGATCGTCGATGCCGCGCGCGGCGACCTGCCGGAACCGATCGCCGAGATCGCGCTGATCGTCGGCCACGCCGCCCGCAAGTCGCGCGACGGCATGCGTTTCCACCTGAAGCGCGCCTTCGCCCAGGGCGCCAGCGCCGCCAAGATCGCCGAGGGCGTCTCCTATGTGATCCTGCCCTGTGGCGGCCCGGTGCTGGTGGATGCCTGCAACGTCTGGGACGAACTGGCGCGCGAGGGTGTCTGCCCGCCGCCCTGGCACGTGGATTGACCCGCCATGCTTGAAGTCCACGAGATCAGCTATGCCTATGCCGGAGCGGTCGCCGTTCGCGATGTCAGCCTGACGGTCGCCGCCGGCGAGATCGTCGCCCTGCTCGGTGCCAATGGCGCCGGCAAGAGCACGACGGTGCGCATGATCGCCGGCGCGCTGCGGCCGCAGCATGGCCGCATCGTCTTCGACGGGCAGGACGTCACCCGCACCGAGTGCCACGACATGGTGCCGCTCGGCGTCGCGCTCTGCCCGGAGGGCCGGCTGATCATGCCGCAGATGAGCGTCTACGAGAACCTGCTGATGGGCGGCTACGTCCAGAAGAACCGCGCGCGGCTGAACGAGGCGCTGGACGAGATGTTCGCGATCTTTCCGCGCCTCGCCGAGCGGCGGCGTCAGCTGGCCGGCCTGATGAGCGGCGGCGAGCAGCAGATGCTGGCGATCGCCCGCGCGCTGATGAGCCGTCCGAAGCTGCTGATCCTGGATGAGCCGTCGCTCGGGCTCGCGCCGAAACTGGTGCGCGAGCTGTTCGACCTCATCGGCGAGATCAACGCGCGCGGCACCGCCATTCTCCTGGTCGAGCAGAACGCGCGGCAGGCGCTGCGCATCTCGCACCGCGCCTATGTGCTGGAAAAGGGCCATACGGCCCTCAACGGCCCGTCCCAGGCGCTGATCGACGACGACGCCATTCGCAGCGCCTTTCTGGGCATCTGACCGGGCGCGGCCGCCGATCCGCCGGCCGGTCGCGGATCGGGCGCCGTCAGGCCGCCGGAGCAGCCGCCGTTGCCGGCCGCGGCGGCAAGGGCGCCACCGGCATGCCGGGGAAGATCTTCTGCAGGTTGCCGCTGATGATCTGGTCGGTCTCGCGGATCCCCCTGTTCACCGCGACGAGATCGCCGTCGATCGAGCCGAGCTCGACCAGTCGGATGCCGACCTTGCCCCCCTCCTCGATCACATAGACGAACTTGCCGAGCTGATTGGAGCCGATGGCGACCTGCGGCACCAGCAATGTGTCCGGGCGCTCGCCGATCAGCAGGCGGACATTGACATATTGTCCCGGCAGCAGCGCCAGGTCGCCATTGTCGATCGTCGCGCGCGCCACGATGGTGCCGGTCGCGCGATCCACGCTGTTGTCGATGAAGGTCAGTTCGCCGCGATGCCGGCTCTGCGCTTCGCCGGGCACGCGCACCTGCGCCTCGATCTTGCCGACCGCCCGCGCCTTCTGGATCTCGACCAGGTCGGTCTCGCTCGGATTGAAGGTCACGTAGATCGGGGCGAGCTGCACCAGCGTGTTGAGCGGCGTGCCCGCCGCGCTGATCAGCGTGCCGGCCGGCGCCTGGTTGCGTCCGAGGCGACCGGTGAACGGCGCCCGGATCTCGGTATAGCTGAGATTGAGCTCGGCGCCGCGCACGGCCGTGCGCGACATGGCGAGCTGCGCTTCGCCCTGCCGCACCGAACTCGTGCGCTGTTCGAACGAATCCCGCGCCAGATAGCCGTTGCGGGCCAGCTCGTTGCCGCGGCTGAGATTGGAGCGCAGATATTCGAGCGACGCGGCGTCCCGGTCGACCTGGGCGTTGGCGCTGTCGAGGGCTACCTGATAGTCGCGCTGGTCGATCTGGTAGATCAGATCGCCTTCCTTGACATCGGTGCCGTCGGCCCGGCTCTGCGCGCCCATATAGCCGGTGATCTTGGCCTGCAGGACGACGTTGCGGATCGATTCCGTGCGTGCCGCATAGTCGAGATAGATCGGCATCGTCCGCTTGACCACCGCCGCCACCGGCACCGGCATGGCCTGTGCGGCCGGGCCTGGCGCCGCCACGGCACGCTCGACGCCGGGCTGGTGACGCAGGACGAAATAGGCGCCGGCCGCCGCGGCGACCGCCACGACTGCTACGCTGAACCTGACTTTTCCAAGGGGCATGGGCAATTTCCCGTCTTATTCCGCGGCCTGGGCATGGCCGGTGACCCCATGCGGGGGCGCTCCGACCGGATGCTTCAGGGTCTTCTCACGCCACTGTTCGATCATCGCATAGAACACCGGCACGAATACAAGGGTCAGGATGGTGGCGACCAGCATGCCGCCGAACACCGCCGTTCCCAGCGACTGGCGGCTGGCCGCACCCGCGCCGGTCGCCAGCATCAACGGCACGACGCCCAGGATGAAGGCGAAGGCCGTCATCAGGATCGGGCGCAGCCGGAGCCGGGCCGCTTCGGTCGCGGCATCGATGATGCTCAATCCCTCTTCGCGCCGCCGCTTGGCGAATTCGACGATCAGGATGGCGTTCTTCGCCGCGAGCCCGATCAGCATGACGAAGCCGATCTGGGAATAGACGTCCAGCTGCAAGCCGCGCAGCCAGATCGCCAGCAGCGCGCCGAACAGCGCGAGCGGCACCGACAGCAGCACCATGAACGGCATGGACCAGCTTTCATATTGCGCCGCCAGGATCAGGAAGACGAAGACGATGGCGAGCGCGAAGACGACGATGGCGATCGATCCCGCCTTCAGTTCCTGGAAGGTGATGCCGGTCCACTCGAAACCGAAGTCGCGCGGCAGGGCGGCGGCTGCCGCCCGCTCCATCGCCACCACGGCCTGGCCTGACGAGAAACCGGGCGCCGCGCTGCCATTGATCAGGGCCGAACCATAATTGTTGTAATGCGTGACGGTCTCCGGCCCGACAATGGGCTGCAGCGTGCCGAGCGTCGACAGCGGCACCATGGCGCCTGAATTGTTGCGCACATAGAGCCGGGTCAGGTCGGCGGCCGCCGCGCGGGCCCCCTGGTTGGCCTGCAAGGTGACGCGGAAGGTGCGGCCGAACAGGTTGAAGTCGTTCACATAGAGCGAGCCGAGATAGATCTGCAGCGTGTTGAACACGTCGGGCAGATTGAGGCCGAGCAGCTTCGCCTTGTTGCGGTCGAGGTCGTAGCGGAACTGCGGCGTCGAGGTCGAGAAGGTGCTGAACAGGGTCTGCGGATTGAGCTCGGGCTGCTTGCGCGCCTCCGCCAGCAGGGCCTGCATGGCCTCGTTGACGGCGGCAGCGCCGCGCCCCGAGAGATCCTCGAGCTGGAATTCGAAACCGCCGGTGGCGCCGAGGCCCTGGATCGACGGCGGTTCGAAGGCGAAAACCAGCGCCTGGGGAACCCCGAACAGCTTCGGGCGCACGCCGTTGACGATTTCGGTCGCGCTGTAGCCCGGTCCGCGCTCGCTCCACGGCTTGAGAATGGCGAACAGCACGCCGGAGCTCGACTGCGCCGCGCCGGTCAGGAAGTTGAAGCCGCTGATCGACATCACCTTGTCGACGCCGGGCGTCGCCAGCAGCGTGTCGCGCACCTGCTTGGACACCGCATCGGTACGCTCGAGCGACGCGCCGTCGGGCAATTGGACCACCGCGAAGAAATAGCCCTGGTCCTCGACCGGCAGGAAGGTCGAGGGAATGCGGGTGGAGATCCAGTAGGTGGCGGCGATCACGACGGCGAACAGCACCAGGACGAGCCAGCGCAGCCTGACCAGCCCGTGCACCGAGGCGGCATAGCCGTGCGACAGGCGGTGGAAGCCTGAATTGAACCAGCGGTAGAGGAAGAAATTGCTCGGCGGACGATGGCGCAGGAAGGCCGCCGACAAAGCCGGGCTCAAGGTCAGCGAGTTGAACGCGGAGATGCCGACCGAGATCGCCACCGTCAGCGCGAACTGGTTGTAGAGCTGGCCGGCGACGCCGGGAATGAAGGCGACGGGGATGAACACCGCCATCAGCACCGCTGTCGTAGCGACGATCGGCCCGGTCACTTCCTTCATGGCGAGCTGGGCGGCTTCCAGCGGTGGATGGCCCGCCTCCAGCTGCCGCTCGACATTTTCGACCACCACGATGGCGTCGTCGACGACCAGGCCGATGGCCAGCACCATGCCGAGCATGCTCAGCATGTTGATCGAGAAGCCGAGCATCAGCATCACCACCATGGTGGCGATCAGCGAGACCGGAATGGCGATCACCGGAATGATCGTGGTGCGCCAGCTCTGCAGGAAGATGAAGACGACCGCGACGACCAGGATGAGCGCCTCGAGCAGCGTCTTCACCACGTCTTCCATCGCGGCGGCGACGAAGCGCGTGGTGTCGTAATGCAGGCCGTATTCGACGCTGCGCGGGAAACGGGCCTGCAGCTCCTTCATCTTGGCTTCGACGTTCTTCTGCAATTGCAGCGAGTTCGAGCCCGGCGCCTGGAACACGCCGAGCACCACGGTCGGCTGCCCGTTGTAGAAGGCCGTGGACGAATATTGCAGGGCTCCCAGCTCGATGCGCGCGACATCGCGCAGCCGCACCACCGAGCCGGCGGCGGCATTGGCCCGCACGACGATATTGCCGAATTCCTGCGGATCGCTCAGCCGGCCCGCGGCATTGACCTGCATCTCGAAGGCCGTGCCCGACGGCGTCGGCGGCTGGCCGATCTTGCCGGCGGCGACCTGGACGTTCTGCTCGGCGACGGCTTGCTGCACGTCGACGGCGGTGATGCCGAGGTTGGCGAGCTTGTCCGGATCGAGCCAGATGCGCATGGAATAGCGCCGCTCGCCGAAGATCAGCACGTCGCCGACACCGGGCACGCGCTTCAGCGGATCGACGACCTGCAAATAGGCGAAATTGCTGAGCGCGATCGGGTCGACCGAGCCGTCCGATGAGGTCAGGTTGACGATCAGGACGAAGTTCGGGTTCTGCTTGGTGATCGACACGCCGCCCTGGTTGACGATGCCGGGAAGGGCGGAGGCGGCCTGGGACACACGGTTCTGCACGTCGACCGCGGCGATCGCCAGGGGATAGCCGACATCGAAGGTGACGGTGATGCGCGAGGATCCGTCATTGGAACTGGCCGACGACATGTAGGTCATGCCGGTGACGCCGTTGATCGCCTGCTCCAGCGGCGTGGTCACGGTGTCGGCGACGACCTGGGCGCTGGCGCCGGGATAATTGGCGCTGACCACGACCTGCGGCGGCGTGATGTTGGGAAACTGCGCCACCGGCAGCAGGAAATAGGCGATCGTGCCGGCGAGCACCATGATGACGGCGATCGACGAGGCGAAGATCGGACGATGAATGAAGAAATTTACCATGCTCCGGCCCCGTTCCGGCAAGTGATGGCCGCGCAGACGCCGGCAAGGCTCCGGGCGGCCGGAGGCGTGGTCGCCGAAACCGCCTGCCCTGATGGGTCGAGGCTCGCGCTCAGCCGGGCCAGCATGACCCTCAGCCGGGCCGGATCGACGCGATCGGCCCGCATGACGGCAAGGATCAGGGGATCGTCGAGCAACTGATCGACGGTTAGCTCTTTACGGTGTGACGCCATGAGCCCTGTCCTGCCGAAAACTGCCTTGCGCTCCGTGGCAACGCGTCTTCAGGCCCCCCTGAAAGCGCGCAATGAGCGCGTCGCTCGCCCAGGCCTTCGCCCGAACGGCCCCTTGACCGGGCCACCCCAATACCAAATACTTACCGGTCAGTAACAGTCTGTATTGTTACGGATCGGAAACACGCGAGCGCGCCATGTCGGACACGATCTTGCAGCATGACAGGATGGATGACGCCGCCACACTGCGCCCCCGTGAACGCATCGTCGCGACGGCGCGCGACCTGTTCCATCGTCATGGCATCCGGGCCGTCGGCGTCGACGCGATCGCCGAAGCGGCCCAGTCCAACAAGATGACGCTCTACCGGCACTTCCGCTCGAAGGACGAGCTGATTGTCGAATGCATGCAGCGGGCGGTCGACGAATCGATCCTGTGGTGGGACCAGCTCGACGCCGAACATCCCGGCGACCCCTTGGGCCAGCTCAACGCCTGGATCGCCTGTGGCGCGACCTGTATCGAAGCCGATGAACGTGGCTGCGAAATGGCGACCGCCGCGATCGACCTCGCCGAGGACGACCATCCGGCCCGGCGGGTGATCGAGGCCGGCAAGAAGTCGCATCGCGACCGTTTCGTCGGCCTGTGCGTGCGGGCGAGGCTCGCCGAACCCGAACTGGTCGCCGACACCCTCTGGCTCCTGCTCGAAGGCGCCCGGATCAGCCGCCGCAGCGCCGGCGCCGAGGGGCCGAGCGCCCATTTCAAGCGGATGGCGGAAGCCATGGTCGCCGCCGCGAGCGAAAAGAATACCGGCTGAACGCCCCTCGCCCCGATCGTCGCCCCATCCCGATCAATCCTCACCAAGCGCCTGCAATGGGCGCGACGCGGCAGCCTCCCTAGACCTGAGCTCGTTCGCGGGCCGGCAACCGGTCCGCCCCTTCAAACGGAGATGGTCATGGCCCGCGCGCTGATGGTGTCGATCGCCGCCGCATTGACGATGGGCGTCATCGCCCCGATTGCCCTGGCGCCGGCTGCCATGGCGCAGGATATCCAGTCCGAATATCGCCAGGTGCAGGCCCTCGCCTATCGCTGCATGCAGGAATCGGCCGCCTCCCAGCAGCAGCGGGCGCTCTACGCCGCACAGGGCGTGATGATGCCGCAGCCCCAGTGCTTCGCCTATATGCCCCAGTGGACGGCGCGGATGTGGCAGCTGGAAGCCGCGATGCAAAGGGCCAACGGCTATACGGGCGATTCCTGCCAGCTCAATCCGATCCGCGGCTGCGAGGCCTGGCTGAACGGCCGGCGCTGAAGCGCATGCGACGCGCAGGTTCGCGGCCGGAACGGCGGAACCGCGGAACGGCGGAACAGCTGCCGATACGTACTCCACGTCATCCCCGGCCGAGCGAAGCGAGGGGAAGGGGATCCAGGGGTTGCAGGGCGGTGTCCGTGACGTAGCGAAATCAGCAACTTCGGATCATCTATGTGCTTGATTTCATGCGTTGAAAGCGTGGCCTGTCGGCCCTGGATCCCCTTCCCCTCGGCTTCGCCTCGGCCGGGGATGACGTAGCGTACATTCGGCCGCCACCTTGCGCCGAAACGGCTTCAAGGTCTGTCGCCGCCGCGCAATCGTCCATCCCGCCGCGCTCACCCCGCCGCGAGCAACGCCTTCAAGACTGTGGGCAGCACTTCCGGCAAATCTTCCGCGATCAGGCCTATGCCGGCGGCAAGGCCGGCCTCGCCATGCAGCCAGACGCCCGCGCAGGCCGCCTCGAAGGCGGGCATGCGCGCCGCCAGCAGCCCCGTGACGATGCCGGCCAGCACGTCGCCGGAACCCGCGGTGGCAAGCCAGGGCGGCGCATTGGCGGCGATCGCCGCCCGCCCGTCGGGCGCGGCGACCACTGTATCGGGTCCCTTCGACACCACCACCGCGCCCGACAGCGCGGCCGCGGCGCGCGCCGCTTCGAGCTTAGAGGCCGCCTCGGCCGGGCCGAACAGCCGCTTGAACTCGCCGGCATGGGGCGTCAGCACGACCGGCCGGCCGGCCCAGGCCTTGATGCCGGTGAACAGCCGGTCGGCTTCGCCGGCAAAGCTCGTCAGCGCATCGGCATCGAGCACCGTGGCCGCCCCGCTCGCCAGCGCCTCGGCGACCAGGGCGCGCGTGCTGTCGCCGACGCCAAGCGCCGGGCCGAGGCAGACGGCGTTGCGGCGCGGGTCGGCCAGGATCTCGTTCAGCCCTGTGGCCCCCGCCATCCGCGCCAGCATGATGGCGGTGAGATGCGCCGCGTTGACGCTGAGCGCCTCCGGCGGCGAGGCCAGCGTCACCAGCCCGGCCCCTGCCCTCAGCGCGCCGCGTGCGGCCAGCCGCGCCGCGCCGGTCTCGGCGAGGCCGCCGGAGACCACCACCGCATGGCCCCGATCATATTTATGCGCGGTCACCCGCGGGAACGGGAAGAGGCCGCGCCACAAGGCCGGCTCGTTGGCGAAGGTCTTTGGCGCAATCGTCGCCAGCACCTCGTCGGTGATGCCGATATCGGCGGCCCGAAGCGTCCCGCAATGAAGCCGCCCGGGCATCAGCAGGTGGCCGGGCTTGCGCCGATAGAAAGTGACGGTTTCGTCGGCCTCCACGGCGATGCCGCGCGGCTGGCCGGTGGCGCCGTCGATGCCGGAGGGAATATCCACCGCCACCACCCGGCAGGCCGACCGGTTCAGCCGGGCGATCAGCGCGGCTGCGACGCCGGTGATGTCGCGTGACAGGCCGGCGCCGTAGAGCGCGTCGACGACCAGCCCGGCCGAGCCCTCCGACCAGTCCGACAGCGGCTCGACCGGCCCGTGCCACTCGGCGGCGGCTGCCGCGGCATCGGCGGCCCGGCTGTCCGGCGGACCGTCAGCGAACAGCGTCACCCGATAGCCGCGATGCTTGAGGATACGCGCCGCGATATAACCGTCGCCGCCATTGTTGCCGGGCCCGCAGACCACCGCGACCCGGCCGCCCAGCGGCGCCGAACGCGACACCGCGTCGGCGACCGCGAGACCCGCGCGCGCCATCAGCACCTCGCCTGACGGACCGGCGGCAATCGTCAGCCGGTCGGCCTCGGCCATTTCCGTGGGCGTTAGCAATGCAGGCATGGTCAAACACTGGCCGCAAGGCCGATCCAGCGTCAACCCTCACAGCTCAGGACACACTATTGAGGTGAATTTGCACAAGAAATAAGCAAACAAGAAAGCTCTCCTCTTGCGTCACCCGCCCTCGGAACAACTTGCCTGCCCGCTCTTTAATCAATATGCCTATTTTCCGCTCACATCGAGGGCAGCATGCCATTCCTATCCACTCAGGATTGCGCGCAGCCCTTGAAATCACGTGCCTTTTCCATTCGGGCGGGTCTGGCACGGCTCCTGCAAGCCCGCGAAATGGTCTGAGCGCCGGCGCCATCTGCCGGCTCGCGGACCATAGGAGCAGACCGGAATGAAGAAGATCGAGGCGATCATCAAGCCGTTCAAACTCGATGAGGTGAAGGAAGCCCTTCAGGAGGTCGGCCTCCAGGGTATCACCGTCACCGAGGCGAAGGGCTTCGGGCGCCAGAAGGGCCATACCGAGCTCTATCGCGGCGCCGAATATGTCGTTGACTTCCTCCCCAAGGTGAAGATCGAGATCGTCATGCCCGACGAGATGGTCGAAAAGGCCATCGAGGCGATCCGCCGCGCCGCCCAGACGGGCCGCATCGGCGACGGCAAGATCTTCGTCTCGACCATCGAGGAAGCGATCCGTATCCGCACCGGCGAATCCGGTCTCGACGCCATCTGATTTCGGCGGCCGATCCGAATTTCGGCGGCCCGCCGTTTTGAGTGAACGTGCAAACCACAAAGGAAGCACCAATGACGACTGCCAAGGACGTTCTGAAACTGATCAAGGAAAACGACGTGAAATACGTCGATCTCCGCTTCACCGACCCGCGGGGCAAGTGGCAGCACGTCACCTTTGACATCACCATGATCGACGAAGAAATCTTCGCCGAGGGCACGATGTTCGACGGTTCGTCGATCGCCGGCTGGAAGGCCATCAACGAGTCGGACATGCTGCTCATGCTCGACCCGGCGACCGCCGTCGTCGATCCGTTCTTCGCCGAGACCACGCTGTCGATCGTCTGCGACGTACTCGAGCCGACCACCGGCGAGCCCTATGGCCGCGATCCGCGCGGCATGGCCAAGAAGGCCGAGGCCTATCTGAAGTCGACCAAGATCGGCGACACCATCTTCGTCGGCCCGGAAGCCGAATTCTTCGTGTTTGACGACGTGAAGTTCTCGTCCGAGCCCTATCACATGGGCTTCAAGGTCGATTCCAGCGAACTGCCGACCAATTCCTACACCGATTACGAAGGCGGCAACCTCGGCCACCGCGTCCGCACCAAGGGCGGCTATTTCCCGGTCCCGCCGATCGACAGCCTGCAGGACATGCGCGGCGAAATGCTCGCCTCCATGGCCAAGATGGGCGTGAAGGTCGAGAAGCATCACCATGAGGTCGCTTCCGCCCAGCACGAGCTCGGCATGAAGTTCGACACCATGACCCACATGGCCGACCAGATGCAGGTCTACAAGTACTGCATCCATCAGGTCGCCAACATCTACGGCAAGACCGCCACCTTCATGCCGAAGCCGGTCTTCGGCGACAACGGCTCGGGCATGCACGTGCACCAGTCGATCTGGAAGGGCGGCAAGCCGCTGTTCGCCGGCAACAAATATGCCGACCTCAGCCAGGAATGCCTGTGGTATATCGGCGGCATCATCAAGCACGCGAAGTCGCTGAACGCCTTCACCAATCCGTCGACCAACTCGTACAAGCGCCTGGTCCCGGGTTATGAAGCCCCGGTTCTGCTCGCCTATTCGGCGCGCAACCGTTCGGCCTCCTGCCGTATTCCGTGGACGTCCAACCCGAAGGCCAAGCGCGTCGAGGTTCGCTTCCCCGATCCGACCGCCAACCCCTATCTGGCCTTCGCGGCCATGCTGATGGCCGGCCTCGACGGCATCATCAACAAGATCGATCCGGGCGCCGCCATGGACAAGGATCTCTACGATCTGCCGCCGAAGGAGCTGAAGAAGATCCCGACGGTCTGCGGCTCGTTGCGCGAAGCGCTGGCCAGCCTGGACAAGGATCGCAACTACCTGAAGGCCGGCGGCGTGTTCAACGACGACTTCATCGACAGCTATATCGAGCTGAAGATGGCCGAGGTGATGCGCTTCGAAATGGCGCCGCACCCGGTGGAATACGACATGTACTACTCGGCCTGAGCCGGTTCAGGGGCGGACGATCGCCCGTCCGCCCCGCCAGCTCGGACATGGCAGGGCATTCCGGGACGAGAGTTCCGGCTGAAGCTTCCTCCCAGCCGCCGCTTTGTGGCGGTCACCTCCCAACGGGCGCGCGAGCGCCCGTTTTTCTTTTGGAACGACGGGACGCTCGGCCGGCCGGCTCAGCGCAGGCTGAGACGCGCGACGACCGGGAAATGATCCGATCCGAGATCGGGGCCGCGCGCCACCTGCAGCGGTGCAAGGTCGGCGCCGGCAAAGATGTGGTCGATGGCCAGGAATGGCCGCGGCGGACGGAGCCCGAACACCCCACGCTGGGTCGGAAAACTCATCAGGCCGAAAGTCTGACGCGCCAGCGGCAAGGCCGCCTCCAAGCGGCGGAAGGCGAACGATCCGGGTGCCGAATTGAAATCGCCGGCGAGCAGCGTGCGCGCCGATGCCGAGGCCAGGTAATCCTGCGTAAGCCAGTCGAACTGAATCGGCTGGCCGATCCCAGCTGGCTGTGGCCAACCGAAATGGACGCCGACCACGCGCAACGGCTCCCGGCCCGGCACATGCACCGTCGCCGCGATCAGGTCGGGCCGCGTCCTGACGTCTTTGTCGTAGAGCGGCCGGACCAGATCGGGCTCGGACAGGGGATAGCGCGACAGCAGAGCAAGTGCCCCCTCCGGCGCGTGGACATGGGGCAGAATTTGCGCGAGTTCCGCCACCGCGGCCCGGCCGCCAAGGCCGACCTCCTGCAGGACGATAACGTCGATGCCCTCATCCCTCACCCAGGTGGCGAGGCGCTCGGGTGAGGTCGCGCGCTTCAGCATGTTGTAGGAGGCAAACGTCACGGTGTTCGCCTCCGGCCCCGGCGTCGCGGCCAGCGCCACCGGCGGCCTGATATGTTCAGGCAGCACGACGCGCCCCTGCGCGATCAGCACGAGCCCGGCGAGCACGACGGCGACCCGGCAGGCCCAGCGTCGGATCATCAGCGCAGCTGGGACCAGCACGGCGATCGCCGCGAGCAGGATCAGCGGACGGAAATGGTTGATGATGTCGAGCGGGGCGCGGACCGCCCCGAATTCCCCCGCCAGCGTCAGGGCTGCGAGCACGGTCGCGCCGAGCACAAGGAACAGGGCCAGCAGGCCGGCAAAAAACGAGAGATCGGCGAAGACCGAGGACCGTGTTTTCATGTCCCCGTTGAAGCGGGCGCTCGCGGCTCATTCATGGCTGGATCGCGTCGAGACCGGGCCGGAGCTTCGGCAATGTCCTGACAGTCCGGCTCACAGCACCAGGAAGGCGACGGCCAGCGCGCCGGTAATGGTCCAGGCGCCGATGCGTCCGAGCGACCAGCTCGACGCGACCGGGTCGCCCGGCAGCACGAGCTGCGTCTCTTCCGGATCGATGCACCCCAGTGCCAGGCCCGCGCGCTCGGCGGCGCGCATCAGCTTGGCGAGATCGGCCTCGATCGTCTGGAACCCGAGAACCCGCTCCATGACCCACTCCCAACGCAACACTTACCCACCGTCGATGAGCATAAGGCCGAGGCCGTAAAGAAGGCCTTTCGCTTCGGTTGCCCGAGTTCGAATATCCAGGCGGCATGTCCGTGCGATGACGCCCGGACGGCCTGAACAAGGCCGAATGTTTCAAGGGCGCCGGTTCCCATGCGTCAGTCACCGGCTTGTCGCGCTTGTCATGCAAGATCGTGCCCGGATCTCTCGCACCGGCCATCGCCCGTGCCGTCACGACGGCGCGGCCGCCGCCGCGAGGACGGCAAGAAGGCTTGTTCCATATGGGGTTGAGCCGGCTGGCGCGGCGCCTGTCCGCGGCGGCGCGACTTTTCCGGCCGACCGTAGCCCTTGTGAGAGATCCCGACTAAGGTGACCCATTCTGGAGCAGGTTATGACTGACGACACCCTTCCGCCCGACACCGCACTCAATCGCTCGCAGCAGGCCGAGGAAGCGGAAAACGCCGGCACCAACCTCTCGGACAATCCGACCATCGGCGACATCATCGCGGTGCGCTTCAACAGGCGCGACCTGATGAAGGGCATTCTCGGCGTCGGCGCGATCACCGCCACCGTCTCGCCGCTGGCGCTCGCGACGGCTCAGGCCGCGACCGCCAACACCACGCCCTCCTTCGCCTTCAACGAGATCTCTTCGGCCCCGACCGACAAGGCCGAGGTGGCCGAGGGCTATGACGCCAATGTGCTGATCCGCTGGGGCGATCCGGTGCTGCCCGGCGCGCCCGCCTTCGATCCGAAGAGCCAGTCGGGCGCCGCCCAGGCGCAGCAGTTCGGCTATAACAACGACTATCTCGGCTATATCCCCATGCCGGGCGCCGCCGACCCGTCGCGTCATGGCCTGCTCTGCGTCAATCACGAATATACCAACGAGGAACTGATGTTCCCGGGTATCGGCGTGCAGGACAGCCGCGTCACGACGCGCGGTGGCACGCCCTTCGCCAAGATGACGCCGGAGCTGGCGAGCGTCGAGATGATGGCCCATGGCGGCTCGGTCATCGAGATCCGCAAGGACGGCGAACGTTGGAGCGTCGTCGCCGACAGCCGCTATAACAGGCGCATCACCGCCGAGACCGAGATGGAGATCACCGGCCCGGCCGCCGGCCATCCGCGCATGCGCACGGCCTATGACCCTGAAGGCCGCAAGGTTCGCGGCATGCTCAACAATTGCGCCGGCGGCCGCACGCCCTGGGGCACCTGGGTGACCTGCGAGGAGAACGTCAACGGCTATTTCTCCGGCACGCTCGCCGAGGATCACCCGGAATATCGCAATTACCGCCGCATGGGCATTCCCGGCCGCTGGATGAACTGGGCCGACTATCACGACCGCTTCGACGTCAACAAGGAACCGCGTGAGGCCAATCGTTTCGGCTGGGTGATCGAGATCGATCCCTTCAACCCGAACTCGGTGCCGAAGAAGCGTACGGCCCTCGGCCGGTTCAAGCACGAGGGTGCCGCCGGCATCACCGCGCGCGACGGCCAATATGTCATCTATGCCGGCGACGACGAGCGCTTCGACTACGTCTATAAATTCGTCACCGCGGGCAAGGTCTCGGGCAATCGCGCCGAGGACATGAACCTCTTGGAGACCGGCACGCTCTATGTGGCGCGTTACAATGTCGACGGCACCGGCAACTGGCTGGCGCTGGTCCACGGCCAGGGCCCGCTGACGCCGGAAAACGGCTTCGCATCGCAGGCCGACGTGGTGATCGAGGCGCGGCGAGCCTCCGACCTGCTCGGCGCCACCCGCATGGACCGCCCGGAGGATGTCGAGGCCAATCCGAAGACCGACAAGGTCTATGTCATGCTGACCAATAACAGCCGGCGCACCGGTGCGCAGGTCGATGCCGCCAATCCGCGGTCCGACAACCGCTTCGGCCACATCATCGAAATGCTGCCCGATGGCCGCGACCACGCCGCGCTGAAATTCACCTGGGACATCCTGGTGCGTTGCGGAGATCCCTCGGTGGCCGCCGTCGGTGCCACCTTCAACGCCAACACCACCAAGGACGGCTGGTTCGGCATGCCGGACAATTGCGCCATCGATTCCGAAGGCCGGCTGTGGGTCGCCACCGACGGCAACATGCCGTCCAAGACCGGCCGCAATGACGGCATCTGGGCGATGGAGACGGAGGGTGCGGCGCGCGGCACCTCGAAGCTGTTCTTCAAGGTGCCGATGGGCGCCGAGATGTGCGGCCCCGAATTCACCCCCGACGGCGAGACCTTCTTCGTCGCCGTCCAGCATCCGGGCGAGGCCGACGACGAGAACCCGCGGGCGGAACCCGCGACCTTCGAGAACCCGTCGACCCGCTGGCCCGACTTCAAGCCGGACATGCCGCCGCGTCCGTCCATCGTGGCGATCACCAAGAAGGGTGGCGGCAAGATCGCGGTCTGATCAGGCCAGCAGCAGCGCGGCGCGGGTGAGAAGCCCATCCGCTCCGCGCAATGCGTCGAGCACCGAGAAATGGTCGGCGCCGGCGACCGGAATGAGATCTCCGGGCGCGCCGGCCCTTTGGCGCGCCGCGTGGAAGCCGACCGAATTCGCCACCAGTTGCGGCAATTCCAGCTCGCCATAGGTGACGGCCAGCGGCTTCATCACCGCCGGCCGGCGCATCGGCGAGAGATCGGCGATCTCGATCATGGTCAGCTTGAGCTTTTCGTCGAGATAGGTGTCGCGCAGCGGCGCCAGTTCGAACACCCCTGATATGGCAAGGCCCGCCCGGACCGCGGGATGGTCGAGCGCCAGCGCCGCGAGATGCCCGCCGGCCGACCAGCCGGAAACGATCAGCGGACCGGCGACGCCGTGGCCCCGCCCCGCGCCGGCGAGCCAGTCGAGCGCCTGGCCGCATTCGGTCACGATATCGCTCAGCGACGCCTCCGGCGCCAGCGTATAGCCCGGGATCGCAACCGACCAGCCATGCGCCGCGACGCCTTCGCCGAGCACCGCGAACATCTCGCGGGAGTTCCTTTGCCAGTAGCCGCCGTGGAAATAGACGAGACAGGGCGCTTGCGGGTCGCGGCCGGGGAAGAGATCGACCTTCTGGCGCTCGCCCGGGCCGAAGGGCAGGTCCATGGTGGCCTGATGACGCGCGCGGATCGTCGCTGATTCCCGCGTCCAGGCCGCGAATTTGTCGGTCCAGCCCGGCACGGCCGCGCCATTGTTATAGGCCGCGTCGCGCTGGGCCTGGGGCACGGGAGAAATGTCGATCGGCATGCAAACTCCTGGAGCGATCAGCGCGGCAGTTCGATCACGAGTTCGGCGACGTCGCGCACATGGCGCGGCCCGGGCCGGAGATCGGCGAAGGCGCGCAGGCTGAAGGCGCCCTCGCGCGCGCTGTTCGGCCGGCCGTTCTCGCCGGTGATGACGAAAACCCGCCGCCCGCCTGCCGTGTTGAACAATTCGCCCCAGCTGAAGCTCGCCCGGTAGCCGTCGCGCGCGATCACGATGACGGTCGCGGCCCGCACGCCATGCCGGTCGAGCCGCTCGATGCCGTTCGCCTCCAGCAGCTTGGCGAGCTCGACGCCGCGATAGACGATGTCGATACGCTCCCGACCGGAGGGCGCGGTGATCTCGCGGCTGTCGGTCACCTCCGATGGCCCGAGCTTTTCGAGCGCCGCCACATCGAGCGTCACGGGCGTGTCGCCCAAGCCGCGGATGGTCAGGGTCTGGGGCTGGACCTGCGCTTGGGCCAGCGTCGGCAGGGCCAGCGCCAGAAGGCCGAGAACGATCAATCGCCGCATTGCGATCAGGCTCCGAACCGTGAGAACAATGCGCCGCTTGCCGCGCTTGTGAGGACGATGGCGACCGATGGGGCGCCCCGCTGCGCGGGATCATGCCGGACCGCCGGTCACCCGACAAGGAAGCAGGACGAGGTCATGTCAGCCAAACCGTTTCAGCCCGCCGACCACTCCACCGTCTCGGCCTATATGATGGCCAGGGACGCGGCGAAAGTGATCGATTTCGCGACCGAGGTCTTCGGCGCCACCACCCTGATGCGCCTTGCCCGCGAGGACGGCAGCGTCATGCATGCCTCGATCCGGATCGGCGACAGCGTCGTCATGATCTCAGACGCCACCAAGGACTTCCCCGCCTTCCCGATCTGGCTGCACGTCTATGTACCCGATGTCGACGCCACCTATGAGAAGGCGCTGGCGTCAGGCGCGACCGCGGTCCAGACCCCCTCGGAAAAAGGCGACGGCGACCGGCGCGGCGGCGTCATGGACATGGCCGGCAACACCTGGTGGATCGCGACGGCGGTGTGAGGGATGCGGCGCAAGCCGGCTTGCAGTGGCCTGCTGCCTTCTCCCTCTCCGGGGCGGCTTCCGAACCACTGACGTCACCCCCGGCCGAGCCGGAGCAGAAGCCCTTGCTTCTGCGGAGGCGAGGGGAAGGGGGTCCAGGAGTTGCAGAGCGGAACTTCCGTGCCGCGAAACTCACGATCGACACACTCTCAAAGCGCGAATGAAGCGGCCGCTGGACCCCCTTCCCTCGCCCTGCGGGCTCGCCGGGGGTGACGTCGAGTACATCTCGCTACGCGGCGGACGCTTCCAGCCGTCACCTTCCCAAAAACGAAAAAGCCGGGCGCGAGGCCCGGCTTTTCCAAACTCCAGAGATCCGAAGATCCGATCAGCGCTTCGAGATCGGGGCTCCGGCTGGCGTCGTCCGAGCCCTGTTCCCGACCGCAGCCGGACCGGTCACCGATCCCGGTGCCCGTCACCACGTGACATGGAGCGGAGACTTTCAATGATCGAGACGGGCGGACCTTCCGTCGCGTTTCGTGGCTGGCGCGGCGGCCGGGGCGGAATGACCTCGGTGTGAATGAACCATCCCAACCGCGTTTCCCTGATATCCGTCCGATAGCCGGAACTGGAGAACTCCAAGGAGACCGCGCGTATGCCGTCGACTGTCGCACCGAAGTCGCCCCCTAAAACGTCATCGCCGGCAAAGAACAGCAACTCGACCTTGGCGGTTTCGCCTTCGAGGTTGAGCACGAGGATCAGGCAGCGATCCTCGACGCAAAGCTCGGGTTTGTTCACGCGCATGGCGCGACGTTCTTTCGGCGGCCCATATCCGGCGTCGGGCACCTGCCAGAATTTCGCCTTGGCCAGGAGCGCGTCGACCGGTCCAAGGTCGCCCTCTACCGCCAGGCGCGCGATCGCGATACGCCAAGCCTCCGGCAACGGCCCATCCAAGGGCGGCTCTATGCCCCTGAGCGCTTGGGCGAACTGAACCGACATGAGCAAGCCCAGCAGGGTAATCAGGCACCGCCGCATCCAGATGCTCCCCTATCCAGGCGCAGCATAACGAAAAAGCCGGGCGCGAGGCCCGGCTTTTCCAAATTCCAGAGATCCGAAGACCCGATCAGCGCTTCGAGAACTGGAAGCTGCGGCGGGCCTTGGCCTTGCCGTACTTCTTGCGCTCGACCACGCGGCTGTCGCGGGTCAGGAAGCCTTCCTTCTTGAGCGGGCCGCGCAGGTCCGGCTCGTAATAGGTCAGCGCCTTGGAAATGCCGTGGCGCACCGCGCCGGCCTGGCCCGACAGGCCGCCGCCGGCCACCGTGACGACGATGTCGTACTGGGTGTCGCGGTTGGCCAGAATCAGCGGCTGCTTGAGGATCATGCGCAGCACGGGGCGTGCGAAATAAACCTCGAGCGAACGCTCGTTGACGGTGATCGTGCCATTGCCCGGCTTGACCCAGACGCGGGCGACCGCGTTCTTGCGCTTGCCGGTGGCATAGGCGCGGCCCTGCTTGTCGAGCTTCTGGACATGCTTCGGCGCATCGGGGGCTGCCGACTTGAGGGACGCGAGGCCCTCGAGAGACGTAACGGTCTCGGCCATCGTCAGATCCTCACATTCTTCGAGTTCATGACGCCGACGTCGAGCGTGACCGGCGACTGCGCCTCATGCGGGTGCTTGTCGCCGCCATAGACGCGCAGGTTCGACATCTGCTGGCGGCCGAGGGGGCCGCGCGGAATCATGCGCTCGACGGCCTTCTCGATGATCCGCTCCGGGAAACGGCCGTCGCGGATGGTCTTGGCGATCCGCTCCTTGATGCCGCCGGCGTAACCGGTGTGGTGGTAGTAGGCCTTCTGGTCCCACTTGCGGCCGGTGAGCACCACCTTCTCCGCATTGATGATGATGATGTTATCACCGCAATCGACATGGGGGGTGTAGCTGGCCTTGTGCTTGCCGCGCAGGCGCATCGCCACGATCGTCGCAAGGCGGCCCACAACCAGGCCCTTCGCGTCGATCAAAACCCACTTCTTGTCGACCTCGGCCGGCTTGGCCACGAAGGTCTTCATGATGGTCTCATCCGAACAAGAGGAAATTCGAACGCCGGAGAACAGGATCCCCCGGCGCGATGGCGCAAGGCTATAAGCGAGGCACCGCATCGCGTCAATGCGCAGACACCTTCATTTATACAGTCATTTCAATGACTTATAAAATAGGTATTTCAATACCATGAATTTTCGTACGAAATTGCAGGCGCTTAGGCGTCCGGGCGTTCCTGCGGGATGGCATAGGTGCCGGTGACATGGGCGACCATCTCCTCGTCGCCTTCCGAATAGATCGCCACCTCGCCGACCGCCAGCCTGCGGCCGAGCCGCATCAGCTTGGTCTCGGCGATCAGGTCGCGCGGTGCCGGCTTGCGCAGGAAGTTGATGTTGAGATTGGTGGTCACCGCCATGGCCACCGGGCCGACCGACGCCAGGATCGCCACATAGAGCCCGACATCGGCGAGCGTCATCATGGTCGGACCGGAGATCGTGCCGCCCGGCCTGAGGTGGCGCTCGTCGAAACGGCAGCGCATGACGCATTCGCGATAGCCGAGCGAAACGATCGTATAGAGGCTGTCGGCGGTGAACACCTGGGGAAAGTCGCGCGCCAGGAAGGCGTCCAACTGCGGAATGGACATGACGGCATGAGACATCGATGTTTCGGCTCCCGGCGGGGCTGCCTGCCGGCAGCTCTCTTGAAGCCGGAACGATAGCGGGCCAATTTGAGCCTGACACCCCAGCGAACGGCAGATAGTCATGAACGCCCCCTCGCCTGCGCCGCAACAGGCCGCGACCACTCTCCAGCGCCACGACCAGGGCGGCGTCGCGACGCTCACGCTGAACGATCCGGCGAGCCGCAACAGCCTGTCGGAAGCCATGCTGGCGGCGCTCTCCGAAACGCTGAAGGCGATCGCAGCCGACAATTCGGTGCGCGCCGTGGTGCTCGCCGCCAACGGGCCGGTCTTTTCCTCCGGCCATAATCTCAAGGAAATGACGGCGAGGCGCGCCGATGCCGATCGCGGCCGCGCCTATTTCACCGAAATCCTCGACCGCTGCTCAGCCGTCATGCAGCAGATCGTCACCTTGCCGCAGCCGGTCATCGCCGCGGTTCAGGCGACCGCCACCGCGGCCGGCTGCCAGCTGGTGGCCAGCTGCGATCTCGCGGTCGCCTCGAGCGACGCCCGCTTCTGCACGCCCGGCGTCAATCTGGGGCTGTTCTGCTCGACCCCCATGGTGGCGCTGTCGCGCAATGTCAGCCGCAAGCACGCCATGGAAATGCTGCTGCTCGGCGAACTCGTCAGCGCCGAGGAGGCGTTGCGCATGGGCCTGGTCAACCGGGTCGTACCGCCCGGCGAAGAACATGGCGCCGCCCAGGCTTTCGCCCGCACCATCGCGTCGAAATCCACTCTCACCGTCAAGATCGGCAAGAAGGCCTTCTACCAGCAGCTGGAAATGGGCCTCGCCGACGCCTATCGACATGCCAGCGCCGTCATGGTCGACAACATGCTCGCCCGCGACGCGGAAGAGGGCATCGGTGCGCTGCTCGGCAAACGCGAGCCGCGCTGGGAGGACAAGTGAATCACGACGATTATTCCAATGGCTATATCCGCGGCATCCTGTCGTCGGTGAAGGCCATCGCCATGGTCGGCGCTTCGGCCAACGAGGTCCGGCCCAGCTATTTCGTGCTGAAATACCTGATCGACCGCGGCTACCGCGTCCATCCCGTCAATCCGGCTTTGGCCGGCCGGGAGATCCTCGGCCGCATTGTCTATGGCTCGCTCGCCGAGATTCCCGAAGCGATCGACATGGTCGACATCTTCCGCAATTCGGAAGCCGCCGGCACCGTCGTCGACGAGGCGCTGAGGCTCGAACCGAAACCCCAGGTGATCTGGATGCAGCTCACCGTGCGCAACGACGCGGCCGCGGCCCGCGCCGAGGCCGCCGGGCTGAAGGTGGTGATGAACCGCTGCCCGAAGATCGAGCTCGGCCGGCTGTCCTCGGAAATCGCCTGGATGGGCGTCAATTCGCGCACCCTCTCATCCAAACGCGCACCACAGCTGAAACAGGGCAAGTTCCAGAAGCTCGGCCTGAGGCCGACCTTCGGCGGCAATGACGGCCAGGACTGAGGGCTATCCCGAGCGCGCTCCCGAAAGCCCCAGGACCGACAACTGCCAGCACATGCTCTACGTCATCCCCGGCCGAGCCGGAGCAGAAGCCCTTGCTTCTGCGGAGGCGAGGGGAAGGGGATCCAGGAGTCGACAGGCCGTGCTTCCAGAGAATAGAATCACATGCCCCGAGGCTACCTCGTCCCGGTGATTTCGCGGCATTTGGGTTCCTGCTCTGCAACCCCTGGATCCCCTTCCCCTCGCTTCGCTCGGCCGGGGATGACGTCGTGCGTTTCTCGGCTAAGGGAAGGTCCGTTTTGGCGCCCCTCGAAAGACGGCCGCCCGATGTGCCGGCCCCCGGCTGAACAGTCGAAGCCTCCAGGCTTGACGCAACAGCACCCTGCTCGATAACCCCAACCAATCAATCGTCATTCGCGCCATATCCAAGGTCGCGAATTCAAGGAGGAAACCATGTCCGACCGCATTCCCGGCTTCTCGACCTTGGCCGTCCATGCCGGCGCCCAGCCCGATCCGACCACCGGCGCCCGGGCGACCCCGATCTACCAGACGACGTCCTTCGTCTTCGACGATGTCGATCATGCCGCCTCGCTGTTCGGGCTGCAGGCCTTCGGCAATATCTATACGCGCATCGGCAACCCGACCAATGCGGTGCTGGAAGAGCGTGTCGCCGCGCTCGAAGGCGGCACCGCGGCGCTCGCGGTCGCCTCGGGCCATGCCGCCGAATTCCTGGTCATGCACGCGCTGTTGCAGCCGGGTGACGATTTCGTCGCCTCCAAGAAGCTCTATGGCGGCTCGATCAACCAGTTCAACCATTCCTACAAGAATTTCGGCTGGAACGTGATCTGGGCCGACCAGGACGACCTCGCCGCCTTCGAGGCGGCGATCACCCCCAAAACCAAGGCGATCTTCATCGAGAGCATCGCCAATCCCGCCGGCAACATCACCGATATCGCCGCCGTCTCGGCGATCGCCCGCAAGGCCGGCGTGCCGCTGATCGTCGACAACACGCTGGCTTCGCCCTACCTGATCCGACCGTTCGAGCACGGCGCGGACATCATCGTCCATTCCGCCACCAAGTTCCTCGGCGGCCACGGCAATTCCATCGGCGGCCTGATCGTCGACGGCGGCACGTTCGACTGGTCGAAGGGCGGCCGCTATCCCATGCTGTCGTCGCCGCGCCCGGAATATGGCGGCATCGTCCTGCACGAGACCTTCGGCAATTTCGCCTTCGCCATCGCCTGCCGCGTGCTCGGCCTGCGCGATCTCGGCCCTGCTTTGTCGCCGTTCAATGCCTTCATGATCCTGACCGGCATCGAGACCTTGCCGCTGCGCATGGACAAGCATTGCCAGAACGCCCTGAAGATCGCCGACTGGCTGTCCAAGCACCCGAAGATCGCCTGGGTCAGCTATCCCGGCCTGCCGAGCGACAAGCAGCATGGGCTCGCCCAGAAATATTGCCCGCGCGGCGCCGGCGCGGTCTTCACCTTCGGCCTGAAGGGCGGCTTCGAGGCGGGCGTCAAGCTGGTCTCCGAGGTCAAGCTGTTCTCGCACCTCGCCAATGTCGGCGACACCCGCTCGCTGATCATTCACCCGGCCTCCACCACCCACAAGCAATTGTCGGACGACCAGAAGACCCAGGCCGGCGCCGGTCCGGAAGTGGTGCGCCTGTCGATCGGCATCGAGGATGCCGCCGACATCATCGCCGACCTCGAGGAATCGCTGCGCGCGGTTTGATTTGGGGGTAACGTCGGCGTGAACAGATGGCCGGTTGAGACGGCTGGCCATCCATCACACCCAAATGCCTCGCACTTGAACCTCTACGTCATCCCCGGCCGAGCGAAGCGAGGGGAAGGGGATCCAGGAGTTGCAGGCCGCGACCTCGCTGCGGCGAAACCACCTTACCGATATGCACGGCAAGCCCCGACCAGGCCGCCCTGGACCCCCTTCCCTCGCCTCCGCAGAAGCAAGGGCTTCTGCTCCGGCTCGCCGGGGGTGACGTAGAGCGGTTCAAACAGCCGAAAGAACCCGCGCCGCGGGTTGCTCCGGCATCCGCGGCGCCCGTGTCAGCCCATGCACATGGCCGACGACATGGCCGAGCACCAGGACCGCGAAGGCCTGGTGCAGGAGCCCGGCCCAGAGCGGCACCACCAGCATCAGCGTGGTGATGCCGATCACCGCCTGGGCCGAGACGAGGCCGAGCAGCACCACGGCGCTCTTGGCGAAACCGGTGCCGCGGGCGCTCAGCATGTGCCAGATCGCCAGCGCGAAAAGCGCATAGGCGCCGAGCCGGTGGTTGAACTGGGTCAAGGCCAGCGAATCGACGAAGGATTCCAGCGCGCTCGGCTTGTCGAACAGCTGGTTCAGCGGCGGCACCAGGGCGCCGTCCATCAGCGGCCAGTCGTTGAAGCGCATGCCCGCGTCATTGCCGGCGACCAGCGCGCCCAGCATGATCTGCACGAACAGCAGGACGAGGATTGCGATGCCCCCTGCCCGCAGCTTCGGCGAAACCGGGCCCCGTTCGCGCTGGGGCCCGAGCCCCAGAGCCACCCAGATCAGCACCGCGAAGATCAGGCAGGCGAGCGTGAGGTGGAACATCAGCTTCAGCGGCGCCACCGCCACCATGCCGGCATTGAGGCCGGACGCCACCATGATCCAGCCGACCAGGCCCTGTAGGCCGATCATCAGGCCGATGCCGAAGGTTCCCGCCGCGAGCCGGCCCTTCAGCCAGCCCTTGGCGACGAAGAACAGCCAGGGCAGCAGCATGGCGGCGCCGATCACCCGGCCGAGCAGCCGGTGCGCCCATTCCCACCAATAGATGAACTGGAAATCACCGAGCGTCATGCCGCGATTGATCGCGTCATATTGCGGGCTCGCCTGGTATTTGGCGAATTCCGCGAGCCACTGAGCGTGGCTGAGCGGCGGGATCGCCCCCATGACCGGCCGCCATTCGGTGATCGACAGCCCGGAATCCGTCAGTCGCGTCGCGCCGCCGACCACCACCATGGCGAAGACCAGCACGGCGATCGCCAGAAGCCAGAAGCGCACCACGCGGGCGTGATCGGTCGAGGCGGAAACGGGTTGGCCGGCCGGCATGCGGCGATCCCTTGGGCTTGTGATGGACGGTCCCGGAGAGATATAGACCGCGCCGGTGCCCGACAAGGCGGCATCCTGTCCGGGACGAGACCCATGCATATTCGCACCCGCAAGCTCATCGGCACCGTCATCCTGCTGGTCTGGGTGGTGTTCTATGCGCTGCTGGTCATGGCGGTCATGTTCAACGCCGCGCGCAATCTGGGCCCTCTCGGCGAGCCGCTGTTCTATGCGCTGGCCGGCGTCGGCTGGATCCCGGTCGCCATGCTGGTCGTCTGGTGGATGGCGCGGCCAGGCGCCGGCGACGAAACTGCCTGAGCATCAAGCCGTCCCGCGTTTCAGCCGAGGAAGCCTGCCATGACCACCACGATGCCGGCCATTGTCCGCACCGTCGCGGATCTCCGCGCGCTGGTCGCGCAGTTCAGGGCCAGGGGCGAAAAAGTCGCGCTGGTGCCGACCATGGGCGCCCTGCATGCCGGCCACGTTTCGCTGGTCGAGGTGGCGAAGGCCGAGGGCGCACGCGTGATCGTGTCGATCTTCGTCAACCCGACCCAGTTCGCTCCATCGGAAGATTTCTCCAAATATCCCAGGACCTTCGAAGCCGATCTTGAGAAACTGGCGGCGATCGGCGCCGAGGCCGTCTACGCCCCGACGGTCGACGTGATGTACCCCAAGGGTTTCGCCACCAGCATCAGCCTCGAAGGTCCGGCACTGGCCAGGCTCGACGACGTGGCCCGGCCGCACCATTTCGGCGGCGTCGCCACCATCGTCGCCAAGCTGTTCACCCAGTGCGGACCGGATATGGCGATCTTCGGCGAGAAGGATTTTCAGCAATTGGCCGTGGTCCGGCGCATGGCGACCGATCTCGATCTCGCCGTCGATGTCCGGGGCGCGCCGACCATCCGCGAGGCCGACGGCCTCGCCATGTCCTCGCGCAATGTCTATCTGAGCCCCGACGACCGCGCCAAGGCGCCGTTGCTGCACCGGGCGATGCAGGAGGCGGCGGCCGCCATCCGCTCAGGCACGGCGATCGAAACCGCCATGACGCGCAGCCGCGAGACCATCACGGCCGGCGGCTTCGCGCTCGACTATCTCGAATGCCGCGCTGCCGACGATCTCGGTGCGCCGCGCGCCGGCGCGCCCCTGCGCATGCTGGTTGCCGCGCGGATCGGCACGGTCAGGCTGATCGACAATATCGGGGTGTGATCCGAGGCCTCGCGTCGGGCGAACCGGCCAGCGACGGCCGAAGAATACACGACGTCATCCCCGGCGAGCGAAGCGAGGGAAGGGGATCCAGGAGTCGACAGGCCTCGCTGTCAGCGCAAAAAGCCAATAGGCGAATGGGCCCTTCCGGGCGATTTCGCAATGTCGCGGACACTGCCTTCGGCTCCTGGATCCCCTTCCCTCGCTTCGCTCGCCGGGGATGACGTAGTGATAGTTCGGCCTATCGTCCTGCCCAGCCTCACCCTAACGTCCCCCGGTTTGCCCCTACAACAGCCCCAGCTCGGCCAATTGCTTGGCCAGTTCCTGCGGCATGCCCTTGGTCACGCCGCTCGACATGTCGGGCGGGACGTCGCTTTCGGGGAAATAGCGCCAGCCCTGGAACGGGCCGCGCCGGCGCGGCTGCACGCGCACGATGACCGGCTCGAGCAGCAGGTCGCAGCGGGAAATGCCCTCGCTGTCGGTGAACGGCCGGATGCCCAGAAGCTTCTGCCGGCACAGGATCGTGCCCTTGATCACCCAATAGAGCGAACCTTCGCCGATCAGCTCGTCGTGGCGCTTCGGCTGCATGCGCGTGGTGTGCACCTGCTCGCCATAGGTCTTCATGCGCCGATCGACCCATTCCTGCAGGTCCTCGACCGATTCCGCGCCGACGCAGAGCTTGATGAGATGCAGAGCCATGAGCCCATCCTAGCCCGAAGCGCAGGGCGGCCCCAAGACCGGGAGATCGATCAGGCGATCAACGATTGGGGATAAATGGCAGCGGCCGGAGCGCCAGAGCCATGCACAGATTGGTGCGCCAGACCGGACCGTCGCGCACCGCGGCGAGCACCACCCGCTGGGCCACCCGGAAATCGACCCCGCAGCTGGCCGGACTGTCCGGCGTCAAGACGGTGATCGAGGTCACCGGTGTGCCCTTTTCCTGGCGGCTGACATCGATGGTCGCCTGGCTCTGGCCGCGCTGTACGCGGGTGACTACCGCCACCGTGCCTTCGACCAGCACGTCGGCGCGCGCCACCACGTCGTCGCGCGACCAGGGATAGCACTGGCAGGCCTCGGCCGGGCCGGCCAGCACAATCAGCGCCGCCACGGAGGCAGCCGCGAGCTTCACGGCCGCAAGCCTTGCCGCCGCGCCGGTCACGCCGCCTTCTCCGCCGCCGCCTCGATGGTCGCGACCGCCGCACCCTCGCCCACCTGCTCGCCGGCCGAAACCATCACGGCGGTCACGGTGCCGTCGCTGGGCGCCACCAGCGTATGCTCCATCTTCATCGCCTCGATCACCGCGACCCGGTCGCCTTTGAGAACCTGCTGGCCCGGTTCCACCAGCACGGCGATCACCTTGCCATGCATGGGAGCCTTGACCGCGCCGCCGCCGTCGAGGTGGTCGAGATCGACATCGAAGGGGTCGAACCGGCGCACCTCGGTCTGGCGACCGTCGCGCACCACGAAGAGCCCCTCGCGGGTCAGCGTGAAAGCCGGGTCCGCGCTCAAGGGAAGGTAGTCGTCCCGATAGCTGGTCTCGCCGCCGCCGAACACCGCGCGGATATCGGGGGCGCCACCGGCGCCGCGCGTCGAGGCCGGCGACACCAGGTCGACCTGCACCCGTTCCCCGTCGACCACCAGCGGCATGCCGACCCGGCGCGCCGCGCCCAGCTGGAATCCATCAGTGGCGGCCCAGGGCGACGCGCCTTCGTTGGAGCGCAGCTGGTCGCGCCATTGCCGGTCGCTCCACTGGCCGTCGAGCAGTTTCAGCGCGGCAAGCCGGACGGTCTGCGGATCGGCCGGCCGCGGCACGGCGCCCAGCGCCTCGAGATTGCGGTCGATGAAACCGGTGTCGAAATGGCCGGAGCGGAAGCCCGGCGCCTCGGTCAGCGCCTTCAGGAAAGCCAGATTGGTGCGCGGGCCGGCCACCACCGTCTCGCCGAGCACGGCACCCAGCCGGTCCAGTGCTTCGTCGCGGGTCTCGCCATAGGCGATCACCTTGGCGATCATCGGATCGTAGAAGGGCGACACCTCGGCCCCCTGCTCGACGCCGGTATCGACCCGCGCGCCCTCGCCGTCACCGAAACGCAGCGTGTGCAAGGTGCCGGTGGACGGCAGGAAACCCTTTTCCGGGTCCTCGGCATAAAGCCTCGCCTCGACCGCGTGGCCGTGGATCTGCAGTTCGTCCTGCAACAGCGGCAGCCGCTCGCCCGAGGCGACACGCAATTGCCATTCGACCAGGTCCTGACCGGTGATGGCCTCGGTCACGGGATGCTCGACCTGCAGGCGGGTGTTCATTTCCATGAAATAGAACTTGTCGGGCTGCAGGCCGTTGGACCCGTCGGCGATGAATTCGACCGTGCCGGCGCCGACATAACCGACCGCCTTGGCCGCCTCGACCGCGGCGCGGCCCATGGCCTCGCGCATGGCCGGCGGCATGTCGGGGGCCGGCGCCTCCTCGATCACCTTCTGGTGGCGGCGCTGCAGCGAGCAGTCGCGTTCGAACAGATGCACCACATTGCCCAGGGTGTCGCCGAACACCTGGATCTCGATATGGCGCGGCGACTGCACGTATTTCTCGATCAGCACGCGCGGATCGCCGAACGAGCTGGCCGCCTCGCGCTGGGCGGAGGCCAGGGCCTCGTCGAAATCGACGAGTTTTTCGACCTTCTTCATGCCCTTGCCGCCGCCGCCGGCGACCGCCTTGATCAGCACGGGATAGCCGATCTCATAGGCCTTTTCCTTGAGGAATTTCGGGTCCTGCATGGCGCCGTGATAGCCCGGCACGACGGGCACGCCGGCCTTCTGCATCAGCGTTTTCGCGCCGTCCTTCAGGCCCATGGCGCGGATCGCACTGGCCGGCGGGCCGATGAACACGATGCCGGCTTCGGCGCAGGCATCGGCGAATTCGGCACGCTCCGACAGGAAGCCGTAACCCGGATGGATCGACTGGGCGCCGGACTGCTTGGCCACGGCGATGATCTTGTCGATCACCAGATAGCTGTCGCGCGCCGGCGCCGGGCCGATCGGATAGGCCTCATCCGCCATGCGCACATGCAGCGCCCCGGCATCGGCCTCCGAATAGACCGCGATCGTGCGCAAACCCAGCCGCCGCGCCGTCTTGATGACGCGGACGGCGATTTCGCCGCGATTGGCGATGAGCACGGAAGACAGCATTTCGAAAACCTCGAAGCGGCACTGATTTGGCCATCGAATTTAGCGGTTCTGGCGGCGAAGGCCAGCGCGCCGAAAGGCTGGCGCGATGATGCCGCATGGCTTGCCCGCGAGCCCGTGGCCTTGCCGAGCCGACCGGCGCCGGAGGAAGGTGCGCCATCGTTCCGGAGCCATCAATGACTGCCTTAGCCGATATGTCGACCGCTGCGCTCGCCAAAGCCTATCGCGCCAAAACCCTGTCGCCGGTGGAGGTGACCAAGGCGGTGCTCGAACGCATCGCGGCTTGCGAGCCCAAGATCAACGCCATGTACATCGTCTCGGCCGAGGCGGCGCTGGCCGCCGCCAAGGCCGCCGAGAAGCGCTTCGCCAAGGGCGAGCCGCTCTCCGCCCTCGACGGCGTGCCCGCGACCGTGAAGGAAAACATGGCGACCCAGGGCGACCCCTGCCCGGTCGGCGTGCCGATCGCCGACATGACGCCGAGAGCAGCCGATTCGCCGGTGCCGGCGCGCCTGCGCGAGGCCGGCGCGGTCATCACGGGCAAGACCACCATGCCCGATTACGGCATGCTCTCGGCCGGCCTGTCGTCGCTGCACGGTGTCACCCGCAATCCCTGGAACCTCGCCAAGAACACCGCCGGCTCGTCGTCAGGCGCGGGCGCCGCCGGCGCCGCCGGTTACGGCCCCCTGCATATCGGCACCGATATCGGCGGTTCGATCCGCCTTCCCGCGGCCCATTGCGGCCTGTTCGGTCTGAAACCGTCGCTCGGCCGGGTGCCGATCCATCCGCCTTTCCTCGGCCGGGTCGCCGGCCCGATGACCCGCACCGTCAAGGATTCGGCGCTCATGATGAGCGTGATCTCGCGCCCCGATCCGCGCGACTTCATGGATCTGCCCTATGCCCCCGTCGATTATGCCAGGAAGCTCGGCGGCCTGAAGGTGAAGGGCCTGAAGATCGGCCTCCTGACCGAAATGCCGGCCGGGTTGAAGGCCGATCCGGCCATCGTCAAGGCGGTCAAAGCCGCGGCCAAGGCGCTCGCCAAGGAAGGCGCCGAGGTCGAGGAACTGAAAGGCTACCTGACCAAGGAGATGCTCGACGGCATCTGCCGCTTCTTCGAGGCGCGCTCCTATGCCGATATCGTCGACCTGCCGGAGGCGAAGAAGAAGCAGCTTTTGCCCTATATCGTGGAATGGGCGACCTGGCGGGCCAAGTCCTTCACCGGTACCGACGTGATGCGCGCCTATACCGCCGTCCACGCCATGCGCGAGGCGAGCATCAAGGCGACCCAGCCCTATGACTTCGTGCTGTCGCCGGTCACCTGCCCGGTCAGCTACGCGGCGGAGGCCCATTCACCGACCGACGACCCGCATGCCGCGCTCGAGCACATCCCCTTCACGGTCGCCTCCAACATGAGCGAGCAGCCGGCGGCGAGCGTCAACTGGACCTTCCACACCGACGGCATGCCAATCGGCGTCCAGGTCATCGGCCGGCGCTTCGACGATTACGGCGTGATGCGGTTGAGCCGCGTGCTGGAGCAGCTCCGGCCGGAGCAGAGGGAATGGCCGGTGCTGGGGTGACACGCCGGGGCGCCTTTCAGGAGGGCGCCCGGTCATATCCGATACAGACACTCCCCCGGACGGGACGCATCGGAATCACCGACGTCACCCCCGGCCGAGCGAAGCGAGGGGAAGGGGGTCCAGGAGTTGCAGCGCGCAACCCCCACGCTCGGAAACCTTCGAGTTGTTATGCACTGAGAGCGCCTGCGAGGCCGCCCTGGACCCCCTTCCCTCGCTTCGCTCGCCGGGGGTGACGTCGAGGTTCCAGCGCGATACTTGAACCCCGGAGCCACGCCCCCTCCCCCAGCCTCACATCCGGAACACGCCGAACTTCGTCTCCGGCACGGGCGCATTGAGCGCGGCGCTGAAGGCCAGCCCCAGCACGCGGCGGGTTTCGCTCGGCGTGATGATGCCGTCGTCCCAGAGCCTGGCGGTGGCGTAATAGGGATGGCCCTCGGCCTCGTAATTCGCCCGGATCGGCGCCTTGAAGTCTTCTTCCTCCTCGGCGCTCCAGGCCTTGCCCTCGGCCTCGAAATTCTCGCGCTTGACGGTGGCGAGCACGCTCGCCGCCTGCTCGCCGCCCATCACCGAAATGCGTGAATTCGGCCAGGTGAACAGGAAGCGCGGCGAATAGGCGCGGCCGCACATGCCGTAATTGCCGGCGCCATAGCTGCCGCCGACCAGCAGCGTGATCTTCGGCACCTGGGCACAGGCGACCGCGGTGACGAATTTGGCGCCGTCCTTGGCGATGCCGCCGGCCTCGAACTGGCGGCCGACCATGAAGCCGGTAATGTTTTGCAGGAACAACAGGGGAATGCGGCGCTGGCAGCACAGCTCGATGAAATGCGCGCCTTTGACCGCGCTTTCCGAGAACAGGATGCCGTTATTGCCGATGATGCCGACGGGCATGCCATGGATATGGGCGAAACCCGTCACCAGGGTCTGGCCGTAGAGCGCCTTGAACTCGTCGAATTCGGAGCCGTCGACGAGCCGCGCGATCACCTCGCGGATGTCGTACTGGGTCTTCAGATTGGTCGGGACCAGCGCCTCGAGTTCGGCCGGGTCGTAGAGCGGTTCGCGCGGATCGGCCAGCGCGATGTCGATATTCTTGCGGCTGTTCAGGTTGGAGACGATGCGGCGCGCGATGGCCAGCGCATGGGTGTCGTCGACGGCATAGTGATCGGCCACGCCCGAGAGCCGGGCATGGACGTCGGCACCGCCGAGATCCTCGGCCGAAACGATCTCGCCGGTCGCCGCCCGCACCAGCGGCGGGCCACCGAGGAAGATGGTGCCCTGCTTGCGCACGATCACGGTTTCGTCCGACATGGCCGGCACATAGGCGCCACCCGCGGTGCAGGAGCCCATGACGACGGCGATCTGCGGAATGCCCTGAGCCGACAGATTGGCCTGGTTGAAGAAGATGCGGCCGAAATGCTCGCGGTCGGGGAAGACCTCGGTCTGGTGCGGCAAGTTGGCGCCGCCGGAATCGACCAGATAGACGCAGGGCAGCCGGTTCTCGCGCGCGATCTCCTGGGCGCGCAGGTGCTTCTTCACCGTCATCGGGTAATAGGTGCCGCCCTTGATCGTCGAATCATTGCAGACGATCATCACCTCGCGGCCCTCGACCCGGCCGATGCCGGTGATCAGGCCGGCGCCATGGATCTTGTCGTGATAGAGGCCGTTGGCGGCGAGCTGCGACAGTTCCAGGAAGGGCGAGCCGGCATCGAGCAGGCTCATCACCCGGTCGCGCGGCAACAGCTTGCCGCGATCGAGATGGCGCTGGCGCGTCTTGGCATTGCCGCCGAGACCGGCCTCCGCGCGCTTCTCCTTCAGGTCGGCGACGATCGCCCCCCAGGCCTCGGCATTGGCCTTGGCATCGGGACTTGCTGGGTTGAACGAGGATTTCAGAACGGCCAAGGCTGAGGGCTCCGGCTGAGGCTGTGGGGCCGTCCTGGTTATCCCGTCCTGATTGTCCTGTCATCCGGGCGAAGGACGGACATGGCGTCGGGTCAGGGCAGCCGCGCCGGCTCCATGCCGGCTTCCATCAGCACGGGGACCGAGGCCGGGCTGGTCAGGAAGATCAGGAAGGCGCGCGCCGCCTCGTCTTCCGCGGGCACGGCGGCAAGGCCCGCCGTATAGGTCGTGGTGCTCTGGATCTCCGGCGGCAGCGGGCCGACCAGGGTGACGCCGCGCACGGGCAGGATTTCGCTGATCTGGTGAAACACCACCTCGGCCTCGCCATTGGCGACCAGCTCCGCGACATAACCGCCCGCCTTCAGCCGGGTCTTCGGCCGCATCGCCTCGGTGAGGCCGAGACGCTCGATCAGGCCGGCGAAATAGATGCCGCTTGTGCCGCCCGAGGCCGGGTCGACATAGGCGATGGTGGCCGCCGATTTCAGCAGCCGCTCGATCGCCTCGACGGAAGAGATATCGGGGATCGGCGCGCCCTCGCGCACCCCCACCCCGATCCCGGTGCGGGCGAGATCGGTGCGCGAACCGGCCCGGATCAGCCCCTTGGCAGCCAGCGCATTGATCACCGCCGGGGTGGCGACGATGACATCGGCGGTTTCGCCGGCCTCGATGCGCCGCTGCACGCCGCCGGCGGTGTCGCTGGTCAGCACGATATGGTGGCCGCTCATCGCCTCGAACTGGGTGGCGATGGTCTGCACCACCGCCTTGCTGGCACCTGTCGCCATGACCCGGAGTTCGGCCGCGTCCGCCTGGGCGGTCCATCCGGCCGCCATGAGAGCGAAGCCCCAGACCGCCATAAGCCGTGCCATCGCAACCTCCTGCCAGGGAGCCTGATGAAGAACCAGGCCCCGGGCATCATGGCCCGGCGCGGCGGCGGCGGAAATGGCCCCGGCGAAAAATCACGGATCGCGTTTGCGTGAGGGGTCAGGCGATGTCGTCGTAACGCGGCTCGTACCAGGGCTCGGCCATGGCGCCGGCAAGCCATTCCTTCCAGGCCGGCAGCGCCATCATCGCCTCCATATAGGCCCTCACCCGCGGCGGCACCGGCACCGCATAGGCATGGAAACGGTTGACGACCGGCGCATACATGGCGTCGGCGGCCGAGAAGTCGCCGTAGAGAAACTCGCCCGCCCCGCCGAAACGATCCCGCGCCTCGATCCAGGCCTGGCAGATCCGGTCGATATTGGCGTCGACGTCCTCGTCATGCGGGATCGCCTTCGGCTGGCGCCTGAGATTCATCGGCAGGCGCGCGCGCAGGGCCATGAAACCCGAATGCATCTCGCTCGCTATCGACCGGGCATGGGCCCGGGCGGCGCGGTCCGACGGCCAGACGCCCGCCGCGGGCAAGGTCTCGGCGAGATATTCGGCGATCGCCAGGCTGTCCCAGACGCGGATCTCGCCATCGACCAGCACCGGCACCTGGCCGGCCTGCGAATAGCGCAGGATACGGCTCTGCGTGTCCGGCTGATAGAGCCGGATCACCTCCTCCTCGAACGGGATCGACAGGGCCTTCATCAGGATCCAGGCCCGGAACGACCAGGACGAATAGGCTTTGTTGGCGATGACGAGTTTCATGTGCGACCCCACGACCGGTGGAGCCGCGATGATGAGCCATGGCCGGCATCACCAACAACGCATTCGGGTGAAGGGTCCGATTGACGCGGCTGATCGATGAGCCGGCGTCAGCTGCGCGGCTTGACCGCCTCGACCGCGCCTTCCGCCTTCTTCCAGGCGCCGAAACCACCCTCGATATGAGCGACCGGCTTCAGCCCCATTTTCTGCGCCGTCTGCGCCGACAGGGCCGAGCGCAGGCCGCCCGCGCAGAAGAACACGAACTTCTTGTCCTCGGCGAAAACCGGCTTGTGATAGGGGCTTTCCGGGTCGATCCAGAATTCCAGCATGCCCCGCGGGCAATGGAAGGCCCCGGGCACCTTGCCCTCGCGCTCCAGTTCGCGCGGATCGCGCAGGTCGACGAACACCACGCCGTCCTGACCGTAGAGGGCCTTGGCCTGCTCGACGGACAGCGTCTCGATCTCGCGCTCGGCATCGGCGAGCAACGCCTTGTATCCGGTGGTAATCGTCTGCGGCATGTCATCCTCCCTGGTCGGTCCGGCAATCGGTCCTCGACCTTCGATTTCTTCTTAGCATTGCCCGCGCTCGCCGGCACGCGCCGGCCCCGCAACCCTCGTCGGCGCCCGCCGCCCGGAGCCGCGCATGACCGGAGGGCTCGACGGCGAGCCCCCGGATGCGCTACCGATTGACATGCTCGGTCTGACGCCGCTCGACGCCTTCGCCTTTGCCTGGTTCGCGATTGCCTGGGCCGGCTATTCCTGGCTCGTCGACGTTCTCGGCGCCAAGCGCGGCCTGACATCCACCATGGCGGTCTATCGCGAGCGCTGGATGCACGAAATGCTGCACCGGTCCAACCGTATCGTCGACGGCCAGATCAACATGACCCTGCAGCAGGGCACCGCCTTCTTCGCGTCCACCTCGCTCTTGGCCGTCGGCGGCGGACTGACGCTGATCGGCGCCACCGACCGGGCGGTCGAATTCGTCCAGACCCTGCCCTTCGGCTATCACCCGAGCCGCGAGCAATGGGAGGTCAAGGTCGCCGGCCTGACCATCATTTTCGTCTATGCCTTCTTCAAATTCGCCTGGGCCTACCGCCTGTTCAACTATTGCGCCATCCTGATCGGCGCGACGCCCGACGGCGACCGCCGCGGCAGCGAGGAGGCCATCGCCATGGCCGGCCGTGCGGCCAAGATGAACGCCATCGCCGCCGGCCATTTCAACCGCGGCCAGCGCGCCTTCTTTTTCGCGCTCGGTTATCTCGGCTGGTTCGCCGGCCCGATCGTGCTCGTCGTGACCACCGCTGCCGTCGTCTCGGTGATCTACCGGCGCCAGTTCCGCTCCGACAGCCTTGACGCGGTGCGGCTGTAGCGGTGGGTGGGCCAGGTTGGGCCACACCCCCCGCGCCAAAAGCACCGAACGGACCCTCTCCCAAAGGGAGAGGGTGGCAGCGTCAGCTGCCGGGTGAGGGGTCGTCCATCTCCGAATCGGGCGCTATGCTCGACGAGCGGCGCAGCATTTCTGAGCGCTTACGCCCCTCACCCGGCGCCTGACGGCGCCACCCTCTCCCTCTGGGAGAGGGTTGGTTTAGTTGAGCTTTTTGCCTTACAAGTGGGCCGCTCACACACCAGGACAGACCCATGATCAGTGCAGTTTCACCCGTCGCCGTCATCGGCGCCGGTCTCATCGGGGTCAGCTGGGCGGCCCTGTTTTCGGCCGTCGGCGACCATCAGGTCCGGGTCTGGGACCCCTCGGAAACGGTGCGGGCCGACATTGCCAGGCGCGCGACGGCCATGGTGGAGCAGCTCGCCGCCCTGCATGACCTCACCGACCGGCCGCTGACGATCTGCGACACGCTGGAGGAGGCTTGCGCGGGGGCTGCCTGGGTGCAGGAAAACGCGCCCGAAAAGCTCGACCTGAAACGCGACCTCTACCGGCAGATCGAGGTCGCCGTCGGTCCGGACACGGTGATTGCCAGCAGCACCTCGGCGCTGGTCTGGCCCGACCTCGCCGAGGGAATGAACAGGCCCTCGCGCTTCATCACCGCCCATCCGTTCAATCCGCCGCATCTGATGCCGCTGGTCGAACTGTTCGGCGCCGATGTGGCGGTGATCGAACGTGCCAAGGCCTTCTATGAGCGGCTCGGGCGGGTGCCGGTGGTGCTGCAGCGCCCAGCGCCCGGCCACATCGCCGGCCGGCTGTCCGCCGCGCTCTGGCGCGAGGCCGTGGCGCTGGTCGCCGACGGCATCGCCAGCGTCGAGGATGTCGACAAGGCCCTGGTCAACGGGCCCGGCCTGCGCTGGGCCGTCGTCGGCGCCCATATGGGCTATCATCTCGGCGGCGGCGACGGCGGCATCCAGCACTACCTGGCAACGCTCGGCCCCAGCCAGGAGCGCCGCTGGGCGAGCCTCGGCACGCCGTCCCTGACCCCCGAGGTGCGCGCAGCCCTGGTCGCCGGCATCGCCGAGGAAGCGGCCGGCCGCCCGGTTGACGCCATCGCCGCGGCGCGGGACACCGCCACCATCGCCATTCTGAACAGCCTCCGGAAGCAGCCGACATGACCACCGCCGCCTTGAACCAGCCGCCGCGCATCGCGCTTGTCCATGCGCTCGAGGAATCGGTGCTGCCGGCCCGCGCGGCGCTTCGTGAGCTCTGGCCCGAAGCCGCCGGTTTCGACCTGCTCGACACCGCGCTCGCGGTCGATCTCGCCGCCCGCGGCGAACTCGACCAGGACATGGTCGACCGCTTCCTGACGCTCGGCCGCTATGCCGCCGCGACCCGCGGCACGGGCGGCCCGGCGGCCGCCATGCTGTTCACCTGTTCGGCCTTCGGGCCGGCCATCGACGCGGTCAAAAAGGCTTTGCCGATCCCGGTGTTCCGGCCAAACGAGGCCGCCTTCAGCGAAGCGCTCGGCCGCGGCGCATCGATCGCCATCCTCGTCAGCTTCCCGCCCTCGCTGCCCTCGCTGACCCGCGAGCTGCAGGACGAGGCCGACGCACGCGGCTTGCCCGTCACCATCAAGGGCATCGTCGCCGAAGGCGCGCTCGCCGCCCTCAAGGCCGGCGACGGCGAAGGCCACGACCGGCTCGTCGCGGAGGCCGCCGCAAAGCTTTCCGGCGTCGACGCAATCATCCTCGGCCAGTTCTCGCTGGCCCGGGCGCGCCAAGCCGTCGAAGCTGTCAGCGCGGCACAGGTGATCACCACGCCCGACGCCGCGGTCAGGGCGTTACGGGCCGCGGTGGAGGCGGAGAAACGGGGTTAGGTGCTGTGGGCCTTTCACGCTGAAAAGAAAAAGCTCAGCTAAATCAACCCTCTCCCAAAGGGAGAGGGTGGCAGCGTCAGCTGCCGGGTGAGGGGTCGTCCCTCTCCGGATGGGGCGCATGCGCGACGAGCATCGCGTCAGTTCTGGACGCTCACGCCCCTCACCCGGCGCCTGACGGCGCCACCCTCTCCCTATGGGAGAGGGTTGATCGACGTGCGCCGCCCCCTACCCCCTCCGGCGCGGGTCCGGATGGCCGTCGAGCCGCATCTGGAACAGGAAATAGGTCGGCGAGCAGTAGCCGAGCCCGGTGACCCTGTCGCCCGAGGGCAGGTCTGACGGCAGCGCCTGGCACATGAAGTCCTCGCGGCAGAACCGTTCGCCGCCGCAGGTCGCGCGCATGCCGCGCACGATCGAATTGCCGAGGCAGGCGGCGAAGTCGTTCGAGGCGACGCAGATGTCGAAGGCCTTGCCGCCGGCAAATCCGCAGATCTCGTTGGGCGGCGCCGCGCCCGGCCGGAAGGCCGAAAAGCGCCGGTCTTCATCGGTGCATTTGCGATAGGCAAGGCCCGCCGGCGCGCCGCCGACCGGCGGCCGGCAGGTGTGCGCGGTGAAATTGATAGCGGTTGCCCGGCTGTTCAGCTGCGCCGTCACGGCGAAGCGGTCACGCCAGGGCTGGGCGGCGGCCGTGGTGGTGATGCGCCCGGCAAGGCAGGCCTGGCCGGAAAATTCCTGCGCGCGCTCCGTCGTCAGGCATTGGCCGAGTTCGATGCCGACAGCGGCATTGCCGGCGAGACTGGTGCAGGTCGCCCCGGCCGAACAGGACCAGGCCTCGCCGAGGTGCCGGCGGGCCTCCGGCGGCAGGCAGGCGAGCCCGAGCGTCGCAGACCGATAGGCCGGCCGCTGATCCGCGACCCAGGTCGCCGGCGGCGCCGCCGGCAGCGGCCGGAACCGGTTCGGCTCGCGCCCCGCGAGCATCGCCTCGGCATAGGCCTGGCGGCGCGGCTGTTCGGCGTGAAAGTGCGGCGACACGCCGATCAGCACCCGGTTGAGCGGCGAGATCGCCGGGTCGTCCTCGCCGATCAGATGGAAGCCGGCCGTGGCGTTCGACTGGTGACAGCCCTGGCAGCTCGCCGTGTCGAGCCTTTCCAGCAGCGCCTGCGGCGTGCGCACCAGGCCGAGCCCGTCGAAGGACATGCCGGCAAATGCCGCGCCGGCCGGTCCGAACAGCTGGGTGAACGGCTTGTTGGCGAGCCGCGCCGAGCCATAGGTCGAATAGGAAATCGCCTTGGTGGCAAGAAACCGGTCGGGAATGGCGAAAACGCCTTGGTCGACCGCCGCGCCGCGCGAGGCGAGATAGGCGACGAGCTCGGCGCGCAGGGCCGCATCGGTGCCGAGCCGCGCCACGTCGGGCGTGTTTTCCAGCACTTTGTCGGAGAGCACCGGGATGCCCTCCCCCGGCGCGACCGCGAAAATGCGCATGACATAGGCGGCCTGGCCGCCGAAAGTCGTCTCGAGACCGGAGGGAAAGCGCACGACCTGGGCGTTGATCTCGATCTGTTTCGGCCGCGCATCGGCCGCGGCGAGCGGTCCGGCCGTCAGCCAGGCGGCTCGCGCCTGCGGGTCGCCGGCGGCTTGCGTGGGCACGAAGCGGCGGATGACGGCGGCGCAACCACCCTCGGCGGGGCGCGGCAGGTCGAACACCACATTGATCGAGAACGGCATGCGCGAGGCGTAGTTCCGACCGCCGCGCTCGAAACGATAGGCCAGCCGATAGACCAGCCGGAGCTCGCCGCAACTGGCGTCGCGGCTCGCCTCGGGCAGGAAATCGCGGCGGTCGAAGCGGGTCACCAGCCCGACCAGGCGAAACCGCGCGGTCGGCGACGACAGCCAGGCGAGTTCGAAAATGCGGCCGACATTGTCGTCGGTGATTTCGAGGAGCCGGCGACCGCTCGCCTCGATCTCCTTGCGAAGCTGCCCGACATCCCCGGAAATGGTCGAGACAATGTGGCGATAGGCCGGATTGTCCCGCGAAAGTACCTCATTGGAGGCCGCCGAAGGCCCGCCGAGGCTACGGCCGAAGCCGAAACCGCCGTCCTCCAGCGCCCTCAGCGTGGCGTTGTCGGTAACGGCCGCAACCGGCTTGCCCGGCTCGAAAGCCGTGGCCGCCATCGCCGGAAAGGCCGTCAACGTGATCAGCCCGGCGCCCAGGAGGCCTCGACGCGCGGCCTTCCACGCGGCATGAGGAAGATATGAGCACATCACTCGAATCCGATCTCGAAGCCACCATCCTCAGGCTTGTCGAAGCCAAGGGTCCCGACAAGTCCATTTCTCCGGAGGATGCCGCCAAGGATGTTGCAGCCGGACGCGACGTCGACTGGCATTCATTGCTACAGCCGGTCCGGCGCGCGGCGATCCGCCTGGCGCTGGACGGCCGGCTGACCATCCTGCGCAAGGGCAAGCCGGCCAACCCCAATGATTTCAAGGGGGTCTACCGGCTGAGCCTGCCGCGAGACTAGAGTCGATCGGCGTCGGCGGAAATGGCCGCGCGGCGCACTCGGCACCGACGTCACCCCCGGCCGAGGCGAAGCCGAGGGGAAGGGGGACCAGGAGCCGACAGGCCGCGCTTTCGACGCATGAAATTGCCCTGTGAGTGAGTTTGTCCCGGTGATTTTGCGGCGTCACGGCTCGTGCTCTGCAACCCCTGGATCCCCTTCCCTCGCCCTGCGGGCTCGCCGGGGATGACGTCGTGCGTGCGGTCAGGCGAACCGCAACACCACCTCGCGGTTTCATTCTCGCCCTGCCCGCCTCACGGCCCCGGCAGGACCGCATCGGTCCGGCCGGCGAGCCGATAAGCCAGCAATCCCAGCCATTCCCGCGACATGCGGTCGACCAGGTCGAGCCCGCGGCTCACCGGCAGGATCGGCAGATAGCGCTCGCGGTCGTTGTTGCGGGTCTCGAAATCGACCGGATAGGGCGTGACCGTAAAGCCCGCGGCCCGGAAAATGCCGACCGAGCGCGGCATGTGATAGGCCGAGGTGATCAGCACCCAGCGCTCGCCGGGCTTCGGATCGATCAGGCGCCGGGTGAAGACCGCATTTTCCCAGGTGTTCCGGCTCTCGCGCTCGATGCTGATCCGTTCGGCGGCGATGCCCATTTCGACGAAGAGTTTTTTCGCCGCTTCCGCCTCGTCGAGCCCGTCGCGCGCGAACACCATGTTGGAACCGCCGGTGAAGACCAGGCGGGCTTGCGGATAGCGCCGCGCCAGAACCACGGCCTCGGTGATCCGGCCCGCCGCCGCGACGACCGCCACCTGGCCGCCGCGCGCCGCCGTGGTCGTCTGGTCGATGGAACCGCCGAGCACGACGATGCCTGTGGGAGCCGGCATGTCCTGCGACAGGATCGGAAAGCGGTTTTCCAGCGACCGCGCCAGCCAGATGCCCGTCGGCAGCGGGCCGGCGACGACCAGTCCAAGCGCGCCGAGCGCGACGAAGCGGCGGCCCCAGCGGGCAAACCGCGTCGCCTGGGCAATGAGGCCGATCACCACGAGAGCGACCAGCACGTTGGATGGCGTGACCAGCCACCACAGGATCTTGGAAGCGTAGAAGAACATGCCGGCTCCGCCATCACGCCGGAATGGCGGATATGCGAGCGTTCCTACGCGGTCTTTTCGAACAATTCACGCCCGATCAGCATGCGCCGGATCTCGCTGGTGCCGGCGCCGATCTCGTAGAGCTTGGCGTCGCGCAGCAGCCGGCCGGTCGGATAGTCGTTGATATAGCCGTTGCCGCCGAGCAGCTGGATCGCGTCGAGCGCCATCTTGGTGGCGTTCTCGGCGGCATAGAGAATGGCGCCCGCCGCGTCCTCGCGGGTGGTCTTGCCGCGGTCGCAAGCCTTGGCCACCGCATAGACATAGGCGCGGGTGGCGTTCATCGAGACATACATGTCGGCGAGCTTGCCCTGGACCAGCTGGAATTCGCCGATCGACTTGCCGAACTGCTTGCGCTCATGGACATAGGGCATGACCACGTCCATGCAGGCCTGCATGATGCCGATCGGCCCGGCGGAGAGCACGGCGCGCTCATAGTCGAGGCCCGACATCAGCACGGCGGCGCCGCGGCCGACCGTGCCGAGCACGTTCTCCTCCGGCACCTCGCAATCCTCGAACACCAGCTCGCCGGTATGCGAGCCGCGCATGCCGAGCTTGTCGAGCTTCTGGGCGCAGGAAAAACCCTTGAAGCCCTTCTCGATCAGGAAGGCGGTGATGCCGCGCGAGCCGGCCGCTGGATCGGTCTTGGCATAGACCACCAGGACGTCGGCATCGGGGCCGTTGGTGATCCACATCTTGGTGCCGTTGAGGACGTAGCGATCGCCCTTCTTCTCGGCCTTCAGCCGCATCGACACGACGTCGGAGCCGGCGCCCGGCTCCGACATGGCGAGCGCGCCGACATGGTCGCCCGACATGAGTTTCGGCAGATAGCGCCGGCGCTGGTCGTCATTGCCGTTCTTGCGGATCTGATTGACGCAGAGATTGGAATGCGCCCCGTAGGACAGGCCGACCGAGGCCGAAGCCCGGGAGATCTCCTCCATGGCGATGCAATGCTCGAGATAGCCGAGGCCGGAGCCGCCATATTCCTCTTCGACGGTCACGCCGAGCAGGCCGAGGTCGCCGAACTTCTTCCACAGATCCATCGGGAACTGGTCGGTCTTGTCGATCTCGGCGGCCCGGGGCGCGATTTCGGCGCGCGCGAAATTCGCCACCGTGTCGCGCAGCATGTCGGCGGTTTCGCCGAGGTCGAAATCGAATGGGCGCGGCGCATTGGGCAGCATGGGGACATCCTCCCTGGGACAAGTTTTGCCAAGCGTTATAGAAGTCCCCATGCGACCTGTCATGATCGGCCGAGCGGCCGAGCGACAGCGCGGGGACCGGATACGGCCGGCAAGTGTCGAGGACCTGATGTCGAGTGAACAGCCTGCGAGCGCCTATCTCGAACGCCCGAGCCGGTTCCCCTGGCCCTCGGCGATCTTTGTCGGCTGCCTCGCGTTCGGCTGGGCGTTGACCGCGCTGCTGCCGATCAACCAGGGCATTGTCGAGCTCTTGCGCATCAAGGGCTCGATCTGCCTCGCCGCGGGCCTGGCGCTGTCGATCTGGGCCTCGGCGACGCTGGCCCGCGGCAGGACCACCAGCCTGCCCCATGCCCCGGCCAGCCATCTGGTGACCAATGGTCCATTCCGCTTCACCCGCAACCCGACCTATCTCGGCCAGACCTTGATCATCGCCGGCTTCGGCGCGCTCCAGGCTTCCCCCTGGTATCTCGCCGCCTCCGTGGTCTATCTGATGCTGATCACGCGGTTCGCCATCCTGCCCGAGGAGGCGCATCTCGGCCTGCGGTTCGGCGAGCAGTGGGCGGCCTATCGGACCCAGGTCCGGCGCTGGCTGTAAGAGCCCGATTGACGACTTTATCTGGGCAATTCGGCGCCGCTCGTCATCCCCAGGCTTGGCCCGGCTCGTCATCCCCGGGCTTAGGCTCCGTTCGTCATCCCCGGGCTTGGCCCGGGGATCCACGCATTTGATGCGCTCCCGACAATCAATTCGTGGATGGCCGGGACAAGCCCGGCCAAGACGACGTGGGCCTCGCTGGAACGAGCTCTCAGACGGTCGCCAAGGAAACCATCGGTGATGAGGACCTACTGCCTCGGCCGCGGCCGGGGCAGCGGTGCGACCATGGCGGGCGTATCGGGCGCCGGCACGGCGGCCGGCGGCGCATTGGCGCCGGCGGTCTGCGACATCACCTGCCCGGCTTCGACGGTCGCCGGCTGGGTCGCAACCGCGGCCAGGACCGGCTCGGCCTGGTGGCCGCGCGGATCGGCTGCCGGGGCGGGTGCGGCCTGCGCCGATGCGACTTGCGGCGCCGCCGCCGGCGGATGACTGGTCGAGGCCTGGGCGACAGCCTGATGGCGGAAACCGGATTGCGCCAGCCGCTGCCACTGCGCCCGTGAACCGGCAAAGACATTCCGGTCGACATTGCCGGTCACGCCGGCGACACGGCCCGTGGCGGTGGTCTGCCAGAACGCCCAGCGCCGGCCCGGATAACGCTCATGCGGCAGGGCACGCACCGAGCGCACCCAGAACGGATATTGGGCGAACTCGCCGCCCGCCAGCACCTCGCGGTGGAAGGTGATGTCGGCATAGATGATCGGCTTCTTGCCGTAATGCCGTTCCATGGCGTGCAGGAACTCGCGCATCTTCTGCTGGGCGACATGCACCGGCACGCGCCGCGGACAGGTCGGCGAATCGAAATTCCATTCGACGTCGAGCACCGGCGGCAGCGCGTCCGGCTCGTTCGGCACATGACGTTGGAACCAGGCGATCTGGTCGGACATCGAGCCGCACCAATAGGTGAAGTGATAGGCGCCGCGCGCGATACCGGCGCGCCGCGCCCCTTCCCAGTTCTCGCGGAACCGGTCGTCGAGGCGGTCGCCCCCTTCGGTCGCCTTGATGAAGGCGAAGGTCACGCCGGCACCGCGCACGGCTTCCCAGTCGATCTGGCCCTGCCATTTCGACACGTCGATGCCGTGGATCTCGTGCGACGACTGGCCGCTGGTCTGGGTCAGTGTCGGAAACGGGTGATCGCCACCCGGTTCCGCGGTGTGCATGGGGACGCTGCCGCACCCCGCAAAGGCGAGGCCAAAAAGGACGAGCGCGATGCGGGAAACGGAGCGAACCAGCATGGACCGAGCGCAATGGCCACAAATCATGGCGGAAAAGGGATCGCGGCCAGGAAAAAGCCGCAAGGGTGGAAGCGATTATGCTTTCCGACCCGTTTCCTTTTCGTAACGAGCTTTCGTTTCCGCGTTAGGCGGATAGAGACCCGGCAGCGGTACGCCCTTTTCCACCTCGCCCATGATCCAGCCTTCCAGGTGCTCCTGCTCGGGCGCGAGCTTGGCGACCACCTCGACCAGGTCCTGCGGGATCAGCACGGCGCCGTCGCCGTCGACCACGATGACGTCGTTGGGGAACACCGCCACGCCGCCGCAGCCGATCGGCTCCTGCCAGTTGACGAAGGTCAGAGCCGCGACCGAGGCCGGCGCCGCCGCGCCCGAGCACCAGACCGGCAGGTTGGAGGCGTCAACCCCCGCGGCATCCCGCACCACGCCGTCGGTGACCAGCGCGGTGACGCCGCGCTTAAACATGCGTGCGCAAAGGATATCGCCGAAGATGCCGGCTTCCTGAATGCCCATGGCGTCGACCACCGCGATCACGCCGGACGGCATGGCCTCGATCGCACCGCGGGTGGAACGCGGCGATGACCAGCTCTCCGGCGTCGCCAGGTCCTCGCGCGCCGGCACGAAGCGCAAGGTGAAGGCCCGCCCGACCAGCCGCTTGTCGGCGTTCGAGAACGGCATGGGGCCGGCCATCCAGGTCTTGCGCAGCCCCTTCTTCAGCAGGATCGTCGTCAAGGTCGCGGTGGTCGTGGCTTCCAGCGCCGCCTTGATGGCGGGATCGAGCGGCAGGACTTCGGTCATGTCGGGAACTCTTCAGGGCGGGATAGGACGGGGAATTCGAAGCGCGAAACTGCCCGAAGCCGCGGCCCCTGTCGAGCCGGGCCGGCGCGTGGCCGGGCCGGCGCGACGCCGCAGCCCGGGCGGCGGTTCACGGGCAGTCGCCGATGCGCTGGCCCTTCATGACGATGACTTGGGCATTGGGCCGACCGATGCTGGTCGCCATGGTGCCCTCGTAGCGCGTGCCGCCATAGGTCATGGTGGATCGCGCCGGCTGGCCCTGGCAGACCATGTCGACGGTGATCGTCGGACCGGCGACCAGGACCTCGCGGACCCGGCAGGAATGGGCCGCGCCCTCGCGCCGCGCCGCATCGGCGATGTCGTCGTGGCTGCCATTGGCGGCCAGCGCATCCTGCGCGCTGATGCAGGTCGACACCGGCGTTCCCAGCGCCGCGCCGTTCACCCCCGTCGCCACGGCCCAGCGGCCCGGCTGCAGCCGTTCGGGCGCCGCCGCCGGCCGCCGCGCCGCCACCACGGCGACCGCCAGGCTGGCGGCGGCCAAGGCCGCGACGACATAGATGGCGAAGCGCGTGCTGGGCTTCATCTCCGGCCTTGACGTCAGTGCTTCCTCCCGGGGGTCCTGAAATGACGCAGCCTGCCGCATGGCGCGTATCGGCCGCATCGACAGGCCGGGCTCGATGCAGGCGGAACCAAGCGGAACGAAGGCAGCCGGCGAATCGCAGGCGATCATAGCCACGGCGATGGCCGGACAGGCAAGCCGCGGAGGCAGCGGCGCCGGCCGGGCGCCCTCGCCCGCCCCGACCGGATGCTAGGCGACTTCGCGTTCCCGGGCGGCCGCGAGCCCGTGGGTCGCCTCGAACTCGGCCACCGACACCGGCCGGCCGAACAGATAGCCCTGCATTTCGTGGCAGCCGCCGGCGCGCAGGAAACGGGCATGCTCGGCGGTCTCGACGCCTTCGGCGATCACCCGCAAACCCAGCGCCCGGCCGAGATTGATCACGCAATGCAGGATGGTCGCCGCCTCCACGCCCTTGTCGAGGTCGAGAACGAAGCTGCGGTCGACCTTCAGCTTGTCGATCGGAAATTTGCGCAGGTAGGACAGGGAGGAAAAGCCCGTGCCGAAATCGTCGAGCGCGATCTGCACGCCGAGATCGCGAATGCCGCGCAACGCCACCAAAGCCTTTTCCGGATCGTCCATCATCACGCTTTCGGTAATTTCGAGCACGAGGCGGCCGGGCTCGAGCCCGGTCTCGGCGAGCACCGCCATGACGACGTCGCGGAAATCCGGCCGGCGCATCTGCACCGGCGACACATTGACCGAGATGAACAGCCCCGGCCAGCGCGCCGCCACCCGGCAGGCCCGCTGCAGCACCATATTGCCCAATTGGTGGATCAGCCCGGTCTCTTCGGCGAGCCGGATGAACTCGCCCGGCATGATGGCCCCGCGATAGCTGTGGTTCCAGCGCGCGAGCGCCTCCATGCCGACCAGCGTCTCGCCATCGGAGGCAAAGATTGGCTGCAGGTGCACGTCGATTTCGCCGGTCAGCACGGCGCCGCGCAATTCGCGCTCGAAGAAGCGCCGCTGCGCCACGTCCTTGTCCATCTCGACGTCGAAGGCGATGGCGCAGCCGCGCCCACGTTCCTTGGCCGCATAGAGCGCGCGGTCGGTCCGGCGCATCAATTCGTCGCGGTCGCCCGAGGGCCGGTCGACCTGCAGGAAGCCGATCGACACGCCGACATTGAGATTCTTGCCGTCGACGGTGATCGGCTTGGCGATTTCGGCCGAGATCAGCGCACAGGCGGTGAGCACATGGGCGGCCTGCGAACTCGAAGAAATGATGATGGCGAATTCGTCGCCGCCGAGCCGCGCGATCTCCGGCTCGGGCCCGCAGACCTGGCGCAGCCGGCGCCCGACCTGCGCCAGCACGACGTCGCCGGCGTGGTGACCATGGCTGTCGTTGATCTCCTTGAAATAATCGAGATCGAGCAGCATCAGAGTGAAGGAGCGCCGTTCGGCGAGACCGTCGAGCGCGCGCTCGAAGGCGCGGTAGAAGGCCGCGCGGTTCGACAGCCCCGTCAGGTCGTCGATGCCGACGGGCAGCAGGAAGCGGGCACCCTGAATGACCTCGGCCTGGGCGAAGCGCAAACGGACGAGCAGGCCGAGCGCGATGGCCGCCGCCGCCAGCGCCGAGATCAACAGGGGTCCGGCCCAAGCCGCATCGACGGGCCTTGCAAGGCCCATGGGAAACCAGGTCAGCGCGGTCGCCGCGGCGACCGGCACGGCAATCAGCACGATCGCCGCCCCAACCGCCCAGACATGCCGGCTCAGCGCCGAATAGGCGCTACGCTTGATGGACGCCGACATTCTGTCGCCCCAAACATTATCGCAAGAGATCGATCTCAGGGTCTCTATAGGTGGGCCGAATTAACGGACGCTTATGATCAGGAGGCGGTCATTGCTGAACATCGGCAAGAAAACGCACGAATAACGACAATTAATTCTACAAAAATAATCCAACAAGCTTCATGCCGACGTCACAATGCTGTCACACAGGAAAGGCCGAGACAAAGTCCGCGGCCGGCAGCGGCCGGTGTCGCCCCCAATGGTCGGACCCTCCGCATGCGACGAACCTGCTGCCCGGCCCCCCGGCGACGTCGGCCGAAACGCGGCCGGCAGCCAATCCCTGATGGCATGACGATCAGCGGCCGAGAGCGACCCGGAGGCTGGACAGCAACAGGATAAGGGCGACGGGAGACCAGACGAGGCGTTCCGTCGGGCTGGGCGTGATCAGGTTCAGGACGGCGCTCACCGCCAACAGGCCGACCACGCCCCAGACCAGCCGCCGCGACAATGGCATCCACTGCGGCAAGACCAGTCCCGCCCGAACGAAGACGATGAGCCCGGCGAGGCCGAGAACGGCGACCTGCACCAAGGCTGCCACGCGCATCCCCGGCGGATAGGCTCCGGGCACGGCCCCGCCCATGGCGAGATGCCCCCATGGCGCTCCCAAAGCCAAGGCGAGCTGAAACAGGGCCACGACAGCCAGGAACGCGCCGAAGATCGTGGCAGCCACACCCGACGCCATGGATCCGCGCCTCCTCGCACACCCGGCGGGCAGGCCGGAACAAACATCACACGGCTAGTGTTGTGGCACGGTGATCATGATGGATTGATTTTCGCGGGTGGATAAATTCGTGGATGCCCGGGACAAGCCCGGGCAAGACGCGAATTGTCCTCGGAGCGACAGGTGCTGGACCGACCGAGCGCAGAACCCGCGCCGTGGCCGTGCCCACAGCGAGATCAACACATCGTCTTGCCCGGGCTTGTCCCGGGCATCCACGAATTGTTGCACCAGAACCAACCCGTCACAATCACAGTGCGACGATACTAAATCTTGAACCACCAAGCGGCGATGCTCAGGAAGCCCAGAAAGCCCACGACATCTGTCACCGTCGTGACGAAGGGTCCCGAGGAGACCGCGGGATCGGCGTCCAGCTTGGAAAGTCCGAGCGGGATCAGGATGCCCGCCAGCGCTCCGGCCACCAGGTTGCAGACCATGGCGAGCCCGATGACCACGCCGAGGCCCGCGAGCGAGAACCAGAAGCCCGCCACGACCCCGACGATGAGCGCAAACGCCGTGCCGTTGATCAGCCCGGTGAGCGCCTCGCGGCCGATCACCCTGAGCGCGTTGTGCGAGCCGAGATCATGGGTGGCGAGAGCCCGGACCGCGACCGTCATGGTCTGTGTCGCGGCATTGCCGCCCTGGCTCGCCACGATCGGCGCCAGCACCGCCAGCGCCACCATCGTCTCCATCTGCTTCTCGAAGGATTTCAGCACCGAAGTGGCGATGAAGGCGGTCAGCATGTTGATGAACAGCCAGCGGAACCGCCCCTTGGCGGTGGTCCAGACGCTGTCGGAGATTTCTTCCTCGGGCTTGACGCCGCCCAGCGCCTTGATGTCGGCGTCCGCCTCTTCCTCGATGACGTCGACGATGTCGTCGACGGTGAGCACGCCGACCAGCCGGCCGGCCTCGTCGACCACCGCCGCCGACAGGAGGTTGTAGCGCTCGAACAGCACGGCGACGTCCTGCTGGTCCTCGGTCGCCTCGACCGTGCGGACATCCTCTTCCATGATCTCGGTGACCGTCACCGGCCGCTTGGTGCGCAACAGCCGGTCGAGCCGGATATGGCCGAGCAGGTGATAGCCGGGGTCGATCACGAAGACTTCGGTGAAGTCGTCGGGCAGGTCGCCGGATTCGCGCAGGTGATCGATCACCTGGCCGACCGTCCAGAACGGCGGCACCGCGATGAAGGCGTCCTTCATGCGCCGGCCGGCGGAATCCTCGGGGTAGTCGAGCGCCCGCTTCAGCGCGACGCGCTCGACCGCCGGCATCTTTTCGAGGATCTCGGAGCGATCCTCTTCGTCCAGGTCCTGCAGGATCGAGACGGCATCGTCGCTGTCGAGTTCGGCAATGCCTTCCGCCACGGTCTCGGCGGGAAGGTCTTCCAGGATCTCGACGCGAATCGTTTCGTCGACCTCGGTCAGCGCGGCGAAGTCGAAATCCGCTCCGAGCAGTTCGACCAGCTTGCGGCGGTCGTCGGTGTCGAGCTGGGCGATCAGATCGCCCATATCGGCCTCGTGCGCCTCGCCGACCAGATCCTTCAGCCGGGCGGCATCGTCGCCCGCGATCGCCGAGGTCACCGCCTCGACGATCTCCGACCGCAGCGCGCCGTCGTCGTCGCGCCAGTCGTCGGTCAGGATCAGGTCCGGCGTGGTTTCGGCCATGGGCGCCTCGCTGATGGCATGCCACGTCGAGCGGCGGAGGGTGGCGCCTTCTTGAGCGCCCGAGAGATATTTGGCAAGGAGGCCGGAGCGCCAGGATGACCAGCATGAACAGAATGGATCGCCGCCGCTTCGCGGCAAAACTCGCGACCGGCCTCGCGGCCGCGACGCTCGCGCCGCACGCGGCCCGCGCCGCGGCGGCCTGCCGGCCGGAGGCCCTCGGCACCGCGAGGGTCCTGCCGGTGAAGACCGATGGCGGCCTGTTCGTCGGGCGCAAGAGCTATCCCGGCACCTTGCCGCTCGGGCCGCGCGAAGTGGTGCTGACCTTCGACGACGGCCCCCTGCCCGGCCCGACCGACCATGTGCTGGCGGCGCTGCGCCAGGAATGCGTGCGCGCCACCTTCTTCCTGGTCGGCCGCATGGCCCATTCCGCTCCGGCGCTCGCCCGCAAGATCCTGGCCGAGGGCCATACCGTCGGCCATCACTCGATGACCCATCCGATGACCTTGGCGCAATTGCCGGCCGAGCGCGCCCGCGCCGATATCGAGGCGGGCTTCTCGGCGGTCGACCATGCCCTCTATGGCAGCTACTCCGGCACGCCGCGCACGCCGTTCTTCCGGTTTCCCGGATTCGGCGATTCGGAGGAGCTGAACCGGGGACTGGCCGCCCGCGGCATCGGCATATTCGGCTGCGACTTCTGGATCAGCGACTGGAACGACATGACGCCCGAAGCCCAGCTCGCGCTCGCCCTGCGCCGGCTCGATCGCACCGGCTCCGGCATCATCCTGATGCACGACACCCGGCCGCAGACCGCGGCCATGCTGCCGGCCTTCCTGCGCGAGCTGAAGCACCGCGACTTCAAGGTCGTGCACATGCAGCCGGCCTGAACCGGCGCCCGCCGCCTTTGGCGCGCCCCAGCGGGTCGCGCCGAGGCCTTCATCGCGCCGCCACAATATGGTGGAAGGTCATGGCGCAAGACCCGCCGCGATGTCACTTCGAGACCAGCAATGCCCCGTTTCCTTCGCCTGTCCCTCCTGCTCGCGCTGACCGCCACGCCCGCCGCCGCCCAGGGCCTGCCGGACGCCATGACGATTTTCCGCACCGCTTGCATCGGCGGCCAGTTCGCCGCGCCGGCGACCCTGCAGCTGGTGCGGAAATATGCCCAGGACGGCGGCTTTCAGCTCGAGGTCATGCCGCCCGACGCGGTTCATCTCGTCAACCGCAGCGCCTCCGACGGCTGGCGGGTCGGAAACGACAGGGCCGTGGCATCGGTGATGCTGGCGAGCCGGCAGACCGGCGATGCCGTCTCGCGCTCGTGCAACGTGACCACCGAAAGCCTGGCTTTCGAGGAGGCGAAGCGGCGTCTGTCGGCCGATTTCAGTCCGACCTTGGTGGGAGAGCGGACCGAGGGGACCGTGCGCAACGCCGTCTATGCCGTCAAGATCGCGGGCTATGACCGGGAGATCGGTTTCTCGGTTCGCAGCGACCCGCAGCTCAACATCACCTCGGTGACCTTCATGGAAATCCCGCCGAACTGAACGACGCCAAGCTGCGCTGCGCCAAGCGCCAAAAATGAAAAACCCCGGCAGGCTGTTCGCCTTGCCGGGGTTTTTAATTTGGTGCGGTCGAGAGGACTCGAACCTCCACTCGGTTAAGAACTACCACCTCAAGGTAGCGCGTCTACCAGTTCCGCCACGACCGCATTTGCCGGGGCAAGCCCGGCGAGAGCGGCTGTCTAGCAGAGCGATTCACCGGCCGCAAGGCTTGTGAGCACTCTTCTCACAGCCATCATTCGAACTCCATGATGATGGCGTCGACCGCCAGGCTGTCGCCGGGCTTGGCGGCGATGGTCTTGACCTTGCCGTCGCGCTCGGCGCGCAGCACGTTTTCCATCTTCATCGCCTCGACCACGCAGAGCGCCTCGCCGGCCTTAACCTCCTGGCCGACCACCACGGCGATCGACTTGACCAGGCCCGGCATCGGGCAAAGCAGCTTCTTGCCGGTATCGGCGGCGACCTTCACCGGCATCAGCGCGGCAAGCTCGGCCTCACGCCTCGTATAGACATAGGCGCGGGTCGCGATGCCGCGATAGGCGAGCAGGAGGCCGTTGGGAACGGCGCGCACCAGCACATTGACCGGCCGGCCGTCGACCGTGCCCGCGAAGACAGGCTGGCCCGGCGCCCAGGCGGAAGCGATCGTGTGGCTTGCCGTCTCTCGCCCGCCGGCGCCGTCGAAGAAGCGCACGGCGATGTTCTCGCCGTCGTCGAGCACCTGCACGTCGTAGCGGCTCTCGCCCATGCTCACCACCCGGTCGCGATCGAAGGACACCCGGTGGCCCTGGCGCATCTGGCCGGAGATCTTGCGTTTGCGCGCATTCAGCATGTGATCGATGAAGGCGGCGACCGCGGCCATCACCTCGGCCGCCTCGCCCACCGGCTGGCGCGGCGCGAAACCCTCGGGATATTCCTCGGCGATGAAACCGGTGGACAATTCGCCCGAGCGCCAGCGCGGATGCTGCATCAGCGCCGACAGGAAGGGGATGTTGTGCTGGATGCCGTCGATGGCGAAGGCGTCGAGCGCGTCGGCCTGCGCCTCGATCGCGGCCTCGCGGCTCGGCGCCCAGGTCACCAGCTTGGCGATCATCGGATCGTAATAGAGCGAGATCTCGCCGCCCTCGGTCACCCCGGTATCGTTCCTGACGACCGCCGCCCCTGCCTTGCCCTCGGCCGGCGGCCGATAGGTGACGAGCCGGCCGATCGAAGGCAGGAAGTTGCGATAGGGATCCTCCGCATAGATGCGGCTTTCGACCGCCCAGCCGTTGAGCTTCACATCGCTCTGCTGGAGGCCGAGCTTTTCGCCATAGGCGACCCTGATCATCTGCTCGACCAGGTCGATGCCGGTGATCATCTCGGTCACGGGATGCTCGACCTGCAGGCGGGTGTTCATCTCGAGGAAATAGAAGGACCGGTCCTGGCCTGCGACGAATTCCACCGTGCCGGCCGAATCGTACTGGACCGCCTTGGCGAGAGCCACCGCCTGCTCGCCCATGGCGCGGCGGGTCTTCTCGTCGAGCAGCGGCGACGGCGCTTCCTCGATGACCTTCTGGTTGCGCCGCTGGATCGAGCATTCGCGCTCGCCGAGATAGATGACGTTGCCGTGCTTGTCGCCCAGCACCTGGATTTCGATATGGCGCGGATTGACGATGAACTTCTCGACGAACACCCGGTCGTCGCCGAACGAGCTCTTCGCCTCCGATTTGGCCAGCCGGAAGCCCTCGGCCACCTCGCCGGCCGAGTGGGCGATGCGCATGCCCTTGCCGCCGCCGCCGGCGGAAGCCTTGATCATCACGGGGTAACCGATCTCGTCGGAGATCTTGACCGCGTGGTTCTCGTCCTCGATGACGCCGAGGAAGCCGGGCACGGTCGAAACCCTGGCCGCGGCCGCGGCCTTCTTCGATTCGATCTTGTCGCCCATGGCGGCGATGGCATGCGGGTTCGGCCCGATGAAGACGATGCCGTTGTCCTTGAGCGCCTGGGCGAAGGCCTCGCGTTCCGACAGGAAGCCGTAGCCGGGATGAACCGCCTCGGCGCCGGTGGCCTTGCAGGCGGCGATGATCTTGTCGATCACCAGATAGCTTTCGGCCGCGGCCGGCGGCCCGATATGCACCGCCTCGTCGGCCATTTCGACATGAACGGCGTCCCGGTCGGCATCCGAATAGACCGCAACCGTCAGGATCCCCATCTTGCGTGCGGTCTTGATCACGCGGCAGGCGATTTCGCCGCGATTGGCGATCAGGATCTTCTTGAACATGCGAGGGGGCCCTTCGAGGCACGCGACTTCATATGATGCCGCGTTCTAGGGCTCGAACGCTAGTCCCGTCCACTCGGCTGATGGGATGACGGCGGTCCGCCGGATGGGGACCGCCGTCGTCACGATCTCAGGACAGGAGCGTCAGCGCAGGACCTTCAGCGCATCCGACCACTTGTACAGCTCGTCGAGCAGGGTCGTGGCGCTGGCATTGATCAGGTCGTTGGGGGTGAATTCGCGCTCCTCGTTCAGCAGGCTGGCGAAGTTCGGAATGGCGATGGCCTCGGGCACCGGCATGATCTTCAGCGTGGTCAGCGTCGGCTTGGCCTGCTGGATCGCGCGCGTGCCGCCGGACAGGCCGCCGTAACCGAGGAAACCCGCCGGCTTGTAGTTCCATTCCGCGGCAAGATAGGTCAGCGCGTTGATCAGGGCCGGCGACGGGCCGTAATTATATTCCGGCGTGACGAACACGAAGGCATCGGCCGCCTTGACGCTGGCGCTCCACTTCCTGGTGTGCTCGTGCTGATAGTCGCCGAGCCGCGGGTGCTTCGGCTCGTCGAAGATCGGCAGCTTGAAATCGGCCAGGTCGACCAGCGTGGCGTCGAACTTGCCATGGGCCTTGGCGACGCCGTCGAACCATTTGGCGAAGATCGGTCCGACGCGGCCGGGCCGCGTGCTGGTGATGATGGTGTGCAGCTTCAATGCCATTGAAGGTCGTCTCCTGATTCGATCGCCATCGGCCACGGACCTTTGCACCCGGCGCCGAAGCCACTAAGTTACTCTTTGTGACCGAGGCTATTTAGAGAACCGGCCCCGTGGCCCGCAAGGAGGCACATCGATGAACCCAGGGCACATTGATGTGACCGAGGACGAAGCCTGGTCGCATACCGGCAATTGCAGCGCCGTGAGACCGATCCTGGCGCGCGTCGGCGACAAATGGGCGGTTCTGGTGGTGCGCCTGCTCAGCGCCGGCCCCATGCGCTTCAATGAGCTGAAGCACAAGATCGGCGTGGTCTCGCAACGCATGCTGACCCTGACGCTGCGTGGCCTCGAACGCGACGGCCTGGTGTCGCGCAAGGTCTTTCCCACCGTGCCGCCGCGCGTCGACTACGCCCTGACACCGCTCGGCCGCTCGCTGATCGGACCGATCCGGGCGCTCAGCGACTGGGCCTTCACCCACCAGGCCGAAATCGTCGCGGCACGCGAGCGTTTCGACGAGAACTGCGCCGCCAGAGATTGAAGCGGCGGGTCGATGCTGCGCACGGCGGGGCGTCCTTGAGGCTCTCGCACAAGCCCCCTGGCCGCGCGCCGCCTGTCGTCGGGATTCTCTACGTCACCCCCGGCCGAGGCGAAGCCGAGGGGAAGGGGGTCCAGGGCCACCTCACCGCGCTCTCAGCGCATGCATCCAAGCGATTTCGCAGTGTCGAGATCGGGGCCCGGCAACTCCTGGACCCCCTTCCCCTCGGCTTCGCCTCGGCCGGGGGTGACGTAGAGCGTGCCGGCAACCGGACGGCCCGTTTCGACGGCACGCGCTCATGCTTTGCGACTTGCGTGAGCGCGCTCCCCCTGCGCCACGAGGCCGCCGTCCGAGGACCGGCCTCGATGCCGGGCATCATCCAAGGAGCCTTGACCTAGGGAATCGCGCGCAGCTCGCTGTCGCGCCCGACCATCCGGCCGAGCGTGCGCAGCCGGTTGACCAGCCGCTCGCCGGCAAGCCCCGACAATTCGCCGGCCAGCGTCAGCACGAGCCGGCGGTCTTCCACCGTCAGGGGCGCGCGCGGCAGAACGCCCGGCATGGCCGCCGAGATCAGATAGGCGACCCGCATCGCCGCCCCCAGCACTCGGGCACGGTCGAGCAGCCTGACGCCGACGAGCTCGCGGATCCGCGGCGACATGAACTCGTCGATGATGCCTTCGTGCCGGTAGAAGGTCGCCAGCGCCAGATAGGCGCGCCCCGGATGGTCGACACCGGCGAAATTGGCGTGGGCGATGATGTTGAGGCTCTGCTCGCCACGATAATCGGGATGGGCGCGCCAGCCGATATCGGCGAGCAGGCAGGCGGCGTGGCGCAGCCGGCGCTCCTCGGCGGTCTCCTCGAGATGGGACACCTCCATGAAACGGTCGGTCCAGGCGATCAGCTCCTCGCCGTGGCGCGGCGAGCGCGAGCGCAGGAGGCTGAGCTCGCGGGCCGCCGACAGCAGCGGGTCCTGCTGGCGCTCGATATCGTCGAGCAGCGAATAGAGCAGGCCCTCGCGCACGCCGAGCACCGAGATGACCACGCGATCGACCTTCGAGGCCCTGACCACCGCCTCCAGCACCAGCGCGCCATAAGCGAGCAGCGGCCGACGGCTTTCCGCCACCACCTCGATGCGCGAGATCGTGTCGGTCGGCTGCCGGCTGACCAGGTAGCAGAAATCGGCGATTTCCTTGCCCGACAGCGCATAGCCATGCATGACGTTCAAGGGATAGCCGCGCTGGGCCATGTGCAGCTTGGCGAGCGACCGCCAGGTGCCGCCCACCGCATAGAAGGTGTGGCCCTTGCCCTTTTTCAGAAGGTCGACCTTGGCAATGGTCTTGGCGGCGATGCGCTCGGCCTTCTTGACCGAAAAGCCCGACGTGTCCTGCAGCGCCAGGCCGCCGAGCGGCAGCGTCACGCCGCCGCCGATCTGGCCTTCCTTGACGTCGACCAGTTCCAGCGAGCCGCCGCCGAGATCGCCGACGATGCCATCCGGCCGGTAGGTGCCGGAAATGACGCCCAGCGCCGCGAAGGTCGCCTCCTCGCGGCCCGACAGGAGCCGGAGCGGCACGCCGCAAATGGCCTCGCATTCGGCGATGAAGATGTCGCCGTTCTTGGCGTCGCGCACCGCGGCGGTCGCCAGCACATGCAGCTCGCCGACATTCAGCTGGTCGCAGAGCACGCGGAACCGGCGGATCGAGGCGAGTGCCTTGGCCACCGCGTCTTCCGCCAGCTTGCCGCTGGTCAACACGTTGCGGCCGAGGCCGCACAGCGTCTTCTCGTTGAAGATCGGCGTCGGCGAACGGGTCAGCGCCTCATAGACGACGAGGCGCACCGAATTGGAGCCGATATCGATGACGGCGACCGTCGGCCCGAGCTGGAGCCGGCCCGGCGCGATCTCGAAGAAGTCAGCCCGGCCCACGCTCTGCCCGTCGGGAGAGGTGGCGGGGAGACGATTCCTTGAGCGATTTTCCACGTCCAGACAGGCTCGGATTGGTCATGAAATATTTGTGAGCGTTGAACGGCTCTTCGCCCTCGGCCGGCTTGATACGCTCCGAGCTGCCGTCCGACAAGACCCGCCAGCTCTGCTGGTTGTCCTTCAGATTGGCCATCATGATCTGGTCGAGCGCCTGCTGATGCACCGTTGGATTGTTCAGCGGGCACAGCGACTCGACCCGCCGGTCGAGGTTGCGCGGCATGGCGTCGGCCGAGGAAATATAGACTTTGGCCTTGGGATGCGGCAGGCCGTGGCCACCGCCGAAGGCATAGATGCGGGTATGTTCGAGGAAGCGGCCGACGATCGACTTGACCCGGACATTCTCCGAGAGCCCCGGCAGTCCGGGCCGGAGGCAGCAGATGCCGCGCACCACCAGGTCGATCGACACGCCGGCCTGGCTCGCGTCGTAGAGCGCGTCGATGATGACGGGGTCGACCAGCGCGTTCAGCTTCATCCAGATCGCCGCCGGCTTGCCGGTCCTGGCGAATTCGGTCTCCTCGGCAATGTGGTCGAGCAGCCGCTTCTTCAGGTTGAGCGGCGACACGGCCATGGCCTCCAGTTCCTGGGGCTCGGCATAACCGGTGATGAAGTTGAAGATGCGCGCCACGTCGCGGCCGATCACCGCGTCATCGGTGAAATAGGAGAGATCGGTGTAAACCTTGGCGGTGATCGGGTGATAATTGCCGGTGCCGACATGGCAATAGGTGACCAGCGCCTCGCCCTCGCGCCGCACCACCATGGACAGCTTGGCGTGGGTCTTCAGCTCGATGAATCCGAACACCACCTGCACGCCGGCCCGCTCCAGGTCGCGCGCCCAGCGGATATTGGCCTCCTCGTCGAAACGGGCCTTCAGTTCGACCAGCGCGGTGACCGATTTGCCGGCCTCGGCGGCTTCCGCCAGCGCCTTGACGATCGGCGAGTCCGAGGAGGTGCGGTAGAGCGTCTGCTTGATCGCCACGACATTCGGGTCGCGCGCAGCCTGGTTGAGGAACTGCACCACCACGTCGAAACTCTCATAGGGATGGTGGACGATCAGGTCCTTCTGGCGGATCGCCGCGAAGCAATCGCCGCCCTGGTCACGGATGCGCTCGGGATAGCGCGGCGCATAAGGCACGAATTTCAGGTCCGGCCGGTCGAGCGAGACCAGCTGCGCCAGTTCGTTGACCGCCAGCACGCCCTCGACCCGGAACACCTCGTCGTCGACGACGCCGAGCGCCCGCGCGATGAAATGCCGGAGGTCCTCGGGCATGCTCGCCTCGACCTCCATGCGGATGACCGAACCGCGGCGACGCCGCTTCAGCGCCGATTCGAAATGGCGGACCAGATCTTCCGCTTCTTCCTCGATTTCCAGATCGCTGTCGCGAATGACCCGGAAGGCGCCCTGCCCCTTGACGATATAGCCCGGGAACAGCCGGCCGATGAACAGGCCAACCGTCTGCTCCAGCGTGATGAACCGGCGGGCGCCGGTATCGGCAAGGTCGGGCAGCTTGATGAAGCGCTCGATCTTGGCCGGCACGCGGATCAGCGCGCGCATGGCGCGGCCGTCACCGGCGCGCTGCAGCGACAGCGCGATGGTGAAGCCAAGGTTCGGAATGAACGGGAAGGGATGGGCCGGATCGATGGCGAGCGGCGTCAGCACCGGAAAGACGTGGCCGAGGAAATGATCCTCGAGCCAGGCGCGCTCGGCCTTGGTCACGTCGGGGCCGTCGACCAGCACGATGCCCTCGTTGAACAGGTCCTCGCGCAATTCACGCCAGCGCTGCTGCTGGTCCTGGGCAAGCGTCGCCACGCTGGCGCTGATCTTGACCAGTGCCTCGGCCGGCGTCAGGCCGTCAGGCGACAGCGTGCCGACGCCGGCCAGCACCTGGCCGCGCAGGCCGGCGACCCGGACCATGAAGAATTCGTCGAGATTATTGGCTGAGATCGACAGGAAGCGCAGTTGCTCGAGCAGCGGATGGTTGCGGTTCGACGCCTCTTCCATCACCCGCCGGTTGAACTGCAGCCAGGACAGCTCGCGGTTGATGAAGCGCTGGGGCGACTGGCGCAGATCGGTCACGGCCGCCTGCTTGTCGACAGGCGGCGGGATCATCACCTCGACATGTTCCTCGTTGCGAAGCTCGACGATCGGTTCGTGCCGCGGAGCTTCCTTCTTGGTCTCGAGCGTCGCCATGTCATTCCCTCGGGTGATGGGGACACCCATCGCCCGGCATCATGACGCGGCTGTGACCGACGTCAAAGGAAACTACGCGTCAGATCAGGCTGGGCTGCATCACCCGTTCGAGCACCTGGGCGGCGAGCGGACGGGTCAGCCGCCGGCCCGTCTCCAGCGTTTCGCGGTCGAGTTCGGTCACCAGGCGGCGCGCCGCATCGAGTGAGCGTTCCATGCGGCGTGCCAGGAACTCGACGATGTCGGCATCGGCAAGCAATTGGCGGTCGGCGAACAATTTCACCAGAACGGCACGCAGCAGCGCATCCTCCGGCTCGGCCAGCGCGACGGTCGGAATGGCGCGCAGGCGCGACGTCAGGTCCTTCAGTCCGGTGCCCCAGGCGACCGGCGCCTCGCGCGCGGTCATCAGCACGAAGGCGCCCTCCTCCTTGGCGCTGTTGATCAGATGGAACAGCGCCACTTCCGACGTCTTGGGGCCGGCATCTTCGAGCAAGAGCGCACCCGTCGCCAGCGCATCCGCCGGTGGCGTGCCCGGCAGGTCGCGCGCGGCCAGCCGGCGGGCGCCGGCCTGGTCGGCCCAGATCGCGCCGAGATGGCTCTTGCCGGCGCCCGGGGGGCCGACCAGGGCGATCACCGGGGCCGGCCATTCCGGCCAGGCCTCGACCAGGGCCAGGGCCTCGCCATTGCACGGCGCCTCGAGGAAATCGTCCCGCGCGAGGCTCTCGGGCAATGCAAGATCGAGCGCCATCTGGCGCGGGCCGGCACGAAACGCATTCGGGAACATGATCACTTTTCCGACGGTGCCGGACCTTCCCGGGGCACACCCGTATAGAGCGGGCTAGCGAGGTACTGCCGGATGGCGAAGCGGGTCAAGACACCAATCGCGGCGGCCAGCGGCACGGCCAGCAGCAGCCCGACGAAGCCGAACAGTGCGCCGAAGGCAAAGAGCGCGAACATCATCGAGACCGGATGCAGGCCGACCGATTCACCGACCAGATAGGGATAGAGCACATAGGCTTCGAGAAACTGCCCGACCACGAAGATGCCGATGATGATCGCCACCATCGACCAGTTCGGCCAGAACTGCACGATGGCGACCCCGAGCGACAGGATCAGCCCGGTGAGCGAGCCGACATAGGGAATGAAGCTCAGAAAGCCGATGGATATGCCGATCAGCAGGCCGAAATTCAGTCCCGACACGGTCAGGGCCACGCCGTAAAAGATCATCAGGATGCCGCAGACCGCCGCCTGCCCGCGCAGGAATCCGGCCAGCGCCCGGTCGATCTCGCGCATCAGGCCGAGGATCGTCTCCTTGTGCTTCAGCGGCAGCCAGGAATCGATCTTGATCATGATCTTCGGCCAGTCGTTCAAAAGGTAGAACGCCACCACCGGCGTCACCACGATGAGCGAGAACAGCGAGACGAAGGCCGCCCCACCCGACCAGAGCCCCTGCAGGAAGCCGGCGGCCCAGCCGACCGACTGGGAGACGAGGTCGCCGACCGAGCGCGACACGTCCGGCAGCCGCTCGCCGAGCACCCTTTGCAGCCATTCGCGGTTCTGCTCCGTGGCCAGGGTCTGCAATTGCACGACATAGCCGGGCAGCCGCGCGATGAAACTGGTCAGCTGGTTGGCCAGGATCGGCACGATCAGGAACATCAGCCCGATGAACAGGATGACGAAGGTGCCGATGACGATGAGCGCGCCCAGGCTGCGCGGCAGGCCGAGCCTGGCGAGGCGCCGCACGATCGGGTCGAGGAAATAGGCCAGCGCCAATCCGGCCACGAAGGGCAGCAGGACGCCGCGCAATGCGTAGAGGGACAGGATCAGGAAGACCAGGCCGCCGATCCAGAAACCCACTTGCTTTTGAAGCGTCAAAGCCATCCCTCGCGGATCGCGGCCGATCGTATCGCCAAGGTCGCAAGACCGCGCGGTCCTTTCAAGGGGGCTGCGCGGAGACCGATCGTCACGTCGACATGTGCCGCACCCAGGCGACCAGATAGGCGCCGGCGGAAGCAAGCGTCAGCACCGCGACCGTCCACATCACCAGGGCGATCGCCACGCCGAGATTGAGGCCGAGCCCCTGCGCCGCCAGCACCAGCGCGGCAAAAACGATCTGTGCGACGGTATTCGCCTTCGAGACGAACAAGGGCTGGATCGCCAGGGGCTTGTCGAGCAGGGTCGACAGCAGCACGCCGCCGACGATCATGAAATCGCGCGACACCACCAAGATCACCACCCATGGCGGGATGAAGCCGAAAATGGCGAGCGAGACATAGATCGAAACGATCAGCGTCTTGTCGGCCACCGGATCGAGATAGGCGCCGAGTTCAGTCTGCTGGTTGAAGCGCTTGGCGATATAGCCGTCGACCGCATCGGTCACGCCGGCAAACACGAAGATGCCGAGCGCAACCCCCATCTGGCCTTGGGAAATGGCCCAAACCACAACCGGGACAAGCAAAATCCGCAGGATGGTAAGGAGATTGGGAATGCTCACGGTCGCGATATCGATCCAGCCCTGGGGACAGGGACACTAAGGCCGCCACGACGGCTTGCCAAGGCGGCCGAAATGCCGATCGGGCCTTTTCGCCTGCGCGATCGACATGCACGCTACGTCACCCCCGGCCGAGCGTAGCGAGGGGAAGGGGGTCCAGGAGTTGCAGCACGCGACCTCAACGCCGCGAGATCCCGTTGACGACATGGTCTGATCGCGCGGCCGGTTGGCTCCTGGACCCCCTTCCCCTCGGCTTCGCCTCGGCCGGGGGTGACGTCGAGTATGTGCCGGCAACCCGTTTCGCCCTGCGCGCAAGGTGCGGGATCACCTCGTCACGGGTGCCCTCGCCCACACCGGTCCAGACAGGCGTCAGACCGCGTCGCAGCGCGCCGCGAAGTCGGCAATGCGATCGATCGACGCCGCATCGGTCAAAAGCGGCGCATGGCCTTGGCCCACGACGTCGAGAACCTCCAGATCCGGCCGCCGCGCCACCATGGCGGTCACCGTTTCCGCCGACAGGATGTCGGAATGTTCGCCGCGGATCACCATGGTCGGCACCGGAGCGAGGCCGTCGAATTGCGGCCAGAGGGTCGGCAGAGCCGCGTCGAAATTCAGCGACTCCATCGGCTTGGTCAAAGCCGGGTCGAAAGCCGGCGTGAGCCGACCGTCCTTGGTCACCCACATGCCCTCGGCCTGCCGGTACCAGTCGGCATCGTCGAGCGCCGGGAACTTGGCGCTGCCGATGCTCTTCAGCAGCGCGACCGCCTGGTCGAGATCGCGCGGCTCGGGCAGCTTGCCGAGATAGCTCTTGATCCGGGCAAGGCCGGTGCCGTCGATGACCGGACCGATATCGTTGAGGATGGCGCCGGCGATCAGCCCAGGCCGCGCCGCCGACATCATCATGGTCAGAAGGCCGCCGCGCGAGGTGCCCAGGAAGATCGCCTTGTCGATGCCGAGCACCGTGGTGACGGCGAGCACGTCATTCAACTCGACCGGCAGCGCGTAATTCTGCCAGTTCGGATCCCAGTCGGATCGGCCGCGGCCGCGATAATCGGGCGCGATCACCTGACGTGTCGCCGACAGCCGGCTGGCGAGCACGTCGAAATCGGCCGCGTTACGCGACAGTCCGGCGAGGCAGATCAGCGGCAGATGGCCCGTCTTCGGCGCACCATAGACCCGCACATGCAGGTTCAGGCCATCGGTTGCGCCGACGAACCGGCTCTCATAACCCGCCTCGCCCATGGCGTCAGGCCTTCGGATCGATGGCGAGCCGGATCGACAGTTCGCGCAGCTGCCGGGGCGTCACCTCGGAGGGTGCGCCCATCAGCAGGTCCTCGGCGCGCTGGTTCATCGGGAACAGCGAGATCTCGCGCAGATTGGTCACGCCGCAGATCAGCATGACGATACGATCGACGCCGGCTGCCATGCCGCCATGGGGCGGCGCGCCATATTGGAAGGCGCGATACATGCCGCCGAAGCGCTCGATCACCGTCTCCTCGCCATAGCCGGCGATTTCGAAGGCCTTCACCATGGCCTTGGGGCGATGGTTGCGGATACCGCCCGAGGCGATCTCGTAGCCGTTGCAGGTGATGTCGTACTGGAACGCCTTGATGGTCAGCGGATCCTGGCCCTCGAGCGCGTCCAGGCCGCCCTGCGGCATGGAGAAGGGATTGTGCGAGAAGTCGACCTTCTTCTCTTCCTCGTTCCACTCATACATCGGGAAGTCGACGATCCAGGCGAGCTCGAACCGGTCCTTGTCGACGAGGTTCAACTCCTCGCCGACCTTGGTGCGCGCAAGGCCCGAGAACTTGACAAATTTCGCGGGATCGCCGGCGACGAAGAAGGCGGCGTCGCCCTCTTTCAGCGCCAGCGCGTCACGGATCGCGGCGGTCCGCTCAGGCCCGATATTGTTGGCGATGGGACCTGCCCCCTCGCCGCCTTCGCGCCACATGACATAACCCAGGCCCGGCTGGCCCTCGCTCTGCGCCCAGGAGTTCATCCGGTCGCAGAAGGCGCGCGAACCGCCGCCCGGCGCCGGAATAGCCCAGACTTCGTTCTTGGCGTCCTCGAGCATGCGCGCGAAGACCTTGAAGCCGGAGCCACGGAAATGCTCCGACACATCCTGCATGACCAGGGGGTTGCGCAGGTCGGGCTTGTCGGAACCGTATTTGCGCATCGATTCCGCGTAAGGGATGCGCGGGAAGGCCTGGGTAACCGGCTTGCCCTCGGCGAAATCCTCGAACACACCCCGGATCACCGGCTCGACGGCGGCGAAGACGTCGTCCTGGGTGACGAAGCTCATTTCGAGATCGAGCTGGTAGAACTCGCCCGGCAGCCGGTCGGCGCGCGGATCCTCGTCGCGGAAACAAGGCGCGATCTGGAAATAGCGGTCGAAGCCCGACATCATCAGGAGCTGCTTGTACTGCTGCGGCGCCTGCGGCAGCGCATAGAACTTGCCGGGATGGATGCGGCTCGGCACCAGGAAGTCGCGCGCGCCCTCAGGCGACGAGGCGGTCAGGATCGGCGTCTGGAACTCGAAGAAGCCGCCGTCCTTCATGCGCCGGCGGATCGAATCGACCACCTGGCCGCGCGTCATGATGTTCTTGTGCAGCTTCTCGCGGCGCAGATCGAGGAAGCGGTATTTCAGCCGGGTCTCTTCCGGATAGTCCTGGTCGCCGAACACCTGCAGCGGCAGCTCGGCCGCCGGCCCCAGCACCTCGATCTCCGTGATGAACACCTCGACCTCACCGGTCGGGATCTTGGCGTTCTTCAGGCTCTCGTCGCGCCCCTTCACCTTGCCGTCGATGCGGATGACCCATTCGGCGCGGCACTGTTCCAGCGCCTTGAAGGCCGGGCTGTCCGGATCGGCCAGGCACTGGGTGATGCCGTAATGGTCACGCAGGTCGACGAACAGGATGCCCCCGTGGTCGCGGATGCGATGACACCAGCCCGACAGGCGAACCGTCTCGCCGACATCGGTGGAGCGCAATTGGCCGCAGGTGTGAGAGCGGTAGCGATGCATGGAAGGCCTCGGCAAACGGAACGGCGGCGCGGACGCGCGCGACAGAAGATCGTGCGTCCGTTTAGCGGAAGCGCGCGTCCGCTTCAAACGGAACCGACACGAAACCGTCGCGCGACGGCTCGTTCGGGCCCATGAAGCCCCCCGCCCCCGCGCAATCGTGGCTTCTCACGCCTTCGGCTTGCCACGCGGCTTGCGGGGTTTGGCCGGCGCGGGCGCGGACCCGGCATCTGCCGCGCGTCTTGATCGCGACACTGGTTCCGGCAGTGCGGCCAAACCAGGCTTTGGCTTTGGGTCCCGCGGCTTCTGGGGCCGAGTCCTGGCGGGTTTGGCCGGCTCGGCAACGACCAACGGCGGCTCGGCCGGCAACGGCTCGGATCCGGCGGTTGCCGGCGCGGCAATCTCGGCGGGTATGGCCGGTGCAGCCGGCACCGGCACCTCCGCCGGCACGACCGGCATGACGGCCGCCGGCGCCGGCTGTTCGACCTGGCCGCCCGACCCGCCCGCGAGCCGGCGCAGCAGCGAGCCGGCGCCGCAGCCGGCAAGGTAGGCAATCGTCAGCACCAGCGCGATGTCCAGCCAGAGACCGTGACGGCCGCGCAGCCAGTGCGACACGGCCGCGGCAATGCCGACGACCAATACCGCGGCGAGCGCCCAGACCAGCAGGCTGGCCGCGAGCCCGGTCTTGCGCGCCTCGCCGGCGGCCGGCGGCCGGCCGGTCACCGCCCCGACCAGGACGCCGAGGACGATCGCGGCGGCGACCCAGGGCCAGAGCGAACTCACCAGATAAGCCATGGATCTTTCCTCACGGCCTCACGACAAGGTCGATGCGGCGGTTCTTCATCTTGTTCGCCGCCGTATCGTTGGGCACCAGCGGGCGGCTCTGGCCGAAGCCCTGCGCGGTCAGCCGCGCGGCGGCGGTCCCGCGCCGGATCAGATATTTGACCACGGACAGCGCCCGCGCCTGCGACAGATCCTGATTGCGGCCGGCCGAGCCGCTGTCATCCGTATGCCCCTCGACGGTGAAGGCGATGGCGGGGCATTGCTGCAGGACGCGTGCGACGCGGTTCAGCACCACGAGACCTTCGGGCCGGATGACGTCGCTGTCGGGCCGGAAGGCAATGGTCGTCGAGGCCAGGATCTGGCTTATCTCGGTAGCGCAGGGCGCGGCCGGTGCCACAGGAGCAGCCGCCGGCGCCGGCGCGGCCTGCGTGGTCAGCGCGTGGCGCGCGACGAAGCCTTCCGGGCCGGCCGGGGTCAACAGGCCGCGAATGTCGTTGGCCACGGCCTCGGAAGGCGCGCGGCCGGTGACCTGCAAGGTCCGGTCGAGAATGGCGGCCCGGCCCTCGGCGAGACGCGCCACCTGCGCCATGGCGAAGAGCGCGACCGCGTCGAACCCCGTGGGCGCGCCGACGGCGAGTTCCTGGCTGTCGCGCACCGGAAGCGGCGCGAAAATCCGCTCGGCCGCCTCGCGATTGCTCTGGCGCAGCGCGATGGACGGCACGAAACCCTGCAGCAAGACACCGCTCTCGGTCTTCTGCACGAACCAGGGATAGGGCGAGACGAGCGGCGGCCGGATATCGGCGCCGGCCAGCCGGCCGCCATTCGGAAAGGGCTCTACGCGCACCGCCTGATTGGCCGCGACATAGCCTGGCCGGTCGATCGCGTCGCCTTCGATGGTGAAGGCCTGGTCCTGATAGCGAGCGCTGCCCTGTCTCAGGCGCGCGATCTGCATCAGTGCGAAACGGCCGGCCGCGACCCAGTCCATGTCGGTCGGCTGGCCCTGCGCGACCTTGAGCTTGTCGGTCACCGCGACGCCGGGTAGCGTCGTCCGGGCGGCATCGATCAGCGCGGCCTTGTCGGCTTCCGACGCCGCAAAGCCGTCGACGACCACCCCCTGGGCGGTTCGCACGACCGACAGGGAGAACGGCCGCGCGACCAGGACGGTCGGCACGACCTCATTCCGAATGATCCGGGCCATCGGCGGCAGCCCCTGAGGACCCGCGGCGGCGCTGGCGATATCGCCGGGACCGACCGTGTCCCTGCCCGTTCCGGCAATCGCGAAATTGCCGTCGGAAAGCGACACCGATCCGGTCTTCAGCCGCTGCAGCTGGCCAAGCCCGAACAAGGCCGCGGCGGCGAAATCGGCAGGCCCGCCCTCGGCGATCCGCATGCGATCGACGACCTTGGCATTGGCGGCGACGGCCCGTGCGCGCGCCAGCACCTGGTCTTTGACGCTCTGCGAGGGGACATGGCCTTCCAGCACGACATCGGTGCCGTCGAACACGGCGGACCAGGTGAACGGCCGAACGGTGGGCGGCGAGACGTCGAGGCGCGCGACCGTCAGGCCGGCCGGCGGCTGCTTGAGCGCCGTGGTGACCGCATCGAGCACCGCGAAATTGCCGGCGCGTCCCTGCAGGGTCAGCGCGGTGCCGGAAAGCAGTGCGGATGCCGGATCGAGCCGCGCCGCCTGCCCCGCGACATAGGCCGCCATGGGCTGGAAAGCGGCCGGCGCGCCGAGCCCGATCTCCGAACGGTCGGCGATCGTCAGTGTCGGCGCCGCCGCCCTGACGGCTGCGAGCACGTCGGCACGGGCATTTTCATCCGGCACGAAACCGCCGATGGCAATCGTGTCGCCCTGGCGAACGACCGAAAAGCGGTAAGGCGCGATGACCGGCGCGGTGATCGTCGCCGTCGCCGAGGCCAGCACCGCCGGCAGGCCGCTACGCACCGCGCGGGTCACCGCGGCATAGGTCGCGCCATCGGGTGCCGCGCCGCGCAGTGTCAGCACGCCGTCGCGCAGGTTGACCCGGCCGGAGCTCAACCGCGCAAGCTGGGCGAGCGCAAAACCGGTCATCGCCTCGTAGCCGGCCGGCGCCCCTTCGGCCAATGTCATCCGGTCGGTCAGGGTGAGATCAGGCATGGCCTGGCGCGCCTGGGCCAGCAGCGCCGTCCGCGCGGCCTCGCTAGGGACCAGGCCGGAGAGGTTGAGGCCCGCCGCCTCGCGCGCGGCCTCGAACAGATAAGGCGAGATGCGTGGTGGCCTGATCACGACATCGGCCGCCGAAAAGCCGGCCGGCAAGGCGACCATGGCCTGCTCTACCGACGTGATGACTTCCGTTGTATTCGCAGTGCCTTGCAGCGACATCTTGAGGTCGGACAGGCGGGCGCTTCCTTGATCGAGCCGCGCCAGCTGGCGCAGCAGCACCGCACAGGCCTCGGCAAAACCGTCCGGTGCGCCGCGGGCGAGTTCCAGCCGGTCGACGACCTCGCCTCCTTGCGACACCTGGCGCGCGCGGCCGACGACCTGGCTCCGCGCCGCCTCGCTCGGCACCACACCCATCAAGGTGATGGTCCCCGCCGCCTTTTCAGCGCTCCACAGATAAGGCTGGCGCAGAGCGATGATGCTGGTGGCATTGTCGACGAGCCGGGAGCCGGCGACCTGCCCGGCCACCGTCGCCGCCCGGGCCTGGGTATCAGGGCTCGGCGCCTGACCGGTCAGCCTGACATCGCGGCCGATCGTCTCGATCTTGGCCCAGTCGAAGCCCTGACCGGCCAATTGGCTGCCGACGCGCTTCGCGATGTCGGCGGTCACAGGTGCTTCAGCGAAGCTGATGGTGAGGGCGATGAGCAGCGCCAGCGGCGGAAGACCCCAAACCCAACGCTTCGGCCGAAACATGTCCCGATCCCTCAATGCCCAACATCGCGCCGCCGCGCGCCGGGCGAGCCTTGCGGGCGCGAGTGTCTGCGACGGCGACGGTGAACCGCAACCCCTGCCGGGCGCGGGCCACAGGTTTCGTCGCATGGCGCCCCGGCGCAATTGCGGCGTGCGGCACCTGCCTCGGCATGCGGGCGGCATCGTGACAAAAAAGAACCCCGGCGGTTGCCCGCCGGGGTCTTTAACTCAGGATCTGAGGATCAGATCAGAAGTTGCGCTGAACGCGGAGGGTACCAACCCAGGCGCCTTCCTGACCGCGGAACGACTGTCCCGGTGCGATCTGCGGAATGCCACCAGCCTGCGTGCGAGCCTGGATGTTGTGATAGACAACTTCCAGACCGAGGTCGAGGTTACGAACCGGCGACCAGATCGTGTTCACGCCGACGTTCCAGTACTTGACGTCCCAGAGGGTCGAAGCAGCCGGAGCATCGATGTTGGTGTAGGCACCGAAGATCGACGAACGCAGAGCCGGGGTCCAGAAGTGACGGAAACCAGCGGCGACCGACCAAGCCTTGGTGGTCAGGATCGAACCCGGGTTGCCAGCGCTCGGAGCGGCACCGGTCGAAGTGGCGACAATGCCGTCACGCAGCTGCGTGTTCAGAGCATTGATGCCGGCGAAGTTGGCAGCGCCCGAGATGGTCGAGCGATCGCCACCCTGGTTGGCCGTGCCGAAGGCGTAGTCGAGAGCGCCGTCAGCATAGACCGCCTGCAACCAGAGCACGTCGCCGCGGGCGAGCATGTCGAGGTTCAGACGGACGCCGCCGCCGAGAGCCCAGCCGAGCTTGTCGCCGGCGTTCTGGGTGGGGAAGCCGTACTGGGCCGAACCAGCCGGGATGCCCGTGCCGAGAGCGAAGGCCGAACCGTAGTCGGTCAGCTGGTGCAGAGCACCCATCAACTGAGCCGAACCCCAGCCCTGATCGACGCGCAGGTTGGCGACGATGTCGGGCAGCTTCTGGGCGCCGTAGGTCAGGCCGCCGAGGCCCGAGGTCGGACGGAACAGGCCGATAGCACCGGTCGTGCTGTTGGTCGTGGTCCAGTTGTCCGAGTTCGAGTAGCGGCGATACATGCTGTCTTCAACCGACAACGTCGCCGAGAAGCCCTGACCGAACGAAGCGGTATAGGCCAACACGGTGGTCGAACGAGCGGTCGCGGCGAAGTTGCCCGAGTACTGCAGGTCGCCCTGGTAGAAGTTGAAGAACGAAGCCGAGAAGCCGAAGGTGAAGCCGGCGAACTGGATGAAGGCACGCTCGACGTTGATGGCGGAAGCGCGCGGCGACTGGCCGGCACCCGAGGTCACGAGGCCCTGCGACGAGAAGGCGCCGTCAAACTGACCGCGATAGGCCGAGAACTGGCCGAAGGCACGGAGCAGGCCGTATTCGGTGTTCGAGCGGGCGTCGAGGTTCAGCGTCAGACGAGCCGAGGTCGCGTAGAGCTGATCGAAGTAGGACGTGCCGACGAAGGTCGTCGGGGCGCTGCCGGCGCCGGTGATGCCGGTGCGGCTGCCCGGGGTCGTGCCCAGCTGATAGTCGACGCGCACGAAGCCGCCGATGCGCAGGCAGGTGTCGGTGCCGGGGATGAAGAAGAAGCCCGCGCCGTAGGTGTCGCAGATGCGCACGTACTCAGCGGGGGCTGCCTTGCCCGGAAGATCGGCAGCCTGAGCGCCGGCGATGGCGATGAAG
>JAFKKV010000068.1 GCA_017304475.1 Hyphomicrobiales bacterium | reverse complement strand
CGCCTCTCCCCCTCCCCTATTTCACCTGCCGCTTCTCCAGCTTGCGGGCGAGCGTGCGCCGGTGCATGCCGAGCCGGCGCGCCGTCTCGGAAATGTTGAAGCCGGTATCGGCGAGGGTCTCGTGGATGCGCTCCCATTCCAGCGTCTTGATCGAGGTCGGCCGTTCCGTCAGGGCGACGCCGGCATCGCCCGCCGCCTTGCTGAAGGCATCCTCGATGTCGTCGGTATTGGACGGCTTGGCGAGATAGTGGCAGGCGCCGAGCTTGATCGCCTCGACCGCCGTCGCGATGCTGGCATAACCGGTCAGCACGACGATCAGCATGGCCGGGTCATGGGCGTGCAGCAGCTCGACACAGGCGAGCCCCGAGACCCCGGCGAGCTTGAGATCGACGACCGCATAGCCCGGCGAATGGTCCTTCAGGAGCACCACCAGCTCGTCGCGCCCGGTCGCCAGCAGAACCTCGTAGCCCCGGCGCTCGAACGACCGCTTCAGCGTCCGCGCGAAACCGGTATCGTCCTCCACGATGACCAACAGGCGGTCATGAGGCATGGCGGCGACCTCCTATGGTGAGGGTGGCGAGCGGCAATTCGATGGTCACCGTCGCACCGCCCTCCGGGCGATTGGCGGCGGATGCGACGCCGCCGAGCTTGCGCACCACATTGACCACCAGGAACAAGCCGAGCCCACCGCCCGGCCGTCCCTTGCTCGACTGATAGGGCTTGCCGAACTGCGCCAGCATCTCCGGCGGAAAGCCGGCGCCGCGGTCGCTGACCTGGAGCACCAGCATGCCGGCATTGCGGCCGGCGGCAAAACGCACCCAGCCGGGGGAAGCCTCCAGGGCATTGTCGAGAACGCTGAAGAGCACCTGCTTCAAGGCGGAATCGGAGACGATGGCGAGATCCGCGCCGAAGGCGTTCTGATAGGCGAGCGTCGTGGCCGAGCGCGCGGCCCGCCACTCCCCGACGAGTTCGTCGAGAAAGGCATTGACCGTGGTCACCCGCGGCGCCTCGCCGCGCGCTTCGCCGGCCGACAGCAGGATGCCGGTGACGATCGACTTGCAGCGCTGCACCTCCGCCTGCATTTCCTGGATCTCCTGGGCAAGTTCCGGGTCGGCGGCGAGCTTGGGCATGCGCCGCCAGTCGCTGAGAATGACCGCGAGCGAAGCAAGCGGCGTGCCCAGTTCATGGGCCGCGCCGGAGGCGAGAAGGCCCATCCGGACGATGTGATCCTCTTCCGCCGCATGCTGTTTCAGCGCGGCGAGGCGAGCGTCGCGCTCGCGCAGGTTCCGGCTGATGCGGGTGACGAAGACGACCAGCAGGATGGCGTCCAGCACGAAACAGACGAACATCCCGGCAATATGCAAGGTGATGGTGTCGCCGAACTCCTGGTGGTGCGGCGCGAGCGGCCGGTAGAACTGGGTCAGGCCGACAAAGCTCAGGCAGGCAGCCGCGACCACCGCCCAGCTTAGCCGGCTGTCGAGCAGGACCGCGCCGAGAATGACCTGCAGCAGGTAGAGCGAGGTGAACGGATTGGTCGCGCCGCCGCTCAGATAGAGCTGGGCGGTCAGGGCCGCGACATCCAGGATCAGCGTCATGAACAGCTGGTTGTTGCCGACATCCGTCCGGTTTCTGAGCCAGGCGACGCTGGCGAGGTTATGCGCCACCAGGGCGCCGAGCACGATCGACATGGGCCCGAGCGGCAGCGCGATGCCGAGCACGAGCTCGACGACGGCAATGGTGACGATCTGGCCGACCACCGCGATCCAGCGCAACTGGATCAGCAGGATCATGTTCTTGGCATTGGCCGCGCCGTCGGCGGCGGGCAGGCCGGCGGCGGGCAGGCCGGCGGCGGCGAGGCCCGCGGACATGCCGCCACCGGCGGCCCCGCCACCCGCGCCTGCGCCGGTCCACCGGCTCATGATGTCGGCCCAGTCACGCACGCGCGTCGCTTCGCCATAGCGGCGGCTGTTCCGTCTCGGCCGCCGAAGCGATCCTATGCCGGCTTGCGCGCAGGCGCCATTCGCCGCGCGCCACGAAAATGGCGGCCGCGGCCATCATCAAGGCGAGCGTGAACCAGGTCAGCGCATAGACCAGGTGATTGTTGGCGAATGCCACGACGGTCAGGCCGCCGATCGGCCCGCCGGCCGCGCCTGACGCGGCGTCGGCATCGATGAAATAGGGGGCGTTGCGCTGAAGTCCCCGGGCCACGGCGATGGCGGCGACGTCACGCGAGAACCAGCGTCCGGCGGCGGCGTCATTGCTGCGCAGGAAGCCGCCGGCGGGCTCGCTCATCCGGACGAGGCCCGTCACGGTGGTTTCGCCCGCGATCTGGCCTGCCGCGCGCGTCGCGGGATCGCGCTGGCCGGCGGCGACGAAACCGCGATTGACCAGCACGGTGAAACCTTCGCTCGTCCGGAACGGCGTCAGCACCCAGAAGCCGCCGCCGTGCTCGGTCACCGCCTGGACCAGGGTTTCCAGGTCGTTGAGGAACACGCCGCCGAGCCGGACCCGCCTGTAAGCGTCGGTGCCGGCATTGAGCGACGGCCATTCGGCCGGTCCCGGTGCCGCGACGGGGGCTGCATGGACACGCTGCTCGACCTGGTCGATCAGGTTCAGCTTCCAGATCCGGCGCTCCAGCTGCCAGACGCCGAGCGCCGTCAGGGCGGCGACCGCCAGCGCGGCGGACAGGCCGAGCACGGCCAGGGCCAAGGCCGGGCGCGGCCCTTTCCGGTCCTGCCTCGCGCCGGCCGCCGCCGTCACCGCATCGACCCCATATCGTGGCCGGGCATCATATTGGTGGTCAGATGGAACATGACCCACAGCGACCCGATCAGGGTGATGCCGACCACGATCAGCGTGAAGATCAGCGCCATCATGGTCCAGCCGCCTTCGGCCTTGGTGTCCATGTGCAGGAAGAACACCATGTGGACGACGATCTGCACCACCGCGAGCGCGGTGATCACCAGGGCGGTCGCCTGGGCATTGCCGAGCGTGCCGGTCATGACCAGCCAGAAGGGAATGGCGGTCAGCACGACCGACAGGCCGAAACCGATCAGATAGCCTTTCAGCGAGCCGTGGCCCTGGCCGGCCTCATGCGCCTCGCCATGCCCGTGATGCGCGTCCGAACTCATCGCAACATTCCCATCAGGTAGACGAAGGTGAAGACGCCGATCCAGATGACGTCCAGGAAGTGCCAGAACATGCTGAGGCACATCAGCCGCCGCTGGTTCGCCGCGATCAGGCCGTGCTGGCCGACCTGCACCATCAGCGTCACCAGCCAGATCAGGCCGAAGGTGACATGCAGGCCGTGGGTGCCGACCAGGGTGAAGAAGGACGACAGGAAGGCGCTACGCTGCGGCGTCGCGCCCTCGTGGATCATATGGGCGAATTCGTAGAGTTCGATGCCGAGGAAGGCGAGGCCGAACAGGCCGGTGACCGCCAGCCAGAGCTGGGTCTGGCCGACCCGCCCCTTCACCATGGCGAGCATGGCGAAGCCATAGGTGATCGACGACATCAGCAGCATGGAGGTGTTGAGCGCCACCAGTTGCAGGTCGAACAGGTCCTTGGGCGCGGGGCCCGCGGCATATTTGCCGCCCAAGACGCCGAAGGTGGCGAACAGCACCGCGAAGATGAGGCAATCGCTCATCAGGTACATCCAGAAGCCCAGCATGGTGCTGCCGCCTTCGGGATGATCGTGCTCGTCCGTCTGATAGAAGACCGGGGCTTGCGGGCTGGTCCCCGCATCCATCATCGCTGTCGTGGTCATGATCTCAACCCCGCGCCGAGGAGGCGCGTCCGCTCGTCCTCGGTCTCGACCACGGTGTCGACCGGAATGTGGAAATCGCGCTTGTAGTTGAAGGTATGGCCGATCGCGACCGCCAGCAGGGCCACGAAGCTCAGCCCCGCGAGCCACCAGATGTACCAGATCATCGCGAAGGAAAAGACGATGCTGATCCCCGCGAGAATGATGCCGGTCGCGGTATTGCTGGGCATGTGGATCGCCCGGAAGCCGTCCACCGGCCGGACATGGCCGCGCCGCTTCATGTCCCACCAGGCGTCATTGTCATGGACGACGGGCGTGAAGGCGAAATTGTAGTCGGGCGGCGGCGACGAGGTCGACCATTCCAGAGTGCGCCCGTCCCAGGGATCGCCGGTCAGGTCGGCCAGCGCATGGCGCCTGCGGATGCTGACGAAGATCTGCACCAGGAAGCAGAGAATGCCGAGCGCGATCAGGAAGGCGCCGAAGGCGGCGATGATGAACCAGATCTGCAGCGAGGGATCGTCGAAATGGCGCAGCCGCCGGGTCACGCCCATCAGGCCGAGCACATAGAGCGGCATGAAAGCGAACCAGAAACCGACCACCCAGAACCAGAAGGACAATTTGCCCCAGAACGGATCGAGCTTGAAGCCGAAGGCCTTCGGGAACCAATAGCTGATGCCCGCGAACAGGCCGAACAGCACGCCGCCGATGATCACGTTGTGAAAATGGGCGACCAGGAACAGGCTGTTGTGCAGCACGAAATCGGCCGGCGGCACCGCCAGCAGCACCCCGGTCATGCCGCCGATCACGAAGGTCAGCATGAACGCGACCGTCCACATCATCGGCAGCTCGAAGCGGATGCGGCCCCGATACATGGTGAACAGCCAGTTGAAGATCTTGGCGCCGGTCGGGATCGAAATGATCATCGTCGTGATCCCGAAGAACGAGTTCACGCTGGCGCCCGAGCCCATGGTGAAGAAGTGGTGGAGCCAGACCAGATAGGCGAGGATGGTGATGACGACGGTGGCGTAGACCATCGACGTATAGCCGAACAGGCGCTTGCCGGCGAAGGTCGAGGTCACCTCGGAGAAGATGCCGAAGGCCGGCAGGATGAGGATGTAGACCTCCGGATGGCCCCAGATCCAGATGAGGTTCACATACATCATCGGATCACCACCGAAATCGTTGGTGAAGAAATTGGTGCCGAGATAGCGGTCGAGCGACAGCAGCGCGAGAACCGCCGTCAGCACCGGGAAGGCCGCGACGATCAGCACGTTGGTGCAGAGCGAGGTCCAGGTGAAAACCGGCAGCCGCATCATGGTCATGCCCGGCGCGCGCATCTTGACGATGGTGGCGATCAGATTGATGCCGGACAACAGCGTGCCGACGCCGGCCACCTGCAGCGACCAGATGTAATAGTCGACGCCGACATCCGGGCTGTAGCCGATGCTCGACAGCGGCGGATAGGCGAGCCAGCCGGTGCGCGCGAATTCGCCAACGAACAGCGACATCATGACCAGCACCGCGCCGGCGGTGGTCATCCAGAAGCTGAAATTGTTGAGGAACGGAAAGGACACGTCGCGCGCGCCGATCTGCAGCGGCACCACATAGTTCATCAGGCCGGTGACCAGCGGCATGGCCACGAAGAAGATCATGATCACGCCATGGGCGGTGAAGATCTGATCGTAGTGATGGGCGTTGAGGTAGCCTTCCGAACCACCGAAAGCCATGGCCTGCTGCAGCCGCATCATGATCGCGTCGGCGAAGCCGCGCAGCAGCATGACGAGGCCGAGCACCATGTACATGATGCCGATGCGCTTGTGGTCGACGGTGGTGAACCACTCGCGCCAGAGATAGCCCCACAGCCGGAAATAGCTGAGCACGCCGACCAGGGCGAGGCCGCCGAGCGCCACCATGGCGAAGGTGGCGACCAGGATCGGCTCGTGCAGCGGCAGCGATTCCAGCGTCAGGCGCCCGAAGATCAGCTTCAGAAATGCGGCATCGGGAAACATGGCGTCAGCGCCCTCGGGTCAGGAATTGGGCGGCCGCCGCGTCTCGACGAGCGAGGAGGTCGTCGGCCAGCGGATCGGCGCGAAGGATGGGCGGGGCAGGCCGGCGCCGAGCAGCGGCGACGCATTGGCCTGGCGGCGCGGCGTCACGTCCAGGCTGAGCTGCGCCACGTCCTCGGGCGTGCAGATGGTCGGCACGAAGGCGCGTTCGGGTCCGAAGATCGCGCCGCGCCGGACATATTTGTCATATTGCAGCGGCAGGACGTTGCGGGTCGCCGCGAGGCCGAGGCCGCCCTTGGCGTCGATGGCCATCATCTCGCTCATGCACATCTTGCTGGCTTCGACGCACATGTTGAGGATCGCGCGGTAGAGGCCGGGGTCGACGGAGGCGTAGCGGCGCACCGGCTCGTTCTCGCTCGGCCGCTCCAGCGCCAGATAGCCGCTGCGGGTCAAGGCGCCGCCGGCGGCCTTCTGGTCGGCCACCCACTTGTCGAAATCGGCCTGGGCGAAGCCGAGGAACGCGAAGCGCATGCCGGAGAAGCCGGCGCCGCTGTAATTGGCCGAGAAGCCGCGATAGGTGCCGGCCTCGTTGATCACGGCGTGGAGCTTGGTCTCCATGCCGGGCATGGCATAGATCTGGCCGGCGAGCGCCGGGATGTAGAACGAGTTCATCACCGAGGACGAGGTGATGCGGAAATTGATCGGCCGGTCGACCGGAGCCGCCAGCTCATTGACCGTGGCGATGCCATATTCCGGATAGATGAACAGCCATTTCCAATCGAGCGCGACGACATTCACCTCGAGCGGCCGGGTCTCGTGAGCGACCGTCTGGCCCTGGCTGATCCGGCCGAGCGGCCGGAACGGGTCGAGCAGATGGGTGCCCATCCAGGTCAGCGCGCCCAGGCAGATGATGATGAACAGCGGCGCGGCCCAGATCACCAGCTCGAGCTGGGTCGAATGATCCCAGTCCGGTTCGTAGCGGGCGGCCGTGTTCGACTGCCGGTAGCGCCAGGCGAACAGGACGATCAGCACCATCACGGGTATGATGATGATCAGCATCAGCACTGTCGAGATGACCACGAGGTCGCGCTGCTGCGCGGCGATGTCGCCCGACGGGCTCAGCACCACGGCATTGCAGGCGCTCAGCAGCAGAAAAAGCGGCAGCAGGGCGACGGCGCGAAAGCGGCTCAAAATGACCTCGATCGATGGAGGCGAAACAATCGGGGCCTTCGTTAGCTGCGGTGCAACATCGGCGACATTGGACAATTTGCCCAATCCCCTCGGGCTCCGATCCGCGACTAGAGACAGCCATGAACCAGGCCGCCGCGCCGTCTCCGTGACGCCGGCGCCGGAGCTTGAGGAGCGCAGGCCGCCATGAATGCGCAGGTCACCGAGCCATCGTCACTGCTGCTGGACCATGCGGCTTCGCCGCCGAGCGCTTCCCATGGCGGCGCCAAGCCCGGCGAGATCGCGATCGGCGTCATCATCGGGCGGACATCGGAGTTCTTCGATTTCTTCGTCTATGCCATCGCCTCCGTCGTGGTGTTTCCCAAGCTGGTCTTTCCCTATGCCGACCCGCTGACCGGCACGCTCTACTCCTTCGCCATCTTCGCGCTCGCCTTCGTCGCGCGGCCGATCGGCACCATCCTGTTCATGGCCATCGATCGCGCGCATGGCCGCAGCGTCAAGCTGACCATCGCCCTGTTCCTGCTCGGCAGTTCGACGGTGGCCGTCGCCTTCCTGCCTGGCCATGACCAGATCGGTTCGGCCTCCGCCGTTCTCCTGGCGGTGTTCCGGGTCGGCCAGGGCCTGGCGCTCGGCGGCGCCTGGGACGGGCTCGCCTCGCTGCTCGCGCTCAACGCCCCGCCGGCGCGCCGCGGCTGGTACGCCATGATCCCGCAGCTCGGCGCGCCGCTCGGCCTGATGGTGGCGAGCGGCCTGTTCGCCTTCTTCGTGGGCAATCTGTCGGCCGACGACTTCCTCAGCTGGGGCTGGCGCTATCCGTTCTTCGTCGCCTTCGCCATCAATGTGGTGGCCCTGTTCGCCCGGCTGCGCATGGTGGTGACGCCGGAATTCACCCATTTGTTCGACAGCCGCGAGCTGCAGCCGACACCGATCAAGGACACCGTGCGGGCCGAGGGGCGCAACGTCGTCATCGGCGCCTTCGCGCCGCTGGCGAGCTTTGCCCTGTTCCACATGGTCACGGTGTTCCCGCTCTCCTGGGTGTTCCTGTTCACCCATCAGGGCCCGGCCCGCTTCCTGGTCATCGAGGCCATCGGCGCGGCTTTCGGCGTCGCCGCCATCATCGCGTCCGGCCCGATCGCCGACCGGTTCGGCCGGCGCACCTTGCTCGGGGCCTCGGCCGTGGCGATCGCCGCCTTCAGCGGTTTCGCGCCGCAATTGCTCGACGGCGGCGACTTCGGCGAGGCGGTCTTCATGATCCTCGGCTTCGTGCTGCTCGGCCTGTCCTTCGGCCAGTCCTCGGGCGCGATGGCCTCCAACTTCTCGCTCGCCCACCGCTATACCGGCTCGGCCCTGACCTCGGATCTCGCCTGGATGTTCGGCGCCGGCTTCGCCCCGCTCGTCGCGCTCATCCTGTCGAGCCGCTTCGGCCTGATCATGGCCGGCGCCTATCTCCTGTCCGGCGCCGTCTGCACGCTGATCGCGCTGAGCATCAATCGCCAGCTGGAGCTCTATGATCGCTGAGCGCGCCCGCGACGGCGTCGCGGGCCTTCGCCGCCGGGGATCGATATCGACAACCGACATCTGCTACTGTGGCCGTCGAAGCTCTGGCCGCAGTTGCAAATGGACATCGACGCCTTTCGCCTGTTCTGCACGGTGATCGACCGCGGCAGCATAGCCGCCGCCGCACGGGAATTCGGCCTTTCGCCCTCTCTTGCGAGCAGGCGCCTGACGGCGCTGGAATCCGAATTCGGCGCGAAGCTCCTGCTGCGAACGACCCGGTCCCTGGCGCCCACGGAAGCGGGCATCGCTCTTCTGGCCTGGGCCCGCCCGGCGCTGTTCGACTGGAACAAGATGCGGGACGAGATCGGGGCCATGCAGGGGCAGGCCTCGGGGGTCGTCCGCCTGGCGACCAACGACTATGCGGCGGCCGCCTATCTGCCCTCGATCCTGACGAGCTTCGCCAAGCGCCAGCCGGACGTCCACGTGGCGATCTCGATCACCCAGGAGCCGGCCCGCCTGCTCGACGGTGCCTGTGATCTCGCCATGCATGCCGGCCGGCGGCCGGATGCCAATCTCGTCGGTCGGCGCATATTCGGGTATCGGCGGCGGCTGGTCGCCTCGCCCGCCTATCTCGCCTCCCATCCCGCGCCGCAGACGCCCGCCGATCTCGCGCGGCACCTTTGTCTCACGCAAACGGTCAGCGAGCCCTCCGAATGGGCGTTCGAAGCGGCCGATCGCAGCCTCCACTCCGAGCGGATCAATTCGCACATATCCTGCGACAGCTGGACGCTGCTCGTCGCCCTCGCCAAGGAGGGGCTGGGAATTGCGCGCCTCGCCGAGGAACTCGTCCATGAGGCCCTGGCGGCGGGCGAGCTGATCGAGCTGCTGCCGCATCTGAAATGCGTCTATCCCGATGGTGACCCGCCGGCGATGTGGGTTCTCGTGGCCCACCGGGCGGTGCCGCTGCGCACGCGGCTGCTGGCCGATCACATCGCCCAGGAACTGCTTCTTCTGCATCGCCGCCTGTCGCCTTGAGGCGCCGGCATTCGTGCAGATTCCGCACTGTCCTGTGTCCGGCATCGCGCCTATTCGCCCGCGCCGCCCATAGGCACTCTTCGGCCAAGACAATAAGGGTCGAGGAGACGCCAGGTGCAATTCATTGCCGCCGACACGGGCGGGACGTTCACGGACGTCACCGTCTATGACGCCGAGGCCGGCGAGATCCGGTTCGGCAAGACGCTGACGACCTATGGCCATCTGGTCGATGGCGTCGTCGCCGGTATCGCCGAGGCGAGCGGATCGGCGCGCACGGCCGCCTGGCTTCGCCATGGCACGACGCATGTCATCAATGCCTTCCTTCAGCGCCGCGGCGCGCGTGCTGCCCTCGTTGCCACGCGCGGCTTTCGCGACGTGCTGGAGATCGGCCGCGGCAATCGCCCCGCGCCCTTCGACACCAGGCGCCGTCGCGAGCCGCCGCTCGTTCCCCGCGCCCTGCGCTTCGAGGTGACCGAGCGGGTCGGGGCGGACGGGATCGTGATCGAGGCCCTGGCGGAGGAAGAGATCGCGGCTCTGGTGCCCATTCTCGAGGCCGCCGGCGTGGAGGCGGTCGCGGTCACTTTCCTGAACGCCTATGCGAACCCGGCGCATGAGCAGCGGGCCGCGGAACTCCTGAAGGCGCGCCTGCCGAATGTCTATGTCACGGCCGCGACTTCGCTCTCACGCGAGTGGTTCGAATATGAGCGCTCGTCGACGGCCGCGGCCAATGCCTATGTCGGACCGGCCATCGCCCGCTATGTCGACGGCTTTTCCGAGCGGCTCGCCGCGGAAGGATTTGCCGGAACCTTCGCGATGATGGGTTCGAATGGCGGGGTCATGCCGTTCCGTGCCTCCGTCGAGCGTCCCGTCGCGCTGGTCGAGTCAGGCCCCATCGGCGGCGTCATCGCCGCGGCCGAATATGCCCGCGGCCTCGGGCTCGAGCGCGTCGTCGCCTTCGACATGGGCGGCACGACGGCGAAATGCGCGCTGGTCGAGAAGGGCGAGTTCGAGGTTCAGTCGACCTACTGGGTGGGCGGCTACGAGCAGGGCTTCCCCATCCGCAGCCCGGTGCTCGATATCGTCGAAGTCGGCGCCGGCGGCGGCTCGATCGCCTGGGTCGATGCCCAGGGTCGTCTGCGCGTCGGTCCGAAGAGCGCCGGCTCCGAGCCTGGCCCTGCCTGTTTCGGGCGTGGCGGCCTCGATCCGACGGTGACGGACGCCAATCTCGCGCTCGGCCGGATCGGCCACGGCTCGTTTCTGGGCGGGCGGCTCAGGCTCGATCGCGAGGCGTCGGTCCGCGCCATCGCAGACCGCGCCGGGGTCCCCCTCGGCTATGGCCGCGACGCGGCCGCCACCACCCGTGTCGCCCAGGGCATCCTCGATCTCGCCACGACGCTGATGGCGGGCGCGATCAAGGAAATCACGGTCGCGCGCGGCCATGATGTTCGCGACTTCGCGCTGCTCGTCTTCGGCGGAGGCGGCCCGATCTTCGGCGCCGAGCTTGCCCGCCAGCTCGGCATCCGCACCGTCGTCGTGCCGCCCCAGCCCGGCAATTTCTCGGCGGTCGGAATGCTGCTGGCCCAAGCCCGGATCGACATCGCCCGCACGCTCGTCACCGATCTTTCGCCTGCGGGCATGGCCGCCCTCGCACATGTGCGGCGGGAACTCGAAGACGAGGTGCAGGAGGCGGCGGCCCGCGAATTCGGAGCCGAGCAGGCGACGCTCCAGTGGCAGGCCGACATGCGCTATCGCGGCCAGCGCCACAACGTGGCCGTCGGCTTCGACGGCGAACTCTCGGAAGAGACATTGCTGGCAGCCTTCGAGGCTGCTTATGCCAAGCGTTTCGGACGCGTGCTGGGGCAGGACTTCTCCCCCGAAGTGGTGGGCCTGCGCGTGATCGCCCAAGGCGACGCACCACGCCCGAGCCTGCGGGCGCTTGCCGTCCTGCCGCTCGAGACGTCGCAAGGGCCGCGCCATGAGACGCGGCAGCTCCATGTGCGATCGCTCGGCTGGGTCGACGCGCCGGTCTGGCGCCGGGCGGATCTGCCGGCGGGCTTCACGATCGCGGGCCCTGCGATCGTCGAGGAATATAGCTCCACGCTGCTGATCGGCGCCGGCGATACGGCCACCGTCGGGATGCTCGGCGAAATCACCATTGCCATCGGACAAGGCTGAGGAGCCGCCCCATGAACGATGCCCTCACTCCAATCGGCGTCGGTGCCGACCCGATCGAGATCGAGATCCTCCGCCACGAGATCCTGTCGATCCCGAACCAGATCGAGCGCAATATCGAGCGCAGCGCCTTCAGCCCGCTCGTGCAGGAATACAAGGATTATTCGGTCGGCCTGGTCGATGCCGACGGCGCCCTGATCGCCCAGTCGCGCGGCAGCCTGCCGATCTTCGTCGCCAATGCGTTGGGAACGGGCGTGCGCGAGGCGCTGTCCGTCCACGGCGCCGACAGCCTGCTGCATGGCGATGCCGTGCTGACGAACTCGGCGGCGACGCTCGGCCAGCATCTCAACAACGTCGTCCTGCTCACGCCCGTGCGCGAGGGCGGTGAAGCGAACGGCCCGCTTCTCGGCTTCTTCTGCGTGCTCGTCCACTGGATCGATGTCGGTGGCTCCACGCCGGGCTCATGCACGGGAACCGAGACGACCGATGTCTGGCAGGAGGGCTTGCAAATCCCCTGCATGCGCCTTCTCGCGCGTGGCCGGCGCATCGAGGACATGTTCCGCCTGTGCGCGGCCAACAGCCGCTTCCCGCGCCTGCTGCTCGGCGATCTGGAGGCGCAGCTCGCCGGTTGCCTGCTGGGCCGCGATCTCATGCTCGACATCGCCGGCCGCCGGGGCGTGCCGCTGGTGAGGACGACGCTCGCGACGATGCGCGCGCAGGCGCGGGCGGCGGCAGGCGAGGTGATCGCCAAGGCAAGGCCCGGAACCTTTGTCGCCGAGAGCTTCCTCGACGGTGAGAAGGGCGTGCGCGTGCCGATCCGCGTCGCCGTGCGGGCGGAAGGCGGCCGCATCGGCGTCGACCTGTCCGGCCTCGGTCCCCAGATGGGGGGACCGTCCAATGCCGGCCGCAACGGCGGCGCGGTCGCATCCGCCCGGATCGCCGCCAAATATGTGCTGACGCCCCAGGAACCAGTGAACCAGGGCGATTTCGATCTCCTGGATGTCGAGGCGCCCGATGGCACCTTCCTCACCGCCAGCCCGGATGCCCCCATCGGCGGGTCTGGCAACACTATCCCGACCGTCGTCGACACCATCCTTCGCGCATTCGGAGAGGCTTTGCCGGACCACGTCGCGGCGGCCCATCACGGCACCTACGGCGTCCATTCCTTCTTCGGCCGGCTGCCGCGCACCGGCGAGCTGTTCGCCAATCTCGACACGGCGACCGGCGGCTGGGGCGCGACGACCGAGGACGACGGCGCCTTCCCGCTGCGCTCGAATGCCCATGGCGACGTGCCCGACATTCCCGCCGAGATGCAGGAGGCCCTCTACCCCTTCCTGCTGGTCTCGAAGGAACTGCGCGCGGATAGCGGCGGCGCCGGCCGTCGCCGGGGTGGCCTGGGCGTCGAGAAGACCTATCGGATCGTCGCCCCCTGCAACGTGAACCTGCAATTCGAACGCGGCCAGTGTCCGCCCTGGGGGCTCGCCGGCGGGCAACCGGGCCTTGCCTGTTTCGTGGACATCATCCGGAACGGCGGCGAGACGGTCCGCGCCTGGAAAGGCCGTTTCAGTCTCGAGGCCGGTGACCGGCTGCGCGTCGTCTCCGGCGGCGGCGGCGGCTATGGGCCGCCTCACCAGCGGGAAGCCGACCGCGTGCTGGCGGATATCGAAGCCGGCTACGTCACGCCGGCCCATGCCGCCGATGCCTATGGCGTCATCCTCGACCCGATCGGCGCGCTCGACGCCGAGGCGACCCGGGCCCGGCGGGAGATCATGGGACGCGATCACTAGGACGACCGGCACCAACCAACAAAACCCGGGCGAGCCAAGGCATCGCCCCAACAATGGGAGGAAACCGTGACCATCACGTCATCGATACGGAACGCATCCGCGGGCATTGACGCCAATCGCCTTCGCTCGCTGCGCGCGACGATCACGGGCAATGTGCTCGAATGGTTCGACTGGACGGTCTACGCGACCCTCGCGCCCTATATCGCACGGGCGCTCTTCGCGCCGACGGACCCGCTTTCCGCCCTGCTCCAGACGCTCGCGATCTTTGCCGTCGGCTTCGTCGCCCGCCCGATCGGCGGATTGTTGTTCGGCCGCTTCGCCGACCGGCGAGGCCGCCGCATCGCCCTCGTCGTATCGATGATGGCGATGGCGTTCGGCAGCCTGATGATCGCGGTCATACCGAGCTACGCAGCGATCGGCGCCACCGCCTCGGTTCTGCTTGTCGTGGCGCGCATCATCCAGGGTCTCGCCCATGGCGGCGAGAGCGCGGCCGCCTATGTCTATGTCAGCGAGATCGCGCCGCCCAGATCCCGCGGGCTCTGGTCCAGCACCGTTTTCACCAGCATTGCCTTCGGCGTCATCCTCGCCACCCTCTTCGGCGTCACGCTGACCCAGAGCCTGACGGTTGAACAGCTGGCTGCCTGGGGCTGGCGCATCCCTTTCCTCGTCGGGGCGGCGGTGGGCGTCTACGCCTATTATCTGCGCCGCTCCGCCATCGAGACAGAGGTCTTCGAGGCCGAGCAGAAGCCTTCGGAGCGGACGGCGGCGCCTGAGAGCACCGCTTCGCTGCTGTGGAGCTGCACCAGGCTGGTCCTGATCCTGGGCGCCTCGAACGTCGTCTATGCGACCTGGCTGACCTTCGCCTCGACCTATGCCATCACCATCCAGAAGGTGCCGGCCGCGGAAGCATTCCGGGCGACGCTCGCGGCGCAGGTGATCGGCATGCTCGCCTTCCCGATCTTCGGCGCGCTGTCCGATCGCTTCGGCCGCAAACCCATGGCGCTGCTCACCTGCGGCGGCTTCGCCCTGATCTCCTTCTGGCTGCTCAGCCTGCTCGATGCCTCGGCCTGGTCGCTCTTCATGGCGCAGTCGATCGCGCTGGTTCTGTGGGCCTCCCTCGGCGCCATCTGGCCCGCCTGGATGGCGGAGCAGATCTCGACGGGCTCGCGCTCGGTTTCGATCGGCGTGGCCAGTTCGCTGGGCGGAGCGATTTTCGGCGGCACCGCGCCCTATCTGAATACGTGGCTCAGCGCGCAGGGCATGCCCTGGGCCTTCACCGCCTATACCGTCGTGCTCAACGTCATCGCCGTCGGGCTGATCCTGACCATGCGCGAGACACGCGGGATCGATCTCAAGACGATGCGTGACGCGTGAATTGCGGAAGGGAGGATATCGGCATGGCACAGGCAACGGCAAAGAAGCCGCCCGCATGGACCTTCGAGACGCTCGCGCAGCTGACGCGCGAGGAACTGGACGCGCTCTTCAGGGCGCTTCCAGCTCCAGCGATCGGCGACATGGATGGCGAATTCATATCCGCCCTGCCCGGCTACAGCAACGCGGAGTGGCGATCGACCATGGCGAGCCTCGGAAAGGACTACTGGCTCGGAAAATCATACAAGCCCGAAGCCTTCGGGGGCCATGCCGGGCACGGGCTCAACCGCTATCGGACGAAGGCTGGCGACGTGCGCCGGCTCTCGCGGTTCGTCTGGAACATCGCGCCGTCGACGGTCGACGACCGTCCCTCGCTCGTCATGCACTATTCGGCTTTTCCCAACTGGGGCGGCGGGCTCGACCTCATCGACGAGATCCGCGTCGCCGCCTCGGGCGTCTATCTGGGTCTCTTTCACACCGCCAAGCCCGTGCCGGGCTTCACGCCGCGCGACGGCGGCGACAGGTCCGGTATTGAATTCTTCTTCCTGTCCGGTCCAGTCTCGGCCTTCGTCGAGGCCGAACAGGACTGACCGGTGCCCGTGAAGAACGACCCAAGGTGGGACCCCGAGATGCACGAGGTCCTGAAGCTCATCGAGAGCGAGGCGCTGCGGGCGGGACCGATCGACCCGGACCTTCCCTTTGCCTGGCAACGCGAGCGCCTCGACGCGGCGACCTTGTTCGCCAATGAGCGCCGTCCCGAGATAGTCTCGGTTTCCGATCTCTGGGTGCCCGCACGCGGCCGGCGCGTGCAATGCCGGCACTACCGGCCGAGCCCCGACAAGCGCCTGCCTGCGGTCGTGTTCTTCCACGGGGGCGGATGGGTTCGCTCCTCCGTCGAAACGCATGACCGGCTGGCGCGGGAAATCGCGCTCGCCGCGCGGGTGGCCGTCATCAGTGTCGACTACGCCCTGTCGCCCGAGGCGCGGTTCCCGCAGGCCCTGGAGGAATGCGCCGACGTCACCCACTGGCTTCGGCTCAACGGCGCGGGCCTCGGCATCGATCCCGATCGCCTCGCCGTGGCGGGAGATTCCGCCGGCGGAAACCTCGCCCTCGGCGTCGCGCTGTTCCTGCGCGACAGAGGCGAGGCCTTTCTCAACGCCATCGCGGCCTTTTATCCGGTCTGCGATTTCGACCTCTCGACCGCGAGCTACCGGGAATTCGCCGAAGGCTGCTTTCTCACCCGCGATCTCATGCGCGGCTTCTGGGAGGCCTACGCACCCGGCCAGGCGTTGAGGCACCACCCCTATGCCGCGCCGCTTCGCGCCGACCTTTCCGGCCTGCCTCCGACGCTTGTCCAGCTCGCCGAGCTCGATGTGCTGTTCAGCGAAGGCCAGGCTCTCGCCGCAAAGCTCAAAGCCGCCGGCGTCGACGCGACCTGCGAGATCTACCGGGGCATGGCGCACGGCTTCATGCGCCACACGGGCCGGGTCGCCACGGCACGCGGCGCCATGGCGCGCCTCGGCGAATGGCTAGAGCATGATCGCCTCAGATTGAAGCGTATCCGGCATTTGTGAGGTAGTTGGCGCATTCGTCTGGAGCGAAGGCTTCAAGGGTGATGCCGATCCGGCGCCAAGTGTCTTCCAGTTTGCGCTCGGCGGCCGCGCGCAGCAGGTGCTT
>JAFKKV010000073.1 GCA_017304475.1 Hyphomicrobiales bacterium | reverse complement strand
CGAGGCGCTGCAACATTATCTCGCAGGCTATGGCTTCGACGGTTTTGCGGTCGACCTGCACGATCCCGTCTCCGCCGACATGCCGTCGCCCGCGCCGATGGTCGCCGACGCGGTCGTCCGCCTGCCGCGGCGCATCGACGGCGCCGGGCCTGGCGATCGCGAATTCCTGTTCCGCACCATGATCGCGCATGCGGCAGCGCATCTGCGCCACTCGCCGCTGGGGAGGGCCGCCGGCAACCGGCGCCCATCGCTGGTCGCGATGATGGCGGTTGTCGAGGACGCGCGCGTCGAACGCCTGATGATGCGGGAATATCCCGGGCTGCAATCGCTGTGGGGGCGTTTCCATACCGCGACCAAGGAGATATCCGGTTTCGATTTTGCCGGCCTCGCCGCACGGCTGGCGCGCGCGCTGCACGATCCCGGCTACAGCGATTCCAATGCTTGGGTGGGCAAGGGCAGGGAGCTGTTCGAGCAGGCGGCCGCGCTAGATCTCGGCGATGTCGACGCGTTCGACCGGCTCGCCCGGCAATTGTCCATCGACCTCGGCAAGATGCGCCTCTCGCCGCCGCGCAACTACCTGCCGGCGCCGATCTATCGCGACGACAATTCCGTCCTGTGGGGTCCGGACGCGGCGCTGCCCGAGGACGAGGACATTATTCCCGACGTGGAGATCATCGAGCTCGGCCGGCAGGACGAAAAGCCGGAGACGGTGGACCTCTCTGGTCTCGATCTGCGCAGGCGGTTTCGCTATCCGGAATGGGACCACCGCCTCGAAGCCTTGCGGGAAGACTGGACGACTGTTTTGGAGGATGCGCGCGAGCGCCGCCGCAGATCCAGGCTAGGCGTCAAGAGGCCTGGACCGTGGACGCCTGTCATCGGGCTGGAGCGCACGCCCGACCGCTCGATCCGCCTGACGCGCCTGCCCGAAGGCGACGAGCTCGACCTCACTTCGCTGGTCGACAACGCCATCCAGCAGCGGGCGCGCCTTGCGCCGGACGGCAGGATATTCAGCCGCCACGGCCGGCGGCGGCGCTCTACCGCGATCGTGCTGCTGATGGACCTGTCGGCGTCGACCGACCATGCTCTTGCTGAGCTTCGCACCTTCCACCGATGGCAGGAAGAAGTGCGACAGCACGGCAATGATGGCG
>JAFKKV010000067.1 GCA_017304475.1 Hyphomicrobiales bacterium | reverse complement strand
GAGGGGGCGAGGCGGGCGACGAGATGTCGCCATGCGAAACGCGCAAAGCATTGTTCTGAAAATACATTTCCCCCTCTCCCGGCGCTGCGCGCCGACCTCTCCCCGCCGGGGAGAGGCAAAGATTGGTGGCTCCGGCGCGCCTCGAAGGACAGCCGACCGCGCTGCAAGTGAGGCTCCTGGCACGGGTCCTGCTCTTCGAGCGTAGACCGGGGCACTTCGTCCCGAACAAGGAACGGATTCCATGCGGGCGGCGATGGCGTTCTCGCTCATCGATCAGGCGATACTGAGCGGGTTCAACCTGGCGCTTTCGCTCGTGCTCATCGCCCATGTGCCGCCATCGGAATTCGGCCTGTTCAGCTATGCCCTGACCGTGTTGCTGATCGTCGGATCGCTGCACAATGCCCTGATCGCCACGCCGATCGGGGTGTCCCTGCCCGGCCGTCCGGCGCCGCAGCAATCGGCCGTCCTGTCGGTGCTGCTCAGCGCCGATCACCTGATGCGCCTGGCGGCCATGCCGCTGGTCGCCGGGTTCTGCGCGATCACCAGCCGCGATCCCCTGTTCCTTTCCGGCGCGCTCGCCATGTGTTTCTTTGCGCTGTGGCGCGAGACCCAGCGCAACCTCGCCTTCGCGACCCATGCGGCGCATCGCGCGCTGCTGCTCGACGCGATCGCGGTGTTCGGGTCGATCCTCGCCATCGCAAGCCTCTGGACGTGGCTTTCGCCGGTGCCGGCCATGCTCTTCGGGACCGCCGCCGGCAGTGCCGCGGCCGTCCTGCTGGCGGCGCGGCGCCAGGCGCTCGCGGCACCGCTTGCCGCCCTGCGCGGCTACCGCACATTCTGGGTGGAAAGCCGCTGGAGCCTACTCGGCGCGGCGACGACCGAGGCGCAATATCGCGGTTATGTCTTCGCGGTGGAGAGCTTCCGGGGCGCCGCGACCCTCGGCGCGGTCCAGGCCGGCCGCGCGCTGATGGGACCGATGCAATTGCTCGCCAATGCCTGGGGACGGGTGGCGCGACCCGAAATGACCCGGGCCCTGGTCGAGGGTCGGATCGACGATGCGCGCCGCACGCTGGTGCTCGGCACGGTCGGCGTCCTCGCCCTGTCGCTCATCTATCTCGCCGCGCTCAACTGGGCCTGGCCGATGATCGAGGCCAGGCTGTTCCACGGCCGCTATCCCGAGATCGGCCTGATGACGGCGGCCTGGGGCCTAGTCACGGTCATCAGCATGGCGCAGATGTGCCTCGGCTATTATCTGCAGGCCGCGCGGCTGTTCCGGCCGCTCGCCTATGTGTCGGTCGCGGCGGCCGGGGCTTCGGGCCTGGCGCTTCTCGGCCTCGCGACCAGCGTGCCGCCGGTCTATGCGGTTTTCGCCGTCGCGGTCGGCGAGGCGGTCGCCCTCGCCTGGATCGTCGTCTTGATCATCCGGCAGCGCCCTGCCCCGGCCGCCGGTCTGGAGCCGGTCGCGCCATGACCCTGACCCTCGTCGCCCCCGCCGACAGGCAAGCCGGCACCGCGCTCTGGGCGCGGGCCGTGGCGCGCTGGCTGCCCGCCGTGATGATGCTCTACGGGCTGCTGATCTGGCCGGTGATCTATGGCCGCAGTCCGGATACCGGCCCGGCCTTCCAGGTCTTGCAGAGCGAGTCGAGCGCGCTCAGCCAAGTCTATTTCCCTGTCCTGTTCCTGCTGGCGGCCTTTGTCTGGCTCGCCACCTCCTATCGCCGCAGCCCGGCGCTGCGCAACACGACGATCGTGCTGATGGCGCTGCTGATGGCACTCTTCGTCATGTCGGTCGCCTGGTCCATCGTGCCCGGCACGGCGCTGCGCCGCGTCGTGCTGCAGGGCGCGATCGTCGCCACCCTGGTCCTGTCGGTGATCGCCGCCGACGATCCGCGCGGCGTCGTCGATCGCATCTTCTGGATGCTCGTCGCCATCATGCTGATCAACGTCGGCATGGTCGCGGTCACCCGGCCCGGCCCGCTCGGCTATGAGGGCGTCTATCCGCAGAAGAACGGCCTGGGTGCGGCGGCCGCGCTGGCGGTGATCGCCGCGCTGCATCAGATCTTTGCCGGCACGCCGCGTGCGCGCGCCGTGGCGATGGTGACCCTGGTCCTGGCGGTCGGCCTGCTGATCCTGAGCAAGTCCAAGACCTCGCTCGGACTGGCGGTCATGATCCCCGCTTTGGCGCTGGCGATCACGGTTGCCGCGCGGGCCGCCAGGCTCTCGGTGGCGGCGATCGTCGCGACCCTGTTCGGCCTCGTCCTGCTGATCTACAGCCTCGGCGTCGCGGCCTATATCTGGGATTTCTCATCGGTGGCGGAAGCGCTGTTCGGCGACCCGACCCTGACCACGCGCACCGACATCTGGGACTTCGCGCTGGACATGGCGAGCCGCCGGCCGGTGCTCGGTTATGGTTTCGAATCGTTCTGGCAGGCCGGGCTGGAATCGCCCAGCGTGCGCGAGGCCCCGGGTTTCGTCGCCAAGATGCCGCATGCCCATAACGGCTATATCGACATCATGATCCAGACCGGTTTCGTCGGCCTCGGCCTGCTGACGGTCATGCTGGCGAGCGCCTTCCACACCTGCGGCCGGGTGCTCCGGAGCGCCTTCGGCCTCGGCACGCTCTGCGTCATGCTGGTGCTGTTCGCCTGTTTCTACAATTTCCTCGAAAGCGCCTGGTTTCGCGGCTTCGACTTCATCTCCATGGCCTTCGTCATCGCGGTGACGCTGGCCGCCTCCGAATGGGAGCGTGCCCGATGGAGACCGTGACCATCGGCATCGCCAGCCTCGGGCGGCCGAGCCTCGTCCGCACCTTGCAGTCGCTCTGTTCGATCACCGTTCCCGCGGGCCTGGCGATCGAGATCGTCGTGGCCGACGACGATCCCGGCGGCGGCGCGGCCGCGCGCGTCGAGAGCGGTGCGCCATGGTCCGTGCCGGTGCGGGTCGTCGCGGTCGGCGCCGGCAATATATCGAGCGCCCGCAACGCCTGCCTGGATGCGGCGCGGGGAAGCCTGATGGCCTTTGTCGACGATGACGAATGGGTCGAGCCGGACTGGCTCGTCCGGCTCCTGGCCGCGCTCGACGAATTCGACGCCGAAGTGGTGATCGGCCCGGTCTTTCCGGTCTATCCCGCGGGCACGCCGGACTGGCTCGTTCAGGCCAATCCGCTGCATGTCGACTGGGGCCGGCGCGGCCGCAAGGTCGATACCGGCCGGTCCGGCAATGTGCTGTTCCGGCGCGCGCGGGTCGAGCGGCTGGGCCTCCGGTTCGACCCGGCGCTTGGCAAGACCGGCGGCGAGGATACCGATTTCTTTCACCGGCTGCATCGCGCCGGCGCGGTGATCGTGGTGACCGACGATGCGCGGATCCACGAGGAAGCGCCGGCGGCGCGGCTTGCGCCCGCTTATCTCAGGCTGCGGGCGATCCGCTCCGGCCAGTCCTATGCGCGTTTCAGGCTTTCCGGCCGGCGCGGCCTGGATGCCGGGGGGCTCGGCTTCCACTGCGATGCTGCGGCCAAGATGCTGGCCGGTTTCCTCGCGGCCTCGCTGCTGCGGCCGCTGTCGCGGGCCCGGTCCATGGCCTTCGCCCAGAAGGCCTGGCTCAATCTCGGCAAGCTTCGGCAGGCGACCGGCCGCGACCTGCCGTCCATGTATTGACGCCGTATTTCCATTCCCGCAGCGGATTGCGGATGGCGGCTTCGAGCTGGCGCGGCCACCGGCCCAGGCCGTCGATCATGGCGCCCGCCGGCAGGTCGCTGCGCAGCGACGTGCGTGGCACGAGCCAGGCGGCCCGCCCCGCGAGGCCGCCGGAACTGGTGTGCACGCGGCGATAGCCGGCCTCCGCGATCAGACGCAGCACCCGGCGGTCGAAGGCGCCGAAAGGCACCGACAGGCTGTCGACGGCGCGGCCGGCGGCATCCTCGATCCGGGCGCGGGCATCGTGAAGCTCGCGCCGCATCACCGCATCCGAGGCCTTGGTCCAATCGACATGGTGCTCGCCGTGATTGCCGATGACCATGCCGTGGCCGGCAAGCTCGGCGAGGTCGCGCCGGCTCAGCGAACCCGGCTGGTCCAGCCGGCCGGCGAGCACGAAGAAGGTCGCGCTCAGTCCCGAGGTCGCCAGCAAGGGGAAAGCCAGGCTCATGTCGGAGGCATTGCCGTCGTCGAAGGTGATCTCGATGCGCGGTTCGGCCCGCGCCCGCGCAAGCACGTCGGAGAACACGCCGGGCTCGACCCAATAGGGCCGCTCGGCCGGGTCGATCGATGTGGCCGGCCGGCCGAGCCCGTGAAAGGTCAGCACGATCCGGTCCGGGACGATGCGGCCGGACCAGGCCGGGGCCGCCGTTCGGCCGCCGGCCGTGTCGGCTGTCATCGTCAGGCGGTTCATGGGTTCAGAACGCATTGCGATAGGAAGCGCGCGAGACCAGGGTCATCAGGATGATCCGACAGTCGAGCCAGAACGACCAGTTCTTGAGATAGGCCAGGTCATAGGCGACGCGGGCGCGCATCTTCTCCTCGGTGTCGGTCTCGCCGCGCAAGCCGTGAACCTGCGCCCAGCCGGTAATGCCGGGGCGCACCACATGGCGCCGCGAATAATGCGCGATGCGGCTGTCGAAGGCGTCGTTGAGCGCGACCGGATGCGGCCTCGGCCCGACGATCGACATGTCGCCGGTGAGCACGTTCAGGATCTGCGGCAATTCGTCGATATTGGTGCGCCGCAGCCAATAGCCGACGCGGGTGACGCGCGTGTCGCCGCGCCTGGCCTGGGTGAAGGCGGCGCCGTCCTCCATGACGCTCATGGAGCGGAACTTGAAGACGCGGAAGGTCGATTGGTTGAAGCCGTGGCGGGTCTGGCGGAACAGCACGGGGCCGGCGCTGTCGAGCTTGATCAGCAGCGCGACCAGCGCGAGGACCGGGGCGAGCACGACCAGCGCGAGGCTCGCGACGACGAGGTCCATGCCGCGCTTGATGAACACCTCGGACGTGCCGAGGGGCGCACGCACCAGCAGGAAGCCCGGCTCCTGGTTGTCGTCGCTGAGGCCGGCATAGCGCCTGAGACCGCGCTCCGGGGCAAGCCGGATGGCCGCGGGCGTCACCACGAGGGCGTCGGTCAGCGCCTCGATCAGCTCCATGTCGGACCAGGGCACGGCGATGAGGATGTCGTCCGGCTGCAGCCGCCGTGCGGCGTCCAGCGCCAGCGTCGCGGGATCCGCCGCGCCGTCGATCTCGACGATCTCCGTGACCGCCGGCAATTCGCCGTCGCGCGGCCGCAGCCTTTGGACCGCGATGGTGGCGCGCCGGCCGACGACCAGCAGCCGGCGCGGGGCGAAGCGGCCGCTGGCACGCAGGCGCGCAACGACATGGCCGGTCAGGAGGCGCAGCGGCAGGAAGGCGATGAAGCCCGCGGCGTAGAGCACGACCGTCGCGCCGCGCGAGATGTCGACGCTGGATTTCAACAGGAACATCAAGGTCAGGACCGCGGCGAAGGTGATCGTCCAGCTCACCCAGAGGTGGCCGGGACGGCGCGCCGCGCGGAGATAGGCCTGGAGGCCGTAATCGCCCCGGAACGATGCGACGAGCACGAAGACGATGGCGAAGGTCGCGCCCCATCCGAGATGCCCAGCCATCGAACCCGCGCTGCCAAAGGCGGCCCGGTAGTAGATATGGCCGGCGATCAGCGCGGTCGCGACGATCGCACCGGCGTCAAGCATGGCAGTTACGAATGCCAGGACCGGCCAGGTGACCGTGCGGCCGGCCCTGCCCGTCTCATCCGTTCCTGCCAGATCGATCGACGTCATGTGACTGTTCTCGCTGTCTCTCATTGTCCCGGCTTTGGTCAGGACATGGTGGAGGCAGCGGCCAGAACGGGCCGTGCGCGTCCACCGGCCCGGTCTCAGCAAGAGACGGGCCGCTCATTCGTCCCAGCGAGAGACAGGTCTTTTCGCCGCGTTCAGGGCCGCCGGCCCGCGGTTTGGCGGATCGCGGCGATCGTCGCTTCGACATCACCGCCGAGAAAATGGCTGGCGGTCGCGTGGGCCGGCATGGGCCCCTCGCCCGGCACGACCGTGCGATAGATGCCGAGCCAGGCGAGGTTCCAGGCCGCCGGTGCGACCTGCGCCGCGCCGGCCCGGCCGGCAAAGAAGGCGGGATCGCCGACGCCGGCCATGACACGCTCGGAGAGGTGCCGGAGCGCCTCGCGGTCGAACGGCCGGCCGCGCGCGCTTTCGACGAGCGCCAGGGTCGCCAGCGGCGCGGCGGCAAAGGCGTGATAGTCGAGCGCCTTCTCGCCCCGGCGCAGCTCCTGCGGCAGGGTTCCGTCCGGCCCGACGGCCGCCAGGCCGTCGCGCAGGACGCGCGTCGCCCTTGCCTCGCGCTCCGGATTGCCGGTTGCAAGGCCCGCGGCGGCGAGCGCCAGCCCGGCCCAATAGGACAGGTTGTTCGCAGGAATGACGCCGCGATCCAGAGCGCCTTCGGTCGAACCGGCCAGGCGCCCGAGCCAGGTCTCGATGGCGGTGCGGCGATCGCCGTCGGCGACGGTCATGAGCTTGAGATAAGCCAGGGCCAGGCCGGCCAGATACCAGTTGCGTTCATATTCGGCCTGCGGCGAGGAGAGCGCTCCGGTGAGGATTCCGGCGCGGGCCCAGCTGGCCAGGCTGTCGAGAGCGCAATCAGCTTCGGCCCGGTCCTGCCGCGTCGCGAAAGCATCCGCCTGGCGCTGCACCAGCCGGACAAAGGCCTCGTAGGGCGCGACCGCCCGATCCCGGGCCGCGCGCCTGACGGCATCGACCATGCTGCCCTGGCGATCGGCATAAAAGCCGTCGACGGCGAAGGGCGCCGCCGGTGCCGCGGTCACCGGGCAATCCGCGGCCGCGGCTGGCGGCAGCCAGAGACCGACGGCCCAAAATGCGGCAATCAGCCGCCGCGCTGCCGGGCGGCCGCCTGGATGCAATTGCGATGGCATCATCCCCATCGGGGCCTTTCGCGCCGAAGCCGTCGGCAATGACGTTGACTATAGGATCAATCTGGGCGGCAAGGCGCGCCGCGCCGTGTTTAAATGGGTCGATGTCGCCGGCATCGCCCTGGTGCGAAACGCAGGCCGCCATTTTCCGGATCGAAGGGACGCGCGAGAAGGGCATGACTGTTCGCCAAGTGAACCTGCCAGGAACCGGCATGGAGAGTTCGGTCCTTGGATTCGGCTGCGCCTCGCTCGGTTCGCGCATCTCCCGAAAGACCGGGCTGCGAAGCCTGGAGCAGGCCTATGAGGCCGGCGTCACCTGGTACGACGTCGCGCCGCCCTATGGCGCGGGCGAGGCCGAGCCGATCCTCGGCGAATTCCTCAAGGGGCGCAGGGACCGGGTGCGGATCTGCACGAAGGTCGGGCTGACCCCCCCCGAGCGCAACGGCGTGATGCGGCTCGCCTATGCGGTGGCGCGACCGCTGGTCGGTCATATCAAGGGCCTGCGCCAGCGCTTTCGCAGCATGCCGTCGACCCGCTATCAGAAGGCGGCGCTCGATGCCGGCACGATCATGGCCTCGATCGACCGGTCGCTCAGCCGGCTGAAGACCGATCATGTCGACGTCTTCGCGTTGCATGATCCGGCGGAAGCCGATGTCGTCAGCGACGAAATCCTGCGCGTGTTGGAAACGATCCTGTCGTCAGGCAAGGCCCGCCACCTCTCGGTCGGCGGAACCTTGGCCGCCTGCCGCGCCGCCGTCGGGCCGAACCTGCCGTTCGGCGTGGTTCAATTCGCCGATGATCCGCGCCTCTCGGCGCTCGCCGAGATTCAGGCGGCGGCCGCCCGGCCGGTGGCGACCATCACCCATTCGGTGTTCGGCGTGGCGGGGGCCCATGAGCGCCTCGTCGCACGGCTGCGGTCGGAGCCCGCGGCGGCCCGCCGTCTGGAGGCGGCCGGTTATGGCGGCGGCGCCGAGACCGCGGCCGCGGCCCTGCTGCTCGACCGCGCCTTCGCCTCCAATGCCTCGGGCGTCGTGCTCGCCTCCATGTTTTCCGAACGCAATCTCCGCTTCAATCTCGACCGGGCCTCCCGCCCGCCCGCGCCGGCCAGCATCGGGCTGGTCCGCGACCTCATCGGCGGCGACGTCTCCGACACGAGCCTGCCGGCATGATCAGCGATCATCTCGAGGGATTGGACGCGGTACGGCACGATGTCTGCGTGATCGGGTCCGGGCCGGTCGGCCTCAGCCTCGCGCTCGAGCTGGCGCGCGCCGGCAAGACGGTGCTGGTGCTGGAATCGGGCGGTGTCGCGCCGACCGCCGAGACGACCCTGTTGTCGGCGGCCGAGATCGTCGAACCCGACCGGCACGACGACATGAGCATCGCGGTCGCGCGGCGCCTCGGCGGCACGTCCAATCTCTGGGCCGGCCGCTGCCAGCCATTCGACCCGATCGACTTCGCGCCGCGTCCGCTCGCAGGCGATGCGCGCTGGCCGATCGGCCATGCCGAGCTCCTGCCCTATTACGACCGCGCCTGCGCCTATGCCCATTGCGGCGAGCCGGTGTTCCGCGATCCGATCGCGGGCGTCGAAACGGCCGACCAGGCCTTCGACTTCACCAGGCTCGAACGGTTCAGCAACAAGCCGAAGTTTCAGATCGCCCATGGCGCCGCGCTGAAGACCGATCCGCGGATCGACCTGAGGCTCAATGCCACCGTGGTCGACGCGACCTTCGATGCCGGCGGGCGGATCCGGGCGCTGGTCGTCAGCCGCCCCGACGGTCGCCGATTTGACGTTGCGGTCGCCACCGTCGTGTTGGCCGCCGGCGGGCTGGAATCGACCCGCCTGCTGCTGGCGCTCCAGCGCCGCCAGCCGGACCGGTTCGGCGGCGCGGAGGGGCCGCTCGGGCGGACCTATATGGGTCACCTGATCGGCGAGATCGCCGACATCACCTTCGCCAGCGACGCTATCGACGCGGCCTATGACTTCTATGTCGACGGCCATGGTTCTTATGTGCGGCGCCGGCTGATCCCGTCCGACGCGCTGCAGGCCGCCGAAGGCCTGCCCAACGTGTCGTTCTGGCCGGTGGTGCCGCCGAGCGCCGATCCACGCCATGGCAGCGGCATTCTCTCCATGGTTCTGCTGGCGCTGTCGGTCGGGCCGTTTGGCCGGCTGCTGGTCGCCGAGGCGATCCGCAAGCGCCATGTGCCCGAAGAGCTCGAGCGCTGGCCGCATGTGATGAATGTGCTGCGCGGCCTGCCGGCGGCCTGTCTCTACGTGCCGTCCTTCTTCTACCGCCGTTATGTCGCGGCCATGCGCCTGCCCGGCTTCTTCCTGCGCAACCCGGCGCGGACCTATGGCCTCTCCTATCATGGCGAGCACCTGCCCGACCCGGCGAGCCGGGTGCGGCTGACGGCCGAGACCGATGCGCTCGGCCTGCCCCGGCTGTCGATCGACCTGCGATTCGGCCGCGCCAATGCCGAGGCCCTGCTGCGCACGCATGACCACCTCGCGAGCTGGCTGAACACGACCGGCTTCGGCAAGCTCAGCTATCGGCAGCCGCGCGAGGCCGGTGTCGACGCCGTTCTCGGGTTGGCGGCGCACGGAACCCATCAGATCGGCACGATCCGGATGGGCGGCAACCGAAACCGGGCCGTGGTCGATGCCGACCTGAAATGTTTCGACTGCGACAACCTCCACGCTGTCGGCGCGGCGGTGCTGCCGACCTCGGGCCAGGCCAATCCCACGCTGACCGCCATCGCCCTGGCGCTAAGGCTTGCCGATCATCTGGCGAAAAGAGCGGCATAGCCTGGCGGCGGTCCTTGCCGTCGCGCCCGCGCCCACCGTCTTTGACGGTCGGGCCCTGAACTCTCGATGTTCTGGAGGTGGGTGGTGGGGGAAGTAGGACTCGAACCTACGAAGGCGTAGCCAGCGGATTTACAGTCCGCCCCCTTTGCCGCTCGGGACATTCCCCCGTCCCAGACCCTCGGACTGGCCGCGGGGTGTGGCGCGCTTGATAGGGATGGCGTCCTGCCCTGTCAACCTTGAAACGTCACGCGCCTGACATGAGCTGTGGGTGGCAATTGCGCGCGACGGCGCGCCGTGGGAAGAGGACGCATGGATACGACGCCTCCCCGGGGCAACAAGAAGCCCTTCCGCCCGTTCTCGAAACCTGGCCGCCCCTTCAAGGGGCGCGGCGGACGCGTGCTGCGCGACCCCGCGCCGGAATTCGAAACCGGAACCGTGCTGCTCTATGGCTGGCACACCGTGTCGGAGGCCTTGCGCAACAAGGGCCGGCGAATCCGGGTTCTGCTGGCGACCGAGAACGGCGCCAAGCGGCTGGACGAAGAAGGCATCGCGCACGAGGCGACGATCGTGTCGGTGCGCGAGATCGACCGCCGCCTGGCCTCGACCCCGGACGCGCTGCACCAGGGATTGTTCGCCGAGGCCGACGCGCTCGATCCGCCGGATCTCGACACCATGCCGGCGGAAGGCGTGCTGCTGCTGCTCGACCAGATCACCGATCCGCACAATGTCGGCGCCATCGTGCGCTCGGCCGCGGCTTTCGGGGTCAAGGCGATCGTCACCACCAACCGGCATTCGCCCGAGGCGACCGGCGTGCTGGCCAAGAGCGCGTCCGGCGGGCTCGAGCATGTGCCCTTCGTCACCGTGCAGAATCTCGCCCGCTCGATGCTCGATCTGCGCAAGCGCGGCTTCCTGATCATCGGGCTCGACAGCGAGGGCGACGCCGATCTCGACCAGGTCAAGCTGCGCGAGCCGGTGGCGCTGGTGCTCGGCGCCGAGGGCAAGGGCCTGCGCCAGCTGACACGGGAAACCTGCGACGCGCTGGCGCGCATCGACATGCCCGGCGCGATCAAGAGCCTCAATGTGTCGAATGCCGCGGCGCTGGCGCTCTATGCGGTGACCACCAGGCTCGGCCTGCGCAGCTGAGGCGCGGCCGGCGGCATCTCGTCCAGCGTGATGACCCGGGAATCCGTGCCGGACGGATACCACGGCCGAACCGGTAGCAAGGCTTGCTGCTGGCGTGGCGAGGTCACCGGATAGGCCGGCACCACCCCGCGCGGGAAGCTGTAGCGCGGCGGCCTGGGCACGACATAGCTGAAGGTGCCGGCGCGACAGGTCCGGACCAGCGGCCCGCAATTGCAGTCGATCTCGTGCCTGACCAGGGCGACATCGCCGTTGCGCCCGTCGACGATGGCGGTACGCCGGTAATATTGTGCATTCGCAGGCTGTGCAAATGGCGTCGACCCGAGAGCGACAGTTATCGCCGCGGGGATCATAGACCAAGGTCGCATGGCCATCCCCCGTGACTGAATGCCGCATCGGCGTTAGTCTTGGCCTGGCTCTGGGGCGTGGTGAAGCGGACCGTCCACCGGCCGGCGAATCTTTGCCCGATAGAGTGAATACGAGCGATCAATGCGATCGGGGTGGCTCAGACCGAGCCTTCAACCCGGCCTGCTCGAACCTGTCCCTGCGGGGCGGACAGGCCAGGAGGAGACGACACAGGCGGCCCCCCGGGCCGTCTCGCCGAAGCGGCCCGGCGCCTCAAGGCCCGCCCACAAGACCATATTGCCGCCGATGGCGTCCCCGCGACCTGCGAACTCACGTTCGCGGCAAGGGTCGCGGCTTGCCCGGTGGTTTGAGCCAAGGGGACGAAACCGATGTCAATGAGTTCAGCAACAGGGGCCGCCACTGCGCCGCGCCCGATGAGTGGCGAGGAGAAGAAGGTCATTTTCGCCTCGTCGACCGGCGCGGTGTTCGAATGGTATGATTTCTATCTGGCGGGCGCGCTCGCCGCCAATATCAGCGCCAACTTCTTTTCCGGCGTAAACCCCACGGCCGGCTTCATCTTCACGCTGCTGGCCTTTGCCGCGGGCTTTGCCGTGCGACCCCTCGGCGCGCTGTTCTTCGGTCGCCTGGGCGATATGATCGGCCGAAAATATACCTTCCTCGCCACCATGTTCGTCATGGGCATTTCCACCTTCGTGGTCGGCCTGCTGCCCGGCTACGCTTCGATCGGCATCCTCGCGCCGATGGCCTTCATCGCCTGCCGGCTGCTGCAGGGCCTGGCGCTGGGCGGTGAGTATGGCGGCGCCGCCACCTATGTGGCGGAGCACGCGCCGCAAGGACGCCGCGGCTATTATACCTCGTGGATCCAGACGACCGCGACTCTCGGCCTGTTCCTGTCGCTGCTGGTCGTGCTCGGCTTGCGTCTCAGCATGACCGCGGAGCAATTCGCGGCCTGGGGCTGGCGCGTGCCGTTCCTGCTGTCGATCCTGCTGCTCGGCGTCTCCATCTGGATCCGGCTGCAGCTCAACGAATCGCCGGCATTCCAGAAGATGAAGGCGGAAGGCTCCGGCTCCAAGGCGCCGCTGTCGGAGGCCTTCGGCAATTGGAAAAATGCCAGGATCGGCGTGCTCGCGCTGTTCGGCGGCACTGCCGGCCAGGCCGCGGTCTGGTATTGCGGCCAGTTCTACTCGCTGTTGTTCCTGACCCAGACGCTGAAGATCGACATCGCGACCGCCAACGTCCTGGTCGCGCTGTCTCTCCTGCTCGCAACGCCGTTCTTCATCTTCTTCGGCTCGCTGTCGGACAAGATCGGCCGCAAGCCGATCATCCTGGCCGGCTGCCTGCTCGCGGCAGTGACTTATTTCCCGCTGTTCGGCCAGATCGCCAAGATCGGCAATCCGACGCTCGCGGCCGCCGTGCAGAATGTTCATGCGACCGTGACCGCCGACCCGGCGACTTGTGGCTCGCTGTTCGACCCGGTCAACGTGCGCACCTTCACGCAGCCTTGCGATATCGCACGCAAGGCGCTCGCGACCGCCTCGATCAAATATGACTATGTGGCCGGCCCCGCCGGCGCGCCCGCCAAGGTCACGATCGGCGGTGCCGACGTTCCGATCAATGCCGATTTCGCCAAGAACATCATCCCTGCCGCCCAGGCGGCCGGTTATCCCAAGGCCGACGACCCCGGCATCGCCAACATCTTCAAGACCGGCATGAATGGTCAGATGTGGGCCATGACCGGCCTGCTGTTCATCCTGGTGTTCTATGTCACCATGGTCTACGGCCCGATCGCGGCCATGCTGGTCGAGCTCTATCCGACCCGCATCCGCTATACCGGCATGTCGCTGCCCTATCACATCGGCAATGGCTGGTTCGGCGGGTTCCTGCCGCCGATCGGCTTCGCCATCGTGGCAGCCACCGGCGACATCTATGCCGGCCTCTGGTACCCGATCATTGTCGCCTTGATGACCTTCGTGATCGGCCTGTTCTTCATGCCGGAGACCAAGGACCGCGACATCTACACTTACGAAGAAAATTAGGTCCGGGCCGCTACAGGCCTGAAACTTCAGGGAACGCCGGGGCTCGCGCCCCGGCGTTTTCGTTTGAAAAGGCCCCGGCGTTTTTCTTTTCAAAAACGGCTGGCGGTCTGCCGAACGGGGCGGCGTCGGGTCGGCGCGGCCATCGAAGCGGGAATACAAATTGTGATCGGCGCGTTCTGGGTGCCTGTCCATCTCGCTGAGAGTTGCACGCAGCGCTTTTCGTATGACGGCCTGGGGCTGCGGGCGCTTCCAGAGCGCGATCGCTTCGGACATAAACGCCCGGCACAAAGCTTAGCCGTCCTTCGAGGCCAAGCGTTGTGCTGACTGCTTCAACTTGAAGCGGCGCCGCTCCAGCCGTCGCGATATCTGCCGGACCCGCTCAGCGTCGCCGCCGCGGGCGCGGCGTCGCCGGCGGCGCGGCCGGCGGCATCTCGTCCAGCGTGATGACCCGGGAATCCGTGCCGGACGGATACCACGGCCGGACCGGCAGCAAGGCCTGCTGCTGGCGTGGCGAGGTCACCGGATAGGCGCCGGACCGCGGATAGACCGGATAGGCCGGCACCACCCCGCGCGGGAAGCTGTAGAGCGGTGGCTGGTAGATCGGCAGCACCATGCCGTAATCGACGACCGGCGGCCTGGGTACGACATAGGTGAAGGTGCCGGCGCGATAGGTGCGGACCAGCGGCCCGCAATTGCAGTCGATCTCGTGCCTGACCACGGCGACATCGCCGTTGCGCCCGTCGACGATGGCCGTGCGCCGGTAATATTGCGCATTCGCTGGCTGTGCAAATGGCGTCGACCCGAGGGCGACAGTTATCGCCGAAAGGATCATAGACCAAGGTCTCATGGCCCATCCCCGTGACTTGAATGCCGCATCGACGCTAGTCTTAGCCTGACTCTGGGGCGTGGTGAAGCGAATCGACCACCGGCTGGCAAATCTTCGCCCGACAGAGTGAATGCGAGCAGTCAACGCGATCGGGGTGGCTCAGACCGAGCCTTCGAAACCCGGCACGCTCGAACCTGTCCTTGCGGGGCGGACAGGCCAGGAGGAAACGGGACAGACGGCCCCCGAACCGTCTCGCCGACGCGACCCGGCGCTCAGGGGTTCGCTCACAAGACCATATTGCCACCGACGGCACCCTCTCGACCTGCGAGCTCTCGTTCGCGGCAACGGGCGTGGTTTGTCCGGTGGACTCAACTGAGGGGATGAAACCGATGTCAATAAGTTCAGCAACGGGGGCGGCCGCCGTGCCACGCCCGATGAGCGCCGAGGAGAGAAAAGTCATTCTCGCCTCGTCCACAGGCACGATCTTCGAGTGGTACGACTTCTATCTGGCGGGCGCGCTCGCCGCCAATATCAACGTCAACTTCTTCTCCGGCGTGAACCCGACGGCGGGCTTCATCTTCACCCTGCTCGCCTTCGCCGCCGGCTTTGCCGTGCGCCCCTTCGGCGCGATCTTCTTCGGCCGCCTGGGTGACCTGATCGGCCGCAAATATACCTTCCTCGTCACCATGACGATCATGGGCGTCGCGACCTTCGTGGTCGGCCTGCTGCCCGGCTATGCCACCATCGGCATCCTCGCGCCGATCGGCTTCATCATCTGCCGGCTGCTGCAGGGCCTGGCGCTGGGCGGCGAATATGGCGGTGCCGCGACCTATGTGGCCGAGCATTCGCCGCAGGGCCGCCGCGGCTTCTACACCAGCTGGATCCAGACCACCGCGACGGTCGGCCTGTTCCTGTCGCTGCTGGTCGTCCTCGGCCTGCGCCTCAGCATGTCCGCGGAGTCCTTCGCCAACTGGGGCTGGCGCGTGCCGTTCCTGGTCTCGATCCTGCTGCTCGGCGTCTCCATCTGGATCCGCCTGCAGCTCAATGAATCCCCGGCATTCCAGAAGATGAAGGCGGAAGGCACCGGCTCCAAGGCGCCCCTGTCGGAGGCCTTCGGCAATTGGAAAAACGCCAAGATCGGCATTCTCGCGCTGCTCGGCGGCACCGCAGGCCAGGCCGTGGTCTGGTATTGCGGACAGTTCTACGCCCTGTTCTTCCTGACCCAGACGCTGAAGATCGACGGCACGACGGCCAATGTGCTGGTCGCCCTGTCATTGCTTCTCGGTACGCCGTTCTTCGTCATCTTCGGTTCGCTGTCGGACAAGATCGGCCGCAAGCCGATCATCCTGGCCGGCTGCCTGATCGCTGCGGTCACCTATTTCCCGCTGTTCGGTCAGATCGCCAAGGTCGGCAATCCGACGCTCGCCGCCGCCGTGCAGAATGTCCACGCGACGGTCTCGGCCGATCCCGCCTCTTGCGGCTCGCTGTTCGACCCGGTCAATGTGCGCACCTTCACGCAGCCTTGCGACATCGCCCGCCAAGGCCTTGCCCGCGCGACCATCAAATATGATCTGGTGACCGCGCCGGCCGGTTCGCCGACCAAGGTGACCATCGGCGGCACGGAAGTGCCCGTGAACGCCGACTTCGCCAAGGGTATCGTCGCAGCGGCCCAGGCGGCCGGCTATCCGAAGGCTGACGATGCGGGCATCGCCAACATCGCCAAGACCGGCATGAACGGCCAGATGTGGGCGCTGACCGGCCTGCTGTTCATCCTGGTGCTCTATGTCACCATGGTCTACGGCCCGATCGCGGCCATGCTGGTCGAACTGTTCCCGACCCGCATCCGCTATACCGGCATGTCGCTGCCCTATCACATCGGCAATGGCTGGTTCGGCGGGTTCCTGCCACCGACTGCCTTCGCCATCGTGGCGGCCACCGGCGACATCTATTCCGGTCTCTGGTACCCGATCATCTTCGCGATGATGACCTTCGTGATCGGCCTGTTCTTCATGCCGGAAACCAAGGATCGCGACATCTACACCTACGAAGAAAAGTAAGTCCGGGTCGCAACAGACCTGAAACTGCAGGGAACGCCGGGGCTCACCCCCCGGCGTTTCGCTGTGTCGCAGCTGCCAAAGCGGCGGGATTACGGACGGTACGGCCTCATGTCTTCACGGCTGCGCGAGGCATTGTCACGTTCGTGCGATCGCGCAATCAAGGTTTCGTCATTTCTCTTTCATCCATGCATTTTCCCTGCTTCGTGATTGGAGCGTGATCGCGCGGCGATCTATTGCCGTGAGGTCGGCGGCGGACACCTCCCGTCGATTGCACAAAATCAACCCGGGCGGCGCGTGTCCCTCCCCGCCAGGCCTCCGACTTGGAGACGTGCCATGAAGAAGCTGCTCTTCGCGACGACCTTGCTTGCGCCGCTTGCCTTCGCGCTTCCAGCCTTCGCCGACGATGCCGACATGCCCTCGTCCTACGGCCATCACTTCTTTGCCGAGCCGGCGCCTGCTCCCGTCGCGGTCATGCCGGTCAGCCATCGCCGCCATATGCGCCATGAGGTCGAGATGAGCGGGGAAACCTGGATCGACCACAGTCTGATCGACCGTGAAGAGGTGCCGTCCTCGGCCTTCGTGGCCAACGGGCGGTGACCGGCGCTCGCATTTTTCAGCCATTCCTTCAAACCGGGGCCTCGGCCCCGGTTTTTTATTGAGTTCGCTGGCGGAGCTGCTTTTCTTAAAATTGCGTCAATGCACATACGAAATAATTGATATGCGCCTGTTTGTGCATTTTCTCATTTTCGTGATTGGCAAGTGATCGGACGGGCGCCTATCTCAGCCCTGTCGGCGGCGGACACCTCCCACCGACACCGAACAAACATCCCGGATCAGGCGTGTCCCTCCCACCACCGGGTTTTCCAATGGAGACTGTCATGAAGAAGCTCATTCTCGCCGCCGCCCTGCTCGCCCCTCTCGGCCTCGCTGCTCCGGCTCTTGCCGATGATGCCGCCGGTTTCGTCGAGACCCCCGCGGTCACTACCTATGCGCCGGCCCAGCCGCGCGAGTTCACCGCCCGCTACGACCGCGTGTCGGGTGCCGACCAGAGCCTGATCAACCGCGAAGCGGTGCCGTCCTCGGCTTTCTCGTCGTCGAACTAACAACCGGCGCCTTTGGCGCCGCCATCCCCATCGCCATCCCGGCCTGAAGCGCCCCGCGCCGGCCGAAAC
>JAFKKV010000066.1 GCA_017304475.1 Hyphomicrobiales bacterium | reverse complement strand
TCTGGTCATAGGCCGTGAACGTCGCGCCGCCCGACTCGGCCAGAACCTTCGTGATCGCCGCCGTCAGCGAGGTCTTGCCGTGATCGACGTGACCGATCGTGCCGATGTTGCAGTGCGGCTTGTTGCGTGCGAACTTTTCCTTGGCCATGACGGCCTCCTTCAATCTTCGCTCCGACGTCAGGTCTTCAGACCCAAGTCGATAGGTGCGACCAACGCTTACGCGTATTTGGCCTGGACATCGGCGGCGACGTTGGACGGCGCCTGTTCATAGTGGCTGAACTGCATGGTGTAGCTGGCACGCCCCTGGCTGAACGAGCGCAGCTGGTTGACGTAGCCGAACATGTTCATCAGCGGCACCATGGCGTGAACGACATTGGCGTTGCCGCGCATGTCCTGGCCCTGGATCTGGCCACGCCGGGAGTTCAGATCGCCGATGACCGAGCCGGTATATTCTTCCGGCGTCACGACTTCGACGCTCATGATCGGCTCGAGCAGGACCGAACCGCACTTCTGCAGGGCTTCACGCATGGCGGCGCGCGAGGCGATTTCGAAGGCCAGGGCCGACGAGTCGACTTCGTGATAGGCGCCGTCGATCAGCGTCACCTTGATGTCGACCACCGGGAAGCCGGCGATGATGCCCGCGCCCATGACCGAGTTCAGGCCCTTTTCGACGCCCGGCAGGTATTCCTTCGGAACCGAGCCGCCGATGATCTTCGACTCGAACTCGAAGCCCTTGCCCGGCTCGTTCGGCTCGACCACGAACTTCACCCGGGCGAACTGACCGGTACCACCGGTCTGCTTCTTGTGGGTGTAGTCGATCTCGGCCTTCTTGGTGATCTTCTCGCGGAAGGCCACCTGCGGCGCGCCGACGCTGACATCGACCTTGTGGGTGCGGCGCAGGATGTCGACCTTGATGTCGAGATGCAGTTCGCCCATGCCCTTGATACGGGTCTGGCCGGACTCGGCATCGGTCGACACGCGGAAGGACGGATCCTCGCTGGCCAGCTTGATCAGCGCCAGAGCCATCTTTTCCTGGTCGGCCTTGGTCTTCGGCTCGATCGCCATCTCGATGACCGGCTCGGGGAATTCCATGCGCTCCAGGATCACCGGCTTGTTGGGATCGCAGAGCGTGTCGCCGGTGCGGGTGTCCTTCAGGCCGACCAGCGCGACGATGTCGCCGGCATAGGCTTCCGTGATTTCCTCGCGGTTGTTGGCGTGCATGAGAACCATGCGGCCGACGCGCTCGGTCTTCTCGCGGCTCGAATTGAGCAGGCTGGTGCCCTTCTCGAGCTTGCCGGAATAGATGCGGCAGAAGGTCAGGACGCCGTACTGGTCGTCCATGATCTTGAAGCCCAGCAGCGACAGCGGCTCGGCGTCCGACGACTTGCGCTCGATCTCGGCGTCGTTGCGCGGATCGATGCCCTTGATCGCGGGAACGTCGACCGGCGACGGCAGGTAGTCGACGACGGCGTCGAGCAGCGTCTGGACGCCCTTGTTCTTGAAGGCCGAGCCGGCGAGCACCGGGAAGAAGGCCGAGGTCAGAACGGCCTTGCGGATCAGGCGCTTCAGGGTCGCTTCGTCCGGCTCGGTGCCGTCGAGATAGGCGGCCATGGCGTCGTCGTCGAGTTCGACGGCGGCTTCGACCAGCTCGTTGCGATACTGCGCGGCCTTTTCCTTGAGATCCTCGGGGATCTCGAGATCGGCGTTGAATTCGGCGCCGAGCGCCTCACCCGACCAGATGACCGCCTTCATGCGGACGAGATCGACGACGCCCTTGAAATTGGCTTCGGCGCCGATCGGCAGCTGAATCGGAATAGGCTTGGCACCGAGGCGCTTCTTGATGTCCTCGAGGCACATGTAGAAGTCGGCGCCGGTCTTATCCATCTTGTTGGCGAAGACGATGCGCGGAACTTTGTACTTGTCGCCCTGGCGCCAGACGGTCTCGGTCTGCGGTTCGACGCCCTGGTTGGAGTCGAGCACGCAGACGGCGCCGTCGAGCACGCGCAGCGAACGCTCGACTTCGATGGTGAAGTCGACGTGGCCGGGGGTGTCGATGATGTTCAGGCGCTTGCCCGCCCAATGGGCGGTCGTCGCGGCCGACGTGATCGTGATGCCGCGCTCCTGCTCCTGCTCCATGAAGTCCATGGTCGCGGCGCCGTCATGGACTTCGCCGATCTTATGGGACTTGCCGGTATAATAGAGGATCCGCTCGGTCGTCGTCGTCTTGCCCGCATCGATGTGGGCCATGATGCCGAAATTGCGGTAGTCCTCGATCGCGTGGGTGCGCGGCATGATCGTGATCCTTCAGGTCCGTCGGGGGCCTGGGTTTCGTTACCAGCGGTAGTGCGAGAACGCGCGGTTGGCTTCCGCCATCTTGTGCGTGTCTTCGCGCTTCTTCACGGCGTTACCGCGGTTGTTGGATGCGTCGAGCAGCTCCGCGGAGAGCTTGTCGACCATGGTCTTGTCGTTGCGCGACCGGGCGGCCTGGATCAGCCAGCGGATCGCGAGCGCCTGGCGGCGATCGGGACGAACCTCGACCGGCACCTGGTAGGTGGCGCCGCCGACGCGCCGCGACCGGACTTCGATCGCGGGCATGACGTTTTCGAGCGCCGACTGGAACACCGTCAGCGGCTCCTGCTTCGTCTTGGCTTCGATGATATCGAAAGCGCCATAGACGATCTGTTCAGCAGCGGATTTCTTGCCTTCGTACATGACCGAGTTCATGAACTTGGTCAGCACGACGTTCCCGTACTTGGCGTCCGGGATGATTTCCCGCTTCTCTGCCCGGTGACGACGCGACATCGTTCTCTCCGTAAACCTCTAGAGCCACCAGCCGCCCCGGCCCGACGCAAAACGCGTCTCGGCCAGGGCTGCCAGTGGAAACCTCACTTCGGACGCTTGGCGCCGTACTTCGAACGACGCTGCTTGCGGTTCTTGACGCCCTGCGTATCGAGCACACCGCGCAGGATGTGATAGCGAACGCCGGGAAGATCCTTGACGCGACCGCCACGGATCATGACGACCGAGTGCTCCTGAAGGTTGTGGCCTTCACCCGGAATATAACCAATGACCTCGAAGCCGTTGGTAAGACGCACCTTGGCGACCTTGCGGAGCGCCGAGTTCGGCTTCTTCGGGGTCGTCGTATAGACGCGTGTGCAAACACCACGCTTCTGCGGGCAGCCCTCCATGTGGCGGGACTTTTCGCGGTAGGTGCGCGGCTGACGCGGCTTGCGGATCAGCTGGTTGACGGTCGGCATCGGCGGCCTTGTCCTTAAACCTTACGAGGTCCGGCTTCCCGGTCCCCACCAAAGCGTGCGAACGTCCGTCTCATTAGCGAAACGAACAACCGGACGCTCAGCCTGCCTGTGAAGGCAAACGGCGCCCGGCGAAAACAGAGGATCACCCCGCGATGAAACGAGGCGATCATGCAATCGGATCTGACTGACGTCAGGCGGCGTAGTCTCGGTTTGCTTCGGTCAGGGGGCAGTGGACCGCCACGGGACCGGGTGTGCAACCGACGTACGCCGGAAGAGTGAAGCGGGCATTACACGCTGACTCGCGCCCCGTCAAGCGTTTGGCCACTTTAACCAGGCCAACGACGCGATGTTTCGTTTCCCCGCCCCGTAACGAAACGAATGACGCGCATGGTTACAGCGCGGCAGCCGCCTGTCCTCCGCCATGGCTGCTTCATAGCGGTTCGCCCTCCGATTGTCGCCTTCCCTCGAATCGGCGAGATACGTAGATCCACGGCATGTGCGCCCTTGGCTTCTCGCGCATATTGCCCTATCGGAAACCTGCGGCTTGGCTCTTTCGAGGCCATGCCGGGGGACTGATGGGGGGATTCGGTCAAAACGTCGGCCGACGCCGGCCACGAGGCGATCAGATCTGGGCTCTCGGCATTCATGAGTGCCGGCGCCCTTTTGGAGAGGAACGACCTATCATGACTTTTAAAGGCATAGTGTTTGCTGCCATGGCGGCGATTGCGGTTGCAGGTTCTGTCGGCGCCTCGGCGCCGGCCATGGCCCAGACCGACCGGGACGGCCAGCAGCGCTGGATCAACATCGTCAACCGGTCGGGCGTCGAGATTCGCGAATTCTACATGACCGATGTCGACACCCGCGGCTGGGGCGACGACCGCCTCGGCCAGGAGACGATCGACGACGGCGATTCCATGCGGATCGTCCCGACCCGGCGCCAGCGCGACCGCGGTTACTGCCAGTACGACATGCTGGTGGTGTTCTCGAACAATGCCCGTGTCGAGCGCCGCGGCGTCAACCTGTGCGCCACGACCAATCTGGTCTGCAATTCGACCCGGCAGTGCCGCGCCCAGTAAGGCCGGACCACCGCCAGACATCATCGACGATTGGGAAGGGCCACCAGCGTGTGGCCCTTTTTATTGGCACGGCCGGCATCGGTGCATCCGGGCGCGATGGCGCGCGGCGCCGCATGGTCGAGGATCGTGGCCGCTTCGCGCAACACCAGGTCGAGACCTGCCGCGCCGGTCCCCCGGTGCGCACCAAGCCCCGTTCCTGCCACCGGCGCCAAGCCGCCGCCGGCATGAACGCACAAAAAAGGGCCGCCCCTGGGGGCGGCCCTTTTCTTATGGTGTGACAGGGGGGCGATGCCCCCTGCCCCGGGATCAGACCTGCGGAGCCTCGATCGCGGCGAGCTCCACCGGCGCGGCTCCGGCCTGGACGCCTGCCGTCTTCTGCTTCTCGTCCAGGATCAGGTCGTCGCGCTTGGTGGCGATCTCGCGGATCCGGCTCATGGTCGCGCCGGTACCCGCCGGGATCAGGCGGCCGACGATGACGTTCTCCTTGAGGCCTTCCAGCGTATCGGACTTGCCGTTGACGGCAGCTTCCGTGAGCACGCGGGTGGTCTCCTGGAACGAGGCGGCCGAGATGAACGACCGGGTCTGCAGCGAGGCCTTGGTGATGCCGAGCAGAACCGGCAGACCGGAAGCCGGCCGCTTGTTCTTGTCGTCCTTGATGGCCTCGTTGGCTTCCTCGAGCTCGGTCTGGTCGACCTGGTCGCCCTGGATCAGATCGGTGTCGCCGGGATCGGTGACCTCAACCTTCTGCAGCATCTGGCGAACGATCACCTCGATATGCTTGTCGTTGATGACGACGCCCTGCAACCGGTAGACTTCCTGGATTTCGTTGACGAGGTAGGCAGCAAGCTCCTCCACGCCCTTGACCGCCAGGATGTCGTGCGGCGCCGGATTGCCGTCGACGATGAAGTCGCCCTTCTGCACCTCGTCGCCGTCCTGCAAGTGGATGTGCTTGCCCTTCGGGATGAGGTATTCGGCCGCATCGAGCTCGGCCTCGAAAGGCTCGATCGTCAGGCGACGCTTCTGCTTGTAGTCCTTGCCGAAGCGCACGACGCCCGAGACTTCCGCGATGATCGCGGCGTCCTTCGGCCGGCGGGCTTCGAACAGTTCGGCGACGCGCGGCAGACCACCGGTGATGTCGCGGGTCTTGGCGCTCTCCAGCGGGATACGGGCAATGACGTCACCGCCATAGACCTGCGCCCCGGCATCGGCCGAGATGACCGCTTCCACCGCCAGCGCGTAACGGGCATCCGTGCCGCGCGGCAGCTTCTGGATCTTGCCGTTCGAGTCCTTGATCACCAGCGCCGGCTTCAGGTCGGCCGAACGCGTCGAGGTCCGCCAATCGATGACGATACGCTTGGTGAAGCCCGTCGATTCGTCGGTGGTCTCGGCGATCGACTGGCCGTCGACCAGATCCTCGAAGCCGAGGATGCCGTCGATCTCGGTGATGATCGGCCGGGTATAGGGGTCCCACTCGGCGATGCGCTGGCCGCGCTTCACCTTCGAGCCCTCGTCGACCCTCAGCTTGGCGCCGTACTGGATACGGTGCGTGGCGCGCTCGGACCCATCGGCATCGACGATGATCACCGCCATGTTGCGGCCCATCACGATGAGTTCGCCGTCCGAGTTCTTCACGACGCTGCGGTTGCGGATCCGGATCGTGCCCTCGAAGGTCGCCTCGATGAATGAGGTGTCGACCACCTGCGCCGCACCACCGATGTGGAACGTGCGCATGGTGAGCTGCGTACCCGGCTCGCCGATCGACTGCGCGGCGATGACGCCGACAGCCTCGCCGATATTGACCGGCGTACCACGGGCGAGATCGCGGCCGTAGCACTGGCCGCAGACGCCGACCTTGGTCTCGCAGGTGAGCACCGAGCGGATCTTCACCTCCTGGATGCCGGCGGCGGTGATCGCCTCGACGTCCTTTTCCAGGATCATCCGGCCGGCTTCCACCAGCACCGCGCCCGAGGACGGGTCGGTGACGGTGACGGCGGCCGAACGGCCGAGGATGCGGTGGCCGAGCGTTGCCACCACCTGGCCGGCGTCGACGATCGCCCGCATGCCGATGCCCTTGTCGGTGTGGCAATCGACCTCGGTGATGATGCAGTCCTGCGCCACGTCGACCAGACGACGGGTCAGGTAACCCGAGTTCGCCGTCTTCAAGGCGGTGTCGGCCAGACCCTTACGGGCGCCGTGGGTGGAGTTGAAGTACTCCATCACGGACAGGCCTTCCTTGAAGTTCGAGATGATCGGGGTCTCGATGATCTCGCCCGAAGGCTTGGCCATCAGACCGCGCATCGCCGCGAGCTGGCGCATCTGGGTCGGCGAACCACGGGCACCCGAGTGGCTCATCATGTAGATCGAGTTGATCGGCTTGTCCTGGCCGTTGGCGTCCTTCTGGACCGCCGAGATGCGGCCCATCATTTCCTGCGCCAGACGATCCGAGCACTTCGCCCAGGCGTCCACGACCTTGTTGTACTTTTCGCCGAAGGTGATCAGGCCGTCGAGATATTGCTGCTCGTAGTCCTTGGTGAGCGAGCGGGTCTCCTCGACGATCGGCCACTTGTTGTCCGGCACGACCATGTCGTCCTTGCCGAAGGAAATGCCGGCCTTGTAGGCATGGTAGAAGCCCAGCGCCATGATCCGGTCGCAGAAGATGACCGATTCCTTCTGACCGCAATGGCGGTAGACGGTGTCGATCATCGCCGAGATCTCCTTCTTCGTCATCAGCTTGTTGGCTGCGTCGAAGGGAACCTTGGTGGAGCGCGGCAGGAGCTGGCCGAGCAGAACGCGGCCGGGCGTGGTGTCATACATGCGCCGGACTTCGTTGCCGTCGGCGTCCAGGCCTTCCCAGCGATACCGGATCTTGGTGTGCAGGGTGACGACCTTCTGGGTCAGCGCATGCTCGAGCTCGCCGATATTGGCGAAGGCCTTGCCCTGGCCGGGCATGCCGTCCGACATCAGCGAGACGTAATAGAGGCCGAGCACGATGTCCTGCGACGGCACGATGATCGGCGCGCCGTTGGCGGGATGCAGGATGTTGTTGGTCGACATCATCAGGACGCGCGCTTCCAGCTGCGCTTCGAGCGACAGCGGAACGTGCACGGCCATCTGATCGCCGTCGAAATCGGCGTTGAAGGCCGAGCAGACCAGCGGATGCAGCTGGATCGCCTTGCCCTCGATCAGCACCGGTTCGAAGGCCTGGATGCCCAGGCGGTGCAGCGTCGGCGCGCGGTTCAAGAGAACCGGATGCTCGCGGATGACCTCGTCGAGGATGTCCCAGACCTCGGGACGCTCCTTCTCGACCAGCTTTTTCGCCTGCTTGACGGTGGCCGACAGGCCCTTGGCGTCGAGCCGGGCATAGATGAACGGCTTGAACAGCTCGAGCGCCATCTTCTTCGGCAGGCCGCACTGATGCAGCTTCATTTCCGGGCCGACGACGATGACCGACCGGCCGGAATAGTCGACGCGCTTGCCGAGCAGGTTCTGGCGGAACCGGCCCTGCTTGCCCTTCAGCATGTCGGCGAGCGACTTCAGCGGGCGCTTGTTGGCGCCCGTGATGACGCGGCCGCGGCGGCCGTTGTCGAACAGCGCATCGACCGCTTCCTGAAGCATGCGCTTCTCGTTGCGGATGATGATGTCGGGCGCGCGCAGCTCGATCAGCCGCTTCAGGCGGTTGTTGCGGTTGATGACGCGGCGGTAGAGGTCGTTCAGATCCGAGGTCGCGAAGCGGCCGCCGTCCAGCGGCACCAGCGGACGCAGGTCCGGCGGGATCACCGGCACGACGGTCAGGATCATCCACTCGGGCTTGTTGCCCGACTGGATGAAGGCCTCGATGATCTTCAGGCGCTTGGCGAGCTTCTTCGGCTTCAGCTCGGTGGTCGCCTCCGAGATCTCCTTGCGGGTATCGGCGGCGAGCTTCTCCAGGTCCAGGCCGCGCAGCAGCTCACGGATCGCCTCGGCGCCGATCATGGCGGTGAAGCTGTCGTCGCCGTACTCGTCCTGGGCGCGGATATACTCTTCCTCGGACAGGAGCTGGCGCTCCTTGAGGGCGGTCAGGCCGGGCTCGAGGACGACGTAATATTCGAAATAGAGGATCCGCTCGAGATCCTTCAGCGGCATGTCGAGCAAGAGGCCGATGCGGCTCGGCAGCGACTTCAGGAACCAGATATGAGCGACCGGGGCGGCCAGCTCGATATGGCCCATGCGCTCGCGGCGCACGCGCGAGAGGGTGACCTCGACGCCGCACTTCTCGCAGATGATGCCCTTGTACTTCATCCGCTTGTACTTGCCGCACAAGCACTCGTAGTCCTTGATCGGCCCGAAGATGCGGGCGCAGAACAGGCCGTCGCGCTCGGGCTTGAACGTGCGGTAGTTGATCGTCTCCGGCTTCTTGATCTCACCGAACGACCACGACAGGATCTTTTCCGGGCTCGCGATCGAGATCTTGATCTGATCGAAAGTCGCCGGCTGCGTCGTCGGATTGAAGAGATTCGCGACCTCTTGGTTCATCGCCGTCTCCAAAGCCCCGGTTTACCGGGAGAAAATCCGGGCCGGGGCGAAACGCTCCCGGCCGATGTGAACATCTTGTCCGGAATCGGGCGAACCCGATCCCGTAATAAGCGTCGAACGATTACTCGGCTGCTTGCCGGCCGACGTCGTCGGGGCCGCGCACCTGCTTGGTGGACGCGAGCTCGACATTGAGGCCGAGCGACCGCATTTCCTTGACCAGCACGTTGAAGCTCTCGGGGATGCCGGCCTCGAAGGTGTCGTCGCCACGGACGATCGCCTCGTAGACCTTGGTGCGGCCGGCGACATCGTCCGACTTCACCGTCAGCATCTCCTGCAGCGTATAGGCCGCGCCATAGGCCTCGAGCGCCCAGACCTCCATTTCGCCGAAGCGCTGGCCACCGAACTGCGCCTTGCCGCCCAGCGGCTGCTGGGTGACGAGCGAATAGGGACCGATGGAACGGGCGTGGATCTTGTCGTCCACGAGGTGGTGCAGCTTCAACATGTAGATATAGCCGACCGTCACCTGACGATCGAAGCCCTCGCCGGTCTTGCCGTCGAACAGCTTCACCTGGCCGGAATGGTTCAGGCCGGCGGTATCGAGCATGTGCTCGATATCGGCTTCCTTCGCACCGTCGAAGACCGGCGTGGCGAAATGAACGCCGCGACGCGTATTGCGCGCGAGTTCCGCCAGGTTCGGCTCGTCCAGCGCCCCGATCTGGGCGTCGTCGCCATAGATCTTGTCGAAGGCTTCGCGCAGCGGCTTGACGTCCTTCGACTTCATATAGGCGTCGTAGGCCTGACCGACCATCTTGCCGAGACCGGCGGCGGCCCATCCGAGATGGGTCTCCAGGATCTGTCCGACATTCATGCGGCTCGGCACGCCGAGCGGGTTCAGCACGATGTCGACGGCGGTGCCGTCCTCGAGGAACGGCATGTCCTCCAGCGGCACGATCCGCGACACGACACCCTTGTTGCCGTGCCGGCCGGCCATCTTGTCGCCCGGCTGGATCTTGCGCTTCACCGCCACGAAGACCTTGACCATCTTCATGACGCCGGGCGGCAGTTCGTCACCGCGCTGGAGCTTTTCCACCTTGTCGAGGAAGCGCTGCTCGAGGCGACGCTTCGATTCGTCGTACTGCTTCCGCATGGCCTCGATATCGGCCATCAGCGCATCGTCGGCGACACCGAAGGCCCACCACTGACCACGGGGGAATTCCGTGATGACGTCGCGGGTCAGCACCGTGTCCTTCTTGAAGCCCTTCGGCCCGGCAATGCCGGTCTTGTGCTCCAGGACTTCGGCCAGGCGCCCATAGACGTTGCGGTCGAGGATCGCCTGCTCGTCGTCGCGGTCCTTGGCGAGGCGTTCGATCTCCTCGCGCTCGATCGCCTGGGCGCGCTCGTCCTTGTCGACGCCGTGGCGGTTGAACACGCGGACTTCGACCACCGTGCCGGTGACACCCGGGGGCACGCGCAGCGAGGTGTCGCGGACATCCGAGGCCTTTTCGCCGAAGATCGCCCGCAGGAGCTTCTCTTCCGGCGTCATCGGGCTCTCGCCCTTCGGCGTGATCTTGCCGACCAGGATGTCGCCCGGCTGCATTTCCGCGCCGATATAGACGATGCCGGCTTCGTCGAGGTTCTTCAGCGCCTCTTCCGAAACGTTCGGAATGTCGCGCGTGATTTCCTCAGGGCCCAGCTTGGTGTCGCGGGCCATGACCTCGAACTCCTCGATATGGATCGAGGTGAACACGTCTTCCTTGACGATCCGCTCGGACAGCAGGATCGAGTCCTCGAAGTTGTAGCCGTTCCACGGCATGAACGCGACGAGCACGTTGCGGCCGAGCGCCAGATCGCCGAGATCGGTCGACGGGCCGTCGGCCAGGATCTCGCCCTTCTTGACGATGTCGCCGACCCGCACCAGCGGACGCTGGTTGATGCAGGTGTTCTGGTTGGAACGCTGGAACTTCATCAGCCGGTAGATGTCGACGCCCGACTTGGTCGGATCGAGATCTTCGGTCGCGCGGATAACGATACGGGTCGCGTCGACCTGGTCGACCACGCCGGTCCGGCGGGCGGCGATCGCCGCTCCCGAATCGCGGGCCACCACCGCTTCCATGCCGGTGCCGACGAAGGGCGCATCCGCCTTCACCAGCGGCACGGCCTGGCGCTGCATGTTCGAGCCCATCAGAGCGCGGTTGGCGTCATCGTTCTCGAGGAACGGGATGAGCGCGGCGGCGACCGACACCAGCTGCTTCGGCGACACGTCCATGAAATCGACGCGGTCGACCGGCAGCAGCAGGACTTCACCGGCCTGGCGGCAGATGATCAGGTCTTCGACGAACTTGCCCGACTTGTCGATCGGCGCGTTGGCCTGGGCGACGGCGTATTTGCCCTCTTCCATGGCCGACAGATAGATCACCTCGTCGGTGACCCGGCCGTCGCGCACCTTGCGGTAAGGCGTTTCGATGAAGCCGTATTTGTTGACGCGGGCGAAGGTCGCCAGCGAGTTGATCAGGCCGATATTCGGCCCTTCCGGCGTCTCGATCGGGCAGATGCGGCCGTAATGCGTCGGGTGCACGTCGCGCACCTCGAAGCCGGCGCGCTCGCGCGACAGGCCGCCCGGGCCAAGCGCCGAGAGACGGCGCTTGTGGGTGATCTCGGACAGCGGATTGGTCTGGTCCATGAACTGCGAGAGCTGCGACGAGCCGAAGAACTCGCGCACGGCAGCGGCCGCCGGCTTCGCGTTGATCAGGTCCTGCGGCATGACGGTGTCGATCTCGACTGACGACATGCGCTCCTTGATCGCCCGCTCCATGCGCAGCAGGCCGACGCGGTACTGGTTCTCCATGAGCTCGCCGACCGAACGCACGCGGCGGTTGCCGAGGTGGTCGATGTCGTCGATCTCGCCCTTGCCGTCACGCAGCTCGACCAGCGTCTTGACCACCGCCAGGATGTCGTCCTTGCGCAGGATGCGCACGGTGTCCTCGGCGGTCAGGTCGAGGCGCATGTTCATCTTCACGCGGCCGACCGCAGAGAGGTCGTAGCGCTCGCTGTCGAAGAACAGCGAATGGAACATGGCTTCCGCCGTGTCGACGGTCGGCGGCTCGCCCGGGCGCATCACGCGGTAGATGTCGAACAGCGCGTCTTCACGCGTCATGTTCTTGTCGCCGACCAGCGTGTTGCGGATATAGGCGCCGATGGTGATGTGATCGATGTCGAGCGTCTCGATGTCGTGATAGCCTTCGGCCACCAGCGTCTTGAGCATCTTCTCGGTGATCTCGTCGCCGGCCTCGGCATAGATCTCACCGGTCTTCATGTTGACCATGTCTTCGGCGAGATAGCGGCCGGCCAGCTCTTCGGCGCTCATGCGGAGCGCCTTCAGGCCCTTTTCGGCAAGCTTCTTGGCTTCGCGGACGGCGAGCTTCTTGCCCGCTTCCAGCACGACTTCGCCGCTGTCGGCGTCGATCAGGTCGGTCGTGGTCTTGTACCCGCGCATACGCGCCGGGTCGTAAGGCATCCGCCAGCCGTCCTTCTTGTCCTTCGACACCGTGATGTGGTTGTAGAAGGTCGAGAGGATCTCTTCGTTGTCCATGCCGAGCGCATAGAGCAGCGACGTCACCGGGATCTTCCGGCGCCGGTCGATACGGGCGAAAACGATGTCCTTGGCGTCGAACTCGATATCGAGCCACGAGCCGCGATAGGGAATGATGCGGGCGGCGAACAGGAGCTTGCCCGAGGAGTGGGTCTTGCCCTTGTCGTGATCGAAGAACACGCCCGGCGAACGGTGCATCTGCGAGACGATGACGCGCTCGGTGCCGTTGACGATGAAGGTGCCGTTCGACGTCATGAGCGGGATGTCGCCCATATAGACGTCCTGCTCCTTGATGTCCTTGACCGACTTGGCGCCGGTATCGGCGTCCACATCGAACACGATCAGGCGCAGCGTCACCTTCAGCGGCGCAGCGAAAGTCATGCCGCGCTGGCGGCACTCGTCGACGTCATATTTCGGCGGCTCGAACTCGTATTTCACGAACTCCAGCATGGCGCTGCCGGAGAAATCGGTGATCGGGAACACCGACTTGAAGACCGCCTGCAGTCCCTCGTCGAGACGTCCGCCCCGCGGCTCTTCGACCATCAGGAATTGGTCATAGGACGACTTCTGAACCTCGATGAGGTTCGGCATCGTCGCCACTTCCCTGATTTTACCGAAGAACTTGCGGAACCGCTTGCGGCCGGTGAAGGTCTGAGCCATGTCGCTCCCTCGCTTGGGCCGCTCGGCGTCGGCGGCGGCCCTGGTCCCAGCGGCAGAAACGGTCATCAGCGAACCATCTCTCCGCAGACGCCTGACCGGACGGTCCAAAACGGGTCGGTTTTCACCACCCTGGACCGTCCGGTCAAGCGTTCGACACCTGTTGCACTACGCGGGGCAAACCCGCGGATCGAAGAAACGCCGCAACGCGGCGCTGGCCCCGCCGCGGTCGCCCGCGACGGAGAAGCACATGCGGGCGGCCTGAACGGCCGCCCGCACGCAAATCACTTGAGTTCGACCTTGGCGCCGGCGGCTTCGAGCTGCTTCTTGAGCTTCTCGGCCTCGTCCTTCGACACGGCTTCCTTGACCGGCTTCGGAGCGCCTTCGACCAGGTCCTTGGCTTCCTTCAGGCCGAGACCGGTGATGGCGCGGACTTCCTTGATCACCTCGATCTTCTTCTCGCCGGCGGCGGCGAGAACGACGGTGAACTCGGTCTGCTCTTCGACCACGGCGGCAGCGGCGCCCGGGGCAGCGGCCACGGCGACGGCAGCGGCGGCCGAGACGCCCCACTTTTCTTCGAGCATCTTGGCGAGGTCAGCGGCCTCGAGGACGGTCAGCGACGAGAGTTCTTCGACGATTTTGGCGAGATCAGCCATTTCTAAACTTCCTTATTGATCGGTTCGAACCGTTAGAGTGTGAGAGGAGCCTCACGCAGCCTTGTCTCGGTCGGCATAAGCAGCGAACACACGCGCAAGCTTGGCAGCGGGCGCGGTCGAGAGCTGGGCAAGCTTGGTCGCGGGAGCCTGGATGAGGCCCACGAGCTTGGCACGCAGTTCGTCGAGCGACGGCAGTGTGGCCAGAGCCTTCACCGCGTCGGGGTTCAGTGCGGTCTTACCCATCGCACCGCCGAGGACCACGAACTTTTCGTTGGCCTTGGCGAATTCGACGGCGACCTTCGGTGCCGCGACCGGATCATGGCTGACAGCCAGGATCGTGGGGCCCGTCAACAGGGCTCCAATGGACGCGACGTCCGTGCCTTCGAGAGCGATCTTCGCGAGGCGGTTTTTTGCGACCTTTACCGAGGCGCCCTGGGCCTTCATCTTGCGACGAAGGTCCTGCATCTGCGCGACGGTGAGGCCGGAATAGTGAGCGACGACGACGACGCTCGAGGTCTCGAAGACCTCCTTGAGCGAGCCGACGAGCTCTTTCTTTTCCGCGCGATCCACTTTTGCTCTCTCTAGGTCGAGGTGCCCTCGCGGGCCCCTCGGGTTGCACCTGCCGATCATCGGCTGCCGGTTTTGCTCCGGCCACCGAACGATCGACGTTCGGCCCTGTCCCCTCAGGACACCGCCGGATGTTGCCATCCGTCGGCCGAGGTGCATTGAGTTCGAACCGGTCCTTCGGCGTTGCCGCCGGTGAAACGGTCTTCACCCGTCTGTGCAGGCTTGGCGATTAAGAGGGGAAGCCCCCTCGCCTGCAGTCTCGGACAGGACATCCCGGCCGCATCTTCTCCTGGCCCTTCGGCGCGGAGACAAATTCGGCCGGCCTTGCCGCCCGGGTTGCCCCGAACGGAAGCTCGTTAAATTCGTATCGGACTCTGATCGAGGTCCCGGATCACTCCGCCGTCAGATCCTCGCTTGCGACCGCCGCGACAACCGCACAGCGATCCATGGCCCAAACGGAATCGGGGCGCGGTCACCCACACCCCAGGTCGGCTCATCTAGCAAAGGCTGTTCCACTTGCCAAGTGGAGAATACAATTTTTTCATTGACAATCGCGCGACAGCCCCCGGAAGACCCGGAGGGCGCTCCACCGCAAATAAGTGGCGCGCCTTCCGTTTTCAATAGCTCGACACCGTCATCAGGCCGAGAGCACGCTCGCCGTCTCGACTTTCAGGCCAGGACCCATGGTCGAGGAGATCGCGATCTTCTGGACATAGGTGCCCTTGGCGCCGGTCGGCTTGGCCTTCACGACTGCGTCAGCGAAAGCCTTGATGTTCTCGACGAGCTTCGCCTGGTCGAACGAGGCCTTGCCGACGGCCGAGTGGATGATACCGGCCTTCTCGACGCGGAACTCGACGGCGCCGCCCTTGGAAGCCTTCACCGCGCCGGTCACGTCCATGGTGACGGTTCCGACCTTCGGGTTCGGCATCATGCCGCGCGGGCCGAGCACCTTACCGAGGCGGCCGACCAGACCCATCATGTCCGGCGTGGCGATGCAGCGATCGAACTCGATCTTGCCGCTCTGGACGATCTCGACGAGATCTTCCGCACCGACGATGTCGGCACCGGCCTTCAGGGCCTCCTCGGCCTTCGGACCGCGCGCGAACACGGCGACCCGGAGCGTACGGCCGGAGCCGTTCGGCAGGTTGCACACGCCGCGGACCATCTGGTCGGCATGACGCGGGTCGACGCCCAGATTCATGGCGATCTCGACCGTCTCGTCGAATTTGGCGGTGGCGCGCTCTTTGATGAGCTTGACCGCTTCGTCGATGGCATAGGCCTTGTTGGCGTCGATGCCCTCGACCGTCTTACGATAACGCTTGCCGCTCATGATCTTACCCCACGACCTCGAGGCCCATGGAACGGGCCGAGCCTTCGATCATCGACGAGGCCGAGTCGACCGAGTCGCAGTTCATGTCGACCATCTTCGCCTTGGCGATCTCGGCGATCTGGCCGCGCGTGATCTTGCCGGCGAAGCCCTTGCCGACGGTCGGGTGACCCTTGTCGATCTTGGCCGCCTTCTTGAGGAAGTAGCTCACCGGGGGCTGCTTCATTTCGAAGGTGAAGGAACGGTCCTGATACGCGGTGATGATCACCGGGATCGGCACGCCCTTTTCCATCTGCTGGGTCTTCGCGTTGAAGGCCTTGCAGAATTCCATGATGTTCAGGCCGCGCTGGCCGAGCGCGGGGCCGATCGGCGGCGACGGGTTAGCGGCACCCGCCGGCACCTGCAGCTTGATAAAGCCGACGATTTTCTTCGCCATGATGACCTCCTAACAGCCCCCTCGGGGGCGTCGGGTTGGGTTTCGTGGTCGGGTTCGGAGAGCTGGCGGACCGCCTCTCCTCGCCTCCCACGGGTGAATGGAACGGCCGGGCCGTTCCGGTAGGCGGCCGCCCGGGACGAGGCCCGGCCGGCCGATTGCGGTCAGAGCTTGTCGACCTGACCGAATTCCAGTTCGACCGGCGTCGGCCGGCCGAAGATCGAGACCGCGACCTTGACCCGCGCGCGGGCGTCGTCGACCTCTTCCACGAACCCTTCGAACGAGGCGAAGGGACCGTCATTGACCTTGACCTTCTCGCCGACCTCGAAGGACACGGTGGCCTTCGGACGATCGACGCCTTCCTGGACCTGCTGGGCGATGCGCATCGCCTCCGCTTCCGGGATCGGCATGGGCTTCTTGTCGGCGCCCAGGAAGCCGGTCACCTTCGGGGTGTTCTTGATCAGGTGATAGGCCTGATCGGTCATGTCCATCTTCACCAGGACATAGCCGGGGAAGAACTTGCGCTCGGTATCGACCTTGCGGCCGCGGCGCACTTCCACCACCCGCTCCTTCGGCACCAGGATGTCCTCGAACAATTCGGACAGGCCGCGCTGGGCGGCGCCTTCACGAATCGCCTCGGCGACCTTGTTCTCGAAGTTCGAATAGGCGTGAACGACGTACCACTGCTTCGCCATGCCGTCCTCCCGATCAGCTGCCGACCGAAAGGAGCGTCTGGACGCCCCAGCGGATGATGGAATCAGCGGCAAAGAAGAAGATCGCCGACACGACCATGAAGATGAAGACCATCATCGTGGTGATTCCGACTTCCTTGCGCGACGGCCAGGTGACCTTGTTGGCCTCCTGGCGAACCTGCTGCATGAACTCGAAAGGATTGGTCTTGGCCATGAACTGAATCCGAACAAGGCCGATCACCGCCCTGGATCCTTTCGGACCGGAGCCGGCGCATCGGCCTCTCAAGGAGGAAGCACGTCCCGCCGGATGTCCGTCACCGGGCCGGTAGGGAGAGGGTCTGCTAACCGAAAGCAGGCGAGGCGTCAAGGAAGACGCCGATCCGGCGGGCCTGGCCCAAGGCGTTCAGGCCCCGGCCGGAGCCTGTCATTCAACCGCGCGGCGCGATCCGGTCGACGTCGCTGCCGCTGAAACCATGGGCCTGCATCAGCGCGCGATGGGCGGGCGTGCCGAGAAAGCCTTCGAGCGCGGCATTGACGGCGTCCGCCAGCCCGTCATTGGCCTGCGCGAAGGTGAAGGCGCCGCTTTGGGCCGGCCCGACGATCTCGACGACCTCCAGGCCCTGCCCGCCGGTCTTGGCGACATAACCGCGATGCGCCATGGCGACACTGGCATAGGCATCGACCGCGCCGCGCCGCACTGCTTCGGCTGCCTCCGCCTGGCTCGCATAGACGACGATCCGCGCCGGCGGGATGCCGGCGGCCACGGCCGAGCGATGCTGGACCTGGCCTTCGATCACACCGATGCGCGCACGTGCCGCGGCGGCGATCGCGGCATAGCCGGTCAGGCCTGCCGGATTGCCCGATGCCACCAGCAGCCCATCCGGCAGCGCCCAGATCGGACGGCTGAAGGCGACCTGGCGGGCCCGCTCGGGCGTGACGAACAGCCCCGTGGTCATCGCCCAGCGCCCGTCGGCGAGCCCCGGCAGCAGGTCCGCGAAGTCGGTCATGACGAAATCCACCGGGCCGGCCCCGGCTGTGGCCAGGGCATGGCGGGCGACCGCGATGTCGCAGCCGGTCACCTCGCCCGCGCCGCTCCGCCCGCAGAACGGCGGCTCCTCGAGATAGGCGAAGACGAGTCGGTCTCGCCAGGATGGGCGGCAGATGCCGCCATCGTCTTGCCTTGCCATGGCATGCTCCCGAGCGGCGCGACGGCGCCGGAACCATCAAGGATATCGCCCGAAAAGAAAAACCCCGGCGATGCGATCGCCGGGGTTTTCGAATTTGGCAGGGGCAGCAGGGTTCGAACCCGCGACCTGCGGTTTTGGAGACCGCCGCTCTACCAGCTGAGCTATACCCCTAAGAGGATCCGCTGAATGAGCCGCAGGGTATAGTCCCCCGCGGCTCGCCGATCAATCGCGTGATGCGATTGATCCACGAATTACTCGATGATGGACGCGACGACGCCGGCACCGACGGTGCGGCCGCCTTCGCGGATGGCGAAGCGTAGCTTCTCTTCCATGGCGATCGGCACGATCAGGTTAACGGTCATGGCGATATTGTCGCCAGGCATGACCATCTCGGTGCCTTCCGGGAGGTGCACGATGCCGGTGACGTCGGTCGTGCGGAAGTAGAACTGCGGGCGGTAGTTGGTGAAGAACGGCGTGTGACGGCCACCCTCTTCCTTGGTCAGGATATAGGCTTCCGCCTTGAACTTCGTGTGCGGCTTGACCGAACCCGGCTTGCACAGGATCTGGCCGCGCTCGACGTCCTCGCGCTTGGTGCCGCGCAG
>JAFKKV010000065.1 GCA_017304475.1 Hyphomicrobiales bacterium | reverse complement strand
AGGCGCCGGGTGAGGGGTCGTCCCTCTCCGAACCGAAGCGATGCGCGACGAGCGTCGGGATCAGTTCTGAACGGTTACGCCCCTCACCCGGCAGCTGACGCTGCCACCCTCTCCCTCTGGGAGAGGGTCAATTCAACAGCGCCCTAGCCTCCGCGGAACCACATTTCATCCCCTCTTCCCCTACCGCTTTCAATGAAGAAAAGCGATGCCGAACGCGAATAATATTCGCTTTCTGTCATCGCGCACGGGTCACATAATCTTCACCCAGCCCGCATTTCAGCACCCGGTTCCAAAACCCATGTCGCTCATCGGTCATCGCTCCAACGCTTCCGCGCCGCCGGTCCCTGAGGCCATCCTCGACGCCTTCCGGGCGGCCCAGGTCGCGGTCATCTCCGACAACATGAACCGCCTGCATGGCACGCGGGCGCTGCGTCCCTATCACCGCTCCGGCAAGCTGGTCGGCACGGCGGTGACCGTGAAGACCCGGCCGGGTGACAATTTCATGCTGCACAAGGCCTATGAGATCCTCAGGCCCGGCGACGTGCTGGTGGTCGATGGCGGCGGCGATCTGATCCAGGCCCTCGTCGGCGAGATCATGATGAGCCGGGCCAGGACCATGGGCGTCGCCGGCTTCGTCATCGACGGCGCGATCCGCGACGTCGCGGCCTTCGCCGCCGCCGACTTCCCCTGCTACGCCCGTGGTGTCACCCATCGCGGCCCCTACAAGACCGGCCCTGGCGAGATCAACGTGCCGGTCGCCATCGACGGCATGGTGGTGATGCCTGGCGACGTGGTGGTCGGCGACGAGGACGGCGTCGTCTGTTTCGATCGCGCCGATGCCGAGGAGTTGTTGGCTCTGGTGCAGAAGCAAGAGGCCCGCGAGGCCGGCGCGCTCAGCGCGATCGCCGAGGGCCGCTTCGACAATTCCTATATCGGCGTGGCCGGCATCGCAGCGAAGACTCATACCGGCGATGCCGGTATCGCGGCCAAGACCGATACCAGCGCTACCGGGAAGGCCTGATCATGACCGAGATTCCGCTGTCGCCGCGCGTCAAGCGCATCAAGCCTTCGCCCAGCATGGTTGCGCGCATGCGCGCCCAGGAGCTGAAGGCCCAAGGACATGACATCATCGACCTGACGGTCGGCGAGCCGGACTTCGACACGCCGGCCCATATCCAGGCCGCGGCGACCGCTGCCATGGCGGCCGGCGAGACCCGCTACACCCCGGTCAACGGCACGCCGCGCCTGCGCAAGGCGATCGCCGCGAAATTCGCCCGCGAAAACGGCGTCACATACGGCCTCGACCAGATCACTGTCGGCGTCGGCGCCAAGCAGGTCATTTTCAATGCCCTGGCCGCAACGCTCGGCGAAGGCGACGAGGTGATCGTGCCGGCGCCCTATTGGGTGTCCTATCCGGACATGGTGCTGGCCTGCGACGGCACGCCGGTCATCGTCGCCTGCGGAGAGAATTCCGGCTTCAAGCTGACCGCGGAAGCGCTCGAACAGGCGATCACGCCGAAGACCCGCTGGCTGATCCTCAACACGCCGTCGAACCCGACCGGTGCCTTCTATTCCGCAGCTGAAATGAAGGCGCTGACCGAGGTGCTCAAGCGCCATCCCCATGTCGCGCTGATGACCGACGACATCTACGAGCATATCCGCTTCGACGGTGGCGAACCGGTCTGCCCCGTGGCGATCGAGCCCGGCCTTGCCGGCCGCACGCTGCTGGTCAACGGCGTCTCCAAGACCTATGCCATGACCGGCTTCCGCATCGGCTACGGAGCCGGGCCGAAGCCGCTGATCGCCGCGATCAACACCATCCAGTCGCAGACCACCTCCGGCGCCGCCTCGATGAGCATGGCGGCAGCCGCCGCAGCGCTCGAAGGCGACCAGGGTTTCGTCGCCGAGACGCGGGCCGCCTACAAGGCGCGACGCGACCGGGCGGTGGAGCTGTTGAACGCCATCGACGGCATCACCTGCCAGAGGCCGGACGGTGCCTTTTACGTCTACCCCTCGGTCGCCGGGTTGATCGGCCGCAAGCGGCCGGACGGGCGTGAGCTGAAGACCGATTTCGACGTGGCGCTGTTCTTCCTGGAAGAGGCCGGCGTCGCCGTGCTCGACGGCGCGGCCTATGGGCTGTCGCCCTATCTGCGCCTGTCGATCGCCACCTCGCTCGCCGACATCGAAGAAGCCTGCATGCGGCTCAACCGCGCCAGCCAGACACTCAATTGATCAAGAACCAAAGGGGATCCACCATGACACTCACCTCCCGGCTCACATCCATGCTGGCGCTCGGCGCGGCCCTGGTCGCCGGCGCGACGGTCGCCGCCCAGGCCGACCAGCTCGCCGATATCCGTGCCCGCGGCAAGCTGATCTGCGGCACGCTCGGCACCGCCGAACCGTTCTCGTTCCAGCATCCGCAGACCCGCCAGATCGTCGGCTACGACGTCGACATCTGCCAGAAGGTGGCGGAATCGCTTGGCGTCGCGCTCGAGCTGAAGCCGATCGCGGTGGAAGCACGCATCCCCGAGCTGATCCAGGGCCGTGTCGACATCCTCGCCGCCAATCTCGGCTACACGCCCGAGCGCGCCCAGCAGATCGACTTCTCCTTCTCCTATTTCGTCAGCCAGCAGAAGATCATGGTGACGCGCGATTCCGGCCTGACCACGCTGGAACAGCTCGCCGGCAAGAAGGTGACCGCGCTGAAGGGCTCGTCCTCCGAGCAGGGCGTGCGCCGTCTGATCCCCACCGCCGAAACCGTGACCTTCCAGGACACTTCGGCCGCCTTCCTCGCGCTGGTGCAGGACAAGGTCGACGCCTTCTGCGCTTCCGAGCTGATCCTGGTGAAGCTGCGCCAGCAGGCGCAGGCGACCAACCCGATGGTGGTGATCGAGAAGTCGCTGTTCGTCGAGCCCTGGGGCCTCGGCTTCCGGCGCGGCGAGACGGCCTTCCGCAATCACGTGAACGGCGTGCTCGCCGGGCTCGAGACCTCGGGCGAGATCGACCGGATCTTCACCCGGTGGCTCGGCGAAGGCACGGTGTTCAACATCCGCCGCGACTTCAAGATCGAAGAGATCCGCGGCTGAGGTTAGGGGTGGCGCCCTTCATCAACCCTCTCCCAGAGGGAGAGGGTGGCGCCGTCAGGCGCCGGGTGAGGGGCGTGAGCGCCGAGAACGGTCGCTGCCAGTGACGCTCGACCAGCAAACCACCCCACCTGGAAATGGACGTCCCCTCACCCGGCAGCTGACGCTGCCACCCTCTCCCTCTGGGAGAGGGTCAAGCGAGCGCACCCATGGGCTATGTCTTCGATCTCGGCGCGGTCCTGAGCGGCCAATATCTCAACTGGTTCCTGATCGGCATCGCCACGACGATAGCGCTGACGGCGGCGGCCTGGTGCCTGGCCATGACGATGGGCATCCTGCTCACCCTCATCAGGATGATCCCGTTCCGGCCGTTCGAATGGCTGGTCGCACTCTATGTCGAATATCACCGCAACGTGCCGCTGCTGGTGCAGATCTTCGTCTGGTATTTCGGCGTGCCGTCGCTGCTGCCGCGCTGGGCGAGGCTCTGGATCAACGCGCATAATGGCGAATTCCTGCTGGCGACCGTCGCGCTCGGCCTGGCGGCGGCCGCCTATGTCGCCGAGGACCTCAGGAGCGGCATCCGCTCCATCCCCAAGACGCAATATGAGGCGGCCCGCTCGATCGGCTTCGGCTATCTCGGCGCCATGGGCTATGTCGTGCTGCCACAGGCCCTGCGCATCGTCATTCCTCCGCTCATCAACCAGACCCTGCTCCTGTTCAAGAACACCAGCCTGGCCATGGCGATCGGCGTCGGCGAGCTGACCTATCGCACCCGCGAGGTGGAGAGCTACACGTTCAAGACCTTCGAGGCCTTCGCGGTGGCGACCGTCGTCTATCTCGCCATCTCCTTCTGCATCATGGCCATCGGCGACCTCGCCGACCGCCGGCTCAAGCTGGAGGCGCGCTGATGTTGCAGATCCTTCAGGACAACTGGCTGCTGTTCCTCATCGGCCAATATCCGCACGGGCCGATCGGCGGCCTGGCCATGACCATGTTCATGGCGGTGACGGCGCTCACCTTGTGCTTTCCCATCGCCATCGGGCTGGCGCTCGCCCGCCTCAGCCCCTACCGGGTGCTGCGGCTGCCGGCCACCGCCATCGTCCACGGGGTGCGCGGCCTGCCGCTCATCATGTTCGTATTCTGGACCTATTTCTTTTCGCCGCTGATCATCGGGCGCGCCGTCGGCGGCGTCGAGACCCTGGTCATCGCCCTCGTCGTCTATGAAGCGGCCTATCTCTCCGAGATCATCCGTGCCGGCATCGAAGGCCTGCCCAAGGGCCAGGTCGAGGCCGCCAAGGCGCTGGGCCTCGGCTATGTCCCGACCACCTTCAAGGTCGTGCTGCCGCAGGCCCTGCACAACATGCTGCCGAGCATGGTCAGCCAGTTCGTCTCGACCATCAAGGAAACCTCGCTCGGCTATGTCATCAGCGCGCATGAAGTGACCTTCGCGGCGAGCCAGGTGAACAACGTGCTGCTGACCAAGCCTTTCGAGGTCTATGGCATCCTGGCGCTCACCTATTTCACGCTCTGCTTCGCGCTGACCTCGCTCGCCCGCTTCATCGAGCGGCGGATTTCGACCGAGCGCGGTTCGGCGCCCGGCGTGACGATCACCGCGTGAGGCCCCGATGATCCGCTTCGACAATGTCGACAAATGGTTCGGGCCGATGCAGGCGCTGGCCGGCGTCTCCGGCGAGGTCCGGCGCGGCGAGGTGAAAGTGCTGGTCGGGCCGTCGGGCTCGGGCAAGTCGACGCTGATCCGCACGGTGACCCGGCTCGAGTCGATCCAGGGCGGCCGGGTGCTGGTCGACGGCCAGGACGTCGCCGGCCGCGGGTTCGACATCAACGCCTTGCGCCAGCGCGTCGGCTTCGTGTTCCAGGCCTATAATCTGTTCCCGCATCTGTCCGCCGCCGGCAATATCACGCTCGGCCTCGTCAAGCTGCGTGGCATGGCCAAGGCGGAGGCCCGCGAAAGGGCGCTCGCCGAGCTCGCCCGCGTCGGCCTTACCGACAAGGCCGACGAGATGCCCGGCAAGCTTTCCGGCGGCCAGCGCCAGCGCGTCGCCATCGCCCGGGCGCTGGCCATGGACCCGCAAGCCATGCTGTTCGACGAGCCGACCTCGGCGCTCGACCCGGAAATGGTCGGCGAAGTGCTCGCCGCCATGAAACAGCTCGCCGGTGCCGGCATGACCATGATCTGCGTCACCCACGAAATGGGCTTTGCCCGCGAGGTGGCCGACGAGATCTGGTTCATGGAGCAAGGCCGCGTCGCCGAACGCGGCGCGCCGGCGGAGCTGATCGACAGTCCGCAGCACCCGCGGCTGAAGAGCTTCCTCAGCCGGCGGGTGTGACGTCGCGGCGGCGCGTTCAGCTCCTCTATCCGAGACGAAAAAGCACCGCAAAATCAACCCTCTCCCAAAGGGAGAGGGTGGCGCCGTCAGGCGCCGGGTGAGGGGTCGTCCATTTCCGGACAAGGCGGCATGTGACACGTGCGTCGTGTCGGTTCTGAGAGGTTACGCCCCTCACCCGCCCGCTGACGCGGGCACCCTCTCCCTCTGGGAGAGGGTTTGTTTCACGGCGCTTTCTACCGAGACGCCGTTGATCCCGAACGCATTGCCCTGGCTCGGCAAATCCGCCCACGCCCATCAATAGCGCGCGTGGATGCGCATGCCGAAGACATGCACCGGGCCGGCGCGGTCGCGGTTGTAGCCGGGATTGTGGACGAGCTGGTAATTGGCCGCGACGAAGACGTTGTCCCGGTAGACAGGCAGTTCGTAATAGGCCTCCATCACGCGTTCGCTGCCGTAGCGCAGGCGCCCGTCGCCGACGATGATGCCGGTGCCGCCGGAGGCCAGGAATTGCTTGTGGAAGCTCGACAGGTCGTTCTGGGCGACCGCAATGCCGGCGGAATGGCCCGGCCGATCCCAGAGCTCGCCCTTGAAGCTCAACCCGAAAGCGACCGAACGGTCGATCTGGGTGAAGGCGAAGGTCTCGGTCTTGCCGTCGTTCCAGCTCGCCCGGAAGAATGCGCCGACATTGTCGGCAAGCTCCTGGTCGACCAGAATTCCGGCCCCGTATTTGCGGTTGCCGTAGCGCCGCGTCAGCGCGATGGCGTCATCCGCGGTCAGTCCTCCCACACCGGCAATCCCCAGCGCCTGCTGGAAATCGCCCATCCGGCCAAATGAATAATAGACGAAGGGCTTGATCGCGCCGGGCCGCCCGAACCAGCGGTGCTGATAGGCGACCTCCAAGATGTGGTTGAGGTTGTTCATCCGGTAAGGCAATTCCCCACCGTTCGGCTGCGAGGGCAGGAGCAGCGCGCCGTAACGGATCGCCCAGGCCGGGTCGGGGATGACCTCGACGGCGACGCCTTGGGTATAGCCGCGCACGTCGGCGGCAAAATCCCAGGCTCCCGGCGCCCAGAACGACCAGTTCCAGAACTGCCGGCGCGGATCGCCGGCATAGGCACTGGTCTGGAAGATATCGGGACCGGCGAATTTGCCGACCGTGACGACCACCCGGCGGGTCGGCACGAAACCGGCAAGCTGGTTGAAGTCACCCGACCGCCATTCGGTCTCCGGGCCCAATGCGAAGGTCTGACGCAGGAACAGCCGGGCGACCGACAGGACGCCGACGCGGTTGCCTGCCTTCTGCGCGTCGCCATTGGTGAAGCCGGCAATGCCGACCGTTTCGGCGAGGCCGAAGCCCTGGAAGAACTCCGGATTGAAATAGAGCTCACCACCGGCCCAGGGCAGCCGGACACCCAGATAGCCGGTAATGCTGGTCGACTGCCGCACCTGACCGCCCGGGGGCAAGCTGTTCATGCCGCTATAGGGCGCCCGGAAACTCGGATAACCCTGGGCGAATTCGGTCAGCTGGGCATTGAACCTGATATCCTCGGGCACTTGCTCGCCCGTCGGCGTGGACCAGCCCTGTGCCTGCGCCGGAACCGCCGCGAACGACAGAAGGGCGGCATAGGTGGCGGCGCGAATGGCCCTGGCGGGCCGGGTCTGACATGTCATTGGTCACCCGTATCGGTATGTTGCGCTATGTTTCGATAGTTTGTGAAGGGCGTGTGTCAGGCGGCCTGGAACAGGCCAGAAGGCGCGTTCAGGCAAGGCTCGGAAAAGCCGCGCGATCGCCCCTCCGGCGGGTCGCCGGCGGGCGCGGCATCGCTACGCTCCGGTCCGTTGCCGGGCGGCACTTGCGCCAGCCAGACCGGCAATTCCGCGGCCCGCGCCATGCGTACGAGATCGGCGGTGTCGCGGCCGCCGGGAAAGGCCAGCAGAAAATCCGGCCGGCTATCCGCCAGCATGAAGGCGTTGCGCCGGGCCTCGGCCTTGGTGCCGAGCAGCGTCCAGTTCGGCGGATAGCGGACGACATGGACATTGTGCTGGCGCGCCCAGGCTTCGGCCACAGTGCCGATGGCGACGAGGCCGCCATGGATGAGCACGTCGATAGGCTGTCCGCCATGCAGACGGTCCAGCTCCCGGCAAATGGCGGCCGCGTCGTCATAGTGCCGCCCACCGCAGATCAAAAGGCGCATGGGGGTTCTCCTTGGGGTCTTGTCCCGGGGCACGGCGCAGCGGCCAGCCTTGCGGGGGTTCAATCGGATCGTCGGAACGGAGGTTCGGATCGGCGGGCCGGGCCGGCCGGGGCGCGGGGCTCCGGCCGGGCCGACATTCAGCGTCGTCACAGCCAGGTGTGGAACCGGCGGATGTAGAGCGTCTTGATCAGCTGGGTCAGCACGCAATAGCCGACGAGCGTCGCCACCAGCCACGGGAAGTAGTCCCAGGGCAGCGGCTGCAGCCCGACGGCCGCACCGAGCGGCGAGAACGGCACATAGATGCCGAAAGCCATGATCGCACCGGTCAGGAGCAGCACCGGCCAGGCCGCCGTGCTCTGAATGAACGGGATCTTGCGGGTGCGGATCATGTGGACGATCAGCGTCTGCGACAGCAGGCCTTCGATGAACCAGCCGGACTGGAACAGCGACTGGTGCTCCGGCGCATTGGCGCTGAAGACGAACCACATCAGGCAATAGGTCGAGATATCGAAGATCGACGAGATCGGCCCGATGCAGATCATGAACCGGCCGATATCGCCCGGCAGCCATTTGCGCGGCTCCCGCAGGAATTCCCGGTCCATCCGGTCGAACGGCAGCGCCAGCTGCGATATGTCGTAGCAGAGATTCTGGATCAGGAGGTGGATCGACAGCATCGGCAGGAACGGCAGGAAGGCGCTGGCCACCAGAACCGAGAAGACGTTGCCGAAATTCGAGCTGGCGGTCATCTTGATGTATTTGATGATGTTGCCGAAGGTCTCGCGCCCCTTGATGATGCCTTCCTCCAGCACCATCAGGCTCTTTTCCAGCAGGATGATGTCGGCCGACTCCTTGGCGATGTCGGCGCCGGTATCGACGGAGATGCCGACATCGGCGTCGCGCAGCGCCGGCGCGTCGTTGATGCCGTCGCCGAGAAAGCCGACGGTGTGGCCATTGGCCTGCAGGGCCTTGACCACCCGCGACTTCTGCAGCGGCGACATCTTGGCGAAGACGGTGCGCTGCTCGACCAGGCGGCCGAGCGACGTGTCGTCGAGGCCCTCCAGGTCGCGACCGAGCACTGGCTCGCCGGCATCGAGCCCGACCTCCCGGCAGATCTTGGCGGTGACCACGGCATTGTCGCCGGTCAGGATCTTGATCGCCACGCCATTGGCGCGGAGCGCCGCAATGGCGGGACGCGCGGTCTCCTTGGGCGGATCGAGGAAGGTCAGGAAGCCGCGCACGACGAGGTCGCGCTCATCCTCATTGCCGTAGAGCGGCTTCGTCTCGCCACGGCCAAGGAGACGGGTGGCGACCACCAGCACGCGAAAGCCATCCTCGTTATAGCCACGGGCGAGCGCCATCAGCTCGGCGCGCTTGGCGTCGTCGAGCGGCCGCGCCTCTCGCCCCTCCTGGACATGGGTCGCGATCGACAGCAATTCTTCCACCGCGCCCTTGCAGATCATCAGGTGCTCGCGCTGGATGGTCTCGACGACGATCGACAGGCGGCGACGGACGAAATCGAACGGCAATTCGTCGATTTTCTTGTAGAGCGCGCCGTCGCGGACATCGCCCTTCTCGGCCATGAAGCGCACGACCGCCTGGTCCATCAGGTTCTTCATGCCGCTCTGGTGATGGCTGTTCAGCCAGGCGAGCTTCAGCACCTCCTCATCGGGCCGGCCGGCGCTGTCGAGATGGTGCTCGAGGATGACGCGGTCCTGAGTCAGGGTGCCGGTCTTGTCGGTGCAGAGCACGTCCATCGCGCCGAGATTCTGGATGGCGTTGAGCCGTTTCACCACCACCTTGCGCCGGGCCATGGCGACGGCGCCCTTGGACAGGTTGGCGCTGACGATCATCGGCAGCATTTCCGGCGTCAGGCCGACCGCCACCGAAATGGCGAAGAGGAAGGCCTCCATCCAGTCGCCCTTGGTGAAGCCGTTGATGACCAGCACCACCGGGACCATGACCAGCATGAAGCGGATCAACAGCCAGCTGACGCTGTTGACGCCGCGGTCGAAGCTGGTCTGCGCGCGCTGGCCGACGATCGACCGGGCGAGCGAGCCGAAATAGGTCCGCCGGCCGGTCGCGACCACGACGGCGGTCGCCGTGCCGCTGACCACATTGGTGCCCATGAAACAGACATTGGGCAGGTCCAGAACATCGGCCGGCGCCAGCGCCGGCATCAGCGCCGATTTCGCCGCGACATTGCCGAGCGTGTCGTATTTCTCGACCGGCAGGGATTCCCCGGTCAGCACGGCCTGGCTGATGAACAGGTCGCGCGAGGTGATCAGCCTGACATCGGCCGGCACCATGTCGCCGGCCGAAAGCTGGACGATGTCACCGACCACGAGCTCCTGCATCGGGATCTCGCGCGGCTTGGTGCGGCCGGTCTCACCGGCGCGCCGCAGCACCGTGGCGGTGGTGCGCACCATGGCTTTCAGCTTGTCGGCGGCGCGGCCCGAGCGGAACTCCTGCCAGAACCGGAGCGCCACGCTGATGCCGACCATGACGCCGACGATGATCACCGGGCGCAATTCGTCGGGGCTCGAAATGAACTGGATCGCGGCAAGCGCCACCAGCACCAGGATGAACGGGTTGTTGAAGCAGCGGGCGAGCTGGATCAGCCAGTGCGGCGGCCGGTCATGGGCGACCTCGTTGGGGCCATCCTTGGCGAGCCGCTCGACGGCCTCCAATTGGGTCAGGCCATCGCGGTGCCCTTTCACATTGGCGAAGGTCGCATCGAGACTGTTGTGGGCCTCGCGCACGGCGCGCATCGACAGGCGCTTGTCGTCGAGGGGTTCCGCCTGCCTCAGGTCGGAACGGTTGGTCATCTTGTTCATGGCTCGGTCTCCTGCCGCGGGTCGACGCGGCAGCGACACGGGCCGTCACCCGCCAGGCGGGCGTGACCGGTCGTGCCGAGCCGCGCGCCGCGCAGTCGGTTGGAAGAGATGTTCGGTATCGGGGATTGCCCACCCTGCCCCGCGATCCCCGCGGACAGGGGGCATGGCGGGCCTACTAGAATAGTCGTCCATGGCTCGATCCTGATGTTCGGGTGGCGGTTATCGCGGCGAACCGGATGCCGGTCGCAGGGTGCAAGCGAGATCGGCGCAAGCGGGATCGGCGACTGCCGTCGCCTTCGGTCTCCAGGGCCCAGCACAGTTCGGCCCGGCCGCTTGCGGCGTTGACGCGCCAGGTCGCGCGCGGACGGCCTGCCGGATGGCTGTCGGGCGCGGCCGCAAGGCTCGGCCGAACCGCCGCGCGCATCATGCGCGGCCGATCGGCGGAGCGCCGCCGGCCGAAGCGGGACGCCGTTCCGCGCGCGCCGAGAAGGTTTTCAAAGGTGTCGTGAAGAGTTGCGAACGTGAAGTTCATGGCTCACCTCCTGACCGGACCTTGTCCGGCCAGAGGCGAGCGACGATCGAGCCCTTAAGCCCTGGCGCCGTTCAGCCGACCGGTCGGATCGGATCCCGTCTTGCTCAGTTGTTGAAGCGCCCGGCCAACCATAGAGGTCGCCGCGACGCTGCTAGGGTCGCTGTCCATTGCTCTGCTTTGATTTTGAAAAAAGGCTCGGCACAACCGAGCCAGGTTGGGGTAGTTCGCCGGGATGAGCCTGTCAACCCAAAAAGCGCCTGGCGACAAGGGCCTATTCACCGGCCTGCGCCAGCGTCGCGCGACGCTCCTGCCTGGCCCAGATAAAGGTCATGACGGCGGCAGCCAGGATCAGCGGCAGGATGACGATATTGAGCCTGGACCAGCCATAGATCTCCAGGAGCGGGCCCGCGCCGAGGGTGGCGATGGCGGTCAGCCCATAACGCAGGATTTCGGCCGCTCCTTGGGCGCTCGCCCGCTCGGCCGGCCGATATGACCGGGCCAGCAAGGTGGTGCCGCCGACGAACATGAAATTCCAGCCCACCCCCAGGCAGAACAGCGCGATGTAGAAGGCGGTCAGGCTGGTGGACGCGACCGCGACCACGGCGCAGGCAAGGTTCAGCACCATGCCGGCGAACAGCACGGTGGTGAGCCCGAACCGGCCGATCAGCCGGCCGGCGAAGAAGGACGGCCCGAACATGCCGACCAGGTGCCATTGGATGATATTGGCGCCGTCGTCGATGCTGTGGCTGCAGGCGACGGCCGCCAGCGGCGCTGCCGTCATGATCAGCATCATCACCGCGCCGCCGATGACATTGTTGGCGGCGGCGGCCAGGAAGATCGGCTGGCGCATCACGGTCGCGAGCGGCCGGGCCGGCAGGTCGAAGCCCTGCGGCGTTCCGGCATGCAGGGGGACATCACGATAGCCGACCGCGAGCAGCGCGGCGGAGGCGAGCCCGAGCAGAAACACCATCAGGTAGGACCCGGCGAACAGCACGGGATAGAGATCCTTGCTCCAGGCGGCGAGCGCCGGGCCGAGGACCGCGGCGATGACGCCGCCGGCCAGCACCGTCGAGATCGCCTTGGCCTTGGCGTCGTCGGGCACCGAATCCGCCGCGGCCAGCCGGTAATATTGGGCGAAGGCCTGGAATGCCCCGACCCCGGCCGTGCCGAGGCAGAACAGCCAGAAGTCGCCGCGGAACACGGCGAGCACCGAGACGAGCCCGCCGAGCGCGCCGAACAGGGCCCCCAGCGTGAAACCCCAGCGACGGCCGATGCGCTCCATCAGGAGCGAGGCGAAGATCGTCACGACTGCGCCGGCCACGGTGATCATGGCGAAGGGCAACGTGGCGAGCGACTTGTCGGGGGCGAGCTGATAGCCGGTCAGGCCGGTCAGCGTCAGGTCGATCGCGACCGCGGCGGTGAACAACCCCTGGCAGACCGCGAGCACCGTGGCGTTGCGCGCACCTGACGTTGCGGGGCGAAGACGATCGATAATGCCTGAAGTCATGGAAGCTTGCCGCCTGATCTGCTGAAGGGCGCCGCACATGCGACGGCGCGGCGGCGAGCATCGCGCATCACGCTCTCGTCTGAAATGACATAGAACCCTCGCTTTCCGACATCCACCTGTCCATGTCTGCCGCGACCCCGCGACGCCCTGCCGGGCGCGCCCGAGCGGTGCGATTGGAGAGCAAGAACCAGAGTGCCCGCCGACACGGCGCGAGGTCTAACGGCGCAGCGGCAGCCGATACCGGCTCCGCAGCACAGCGCAGGACATCGGACATGACCCAGCTTCACGGCAAGACCGCCATCATCACCGGCGCCAGCTCTGGCATCGGCCATGCGACCGCGAGACTGTTCGCCCGCGAAGGCTGCCGCCTGGTCGTCGCGGCCCGGCGGAAGGCTCAGCTCGACGCGCTGGTCGGCGAGATCCGGGAGGCGGGCGGCGAGGCCGTGGCGCTTGCCGGCGACGTCAAGGACGAGGCCTTCGCCAAGGCGCTGGTCGACGAAGCCGTCGGCCGCTTCGGCGGGCTCGACATCGCCTTCAACAATGCCGGCATCCTCGGCCAGATGGGGCCGGTGCCCGAGATGGCGCGAACCAGCTGGGCCGAGGTGATCGAGACCAACCTGACCAGCGCCTTTCTCGGCGCCAAATATCAGATCCCGGCGATGATCCGGCGCGGCGCCGGCTCGGTGATCTTCACCTCGACCTTTGTCGGCCACACAGCCGGCATGCCCGGCATGGCCGCCTATGCGGCGAGCAAGGCCGGGCTCCTCGGCCTGATGCGGGTGCTGGCGGTGGAGTTTGGATCGCAGGGCATTCGCGTCAACGCCCTGGTGCCCGGCGGCACCGACACGCCGGCGGCAACCGAGTTCGCCACCAGCGAGGAGACCAAGGCCTTCGTGCGCGGCCTGCACGCGCTGAAGCGGATCGCGACGCCGGAAGAACAGGCCCGTTCGGCGCTCTATCTCGCCTCCGACGCCTCGTCGTTTACGACGGGTTCGACGCTGATGGTGGATGGCGGCGTGTCGATCAACCGGACCTGAGTGAGGCGCTCAACTGCGCCTGACGAGAGAGCCGCGTGACATCGACCCTGCCCGGTGCGGGCGGGGTTGATTCAGGCGGGGCATCTGCAATCCTTCCTGGATGACAAACTCCCTCCGGCGCTTCGCAAGGCGCCTGCGCCATGACGCCACCAAGCCGGAGGACCAGCTCTGGGAGCTGCTGCGCGACCGCCGGCTCGGCGGTTACAAGTTCCGGCGGCAGGTGCCGGTGGATCGTTACGTGGTCGACTTCGTGTGCGCCGAGGCGCGTATCGTGGTGGAGATCGACGGGCGGCAGCACGGGCCGCTCGCCGACTATGATGCGCAGCGATCGGAGGTCATCCGCGGCTATGGTTTCGAGGTCGTGCGCTTCACCAATGACGATATCATGAAGCATCCCGAGCCGAGTTTGGCGCGGCTGAAAGCGATAATGGATATGCGCGTGGTGGGGTGAGCGGTGCGGTCGGCACCGAAAAAGCGCAGATAAATCAACCCTCTCCCAGAGGGAGAGCGTGGCGCCGTCAGGCGCCGGGTGAGGGGTCGTCCATCTCCGGATAGAGCGGCATGCTCAACGAGCATTGCATCAGTACTGTGAGGTTACGCCCCTCACCCGCCGGCTACGCCGGCACCCTCTCCCTACGGGAGAGGGTTGATTTCGTTGCGCTTTATCTGATCGGAAGGTGAAGACGCGTCTCCCGGCGCTCGCCCGAATTCCCCCTACAACGCCACATCCCGGTTGACGTTCTTGTACAGGAGATATTCCACGTCGCCGAAGCCGGTCGGGTAGAATTGCTGCGGGCAGAAGCCGCCCATCCAGATGAAGTCGTCGACCCAGGTCTCGTGCCATTCGTCGCCGAGGAAATAGAGCCCCTGCCCTTCCAGCATGTAGAGCCCGTGCTCCATGATATGGGTCTCGACATCGGGAAACGACGCGCCGGTCTGGAACCACATCAGGTTCATCTCGAAATCGAAGCGCATGTCGCCGAAGGGCAGCAGATACTGGAAGCCGCGGCCTTCGAGGCCGGTCGGGTTTTCGCGCGGCACGCGGTCGCGATGCGAGACGATCGGCTCCGGCGCCGGCAGGTCGATCGCCTCGAAACGCTTGCGCAGGCCGAGCACGCGTGTGTCCGCGCCGCTATCGTTCTTCAGCGTGAAGGGCACGCCGGGCGGGACATAGGCAAAGCCGCCTTTGGTGAGCTCGGTGGGCTGCTCGGTGCCGACGCGAATGATGGCGCCCCCTGAGAGCACATAAAAGAAATGCTGGATGCCGGCTTCGACGATCGTCCGGTTGCTGCCGCCGCCGGGCGCGATCTCCAGGACGAACTGGGCGAACTGCGCCCCCAGCACGGGCGCCGCCAGGAAGCGCACCACGGTCTGGTCATAGGCCGGCAGCCGGCTCTTCAGCACGCCTTCCGGCGGCATGAAGGCATAGTTCGGCCGAACCACGCCGCGGTTGTGCCCGATGGCGCCGGGCGGCAGGCGGCCGGGGGAGAGTTTCAACGAGCTCGGATGCATGGGGCAACGATCCTGAAATGGCGCGACGGCGGCGTGGAACCGCCATCGGCCATCAGACTCGAAAAGCCATTGGCGAAGCAACCCTCGCCGACGGAGGGCGGATCACCGCGTGGCCGCGCTCAGCACGCCAGGCCGCTCACAGCGAACGGGAAATCAACAGCTTCATGATCTCGTTGGTGCCGCCATAGATCTTCTGGATGCGCGCATCGACGAACATGCGGCCGATCGGGAATTCCTGCATATAGCCATAACCGCCATGCAGTTGCAGGCATTCGTCGACGGTCTCGTTCTGCTTCTGCGAGCACCACCACTTGGCCATCGAGGCGGTCACGGTGTCGAGCTCGCCCGCGATCAGCTGCATCACGCACCAGTCGACGAAGACACGCGCGATCATCGCCTCGGTCTTGCGTTCGGCGAGCTTGAAGGCGGAATTCTGGAACTCGATGACCGGCTTGCCGAAAGCCTTGCGCTCGCGGGTATAGTCGACGGTCAGCCGGATCGCCTTTTCCATGGCGGCGACCGCCCCGACCGCGAGCGACAGCCGCTCGCGCGGCAATTGCTGCATCAGTTGCGCGAAACCCTGGCCCTCGACCTCGCCCAGCAGGTTCTCCGGCGGCACGACGGCGTCGTCGAAAAACAGTTCCGAGGTGTCGGAGGCGTTCATGCCGATCTTGTCGAGGTTGCGGCCGCGGCGGAAGCCGTCATTGCCCTCGGCCTCCAGCACCATCAGCGACACGCCCTTGGAGCCTGGCTCGTCGCTGGTGCGGGCCACCACGACGATGAGGTCAGCGAGCTGGCCATTGGTGATGAAGGTCTTGGAGCCGTTCAGCACATAGGAATTGCCACGCTTGCGCGCCGTGGTGCGCACCGCCTGCAGGTCCGAACCGGTGCCCGGCTCGGTCATGGCGACGGCGCCGATGAACTCGCCCTTGGCCATTTTCGGCAGCCAGCGCTGCTTCTGCGCCTCGGTGCCGTAGCTGAGAATGTAATGGGCGACGATCGTGCTGTGGACGCCGACCGGGCCGGCGATTTCGGGGACAATCGTCTCCAGGTCCTCGGTCACCGCGGCATCATAGGCAAAGCTCGCGCCGAGGCCGCCATAGGCTTCCGGCACGCTTGCCAGCAGCGCGCCCATGTCACCGAGCGCACGCCAGGCCGAGCGGTCGGTGATCTTGTCGCGCCGCCAGCGTTCGGCATGGGGCGCGAGATCCTTGGTCAAGAAACGCCGGAACGGATCGCGGAACGTGTCGAGCTCCTCGGTCATCCAGGGCGAGCGATAGGTCATGCCGATGCTCCGGGTTTGGCGGCGCGGCTTTTGGCGATGAAGCGATGCACCGCATCGCGGAACGGCGCGGTCTTCATGCAGCCGATCAGCTCGGTCATCTCGGCGTCGAGCTGCTCGGCCATCGCGCGGCCGGGCGCATCATGCACGAGCCGCTTGGTGGCGGCGACGGCAGCCGGATTGAAGCCCGCCAGCCGTTCGGCCAGGGCTTTCGTCGCGGCTTCCAGCTCGCCGGCCGGCACCACCTTGTTGACCAGGCCCCAGGCCTCGGCCTGGGGGGCGTCGAAGCCGTCCTCCATCAGATAGATCTGCAAGGCCCGCCTCGGGCCGACCGCGCGGACCAGGCCGACCGTGCCGCCGCCGTCGGGCGAGACGCCGAGCCGGGCATAGGCCGGGGTGAAGCGCGCCGTGTCGGCGGCGATGCACAGATCGCCCATGAAGGCGAGCGACAGGCCGGCGCCGGCGGCCGCACCATGCACGCTGGTGACGACGATCGCGTCCAGCGCTTGCAGGCGCTGGAGGAAATCGTGGTGGCTGTCGAGAATGCCCCGCACCATCGGCGCGGGATCGTCGAGATGGGCGGCGAACAGGCCGATATCGCCGCCAGCGCAAAAGGCCGGCCCCGCCCCCTTGATGACGACCACGCGCAGGTCGGCGCGGGCCTCGAGCTCGCCGACGAGGCGCGTCAGCACCCGCGCGGCATCGGCATCGACCGCGTTGAAGCGCTCGGGACGGTTCAGCGTCAGCGTCGCGACGGGACCGTCATGGCTGAGAAAGGCGGCTTCGGTCATGGCCTGGTCCTCACATCAATATGCCGCCGCCGCAGACGACGACCTGGCCACTGATGTAGTTCGATTCAGGGCTGCAGAAGAGATAGACCGCATCGGCGGCCTCTTCCGGCGTGCCGGCGCGGCCGAGCGGGATCATCCGGTCCATGGTGGCCAGCAGCTGCGGCTGGACACCCACCTTGATCTCGCGGCCGGCGACGTCGATCGTCTTCTGCTCGGCTTCGATCGCCTGGGTCAGCCGGGTCTGGATCAGGCCGAAGGCGACCGCGTTCACATTGACCTTGTAGCGGCCCCACTCCTTGCACAGCGTGCGGGTGAGGCCGATCAGCGAAGCCTTGGCGGAGGAATAGCTGGCCTGGCCGGCATTGCCGTAGAGACCGGCGATGGAGGAGATGTTGACGACCTTGCGGAACACCTCCCGGCCGGCCTCGGCGTCACGCTTAGACAGCACGCGGATCGGCTCGGAAGCGGCGCGCAGGATGCGGAACGGCGCGACCAGATGCACGTCGAGCATGGCCTGGAACTGCTCGTCGGTCATCTTCTGAATGGTCGCGTCCCAGGTATAGCCGGCATTGTTGACGATGATGTCGAGGCCACCGAAGGTCTCCATCGCCGCGCCGACGAAGCGGTCCGGGAAGCCCGTATCGGTGACGCTGCCATTGACCGCGATCGCCTCGCCGCCGGCCGCCCGGATCTCGGCGGCAACGGCATCGCCCGGCTCGGCGTCGAGATCGTTGACCACCACCTTCGCGCCTTCGGAGGCGAGCTTCAGCGCGATCGACCGGCCGATGCCGCGGCCCGAACCGGAGACGAGCGCGACCTTTCCAGCAAGCTTGGTCATGTCGGATATTCCCTTCGAAAACAGATGATGATGGCGCGTCAAAACGCGATGACGGCTTCGCCGGCGAGCTTGGTCTCGCCCTGTTCGTCTTTCGCTGACAGCGCGAGCCTGGCGCGCTTTTCGCCGCCCAGCTCGAAGATCTCGGTGACCGCGCCCTCGCAGGTGAGCCGGTTGCCGAGCTGGGTGATCGCGGCGAAACGGGTCGAGAAGGAGCGGATGGCGGTGGGGCTCACCGCATCGGTCAGCGCCTGGCCGAGATAGGCCATGACCAGCATGCCGTGGGAAAACACGTCGGGAAAACCGGCCTTTTTGGCGAAGTCAATATCGACATGCATGGGATTGTGGTCACCTGAGGCGCCGCAATAGAGCGCCAGGGTGTGACGGCTGATCGGCGGAAAGGTCTTGTGGACGAGACGCTCGCCGATGGCGGGAGATTGCGCTGTCATGGTCGCCTCCTCGGGCAGGATTGTTGGTGGTTGCACCGGCGGCGATCGACGGCGCCGCGCGTATCAACCCTCTCCCAGAGGGAGAGGGTGGCGCCGTCAGGCGCCGGGTGAGGGGCGTGCCCCCTCGGAATCGGCAATGATGCTCGAAAGGCGCACTGCCCCATCCGGATAGGGACGTCCCCTCACCCGGCAGCTGACGCTGCC
>JAFKKV010000064.1 GCA_017304475.1 Hyphomicrobiales bacterium | reverse complement strand
CACAGAACCTCGCCATCATGAGACGCCTCGGCCTCAATCTTCTCCGCACCGATCCAGCGAAGATCTCCATGCGCCTCAAGATCAAACAAGCAGCATGGAGCGACCCCTACCTCAAATCGCTCATCTGCCAAATGCGATAGCCCTGCCCTCTGGGAGAGGGTTGATGGCCGCGTTCGCCGCTTCAGCCCCATTTGCCACGCACTACTCGCCGTCAGCTATTCGCCGTCAACCACTCGCCGTCAGCTACTCGCCCGTCTTGGCCGGCCCGGTCACCACGGGACAATCCTCGCGGCCGCCCCATTCGGCCCAGGAGCCGTCATAGAGCCCGGCCGGCTGGCGGCCGACGGCGTCCATGGCGAGCCAGAGGATGGCGGCCGAAACGCCCGAGCCGCAGCTGGTGATGACCGGCTTGTCGAGATCGACGCCGCCGGCCTCGAAGGCGGCCTTGATGGTTTCGGGCGCGGCGAGGCGGCCGTCCTTGACGAGGGCGCCGAAGGGCACGTTGAGCGCGCCGGGCATGTGGCCGGATTTCAGGCCGGCGCGCGGCTCGGGCGTCTCGCCGCGGAAGCGGTCGGCCGGGCGGGCATCGACCACCTGGACGCGGCCGGAGGCGAGCGCTTTCTTGACGTCGCCGAGATCGGCGACCGCGCCATGGTTGCGCCGGGCGGTGAAATGGCGCGCCGCGCGCGGCCTGGCCGGCCCGGTCTCGACCGGGCGGCCCTCGGCGAGCCATTTGGGCAGGCCGCCATCCAGAATGAACACCCGCTCGACGCCGAAGGTGCGGAACATCCACCAGACCCGGGGCGCCGAGAACAAGCCTGCGCCGTCATAGATCAGCACCGACTGGCCGTCGCCGATGCCGAGCTTGCGCAGGGCCGCCGAGAATACCGGGGTCGGCGGCATCATATGCGGCAGGTCGGAGTCCACGTCCTTGACGGTGTCGATATCGAAGCGCTGCGCGCCGGGGATATGGCCGCCCAGGAATTCCGCCTCGGCGTCGCGCTTCATCGTCGACAGGTAATAGGAACCGTCGATGATGACGAGGTCGGGCGCGTTCAGGCGCTCGGCGAGCCAGTCGGTCGAACGCAGCCAGGGTGAGGGCAGGGCGGTCATGCTTTGCTACTCCTTCAAGCGAAGACGACGCGCACGCGCCGGTTCTGCTTGCCTTTTTTCTCGATCGCCGAAACGACCATGGGTCCGATCTCGCTTGTGCGCCTGACATGGGTGCCGCCGCAAGGCTGCAGGTCGAGGCCGGCAATGTCGACCAGGCGAACCTTGCCCGAACCCATCGGCGGCTTCACCGACATGGTCTTGACCAGGCCCGGATTGGCCTCGAGCTCGGCATCGGTGATCCAGCGCTCGGTGACCGCGGCGTCCTTGTCGATCAGCGCGTTCAGCTTCGCCGTGATGTCGTCGCGATCGAGGCCGGCCTCGGGAATGTCGAAATCGAGGCGGCCCTCGTCGGTGCCGACCGAGCCGCCGGTGACCGGATAGGGCAGCACCACCGACAGGAGATGCAGGCCGGTATGCATGCGCATGCGCCTGTGGCGAACCGCCCAATCGATCCGGACAGTCACCGTGTCGCCGACGGCCGGAGCCGGGGCGCCCGGCGCCAGGAAGCCCGGCGCTAGGACATGGACGATGTCCTGCTTGGTCTCGCCATAGACCGCGGTGACGACGGGTGCTTCCTGGCCGGCGATCAGCAGGATGCCGGTATCGCCGGGCTGGCCGCCGCCGGTCGGATAGAACACGGTGCGATCGAGGACGACGCCGATCGCGCCGTCCTTTTCGGTCAGGCCGGTCACGACGGCCTCGGCCTCGGTGCGATAGGCGTCGTCGCGAAACAGGAATTCAGTGGGCATCAGGGCACCGGAACCAGGTCGACCAGGGGAAGGGCCTTGCGTTCCAGCCATTCCGGAACGGCCAGCCCCTTCGACCGGAGGAAGGCCGGATTGTAGATCTTCGAGGCGTAGCGGAAGCCGTAATCGGCGAGAATGGTCACGATGGTATGGCCGGGCCCCAGCTGGCGGGCGAGCCGGATGGCGCCGGCGACGTTGACGCCGGTCGACGGTCCGACGCAAAGGCCTTCGTGGTCGAGCAGGTCGAACATGACGGGGATCGCCTCCTCGTCGGAGATCTGAAAGGCGAGATCGACCGGGGCCTCCTCGATATTCCGGGTCACCCGGCCCTGGCCGATGCCTTCGGTGATCGACGAGCCCGAGGATTTCAGTTCGCCATGGGTGAACCAGGAATACATCGCCGCTCCCATCGGATCGGCGCAGCCAATGGTGATCCCGGCGTTGAAGTCCTTGAGCGCCATTGCGATGCCGGCCAGCGTGCCGCCCGAGCCGATCGAGCAGATGAAGCCGTCGATCCGGCCGCCGGTGTCGCGCCAGATCTCCGGTCCGGTGGTTTCGATATGGGCCTGCCGGTTGGCGACATTGTCGAACTGGTTCGCCCAGAACGCGCCGTTCGGGTTTTCCCGCGCGAGCCGCTCGGCGACCCGGCCGGAAACCTTCACATAGTTGTTCGGATTGGCATAGGGCACGGCCGGCACTTCGATCAGGCTGGCGCCGAGCTGCCTGAGCGCGTCCTTTTTTTCCTGCGACTGCGTTTCCGGAATGACGATGACGCAGCCGAGCCCGAGCGCCCGTCCGACCATGGCGAGCCCGATGCCGGTATTGCCGGCGGTGCCCTCGACGATGGTGCCGCCCGACCGTACCAGCCCCCGGTCCATGGCATCCTTGATCAGGAACAGCGCGGCCCGGTCCTTGACCGACTGGCCGGGGTTCAGGAACTCCGCCTTGCCGAGAATGGTACAGCCGGTCGCCGCGCTCGCGCGGTTGAGCTTGATCAGGGGCGTGTTGCCGATGGCTTCGACGAGGGAGGCATGGATAGGCATGGCTGACATCCTGGGGATCGCTGGACGCTATCCGAGCCCCGGCCGCACCTCAACCCTGCCGGCCGGGTTATGTCCAAAGCAGTCAATGCCCGGGATCCGCTGGCTTTTCGGGGACTTTCAGCGTATCACCGCCAACCGTGGCCGAAGGCGAAGAGCAGACCGACCGCGACTCGGTGACGGCGACGACACGGGATTGCGCCGAGGCGGGAGGGACGGTCCTCCGGACATGCCGCGGCTGGGCATGGTGCAAAATGACGCAGGCCATCTGTGCATTTTCGAGTGATCCGTGCCGTGATCGACTTCGTAGCACTGCGCGTGGAACAAGGGGACGCGCCTGCCCTATGGCGAGCGTGATCGCTGATCCCTAGGGAAATCGTCTTGATGATGCATTTTTTCGACGCCGAGGGTCGGCCGATCGACACGCTGCTTGCCGGTTACGCGGCGGGCACGTTGTCCCGCCCGCTCCACGTGCTGGTCGCGGCTCACCTGACGCTCGCACCGCGCAGTCGGAATTATGTCGATGCATTGGAAGTTCTGAAGGGCGACGCGCTGGAAGCGGCGGCGCCGGTGCCGGTGCGCGACCGGGAGGCCAAGCTCAGCGCGATTTTCGATGAGCGGCCTGACGACATGCCGGCGGATGCTGCATCCCGGGAACCGGCCGACGATCTGCTGCCCGCTCCGCTGCGCGCCTTTGTCGGGCGGCCGGGGCACGCGATCCCCTGGAAGACCATGCTTCCCGGCATCAAGGAGCATGCGATCGGCAGCAATGAGCGCGGCATGGCGCATCTGATCGCCGTCAAGCCGGGCGGCCGCATCCCGGTCCACACCCATGAGGGGACCGAAGTCACCCTGGTGCTGCGCGGCAGTTTCAGCGATGCCTCCGGGGTCTACCGGCGCGGCGACATCTGTTTCGCCGACGAGACCGTCGACCACCATCCGGTTGCCGACGAGGTGGAGGGCTGCGTCTGCTTCATCGTCTCCGACGCCCCCTTTCGTCTGACCGGCCGGTTCGGCCGGATCGTCGAATGGCTGTTCCGGCGCTGACGAGAGCGAGCCCGCCCTTCGCTTGTCGGGCGCGGGAGCGGGCTGGCTCCAGATTGAGGCGCACGGCACCAAGCTTGGCCGTTCACGTCAATCCGGACGCATCACGGCATGAGCCGGTCCGTCACGTTCTCGCATAGACGAGCTGGCGGACGTCGATAGTGCCGGCCCGGAAACCCGCCTCGCAATAGGCGAGGTAATAGGTCCAGAGCCGTTTGAAGCGCTCGTCGAAGCCGAGATGGTTGAGATCCGGCCAGGTCGCGGTGAACTTGTCCGCCCATTCCCGCAATGTCCGCGCATAGTCGATGCCGAAGGCCCGCTCCTGCTGCAGGTCGAGGCTCGCATCGCGCGGCAATTCGCGCAGATGGGTAGCGGTCGGCAGCATGCCGCCGGGAAACACATAGGCCCGGATGAAATCGACCTCGCGCAGATAGTTCTGCCACAGGCTCTCGGCCACGGTGATCACCTGCAGCCCGGCGCGGCCGCCGCTGTTCAGGCAGTCGCGCACCTTGGCGAAGAAGGTGCTCCAATATTCCCGGCCCACCGCTTCGAACATCTCGATCGAGGCGACGGCATCGAACGAGCCGGTCTCGTCGCGATAGTCCTGCAGCTTGATGGTGACGCGGTCGGCCAGGCCTGCCTCCTGCATGCGCCGGGTGGCATAGGCGAATTGTTCCTCCGACAGGGTCAGGCCGGTGACGCGTACGCCATATTCGGTGGCGGCGAGCTCGGCGAAACCGCCCCAGCCGCAGCCGATCTCCAGCACATGGTCGCCAGGCTTCAGCTTGAGGGCATCGGCCAGCAGGCGATATTTGGCCCGCTGCGCTTCCGGCAGGCTCGCCGCGCCGGCGCCGAAATAGGCCGAGGAATAGGTCATCGAAGGATCGAGCCAGGCCCGGTAGAAGGTGTTGCCCAGGTCGTAATGGGCCATGATGTTGCGCCGCGCCTGGGACTTTGTGTTGCGGTTGCGCCAGTGCCGATAGTGCTGCAGCAGGCGCGCCAGCGGGTTGTGCCGGGGCATGTGGGCGACGGCGTCGATATTGACGCAGAAGATATAGAGCAGGCCCGCCGGGTCGGGACTGTCCCATTCGCCGCGAATGAAGGCTTCGGCGAAGCCGAGATCGCCGTCCAGCATCAGGCGCCGGGCGAAGCGATAATCATGCACGATCATTTCGGCGCTCGGCCCGTCCTCGGTGCCGCGAAACAACAGCCGCCGGCCGTCGGGCAGCACCATGGTCAAGGTGCCCTGGCGGATTTTCAGCGGGTAGCCAAGGGCGAAGCGGACGGCCGCCGGAAGCCCTTCGGTCGCGCGGCCCAGGCTGTCGCGCGTAACTTCGATGGTGTGGCTCGGATGGGAGGGATAGCTATCGACGGTCATAGGCCTGCTCGCTGCATGGCGGTGTCACACGACAAACCGATCACGCCGCTAACGACGCTTGTCCGCTCGCTTCGGGCCTTCGGGAACGCAAGGCCGGCCCGAACGGATCGAGCGGTGGCGGGGCAGGGCGCTGAAACACAAGTTAGGCCATTCGCTGCAAGCTTCAATGCCGCAATTCCCCGGTAATCCTGCCCCGCGCTGAATGCGGCGCTGCGTTACTGGACTACCCGGCGTCACCCTCCTTCAGATGCGCAAAGGCCGCCAAAGCCTGTTCACGAGCGCGTGCGTGGTCGACGATCGGCTTCGGATAGGTGACGCCCAGCGTGACACCGGCGCCGGCCAGGACGCCGGCCGGCGCGGACCAGGGCTGCTGCAGCGCGGCGGTCGGCAGCTTCGCGAGCTCGGGCACCCAGCGGCGGACATAGTCGCCGGCGGGATCGAATTTCTCCCCTTGAGTCATCGGGTTGAAGATGCGGAAGAATGGCGCGGCGTCGGCGCCGCAGCCGGCGACCCATTGCCAGCTCGCGGCATTGCTGGCCGGATCGGCGTCGACCAGGGTGTCCCAGAACCAGGCTTCGCCGGCCCGCCAGTCGACCCTGAGATGTTTCACCAGGAAGGAGGCCGCGACCATCCTGACGCGGTTGTGCATCCAGCCGGTGCGCCACAATTCGCGCATGCCGGCATCGACGATCGGAAAGCCGGTCAGGCCGCGCTGCCAGGCGGCGAGGCGCGCGTGGTCGCTGACCCAGGGAAAATGGTCGAAGCGCTTCTGGATATTGGCGCTGGCGAGATCCGGCTGGTGATAGAGCAGGTGGTAGGAGAATTCGCGCCAGCCGATCTCCGACAGGAACTTGGCCTGTCCCTGCGGGCCACGGTGCTCGGCGGCCATGTGGGTCGCATGCCAGACCTGGACCGGCGAGATCTCGCCGAAACGCAGATGCGGCGACAGGCGCGAGGTGACCGCGAGGTCGGGCCTATCGCGCCCCTCGGCATAGGCCACGAGCTGCTCGTCGAGGAAATCGGCCAGCCGCTCCCGGGCCCCGGCTTCGCCCGGCTGCCAGGCCTCGGCGAAACCTTCGGCCCAGTTCGGCGCGTGCGGCTCCAGGCCCCAGTCGTCGAGGTTCTCGCTGGCGACCGGGCCTTCGAAGCCGCTGATCGCCGCGGGTTCCGGCAGCGTCGCGCGCGGCTCGCCCTTGGCCTGATGCGCCTTCCAGAACGGCGTGAACACCTTCATCGGCTGGCCGGCCTGGGATTTCACCGTCCAGGGCTCGCGCAGCAAGGTGGCGGAGAAGCTTTCGGCGGCGATGTGATCGCCGGTCAGCGCCGTCTTGATGCCGGCGTCGACCGCCATCGCGGCGGCTTCGTAGCGGCGGTTCCAGGTCACCAGCTTGGCGTCGATTTCGCGGGCGACGCGCGGCACGACCTCGCCGGCCGGCCCGGAGCGCAGGATCAGCCGGCCGCCTTTGGCGGCGAGCGCGGCGGCAAGATGTCGCAGGCTTTGCGCCAGCCACCAGCGCCATGCGCCGCCGCGCCGGCGCTGGCCGGCATGGCCATCGTCGAAGACGAACAGGGCGAGCACCGGCCGGCCGGAGGCAAGCGCGTGGCAAAGGGCGGGATTGTCGGCAAGCCGCAGGTCGTCGCGGAACCAGACAAGGGCAGGGGCAGGCACGCTGGGCATGGATGTCATCAGCCTGTCTACGCCCGGTCGGTGCCGCCGGATCATCGCGTCCGGCCCGTCATCGGACAGCGCTCGCGATGCTGCTGCAGCGGTGGCGCTTTTGCCACAACAAAAGACATGACGGCATCGGCGGGATGGTCGCAAGGGCGCGGTCATGCGGGGTACCGGCTTCGACGCCGTCGACATCATCCCGGCCGTCACGCAATGAGACCACAAGCAAGATCGCGATGGCGCCGGCAAGATCGCGATGGCGCCGGGTTGCGTCGAAAGGGGCGCGCGCTCCGTCCATGCCCAGGCATGGGGTCCTTGGAAAGGTCGGATCGGTGGCCTGCCGGCCGGCCGGTCGCTCTATTCGCTTTCATTGGGTTTCGTGCCAATTTCTCCGGGGACGCGGGGAATTGGCATGCAAGTGAAAGTTTCTCAGGGGTTCTTCAGCTCCTACAAATCCATTGGCTCGGCCCTGCAAGTCTCCGGTGTCACGGCGATCACCCTCGCAAAAGGAAACTACCCGGAGAGCCTGACCATTTTCGGCGCGGTGGCGATCAAGGGAGAACCCGGAGCGGTCATCACCGGCGACCTGCTGATCCGGAACGGCGCCCAGGTGCGGCTCGAGGGAATGGCCGTGAAGGGGCAGATATGGGTTATCGATCAGGCCGATGTGGCGATTGAGCGGATCGACCTGGAGAACATGTCCAAGCCGGCGCTGAAGGTGGCGGGGTCGGCACGGGTCTCGGTGCGCAATCTGACGGCGCGATCTGGAAGCAATGTCGTTTATCTGACGGGCAGCGCCGGTGGCAATTTCACGGACTGCACGTTCGAGCGCCAGCCGCATGGCGAGTCGTTGCCGGCTTTCGCAATCGATGGTCGGGCGAACGCGACGGTGGTGAACTGCGTCGTGACGACATCGGATGGGCAAGCGATTTGGGCAAGTGAGAACGCGACCCTGTCATGTCGTGGTTCGACGGCCGCTTCCGCCGATGGCCAGGGAATTCATTGTTCCGTCAGTGCTTCGGTCGAACTGACGGAATGCAAGGTGTCTTCGAAAGGAGCGCCCGGTGCCCGAATTACCGATGATGCGAAGATAACGATCCGGAAAGGCAAGGTCGAAACGGCAAATCCGGACCGATATGCGATCGACGCGGATGGCCGGTCGCTGCTTACGGTTGAGGGAGCCGAGATATGGCACCCTTCCACATTCTCGACGTTGTTAAAGGAGGGCGCTAACGCATCACTTCGCGCCGCCGTCTTGAACGGAGGCCTCGTTCTCCTCGATACAGCGTCTGCAACTGTTGATGCCGTAAAAATAGAAACCTTGGGAACGGCGATAAAATCTTATAATAGATCAAAATTAAAACTAAATAATATTGTGCTTGAGTCAAATAAAGACACTGACAGGCCTTTTGTTTGGCTTCTGGACGACAGTTCGTCAAGTATCAAGAAGCTCACGGTCAATTCCGCGGCCGGGGTTGCGTTGTACGCGCAAGACCGGGCTTCTGGCGAGATCGAGGACTGCACGTTCCGCAATACCGCTGCATCTTCAATCCAGCTGCGCGACGACACATGCCTTACATTTAATAACTGCGTTGTCGAAAGCGCTGGCGTCTACGCGGTTTGGGGGCAGGGGGGCACATCGAAATTCGAGAGGTGCCGATTTTTGGAATCCAACGATATGGGCGTCGTCTTGTCGGGTGGCTCAACGCTTTCTTTCAAGAATTGCACGGTGTCCGGATCGAAACAGTCGGGATTTTTGATCTTCGAGCGCACTTTCGGATTTATTGAAAAATGCACGGCCGAAAACAACCGCTATTTTGGAATTATCGTTGGCGACACGTCTGATCCAACCATTTCTCAGTGCACGGTCGAAAACAATGCTGGCGGCGGCATAAAGCTGACCGGAAGCGCAGTTGGCCGGTTCGAGCGCAATATCGTTCGCGGCAATGGCGGCGACGAGCAAATCGTGGTGCTGGAGGACGCGCAGCCTCGCCTTATCGACAATGTTACGTCCGCCAAAATACGCGCGACAGCCGCCAATGAGCCGGCCGCATCGCTGCCGGTTCCTGCGCCGGATGCCACCCAGATCTCGGAGGCGTGGCAAGCGCTTGACGCGATGATCGGGCTTGAAAAGGTCAAGACCGCGATTTCGGAGCTCGCCGCCTTCGTCGAGGTTGCGGCGCAGCGCCGGCAGCACGGCCTCGGCACGGCCGAATTGCCGACCTTGCACAGCATGTTCCTCGGCAATCCCGGCACCGGCAAGACAACCGTGGCGCGCCTTTTCGGTTCGATCCTGAAGGCGCTCGGGGTCTTGTCGAAGGGGCATGTCGTGGAGGTCGATCGCAGCGATCTCGTCGGCGAGCATATTGGCGAGACCGCGCTCAAGACCCGAAACAAGATAGCCGAGGCACTCGGCGGCGTGCTGTTCATCGACGAGGCCTATGCTCTGCGGCCGGATCCGAGCGACAATCGCGATTTCGGCCGCGAGGCCATCGACACGCTTCTCAAGCAAATGGAGGATCACCGGGGCGAATTCGTCGTCATCGTCGCCGGCTACAGCGCCAAGCTGCTCGATTTTCGCCAATCCAACCCGGGCCTGAAGGACCGGTTTGGCTATATGTTCACGTTCGAAGACTATTCGCCCGATGAATTGATGGTCATTTTCCGGCAGCGCATCGCAAAAGAGGGTTTCGTCGTCGCTCCTGATGCGGAGGCGCTTGTTGGCGAGGAGTTCCGCGGCCTGCATGCGCAGAGGGACGAGACCTTTTCCAATGCCCGCATGGTCCGCGGCCTTGTCGACAAGATCTCGGTCAATCATTCGCAGCGTATTGCGCGGGTGCCGGCCGCTCAACGCACCAAGGAGATGCTGAGCAAGATCGACCGCGCCGATATCGAGCCACTGCTCAGGTTCGCCAGCGGCTTCCAGGCGACAGAAAAGATCGACGTCGTTCTGCGCGAGCTGAACGAGATGATCGGCCTGTCCGCGGTGAAGGACCAGATCGTCCGGATCGCAAACATTGTGGAAATGGCCCAGGAGCGGCGCCAGTTGGGGCTCGGCGGCATGTCCACGCCGGTGCTTCACAGCGTCTATCTGGGCAATCCCGGCACCGGCAAGACCACTGTCGCGCGCCTCATGGGCCGCGTCCTGAAGGCGCTCGGGGTGTTGGAGCGTGGGCACGTCGTCGAAGCCAAGCGGAACGATCTCGTCGCCGGCTATATCGGCCAGACAGTGGAAAAGACGCGAAAAGCCATCGATGCCGCGATCGGTGGTGTCCTGTTCATCGATGAAGCCTATGCGCTCTCGAAACACGGCGCCGCCGGCAATGATTTTGGTCAGGAAGCGATCGAAACTCTGCTGACCGAGATGGAGAACAGGCGCAATGCCTTCGTCGTCATCGCGGCAGGTTATCCGGGGGCGATGCAGGGGTTTCTCGATTCCAATCCGGGGCTTCGATCGCGTTTCGTCAACCAGCTCGTTTTCGAAGACTACAAGCCCGACGAACTCGCGACGATCTTCACGGGTCTTGGCAAGGTGGAAGGCCTTTCACTTTCGCCAGCCGCGCGTCTCAAGCTCCTGCGGGAATTGACCGCGGTCTACGACGCACGGGGCGAAGCCTTCGCCAACGGACGCACGGTCAGGAATTTGTTCGATCGAACCACGGAAAATCTGGCGGCGCGTGCGATGAAGGTGCCGCGGGAAATGCGCACCGCGGCCTTGCTCACGACAATCGAGGATGTCGACATACCCACCGGGTAAGTCGCCCCGGGCGTGCGGCAAATATCGCCGCCATGATTTCAACCTGTCCTGGGGCGGTGCGGCATGGCAGCAAGGCAATGGCCTTCGCCGTCCTCCGGGACGGCGAGGTTCAGGCGCTCTGTCGACGGGGCTCGATCAGCCGTCGCAGCGCCAGTTCGACCTGGCGCGAGAATTTCATCGCGCCGGTGTCGATATAGCGATGAAACGGATAGGCGGCGGCAACCGTCGCGACCATGACGGTCGCGATGGCGAGGGTGGAGGCGGCACCGTGCCCCCAGCGGATCGCCGTCAGATAGACCGCCGAGCCGAGCGAGCACGTGATCGGGAAATGCAAGAGGTAGACGGCAAACGACAACCGTCCGAGCAGCGCCGGAATGCGTGACGAGAGACACCGCGCCAGCCAGACCGTCGAGATGGCCGCGACGACGACGCAGACGGCCCCGAGGCAGTGCACCGATCGTTGCAGCGGGACGACATGGCCGCCGAGCGCGTCGATGATCAGCTGATAGGCCGCGGTGTCGGAGAAGCCGCCGAGATAGAGGCCGACCGGCAGCGCCGCGAATTTCACAAGGCGCGGCACGGCGGCGGGAGCCAATCGTCCGAGCTGCGTGCCGGCGGCGAAACACAGATAGAATGGCAGGTTCGCCTTGCCGGTCAGCACGATGGCGATAAAGCTGCCAATGGCAAAAAGCGGCCAGCCGATCCAGCGCTCCTTCATGGCAAAGGCGAAGGCCAGATAGGAGCCGATGAGCTCGACCGGCATGGTCCAAAGTGGTGAATTCAGGGCGCTGCCAGAGAGCAGGGCGCCATAGCTCGCTTCGCGCAGCGCCGTGCCGAGGCCGAGGCTGTCGGGATAATAGCCCGCCAGCCAACTCGACTGGGTCAGTGGCGCCACCTGCAAATTCCGCATCAGCCCGCAGGCGAAAATCGCATAGGCGAAGACGATCGAGGCAGCGATCGGGATGGCCAGCCGGGGAACCCGGCGGATAGCCCTGGATATCAGCACCTGGGGGTTGCCGGTCTGGCTGTAGAGCCTGGTCAGGACCAGCCCGCTCAGGACGAAGAAGATGCAGACCGAGAAACTGCCATTGACCAGGGCGTTGAGCGGCGGCCATTGGAAGGGCAGCAGAGGCCAGCTCATCTCCGGCCAGGTCGCCTGCATCTGCGGAAAAACGGTCTTGAAGAGCCCGGGTTCGAAGGCGAACAAAGCGTGCGACAGAACCACGGCCAAAGCTGCCACGCCGCGCAGTCCCTCCAGGGCGACCATGCGTTCGGAGGCAAGTCCGGGCGAACCGTATTGGGCCATCGTCGATCTTGCTGGCATCGCGCCGCAGCGAACCGATCTGCAGCAAAAACAACGAACAGCGAGACGAGTTTAGCCTGGATTGCTCACGCGGGCTATGGTCTGTGCCGGTCCCCCGGAAATCCCGGTTAGACAATCCCCAGCGCGGCCAGGCGTTCAATGTCGGCGGGCGAAAGACCTAGCCGGCCGCCATAGATTTCGCCGTTGTGCTCGCGCGGCAAGGGCACGCGCGGGTCGTGGCCGACCGTGGCGCCGCTGAATTTCAGCGGAAAGCCGGCGGCCAGGGGCCCGGCGGCGGAGGGGAGGCTCGGATTGCGCACCGGCTGGAACATGCCACGCTGGCGCAAATGGTCCCAGGCCACGACCTCATCGATGGTCCGGATCGGCCCGCAGGTGATCCCGGCCTGATCGAGCGCGGTGATGATGATCTCGGTCGACCGGTTCCTGGTCCATGACGCGACGACGGCGTCGACCTTGTCATTGTTCTCGATGCGCCAGCCCGGATCCATGAAATCGCGCGAGCCGAGGATATCCTCGCGTCCCATGATCTTCAGAAGCTTGATCCAGTCCGCGGCAGTTCCGGCGCCGATGGCCACCGAACCGTCGGCGGTCGGATAGGTGTTGAAGGGCGAGAACCGGGCAATGCGGTTGCCCTGGCGATGGGCCATGCCGAGCGCGCCGTAACATTCGAAGGGCTCGTCGAAGATCAGCGAGACGAGGCAGTCGGCCATCGAGACGTCGACGAACTGGCCGAGCCCGGTGGCATGGCGCTGGTAGAGCGCGCCGAGGATGCCGGCGAGCGCGAAGGTGCCGGCAATGCCGTCGGACAGGGAGGCGCCGGTCTTGCTCGGCGCGCCCTGGGGATCGCCGGTAATGCTCATCATGCCGGTGGCGGCCTGGATCATCAGGTCGAAAGCCCCGCGGTGCCGCTCCGGGCCGGTCGAGCCGTAGCCGGTGATCGCGCAATAGATCAGCCGCGGATTGATCTTGCTCAGCGTCGCATAGTCGATCTTCAGCCGATCGGTGACGCCGACCTTGAAATTCTCTACCAGCACATCCGCCTCGCGGACGAGGCGCAGGAAAAGCTCCCGTCCCTCGACGGCCTTGAGATCGAGCGAGATGGCCTTCTTGCCGCGGGCGCGCTTGAGATAGGCGATGCCGAGGTCGTCCTGCGAACGGCGATCGAAGGTGACGCCCTCGGCGCCGAAAAAGGGCGGCGCGCCGAAGGTGGGGTCGCCGCTGCCGGGCTCGTCGATCTTGATGACCTCCGCGCCCATGCCGGCGAGAAAAAGCGTGGCCTGGGGCCCGGACAGGAAGCGGCTCAGATCCAGCACCCTGACGCCGGCGAGGATCGCGGCCTTGCCATGGGCCGCCGGGGCGTCATCCGCCATGCCCGGCATCGCGGTGGCGGGGTCGTTTCGTGCGGCCAAGTCGAACTCCCGAAAGCGGCTCTTTCGGCAAGCTTCGCGGGGCCGGAGGCCCGCGTCCAATACCCATTAGGTCCGGTTCGATATGCCGGGCGAATGCCTCGCGGCCCACGTTTCTGCTAGCCTTGGCCGATGAACATCGAACTGAGACATATCCGCTATTTCGTGGCGGTGGCCGAAGAGCTGCATTTCGGACGGGCCGCCGACCGGCTCGGCATTTCGCAGCCGCCGCTGAGCCAGCAGATCCTGGCGCTGGAGCGGGAAATCGGCGCCCGTCTGCTGGAGCGCTCCAATCGCCGGGTCGAGCTGACCGAGGCCGGCAAGCTGTTTCTCAAGGAAGCGACCGAGATCCTCGGCAAGGTCGACAGCGCGGCGACGCTCGCCGGCCGGCTGCATCGCGGGCAGGTCGGCGAGGTCAAGATCGGATTCTTCGGCTCGGCCCCCTTCGTCGACGCCTTTCAGCGGCTGATCTTCGACTTCCGCAAGCGGCATCCCCAGGTCAATCTCGTGCTGCGGGAAATGCCGACCTACCAGCAGGTCGATGCGATCCTGGACGGGCGGCTCGATGTCGGCTTCGTGCGTCCGCTGGAGCCGGAGCCGGCCTCGATCGATTCCGTCGAGATCTGGCGCGAGCCGCTGATGGCGGTGCTGCGCAGCGACCATCCGCTGGCCTCGGAGGACCATGACCTCTCGGTGGCCGACCTGGCGGCGGAGCCGCTGGTCCTCTACGCCGGCTCGATCGGCAGCGGGCTGCATCAGAAGGTCGCCGACCTCTGCCGCGACGCCGGCTTTTCCCCCAATATCGCCCAGGAGGCCATCGCCACCCCGACCATGATGGGTCTGGTGGCGGCCGGCATCGGCATCTCCATCCTGCCGGCCTCGCTCGAGCGGCTGTCGTTCGAGGGCTTGCGTTTCAGGCCCCTCAAGGAGGCGAAGGCGCAAACGGCGATATGGCTCGTCAAGCGTGGCGACGACCGCTCGACGCTGGTGCGCAATCTTTTCCAGGCGGCAGGCGCCTTGAAGGTGACCGGCGCTGGCGCGAGGTCGGATGGTGGGGTGTGAGGTTGGCCTGAGGGTGACCGTTTCGCATTGAGGCGCATGGCATCAAGGGAGGCCGTCCTTCGAGCCTCGAAGGACGGCCTCGTTTGATGCCGTACTTTAATATAGCGCTCTAGCCTGCATCGCGCAGCGACGGATCCTTGACGAAGACCTTTTTGGCGTGAAGCTCGGAGATCTCGATCTCGGACAGGCCAAACTCCCGGAGCACTTCGGCATTGTGCTCGCCGAGCCGCGCGGCCGCCAATTGTTCCGGGCCCTGCCAGGCGGAGAAGCGGGCGGGCATGCCGGGGATCTTGAACGCGCCGAGCAGCGGGTCGGCGGCGGGCCGCACCGTGCCGCGCTCGCGCAGGTGCTCGAGTTCGATGACCTCGTCGAGGTCGAGCACCGGCGCGGCCGGGATGCGCTGCGTTTCAAGCGCGGCAAGGCAGGCCTCGCGGGTTCCGATGGTCGCCAGCCATGCCTCCAGGATGTCCTTCAACGGGCCGTTGTTGCGGCGCCGGGCGCCGGCGCTGGCGAAGCGGGGATCGTCGAGCAGGTCGGGCATCCGCATGGCCTTGACGAGTTGCGGCCATTGGTGCGCGAGCGACATCAGGGTGATGTATTGCCCGTCGCCGCAGCGAAAGATGCCGGTTGGCCCGCCGTCGGGATGCTGCGAGCCGGTGCGCTGCTGGACATAGCGCTCGCCGAGCATGGAAACCCGGGGAATGCTTGCCTCGTGCATGTGGAAATAGGTGTCGAGCAGCGTGCTCTCGACATGCTGGCCCTCGCCGGTGCGTTCGCGATGGAACAGCGCCACCGCGATCGCCATGGCCGCCGAGACGCCGGTCGACACGTCGCCGATCGCCATGGTGACCATGGCCGGGCTGCCGTCCGGCTCGCCGATCATGCCGGTGACGCCGGCATAGGCCTGGCCGATATAGTCGTAGCCCGGCTTCTCGCTGAGAGCGCCGGTCTGGCCGGCAAAGGAGATGGAACACATGACGAGGCGTGGATTGATCGCCTTGAGCGCCTCGTAGGACAGGCCGGCGCGGGCCATCACGCCGGGGCTGAAATTCTCCACCAGCACGTCGGCCTGGCCGATCATCGCCTTCAGGATGTCGCGCGCGGCCTGGCTCTTGAAGTCGAGCGCGATGGCGCGCTTGGAATGGTTGTGCTGGAAGAAATAGGTGCTGTGCGGCGCGGCGTCGGCTGGGGCGTCCTTCGCCTTCACGCCCTGCACGCGTGACCGGTCGCCGAAGGGTGCCAGTTCGACCTTGATGACGTCGGCGCCCATCTCGGCCAGCAGGCGCGAGGCGGTGGGGCCGGCGACGAACTGGGTCATGTCGATGACCTTGATCCCCGAAAGCATCGGTCGCGCGCCACTTGTCATGTCGTCTTCCCGTCGACGTCCGGCAGCATTGCCTGGATTGCCGGGATATCCAGCGGGCGCGGAGGGGTCCAATACCGATGACGTCTTCATTGAGACGGCGCGCGACCTGTGCCGGCCGTTCCAAGTCGCCCGGCGACTGAAACATGTCATCGATCGTCTTGGACTGTGCCGGGGCCGTCTCATAGCGTTTGCCAGGTCCAGCGATGACTGCGGCGATGACTTGCAGCTATGACTTGGCCCGGGGAGGGGATGCGTGATCAGACTCTATTTCTGGCCCACCCCGAACGGCTACCGGATCTCGATCCTGCTCGAGGAGCTGGGACTGCCCTATGCCGTCGAGCCCGTGCATATCGGCAAGGGCGAGCAGTTCGCCGCCGATTTCCTCGCCATCAGCCCGAACAACAAGATCCCCGCCATCGTCGACCCCGACGGGCCTGACGGAAAACCCTGCGCGCTGTTCGAATCCGCGGCCATCATGATGTATCTGGCGGAGAAGGCGGGCTTCCGCTTTCTGCCGCAGGCCGCCGCCGCGCGCTTCGACGTCATTCAGTGGCTGACATTCCAGGCCGCCAGCATGGCGCCCATGCTGGGGCAGGCCCACCATTTCCGGAAATATGCCCCGGAACAATTGCCCTATGCGATCGACCGCTACACCGCGGAGGCCGGCCGGCTCTACCGCGTGATGGAGCAGCGACTGTCGACCCGGGACTATCTCGCCGGCGACTATTCGATCGCCGACATGGCCGCCTATCCCTGGCTGCGCGCCCATTCCTGGCAGGGCCAGACGCTCGAGGCCTATCCGGCGATCCAGCGATGGTACGCGGCGGTGCGCCAGCGCCCGGCCGTGCAGCGCGGCCTCGCCGTGCTGGGCGAGCGGCTTCAAAAGAACCGCGCGCCGCCCACCGGCGCCGCCTGGAGCAACCTGTTCGGCGGTCGTCAATTCGCCGACAAGCCTGTCGCCGGGGACGGCGAGGCGACCCGCTGATCAAGCCATTGGAGTTCCCGCCATGACCAAGACGATCGAGTTCTATTGGGACCTCGGCAGCACCAACAGTTATTTCGCGCTTCACCTGATCAAGCCGGTGGCGGCGAGGCACGGCGCGGCGATCGTGCCGCGGCCGTTCAATCTCGGCCATGTCTTCCGTAAGCAGGCCTACGTGCTGATGGAGGAACCGAAGGTCAAGCTCAGGGCCCGCAAGATCGACCTGATGCGCTGGGCCAGGCGCTACGACCTGCCGTTCCGCATGCCGACGAAATTCCCGATGAAGACCAGTCCGGCGCTGCGCGGCGCGCTCGCCATGCGCCGCTTCGGCAAGGAATGGGCGTTCATGGAACAGATCTTCGCCGCCTATTGGGAGCGCAACGACGCTTCCGTCGGCGAGGTCGAGGGGCTGAAGCCGATCGCGGCGGCGCTCGGGGTCGATGCCGATACGTTCGCCCGGCTGGTCGAATCCGACGAGATCCGCGACGCGCTCGCCGCCGAAACCGACCAGGGCCTCGCCCGCGGCGTGTTCGGCGCGCCGACCTTCTTCGTCGGCGATGAAATGTTCTGGGGCAAGGACCGGATGGAGTTCATCGACGATGAGCTGACATCGCCTTCGCCGCCGCGCGCTCAACGCGAGCCGGCGGCCGCGCGCGCCTGATCGTCGACCGGCGCGCGCCATGTCGCGGCCGGCCGGACCGCGACACGAGATCGAAGCAAGGCGGCGCAGACCGCCCTTGAGGAAACATGACCGGGAGAATGCCATGAAACGAAGCCTGGCCGCGGCGATCATCGCCATGGTCTCGGGATCCTGCGCGATCGCGGCGCCCGACACCTATCCGTCCCAACCCATCACCTTCCTCGTGCCCTATGCGGCCGGCGGCCCGACCGACACGGTCGCGCGCCTGCTCGCCGAGGCCATGGGGCGGCGGCTCGGCGGCCGGATCATCGTCGAAAATGTCGCCGGCGCCGGCGGCACGCTGGGCTCGGGACGGGTCGCGAAGGCCGAACCCAATGGCTATACGCTGCTGCTGAACCATATCGGCATGGCGACGAGCGTGACGCTCTATCCGGGCGCCAGCTACGACCCGGTCGCCGCCTTCGAGCCGATCGGCCTGATCGTCGACGTGCCCATGACCATGGTGGGACGGGCGAGCCTGGAGCCGAATTCGCTGGCCGAGCTGGTGTCGTTCGTCCGGCGCGGCGAGGGACGGGCCACCTATGCCCATGCCGGTCCCGGCACGGCCTCGCATCTGTGCGGCACCATGTTCCTGGCGGCGACGCGGATGACCGCCACCGCGGTGCCTTATCGTGGCACCGGCCCGGCCATGTCGGATCTCGTCGGGGGCCAGGTCGATTTCATGTGCGACCAGACCACCAACACGACGACCTTCATCCGCAGCGGTCACGTGAAGGCCTATGTGACGACCAGGGCCGCCCGCATTCCGACCTTGCCCGAGGTGCCGAGCGCGCCCGAGGCCGGCTTCGCCACATTGGAGCTCAGCATCTGGCATGGCCTCTATGCGCCGAAGGGCACGCCGCCCGAGATCCGGCAGAAGCTCGAGGCCGCGCTTGCAGCGGCCCTCGACGATCCCGCGCTGACCGCTCGCTTCGGCGAGCTCGGCGGGATCGTGGTCGCACAGGCTGAGCGCAGGCCGGCGGCGCTGCGCGCCAAGCTCGCCGCGGAAATCGAGCGCTGGCGCGGCGTCCTGTCGCCGGCGCAATAGCGCGCCGCGCCATTTCGACGACGGCAAGAGGGCCGGCCGGCAACGGCCGGCCGTCGGTGTTTGTGCTGATCGCCGCGTGGCGATGCAGGGGGCACGTCAATGCTGGACGTGCATTTCGGCTTGTATCGATGGGGGGCTGCTTGAAGCCCTCACCCGGCGCCTGCAGGGTGTGTCGCCATGCGGCGTCACGCTCTTCCGCAAGCGAGCTGGCGTTCGCACGCATCTCTCAGACGAGCCCGAATGCGCCGCCCTTCGCAATTTCGCGCGGGAAGCACCACTCCTTACCTCTCCCCGGCGGGGAGAGGTCGGCGCGTAGCGCCGGGAGAGGGGGAATTGGAGCTTCAGAACAAGGCCTTGCCCGTTTCGCATGGCGCTTCATCGTCGAGCGCCTCGCCCCCTCT
>JAFKKV010000021.1 GCA_017304475.1 Hyphomicrobiales bacterium | reverse complement strand
CAGCACCAATTCTGAGCACTCGCGCCCCTCACCCGGCGCCTGACGGCGCCACCCTCTCCCTTTGGGAGAGGGTTTTTTCGCGCGCCGCATGGTCCCGCCGGCGGCTAGCGCGCGGAGGCCTCTGCCCGGGCCAGCCGGGCCCGCAACAGGCGCGACAAACCACCGGGCGGCCTAGGCGGCGTGATCTGCGTCGCGCTCGGCGGCACGAAGGCGCAATAGGTCATGAAGCGGTTTTCGCCGTTGAGCCGCCGGCCGCACCAATGGCCGCCGCCGGTTTCGCCGGTATCGCCCTCGATCGAGCGCTGCTCGACCTGTGCGTCGGGAATGGTGACCCAGACCCCTTCGATGAACATCTGCACGCCTGACGAGGTCTGCCGATAAGGCACCGGCCGGCAGTCGGCGCCGTTGCAACAGCTGCGCCCGGCGCGGTTCTTCAGGTCCATATAGATGTCATGGGCAGGAAGCGGCCGGGCGGCGAGGATCAGAAACCCGAAGGCCAGCGCAAAGGGCAGGACGAACCAGCCTGGCGCGAACGCGGCGAGCTCGGCCGACGACCGGCGCCGGGCATTGCGGCATGAACAAAGCTTCGCGGTGATGGCAATCGGATGAGGGGCGGCGAGGTGCACGGCATCACTCCCTGTCAGGCTCAAGGCCCGCCAGCCGGGAACGCCGTCCCCCCAATCGCAGCTTCCAGGCTCCGCCGGGCCGCATATCTAGATTACCCGCAGGATACCCGCTTTCAAATCCGGCGAGACGCTGATGCGGCGCGCCGCGGACCGCATGTCTTGGTCAGCTGAGCCCCGCGGCCTTTAGATACCGCCTGAGATGATCGGCAAAGCGCTTCACCTTGGCGGCCATCAACCGGTTCGAGGGATAGACGACGAAGATGCCGCTTTCCAGCGTGTTCCAGTCGCCGAGCACACGCACCAGGGCGCCGGACCTCAATTCGTCCGCCACGGTCCATTCCGGCAAGGCGGTCAGTCCGAGGCCCGCGAGCGCCGCCGCCCGCATGGCCTCGGTGACATTGGTGAGCAGGACCGGCTTCACGGGAACCGCAAGCGGGCCTTCGGCGGTCTCAAAACGCCATTCCCGCCCCCAGAACACCGGCGAGAAGCCGATGCAGCGATGGGCGACGACATCCTCCGGCCGCTCCGGCGCGCCGTGACGGGCGAGATAGGCGGGCGCGGCCAGCATGATGATGCGCGACGTGCCGACACGCCGGATGATCAGCGTGTCGGCCGGGCGCTGGGCGATGCGCACCGCAAGATCGAACCCCGCCTCGATGAGATCGACCGGCGGCACGCCCCCGACGATCTCGATCTCGAGTTGCGGATAGTCGCGCATCAGTCCCGACAGCACCGGCACCAGCAATTGGGTGAAGGCCTCGGGCGCGGCGATGCGCAGGCGGCCGGCCGGCTCCTCATGCAAGGCCCGGGCCTCGGCGACCGCTCCCTGCGCCTCGGCGATCGCCTTGCGGCAACGCGCATGGAAGGCCAGGCCCGCTTCGGTCGGCGCGACATGCCGGGTGGTGCGGTCGAGCAGGCGCACGCCGAGCCGCTGTTCGAGCCGGCGCACCGTTTCGCTCACCGACGACTTGGTCACGGCGAGTTCGCGCGCGGCGGCGGTGAAGCTGCCGGCCTCCACCACGCGGACAAAGGTCTCCATGCCGTCGAACAGGGTCATGACGCATTGTTCGGCTAAGCCGAACAGATTGTCGAGTGTCAGGCATCTGCTGACAGAGATGCGCAGGAGTTAGATGCGGGGGGCCGACGGCCGATCTTCCCAGGCCGTCCGCCGCACCCCCCGGCCTCGATCCCAGGACCCAGCCCATGTTCACCGTCGCCTCGCCCGAACAGATGAACGAGACCTTCGTTCGCGCCTTCAACACGCGCGACATCGCCAATCTCCTGGCGCTCTACGAAGACGATGCCATCCTCTGCGTCGACGGCACCCGGTCCCTCAAAGGCAAGGCCGATATCGCCGCCGCGCTGGGTGAATTCCTTCAGATGCCGGGCACCCTCACCGGCGGCAACAATTTCTGCCTTCGCCACGACGATGTCGCGCTGCTGCGCGCCGACTGGACGCTGATCGGCCCCGACGGCGCCACGACGCTTGCCGGCAGTTCGGCCGAGATCGTGCGCAGGCAAGCGGACGGCACCTGGCTCTACATCGTCGACCACGCGGTGGGGGCGAGTTTGGAAAGGGTGGGGTAAGGGGTTTCGGGACAGCCGACGAAGCCGCCCCTGGTGCCCGGCCTGGCCGTGCCTTAACAATCTTGCCGAACCACCCGAGGCCGGAATCTTCCGACCGGCTCGCGGCGTCCTCGTTCGGCGCGGCGCCGTTACGAACCCAAGGGGGATATCGACCTCCCCCGCTCCGGAGATCAGCCGTGACGAGCATTTTCGACGGCGAGTCCGTCAAATTTGAGATCCCGCCCGGGTTTCGCGTCGGCAACTACGAGATCCTGAGCCGGATCGGCAGCGGCTGGACCGCCGAATCCTATCTGTGCCGGGAATTGCCGACCGGCATCCGGCGGGTGTTCAAGATCTATGACCGGTTCGACGAGCGCCAGGCGATCCTGAACCTGCGGCTGGTCGCCCATTATGCCGACGTGCTGGAGCGGCTCGGCGATATCGGCATTTTGCCGCGTTACCATCATATGGGCCATCTGTTCCTGTGGAACGAGGACGGCGTTGGCCACTATTACCTGATCCAGGAGTTCATCGAGAGCGGCGCGGCCGGGCTCGACGATTGCCGGCTGGAGGATGTCCGGGCCTTCCTCGCCAAGGTGAAGCGCGTGCATGCGCGCGGCCTGGCGCTGGGCGACCTCGAGCGCGACAACCTGGTGGTGACGCCCTCGGGCGAAATCCGCATGGTCGATTGCGACTATGGCCGGCCGGGCAAGCCCAACACCAATATGGCGGGCGATGTCTGGGCGCTGCGCCGGCTGTTCAAGGCCTTCGGCTTCAAGGCGCTGTGGCAGGGGCCTGGCTGACTGCCGGCGCGCTCGCCGGCCGGTTCTTCAGGACCTTGTAGAGCTGGAAGCGCGGGCCGCTGAACACCAGTTCGAGCTGCTCCGGCAGCGGATTGTCGGCATCGGCGTCGGAGAAGATCAAGTAGATATAGTCGTATTGCTCCCACCAGAGCTGCCAATAATGCGGGTCCTCGCCTTCGATCGGTTCCAGCGCCGCGCGCAACTGGTCGATCGATGGCGGCGTGCCGTCATCCACGTCGACGCGCTCGCGATAGGCCGAGCGGACATGCATGATCTGCTTGCCGGCCACCGTGAAGGCGGTGGTGACGAGGGCCGAACGCTCGATGATAGCGAGGCAGGCGGCGTGGAGGAGGCCGTAGTCGCGCACATCGTCGCCGGCGGTGCGGTCGGCATAGGCGACCAGCACCTTGGAGCCGCGCGCCACCTGCTGCATCGACTGCTTGACCGCCAGCGGCCCGCGCGACAATTGCGCCCAGGCGAGCTGGACCTCGCCGGTGCGCACCGCGAGCAGCCCCAGCAGCACAACCACGAAGCCGCGGCGGACGAATGTGTGGCGCAGGTCGATATTGACGCAGGCGATCAGCATGAAGGCGACCGCCACCGGCAGCCTCTGGTCGGCGAGATAGGAGCCGAACATGACCCGTGGCATGGCCATGTAGACCACGCCCGCGACCCCCAGCATCATCCAGGTCAAGGGATGGAAGCGCAGCACCTTGTGGCGCAACGCCCAGACCGCGGCCACCACCACCACGGCGGTCAGCGCGAAGGCGACCGCGTCGGAATAGATCTCGATGACATAGACGAGGCCGTCGATCTTGCCACGCGGCTCCCAGGAATTCTCGGTCGCCAGGCCCCAGGTCGGGCTGGCGCGCAGCAGCGCCAGGACGGGGAGGAAGGCGATGCCGGTGGCGCAAAAATCGAGAAGGCGGGGCCAGACGGGCTCGCCCCACTTGTCGCGCAGGCGCTGCAGCTCGACCGCCAGGAGGCCGAGGCCGAAGACGCCGACCGAATAGAGGTGGCAGAAGAACAGCGCGCAGGCGAACAGCGCGGCGACGACCAGGCGCAGGGCGATGTTGCGCTCGCGCAGCGCCACCCAGGCGGCCATGCCCCAGAGCGCCAGGCCGATGCCGAAGACATAGTTCAGCACCCCGACCAGCAGGACGTAGTTGTAGAGCAGCGGAAAGCCGACCAGCGGCAGCGCCGACCAATGGCCGAACAAGGCGCGGTTCAACGCCATCGTGCCGGAAATGATCAGCAGGAAGGTAAGGATCGAGAACAGCTGGCCGGCCAGATAGACATCCATGAAGCGGGTCAGCGTCGGCACGACCAGATCCATCATCAGGTTCGGCACGATCTGCCATTTGATCTCGTAGAACTGGGCCAGATAGGAATCGGCGCCCCGATCGGCGATCACATGCATGCGCGCCAGATGATTCACATAGTCCGACATCGGCGGCAGCGGATGCAGCAGGATGGGCGCCGAGACGATGACCGCCATCGCGACGAACAGCAGCGCGATCTGCGTGCGGCTCAAATCGACATAGGTGCGGGGAGGACGGGTCTGGGCGCTGGGCTGGTTCATGGCGGCCAGATCGGTATTGCAGTTGCGCCGACCGCGCTAGCGCTAGAACCTGTCGATTCGCTGACAATTGACGGTTTTGGTGGGGGCGTGACCGTTTTGACGCAATTTACGCAGCGGGGAAACGGACTTGCGTGGCGGCGTCTTGATCGACGCCGCGATAAACAAGACGGCACCGATCGTCCAAGCCGCCCCTGGATCCCCGGCCGAGGCGAAACCGAGGGGAAGCCGAGGGGAAGGGGATCCAGGGGTTGCAGAGGTGAGACCGAAAGGCCGGAAAACCGTAGCGACAGGCCATTCTCTCCGGTCGCTGCGGCGCCCCGTCACACGCCCTCACCTGCCCGCCAGATCCTTCCCCGCCAGATAACCGAAGGTCATCGCCGGCCCCAAGGTGATGCCCGGCCCGGGATAGGTGCCGCCCATCACCGAGTTCATGTCGTTGCCGCAGGCATAGAGCCCGGGGATGACATGGCCCTCGGCGTCGAGCGCACGCGCATGCCCGTCGGTGACGATGCCGCCGGCGGTGCCGATGTCGCCGGGATAGACCTTCACGGCATAGAAGGGCGCGGTATCGAGCGGGCCGAGACAGGGATTGCCCTGGCTTACCGTCCCGCCGCCGAGATAGCGGTTATAGGCGGTGCCGCCCTTGCCGAAATCGGGATCGCGGCCGGCGGCGGCGTAGCGGTTGAACCGCGCCACGCTGTCGGCGAGCGCGTCCGCCGGCAGGTTCAGCTTCGCCGCGAGCCCGGCTATGGTCGGCGCCTCGAAGAGATAGCCTGCTTCGACGAGATGGCGGAACGGCCGGCCGCCCGGCAGCACCAGGCCGAGCCCCCATCGCTTCAGGAAGGCCGCGTCGCAGACCAGGAAGGCCGGAATGGTCGGCACCGTCTTGTGGCCCTCGACCATGGCGAGGCCGAACGCGTGATAGGAGGTCGATTCGTTGACGAAACGCCGCCCGGCGCCGTTCACCGCCATCAGCCCCGGCTTGGCCCGGTCCCAGACGAGATGCGGATATTTGACCACCGTGCCGTCGGGTCTTTCCAGGATCGAGATCGGCGTCATGAAGATATTGCTGGAATTGTCCCGGCGCAGCGCCGCGCCAGCGGCCTCGCCGAGCCTGAGACCATCGCCGCTATTGCTCTCCGGCGCCATCGACCAGAGCCCGACGCTCTCGGGCAGGAAGACCTTGCGCCGCTCCGGGTCGTTGGGAAAGCCGCCGGTCGCGAGCACCACGCCGCGGCGGGTGCGGATGGCGAGCTCGCGGCCCTCATGCGCGACGACGATGCCGGCCACCTTGCCCTGATCGAAGAGGATGCGGCGGGCGGGCGTCTCGGTCAGCACGGGGATGTTGCGGTCGATGACACTCTTGAACAGGCGGCCGGCGAGCGCATTGCCCAGCACCAGGCGGGTGCCGCGCCGGTAGCGCAGGCGGTCGCCGGCGTAGCGCAGCACCATAGCCATGCCGTGGCGCCAGGAGGCGAAGGACGAGGTCACCTTCAGGAGATGCTGCACGTCGGTCATGGTGACCATCATGCCGCCCAGCACGACGAATTCCTTCAAGGGGTCGCGCAGCCGGGCGAAGTCCTTGCCCAGCGTCCGGCCGTCGAAGGCGAGCGGATCCATGGAGCGGCCGCCGAGCGAAGCGCCCGGCATGTCGGGGTAATAATCCGGCGAATAGGCGCGCGCGGCGAGCCTCACTTCCGTATTCGCTTCGAAAAAGCGCAACATGTCCGGGCCGGCGCGCAGGAAGGCGCGTTTCATGTCGTCGCTCGCCCAATTGCCGACGATCTGGTCGAGATAGAGCTTGGCCTGATCGGGCGTATCGGCATGGCCGAGGCCGGCCGCCTGGTCGTTGCCGGGGATCCAGACCGCGCCGCCGGACACGGCGGTGGAACCGCCGACAAAAGGCGTTTTCTCGACGATCAGGACGTCAAGGCCCTCGATCGCGGCGGTCAGCGCCGCGCTCATGCCGCCGGCACCGGCACCGACGCAGACGACATCGACCTCACGGTCGAAGGGCTGTCCGCTCGCCTCGCTCACAGCGCGGCGCCCCGGCGGGAATAATTGGTGACGCTCCAGCCGCCGTCCACCGCCAGCACATGGCCGCTGACATAGGAGGCTTCCTCGGAGACCAGGAAATAGATGGCATTGGCGACGTCCTCGGGCTTGCCGAGGCGCGGGAATGGAATCGGGTCGATGTTCAGCGCCTGGAAACGCTCATCGGTGTCGATGCGCTGGCGCGTCAGCGCGGTCTCGATGACGCCGGGCGCTACCGCGTTGACGCGAATGCCCTTCGGTCCGTAATCGGCGGCCATCTGATGGGTCAGGCCGACCACCGCCGCCTTGGTTGCCGCATAAGGCGCGACGCCGGGATGGCCGAACAGGCCGAAGACCGAGGCGATATTGACGATGGCGCCGCGGCCGGCTTCGAGATGCGGCAGCGCCTCGCGCGAGAAACGGAAAAGCTGGCGCAGATTGACGTCGACATAACGGTCCCACTCGGCATCGCTGGTCAGATGCGCCGCTTTGGCCGCGCCGATGCCGGCATTGTTGACCAGCCAGTCGAGCCGGCCGAAGCGGGACACGGCGCGCGCGACGGCGGTCGCGGGAGCGTCTTCGGCCGTCACGTCGGTGGTGACGGTGTCGATCGCGTCGGAATTGCCGGCAAGCGCGGCCGTTTCGGCGAGACCATCGGGGTTGAGGTCGACGGCGAGCACCCGGGCGCCGGCGCGGATGAAGCGCAAGGTGGTGGCCCGGCCAATGCCGGACCCCGCCCCGGTGACGAGCGCGACGAAGGGAGAGGTCATGGGGCTGTCCTCAATTGGTCAGGGGCGAGTGGCGAATGGCGAATTGCGAGTAGGGCATGATGCGACGAGCGCGCCGACCAACCCTCTCCCAGAGGGAGAGGGTGGCAGCGTCAGCTGCCGGGTGAGGGGTCGTCCATCTCCGGATAAGGCGGTATGCGGCGTGAGCGTTGGCGCCGGTTCTCGACGGTTACGCCCCTCACCCGGCGCCTGACGGCGCCACCCTCTCCCTCTGGGAGAGGGTTGATCGAGAGCGGCGCTTCGTTCCCGTACCGCTGCGTTGTCGGCTGCATGCCCCACCCACCCTCTCACACCGCCGAGCCGCCGAGCGACTTGCCGCCGTCGACGAACAGCACCTGGCCGGTGATGAAGCCGGTCGATGGCGACGCCAGGAAGGCCACCGCATTGGCAATGTCCTCGGGGCGGCCGGCCTTGCCGGTCGGCTGCAAGGCGAGCTGGGCCGCCATGCGCTCCGGCGTCAGCGCCCTGAGGATCGGCGTGTCGATCAGGCCCGGCGCGATCGCATTGACCGCGATGCCGCGCTTGACCACCTCCATGGCGAGCGCCCGGGTGAAGCTCACCACCGCGCCCTTGGAGGCGACATAGTCGATCTGGTTGCGGGCGCCGAGATAGGCGCGCGAGGCGATGTTGACGATCTTCGCGCCCTCGCCCATCCGCGCCACGGCGGCTTTCGCCAGGATGAACGGCGCGATGACATTGACCTCATAGGTCCGGCGGAAATCGGCGACACCGGTCTGCTCGAAGGGCTGGTCCTTGAAGATGCCGGCATTGTTGATCAGCGCCGCCAAGGGCGGCAGCGCGGCGATCAGCGCGGTCACCTTGGCCTCATCGGTGATGTCGAGAATGCGCGCCTCGGCCGAACCACCTTGCCTCTGCACCTCCTGGACGACCTCTTCGGCGAGAGCCGCATTGAGATCGACCACCACGACATGGAAGCCGTCGGCGGCGAGCCGCTCAGTGATGGCGCGGCCGATGCCGCTGGCGCCGCCGGTGACGAGCGCAAAAGGCTTGGTCATTGTCGTCCCCAATCAGGCGCCGAGATAGGCGCGGCGGATGGCGTCGTCATTGGCGAGTGTCGCCGACACCCCCTCGGCGACGATCTCGCCGTTTTCCAGGATGTAGGCATATTGCGAGACGGCGAGCGCCACCGCCGCATTCTGCTCGACGATCAGCAGGGTGAGCTTCTGCTCGCGGTGCAGGGTCACCACGATGTCGAAGATCTGCTTGACCAGGAGCGGCGCCAGGCCGAGCGAGGGCTCGTCGAGCAGCAGCAGGCTCGGCCGCGCCATCAGCGCACGGGCGATCAGCAGCATCTGCTGCTCGCCGCCCGACAGGGTGCCGGCCATTTGCTTGAAGCGCTTGGCGAGGATCGGGAAATAACCGCTCATCACCTCGATATCGGCCGCTATCCCCGCCCGGTCGTTCCTGAGCTGCGCGCCGATCGCCAGGTTTTCCTGGACGCTCATGTCGCGGAACACCTCGCGGCCCTCGGGCACCTGCGAAATGCCCGCCGCGACGATCCGGTCGGAGCGCTCGCCCGTGATTGCGCGGCCCTTGAAGCGGACCTCGCCCGCGGTCGCCGGCACGATGCCGGAGATGACGTTGAGCGTGGTGCTCTTGCCGGCGCCATTGGCGCCGAGCAAGGCGACGATGCCGCCTTCGGGCACGCGCAGGCTGATGCCGGACAGCGCCTCGATGCGGCCATAGCCGGCCGAGACATGGTCGAGTTCGAGCAGGTCAGCCATGGCTTGCCGCCTCCGCTCCCAGATAGGCCTCGATGACGCGCGGATGGGTCTTCACTTCGCTTGGCGTTCCCTCAGCGATCTTCTCGCCGAAATTCAGGACCGTGATGCGGTTGGAAATCGACATGACCAGCTGCATGACATGCTCGACCAGCAGGATGGTGATGCCGTGCCGCTGGTTGAGGTCGGTCAGGATCTGGTCGAGCCTTTCGATCTCGCGGGAGCGCAAGCCGGCGGCCGGCTCGTCGAGCAGCATCAGCCTGGGCGAACCGGCCAGCGCCCGGGCGAGTTCGAGCAGCTTCTGGCGGCCGAAATCGAGGCTGTTCGCCTTGACGTCGCGAAACTCCTTGAGGCCGGTCTGTTCGAGGATCGCCTCGGCCCTGGCGCGGGTCGCCGGCGAGCGCGGCCTGAGGCGTTGCCAGAAGCCGGTCTCCTCATGGGCATAGGCGCCGAGCATGACATTCTCGATCACGCTCAGCTCGTTGAAAAGCTCGAGGTTCTGGAAGGTGCGGGCGACGCCGAGCCCGGCCATGGCATGGGGCGGCAAGGCGGTCACGTCCTGGCCGGCCACCACGATCCTGCCCGTCGCCGGCTGGTAGATCCGCGAGATGCAGTTGAACACGGTCGACTTGCCGGCTCCGTTCGGGCCGATCAGCGCGTGGATCGAGCCGGCCTCGACCTCCATGGAGAAGTCGTTGATGGCGACGATGCCGCCAAAGCGCATCAATACGTTGGAGAGAGAGAGCATGCTGGCCATGGCGCTCACCGCCTGCCGACAAAGGAGAACATGCCGCGCGGGGCATACATCATGAAGAGGATGAGGATGCCGCCATAGATCATCTCCTGGTAGGACGGCACCTGGCGCAGCAGTTCCGACAGGAGGCCGAAGACGACTGCCCCGCCGATCGCGCCGATCAGCGAGCCCATGCCGCCGACCACCACTGTAGTCAGGATGATGATGGTGGTCTGGAAGCCCAGACTGTCCGGGTGGATGAAGGTGGAAAAGGTGGTGTAGAGGCCGCCGGCAAGCCCCGCGACGAAGGCCGAAAGCGTGAAGGCGGTGAGCTTCATCCTGGTGACGTTGATGCCGACGGAAGCCGCGGCGATCTCGCTCTCGCGCACCGCCCGCAAGGAGCGGCCAAGCGTCGAGACATGCAGCACGGTGACCAGCGCGACGATGACCAGCGTCACCGCCAGCACCAGCGGGAAGGCCGCGCGGTCGGTGAGGAACTGATAGCCGAACAGCGTCGCCGGCTTGATGTTGAGGCCGTTCGGCCCGCCCGTCACGGGCGTCCAGTTGAGGAACAGCCATTGCATCGCCTCGCCAAAGGCGAAGGTGGAGAGCGCCAGGTAGATGTCGCGCATGCGCAGCGACAGGAAGCCGATGAAGAAGCCGATCAGCCCGGCGACCAGCCCGCCGGCCAGCAGCGACAGCCAGAACGGCGCGCCGAGGAGATTGGTGACGAGGCCGGCGGTGTAGATGCCGATGCCGTAGAAGGCGGCATGGGCCAGCGAGAACTGGCCGCATTCGCCAATGACGATATGCAGGCCGAGCGCCAGCACGATCGCCACCAGCACCAGATTGACGATGTAGATGACATAGCCGGTCGCGAGCGAGGTGAGCCCGATCGCGCCGGCGGTCAGCGCCACGAGGCCGAGCGCGACCAGAATCACGGTGCGCGGGCTGATCAGGCCGGGCGCCTTGGGAGAGGAAGCCTCGACCATCAGACCTTCCTCACCTTGAGGGCGCCGCCGAACAGGCCCTGGGGCTTGAAGATCAGCACCAGCATGATGATGACGAAGGGCGCGACATTGATGGCGCGCGAGGAGATGAACAGGCCGACCATGTTTTCGGTGATGCCGATGATGAAACCGCCGATGACCGCGCCCGGCAGGCTGGTGAAGCCGCCGACGATGGCCGCGGCGAAGGCCATGGTGACGACCGATCCCATTTCGGCGGTCATCAGCAGTTTCGGCGCGATCAGGATGGCGGCGATGCCCGAGATGGCGCTGGCGAAGCACCAGACCATCATCTCGACCCGGCCGAGATTGATCCCGACGAGCTGGGCGGCGCGCCGATTCATGCCGACCGCCCGCATCCCCCGGCCGGTTTTGGTGAAATTGAACACCCAGAAGAACAGCGCCATGACGATGACGGCCGTGCCGAGAATGGCGACGTCGAGATAGCTCACGGAAGCGTCGCCAATGGTGATCGAGCCGTCCGGCACGACGGATGGAAAGGTGCGCGGCGTGTCGCCGAAGCCGGTGGAACGGACGATGCCCTTGACCAGATAGGACAGGCCGAGGGTGGCGATGACCAGGTTGATCGACACGCCGCGGGCGCGCGCCACCTGGGCCAGCACGACACGCTGGAACAGGCCGGCACCGACGCACATGACGACCAGCGTGGCGATGACGGCGGCCCAGAACGGCAAAGCCACCATGGCGAGCATGAAAAAGGCGAGATAGGCCGCCGCCATGTAGAACTCGCCGCCGGCGAAATTGGCGACATCGGTGGTGCGGTAGATGATGACGATGGCGATGGCGAGGAGCGCATAGACCGAACCGGTCACGAGCCCGGACGCGACACCTTGCTGAATGAACAGAAGCGCGACGTCGAAGGACATTCAGGGTCTCTTGTGGTGGCCGGGAACGGGGTCGGGGACAATGAAGGGGTCGGGACGAGAACGAGGAGGCACGGTGCGAACCAACCCTCTCCCAAAGGGAGAGGGTGGCGCCGTCAGGCGCCGGGTGAGGGGCGTAAGCTAGGAGGAGGGGCGCCGTCGGCGGTGCGCGTATGGCCTGCCGCCGCATCCGGAGATGGACGACCCCTCACCCGGCAGCTGACGCTGCCACCCTCTCCCTTTGGGAGAGGGTCGATTTCCCCCTGCCCCAGCCCCCTCCCCTCACTGCCCCTGATAGGTCCAGCGGCTGGCGAACACGCCCGGCCCGGCGGTCATGGTCTGGCCGTCGAAGCGGAAATAGATCGAGGCCTTCTGGCCTGCCCGGTCGGTGGGCGAGAAGCTGATCGGCCCGGCCATGACGCCGGAGTCGAAGTTCAGCTGCTCGATCGCCGCGATCACCTTGGCGCGCGTCGGCTGGGGGCCGGCTGCCTGCAGCGCGCGGACGATGACCATGGCGGGCGGAATGCCATAGGGCATGTAGACCTGCGGATGGTCGGGCTTGGCGGCAAGCTCCGGATAGGTCTGCTTGTAGAGGTCATAGACCCAGGCGAGCTTTTCCGAGCCGGGAGCGGCGGCCAGCAGTTCCTGGATATAGACGTTGCGGAAGGCGTCGCGGCTGCCGACATTCTCAACGAGCTGGCGCAGGTTGGCGATGGCGTTGACCGCGATGACGATCGGCTTGTTGAGGTTGAGCTCCTGGGCCTTTTTCAGGATCAGCTGGGCGGGCCGCGCATAGGTCGCGATGATGATGGCGTCGACATTGGCGGCGCGCAGCTTCAGCACCGGCGCGGTGACGTCGGCAATGTTGGGATTGATCGACTCGACGATCAGCTCGGCGCCGTTCTGGGCGGCCTGGAAACGCGCGGCTTCCAGGTTCCAGGCACCATAGGCGTCGTCATGATTGATGTAGCCGATGCGCTTGGCGGTCAGCTGGCGAGTGGCGAATTCGATGGTCGAGCCGCCGACCGCGCGCTGCGAGATCGACAGCGCCCCGAAAATGTTCGGCTGCGGCGGATAGAGCGCGCCGTCACCCGAGGCATTCAGCATCACCCACGGCACGCCCGAGCGCACGACATAGTCGCGCGCCGCAACCACCGGCGCCGAGCAGGAGCCACCGTTGAGCATGAAGACCTGGTCCTGCTCGACCAGCTTCTTCACCGCGGCGACCACGTCATTGGCGGTGCAGCGATCGTCCTCGACCACCACCTCGATGCGGCGGCCATGGATGCCGCCCTCGCGGTTGATCTTGTCGAAATACATGCGCGCGGCATTCACCACGTCGAAGCCATAGGCCATGGACGGGCCGGACAGCGGGCCGAACATGCCGATCTTGATGGTGGTGGCGGTGAGACCCGGCTCGGGAGCCTGGGCGTGCGCCTGGGGCATGAAGGCGGCGGCGCCCAACAGGGCCGCGCAGGCCAGTTTCGGCAGGGTCCTGAAGATCTTGATCATGCGTTCCTCCCAGAGAACGGTTTTCTTGTCCGAGAACGGCTTCTTGGTCATTGCATCCGGTAGCCGCCATTCACGTCGATGGTGGTTCCCGTGATGTAGGCGGAGGCGGGCGAGGCCAGGAAAGCGACGGCGCTCGCGACATCGGCCGGCAGGCCGAGCCGGCCGAGCGGCACATTGGCCGTGGTGGCCGCCGTGACGCCGGCGCCGCCCGCGGCGAGCTTCATCATGTCGGTGTCGATCAGCCCGGGGGCGATGACATTGGCGGTGATGCCGAAGGGGGCGGCCTCACGCGCCACCGCCTTGGTCAGGCCGATCACCGCCGCCTTGGCGGCGATATAGGCGGCACTCGCATTGTAGCCGCCGATCTGGGCTGCGACCGACGAGAAGGTGATGATGCGGCCGTGCTCCACCGGGATTTCGCGGCGGCGCCTCAAATAGGCGCGCGCGCCGAGAAAGGGCCCGACCGTATTGACCGCAAACGTGTCCTGCCAGTTGTCGAGCGAGGTCTCGGTGACGAGCGGCCGGCGGCCGTCATGCAGCAGCAGGCGGCCGGCATTGCAGACCAGCACCGCGACCGGACCGAGCGCCTTCTCGACCCGCTCGAACATGGCCTCGACCGAGGCTTCGCCGGCAACGTCGACATGCAGGCCGAGATGGCCCTCGCCGGACAAGGACGCCGCCGTGTCGCGGGCCGAGGCCTCGTCGATATCGGCGGCTGCCACGGTGTGACCCGCCGCGGCAAGAGCCCGGCAGATTTCCCGTCCGATGCCACGGCCACCGCCGGTCACCAATGCGACCCTTTTCATGCGCGTCCCCGGAAACTCGTTTTTTGGTTGGCGCCAACATGTACACATGAATGGGGCATGTCAACCAATCGCGACGCTTTACATTGTGCTTTTCGCGTCTATGTATCCATAGCATGCGAACGCGTTCCCAAGACGTCACCGAAATCCTGCGCGACTGGATCCTCAACGGCGCGGTTGCCGGCGGCGAAAGGCTGGAGGAAATCCCGCTGGCCGAAAGGCTCGGCGTGTCGCGCACGCCGGTGCGCGCCGCCTTGACCCTGCTCGCCAATGAGGGGCTGCTCGATTACCAGCCGAAGCGCGGCTATCTCGTCCGCAGCTTCGGCGCCGACGAGGTCTTCGCGGCCTATGAAGTGCGGGCAACCCTGGAAGGGCTCGCCTGCCGGCTGGCGGCGACCTCAGGCATTCCCGAGGAAGCCGCGGCGACGCTCAGGGCCTGCGTCGCGGAAGGCGATCGCTATCTCGCCAAGGGGTTTCTGGCGGAAGAGGATTTCCGGCCCTACCAGGCGATGAACGTCACCTTCCACGAGACCATCCTGAAACTGTCGGGCAATGTCTGGGCCGAGCGCTTCGTCAACCAGACCCACGGCATTCCCTTCGTCTCCGACCGGATCATCCTGTGGCACGATTACGGGGTGATCCTGCGCTCGCACAACGATCATCACCGCATCGCCGAGGCGCTGGTGGCCCGCCAGTCCGCGCGTGCGGAAGACCTGATGCGCGAACACGTCTATTTCGCCGGGCTGTTCCTCAAGGAAAACTTCCATAGGATCGGCCGCGGCGCCGATAGTGGTGCCGACAAGATCTAGGGGGTGTTCATGCACGTGGGTTGGCCGTCCTTCGAGGCTCACTACGTTCGCACCTCAGGATGAGGAAGGTTGGGAATTGCATCGGCGGCAAACATGAAGCCAATCGCTCGGTGCGCGTTCGGCTCCGCCAGATCTGCAATACTCTACAATCCTCATCCTGAGGTGCGAACGTAGTGAGCCTCGAAGGACGGCCGAGCTGAATGCAGGCCCCTTCCAATCCATCGAGGAAACAGCCCAATGAAGATCTATTTCTCGCCCGCCTCGCCTTTCGTGCGGAAGTGCATGGTGGTGGCCCATGAGCTTGGTCTCACCCAGCGCATCGAGAAGCTCGCCAGCGCCGCGGGGCCGGTGGTTCGCGACGCCAATATCCGTGCCGACAATCCGCTCGGCCAGGTGCCGACCTTCTTCACCGACGACGGCGAGGCACTCTATGACAGCCGGGTGATCTGCGAATATCTCGACGCCGAGGGCGGCGGCACGATGTTCGGCGCCGGCCAGCAGCGCTGGACGCTCCTGACCGAACAGGCCATGGGCGACGGCCTGCTCGGCGCGGCGCTGCTGATCCGCTACGAGCGGGTGGCCCGGCCGAAGGAACTCTACTGGGCCGATTGGGAAAAAGGTCAGATGGGCAAGATCACCGATGCCCTCGACCGCATGGAAAAGCTGGCGCCGGAGCTCGGCGGGCGGGTCGATATCGGCACCATCACCTTCGGCTGCGGCCTCGGCTATCTCGACTTCCGCTTCCCCGACTATGACTGGCGCGCGGACCATCCCGAGACCGCCGCCTGGTACGCCGCGTTCAGCACGCGTCCGTCGATGCAGGCGACGCAGCCCACGGCCTGAGCCAGGCCCGCGCGACAGCGACCGCCACGGCCCGGCCGTGGCGGTGGATGCACGAGACTGGCCTCCGGCTACCTCGCCGAACCGGCACGCCGTGCCGCCGCGTCGCAGACCGCATTGGCCACCCGGTCGAGCCGGAAGCGGCGATCGTCGGCGCCAGCCTCGACCTCCCGTTCGCCCCCGTCACAGCCATTCATGCTGATCCGGCCATGGGGCTGCTCGAGATTGAGCAGCACCGCCTGGGGAGTGGCATTGCCGGCGATCGAGAAGCCGCCGCCGTCGCATTCGACCGAACAGACGATGGAGCCACTGGCCTGGCACTCGCCGCCGGCGCTCCAGAGATCGCGGTCACCGCGCACGGTGACGAAGATCTGGAACTCCGCCGGCGAAGCCCGCCCGCGCTTCAGCGACAGCGTCATCGTGGTGACCCGCTGTTGCGGGTGCTCGGCGAGATGATCGGCCTGATAGCTGCGGGCATAACAGAGCCGGCCCGATGTCCCGGCGCTCAGGAGGTCGCGCAGCGGATCGCCGCGCCGTTCAGGTTGCGCCGCCGCCGCGGTGACCGCAACCGCCAGCGAAGCGAAGGCCAGGCCGGCCCGTATCGCCAAAAGAGCGCGGCCGCGACCGCGGTCCCTGCCGTTCATGCCAAGTTTCATCCGCCACACCTCGCCCGCCAAGCCGCCGGAAGATCCGGAGGCGACCACTGTCACTTGGCGGATGGGTCGAGGCAAGCAGCCGGAAGGTTCATCTCCGATGGCGGCGGACGCGATCTCAACCAGGCCGCGGCGGCAAGCGCAAGGCAGAGCAGGCCGGTGGCGACGGCGAAGGGCACCAGGGCGTTCAAACGGTAGAGCGCCGTGGCAACGAGCGGTCCGGCCATGGTGCCGGCGCCAAGCGCGGCGTTCAACAGGCCAGCCGCGCGTCCCTGCGAATGCCCGCCGGTCGCCAGCATGACGGCGGCGGCATTGCTCGGCAGGACCAGGCCGATGCCCATCCCGAGCAGGGCCAACGGCCCGCATTGAAGGACGAGCGCGAGCGTGCCCCAAGGGGCCGGCGCCAGCCCGGCCAGCGTGAAGCCGGCGCTGCCGGCCGCGGCGGCGGCGGCGCCGAGACAAAGCAGCGAAACCGGCCTCCAACCCTCGCCGCGCCAGATGACGAAGCTCTGCGCCGCCACCGTGGCGATCGCCAGAGCCGTCAGCGCCAGGCCGGCAAGGCGCGTCGCCGCATCCGCGGCCAAAGCGTACTGATCCTGCAACCGGAAGGCGGTAAGCTGCTGTACCATGATGGCGGCCATGGCCGCGGCCGCGCCGATCAGCAGGGAGGGCCAGAGCCGCGTGAAGGCCTTGGCAAAGCCATCCGCCTCGGGCTGATCGGCGGATCCGGAAGCGGCGAGGTCGGCTGCCGGTACGGCCGGTTTCACCTCGCGCAGATAGAGGATGACGGCCATCAGGCTTAAAAGCGAAAGCCCGGCTATGCCGATGAAGGGCGCGGTCGTGCCGAGGGGTGTCAGGGCCCATGCGACCGAGGGACCGACGATCGAGCCGAGCCCGAAGGCCGCGCCGAGAAGAGCGGCACCGGTGCTGCGGCGGGCAACGGGCACGGCATCCGCCATATAGGCGAAAGCGGCCGGAAACATGCCGCCCCAGCTGACATTCAGCAGGATGCGGGAGCCGAGCAGCAAGCCGTAGACGGTCGCCGCGGCGAGCCCGCCGGCGAGACCGGCCCACAGCGTCAGTGCAAAGACCAGGTTCGTCACGATCGCCGCGACGAGACCAATAACGACGAAAGGGACCCGGCCCCGACGCTCACTGAGGCTGCCGAGAAACGGCGCGAAGGCGACGAAGCAGAAGGCGGCAATCGAGGCGATCGAACCGATCTGCACGTCCGACAGCCCGATGTCCCGCGCCAGCGGCGGCAGCACCGCGAAGATCGAAGACTGGCTCACGGCCGACACTGCGATGGCTGTCAGCAGGACAGCGTGGGACCGTATCATCATGCCATTTCCGTCGAAGGCATCACCGCCTCACACCTTACTCATAGTTGCTACATCAAATAATACGCAATCACTTTTCATGACGAAGGCGACGGCCGGATTGCGCACCGGCACAGGGCGGTTGATCGGCTTGCCCGCCGGTTGGGCCAGGCGACGGCGCAGCGTCGCTTGACACTCTTCGCGGAACAATTCGCCAAGGGTTTGACCAATTGCCAGCTGGTGCAGCTGGGCGCCGGCGCGCACGACCTGCAGGAAGATCACCCGGAGACCATCGGCCGCGAGGTCGCGCGCTGGGTTGCCGGAATCCTGGCGAGCTGACACACGGTTCCGGCGGCGGCCGGCTTGCCGCCCCGCCGCCGGTTGCAGCGCCGCGCTGGCGGGAGACGGAAGGAATGCGACATTGACGACAGTCACGCGGCCGGTCCTCCGGTCACAGATCGGCGCGGTCTTCGTGCCGGTCCGGGATATCGATCAGGCCAGGCACTGGTACGCCGGGCTGCTCGGCGTCGCCGATGTTCCGCCGACACGGCACGGCCACCTCGCGGTCTTCCCGATGGCCGGCGACGGACCCGATCTGGTGCTCGATTCCAGGATTTTCGAGCGCCCGTCGGTGCGGGACGCCCCGCTGTTTCATTTCATCGCCGACGATATCGACGCAGCCCATGCTCATGTGATCGGGCTCGGCGCCGAGATCGTCAGGCCGGTCCAGTCAGGCCATTGGTTTACCTTTCGCGACCCCGACGGAAATGTGCTGATGGCCTGTGCCCCGGCCGTTGCGGGCTGAACCGCGACATGGCCCTGCCCGCGCGGCGCCGGCTTGCCCGGCACCGCGTCGCGCCGCTAAACTGGTATGGCGATCGCACGCCGATCGCCTGACCGGACCGACCAATGCAAGCCGCCAAGACACGATCGAAATGGGCCGAGTTCCTCGATCTCGAGATCGATCCGGCGAGCGAACGGCCGCTGTTCCAGCAGATCTATCTGATGCTGCGCACGGCCATCGTCTCGAATGCCCTGTCGCCCGGCAGCCGCCTGCCCTCGACCCGCCAGCTGGCCGACCGGCTCGACGTCTCCCGCACCTCGGTGCTGACGGCCTATGAGCAATTGATCGCCGAGGGCTATGTCGCCGGCCAGGCCGGCTCCGGCACCTATGTCTCGCATGACGTGCCGCAGGCGATCCTCGCCTCCCAGCCGCCCGCGGCAATCCTGCGCAAGGCCAACCGGCGGACGCTCTCGGAGGCCGGCCAGCGCTATGCGGCGGTCGCCGCCGATCTCGTGGTGACCGAGCACATGGCGTTCGGCACCGGCTGCTGCTCGATCGACGCGGTGACGGTGGAAGCCTGGCGCCGCATCAGCGCGCAGGAAATGCGCCGGTTCGACCCGATCAATCTCGGCTATGCCGACCCGATGGGCGAATACGCCCTGCGCAATGAGGTCGCGCAATATTTGCGGGCGGCGCGCGCCGTGCAATGCGATCCCGAGCAGATCATCATTCTCTCCGGCGCCCAGCAGGCGATCGATCTGTCGCTGCGCCTGCTGATCGATCCCGGCGCGGCGGTCTGGGTCGAGGATCCCGGCTATTTCGCGACCCGTGCCGCCCTTGTCGCGGCAGGCGCGAAGCTGGTTCCCGTGCCGGTCGACGGCGACGGCCTGATGGTCCATGAGGGCATTGCCAGGGCGCCCAAGGCGTCGGCCGTCTATGTCACGCCGTCGCACCAGTTCCCGACCGGCTCGGTCATGTCCATGGCCCGCCGGCTCGACCTGATCGCCTGGGCGGCGAAGAGCGGCGCCTGGATCATCGAGGACGATTACGACAGCGAATTCCGCTATGTCGGCCGCCCGCTCGCTTCGCTTCAGGGGCTCGATCGCGACGGCTGCGTCATCTATGTCGGCACGCTGAGCAAGATCCTGTTCCCCGGCATCCGGCTCGGTTTCGCCGTCCTGCCCGAAGGTCTCGTTTCGGCCTTCAAGGCGGCCCGCTATCTGGCCGACCGGCAGCCGCCGACGCCGCATCAGACCATCGTCGCGGAATTCATGCGCCAGGGCTTCCTGAACAGCCATATCAGGCGCATGCGCCAGCGCTATCGCGAGGCGCGCGACGTGGTGGTGGAGTCGATCACCAAGGAGCTCGGCGACCTCGTCGAGATCGAAGTGCCGGAATGCGGCATCCAGCTGGTGATGCATTTCCGCGAGGCCATTTCCGATCTTGCGGTCACCGCCGAGGCGCGCCGCGCCGGCGTCGTGGTGAAACCGGTGAGCCCGCTTTATCTCGAGGCCGAGGCGCGCAGCGGCCTGGTCCTCGGCTATTCCGGTTTCGACCTGCACCAGCTCCGCGCCGCATCGGCCAATCTTGCCCGGGCGACACTGGCGGTGGCGCGCCGCAAGGCCTCGTGACCGGCGCCCGACGCGACCGAACGGGAGAACGACTTTGCGTTCGTGGTATCTCGATATCTCCGACGAGACCAAGTCGATCGTCATGCTGGCGATCGCGATCCTGTGCGTCGTGGTCTTGTGGGTGACGCGCAAGCGGTGATGCTGTGGCCGGGAAAAGCGCAACGAAATCAACCCTCTCCCAAAGGGAGAGGGTGGCAGCGTCAGCTGCCGGGTGAGGGGTCGTCCATGTCCGGATAGGGCGGCATGCGGCGTGAGCGTTCCGGTCGATCCTCGACGCTTACGCCCCTCACCCGGCTCCTCCGGCCCCACCCTCTCCCTGTGGGAGGGTCGATTCAGCACCGACCTTCGCCTTGCCCCTGACGTCCTCTCTGAATGCCCGGCCCAACCCAAGTGGCCCGCCGGCGCGCCGAAAAGTGGTCGTTGTACATACCCCCTCCCCGCCCAAGACTCCGAACTCTGGCAAAGCTCCGCCTCTGCCGCCGCAAAGGCGGCCCAACGCGCCGAGGGTTCTTCGATGGAAACGGTTCGCGTCGTCTGCGCCCATGACTGCCCGGACATGTGCTCGCTCATCGCTCATGTCGAAGGCGGCCAGGTGATCCGCGTCCAGGGCGATCCGGGCCAGCCCTATACCGCCGGCTTTGCCTGCGCCAAGGTCAATCGCGACGCCGAACTGGTCCATTCGCCGGAGCGGCTGACCACGCCGCTGCGCCGCACCGGGCCCAAGGGCGCGGGCCGGTTCGAACCGATCAGCTGGGACGCCGCGCTCGACGAGATCGTCAGCCGGTGGAAGACGATCATCGCCGAATCCGGCCCGCAGGCACTGCTCGGCTATGCCTATAGCGCGCATCAGGGCCAGATGAACCGGCACATCGTCAACGGCCTGTTCCATGCGCTCGGCGCGACCCGCCTGCAGGCCGGCACGGTGTGCGACACCTGCTGCGAAACGGCCTGGGACCTGACGCTCGGCCCGGTCGGCAGCGCCGACCCGGAAACGGTCGTCGATTCCGACCTGGTCATCGCCTGGGGCTGCGACCTCATGGCGGTCAATGTGCATTTCTGGGCGAAGGTCGAGGCCATCCGCAAAAAGGGCGTCAAGGTCGTGGTCATCGACCCCCGGCGCAGCCGTACCGCGGCCAGCGCCGACTGGCACCTGCCGATCCGCATCGGCACCGACGCGGCGCTGGTGCTCGGGATCGTCCATATCCTGGTACGCGACGGCTTGTGCGACCGCGCCTATCTGGACAGCCACACGCTCGGCTTCGATCAGTGGGAGCGCGAGGTGGTGCCGCGCTTCACGCCCGCGCGCACGGCCGCCATTACCGGCTTGGCCGTCGACGACATCGAAAAGCTCGCCGCCATGTATGGCGCCGCCAAGCGCTCGTTCATCCGCATCGGCGAAGGCATGACCCGGCTTGCCCGCGGCGGCCAGGCGCTGCGCGCGGTGGCCAGCCTGCCGGCCGTCACCGGCGCCTATGGCCGCAAAGGCGGCGGCGCGCTCCTGATGACCGCCGCTTCGATGGACTTCAAGTTCGGCTTCGTGAAGAAGCCCTCGGGTCCCGCCACCGCCCGCCAGGTCAATCACCTGAGGCTCGGCGAGGACCTGCTCAATCTCAACGATCCGCCGCTGCGGGCGATCCTGATCGCCGCCAATAACCCGGCGGTCACCTGCCCGGAGGCCAACAAGGTGCGCGCCGGCCTGTCGCGCGAGGACCTGTTCGTGGTGGTGCACGACCCGTTCATGACCGACACGGCGCTCTATGCCGACATCGTGCTGCCGGCCACCACCTATCTGGAAACCCAGGACTTCTACCGCGCCTATGGCGCCTATTACATGCAATATGCGCCGGCGGCGGTCGCCCCGCAGGGCGAGGCCTGGTCGAATTTCCGCCTTGCCCAGGCGCTGGCCCAGCGCATGGGCCTGACCGACCCGGTGTTCCGGATGAGCGAGCAGGAGATCCTGCCCGAATTCTTCCGCGGCGCGACCGGAGCGGTCGCTGCGGTCGATCCCGCCAAGGTGGTCGGCGGCGGTCCGATCAAGGTGGCCCCCTCCGGCGGACAGGAATTCCGCACGCCCTCGGGCAAGCTCGAGATCTATTCGGCGGCGCTGGCCGAACAGGGCCTGCCGCCCCTGCCCGACTGGCAGCCGGACGCCGAGGAAGAACAGGACGCCGCCCGCTGGCCGCTGCGGCTGCTCACCGCGCCGTCCTATTTCCAGCCGCACACCGCCTATTCCGGCGTCAAATTTCTGCGCAAGCGCGAGGGCGAGCCGTTCTGCGTGCTCAATCCGGGCGATGCCGCCCGGCGCAATCTCTCCGATGGCCAGAAGGTCCGGCTGCACAATGACCGGGCTTCCGTCGGCCTGATCCTGCGGATCGGCGAGGAGATTGCCGAGGGCGTCATCCTGGTGCCCGGCCAGCGGCCGGGCGCGGAGACGGTCGACGGCACCATCAATATGCTCTGTTCCGACCGCCTGACCGATATGGGCGAGGGCGCCTGCTACCAGAGCACCTTCCTCGATATCGAGGCCTGGGACCGGCCGGCCGCGGACGCCTGAGACGGCGCCGCCCGGCAGACGGTCAGGCCGCGCTTTCCTTGTCGATCAGCGCGCGCTTGCGCTCGACGCCCCAGCGATAGCCCGACAGCGCCCCGTCATTCCTGACGACGCGGTGGCAGGGAATGGCCACCGCGATCGTGTTGGCGGCGCAGGCCTGGGCCACCGCCCGCACCGATTTCGGCGCGCCGATCCGCCTGGCGATATCGGAATAGCTCGCCGTCTCGCCGGCCGGAATGTCGCGCAGGGCTTGCCAGACGCGCTGCTGGAACGCCGTGCCGCGCACGTCGAGCGGCAGGTCGAGCCCCAGCGCCGGTGCCTCGACGAAACCGACCACCTTGGCGACCAGGCTTTCGAAGGCCGCGTCGCCGCCGATCAGGCGGGCCTGCGGAAAACGATCCTGCAGGTCGCGCGCCAGGGCGTCCGGATTGTCGCCGAGCAGGATGGCGCAGACGCCGCGCTCGCTGCGCGCCACCAGGATGGCGCCGAGCGAGCACTCGCCAATGGCGAAATGGATCTCGGTATTGGTGCCGCCGGCGCGATAATCGGTGGGTTTCATGCCGAGCACCTCGTTCGATGTCTCATAGAAACGGCCGTTCGAGTTGAAACCGGCGCCATAGATCGCCGAGGTCACGCTGGCGCCGGGCCTGATCAGTTCCGAGCGCACGCGTTCGGCCCGCCAGGCGCTGGCATAAGCCCGGGGCGTCACCCCGGTGATCGACTTGAACAGGCGATGGAAATGAAACGGGCTCATGCCGGCCTTGCGGGCGAGTTCGTCCAGTTGCGGCGCTTCCTCCGCCGCCTCGATGAAACGGCAGATATCGGCGATGACGGCGGCATGCAGCTCGGCCAGTCCCGCCCCGTCCGGCTTGCAGCGCAGGCATGGGCGAAAGCCCGCCTTGGCGGCGGCCTCGCAGGTCGGATGGAACACGACATTGGCGGGCTTGGCATGGCGCGACGGGCAGGACGGCCGGCAGTAGATCCCGGTCGTCCTGACGGCATAGACAAAGCGACCGTCGAAAGCCCGGTCGCGCGCCAGCACGGCCTGCCAGCGCGGATCCGTTGCGGCCGGAGCCGCTGCAGGCTCGCGCGCGTCGACGGCCGGCCCGACGGCTTCGGCGGTGTCGCATGTCGTTGCCCTGAACATGGCGTCGATCCTCTGTTTCCGGTCGCTCATTGTCGTCCTGTCACCGATTTAGCGATCCGCCACACGCACCACACTCCGGCGCTTGCTTTCAAATTCGCAATCTCACGCAAAGCCTCGCGGGCCGGCTTCACACAGGCACTGCCAAGACCTGCCCCCGTCCTATGTCGGCACGGCAGCAGCCAAGCGCCACCCGTTTCCTGCGCAGGCGCCGCGTTGGTTACGCCCACGTCACGCGATCAACATGCCGTGACACGGATTGCGCCGGCCCCTGCCGCGACAAAGCTATGGATTGTCGAAGGAAATATCCCTCCGGCCGGATTCCCGGGAGTTCTCCGTGGATCGCGCGGTCAAGCTGGTCTCGATCGGCACGGCGGTGCCCGAACATGTGCTGCTGCAGCGTGACGTCGCCGCGGCCGCCCACGACGTGTTCGGCCCGCGCTATCCCGGCTTCGGCGGCATGGCCGGCGTCTTCGCCAGCGCCGGCATTCGCAAGCGCCACGCCGTGAAACCGCTCGACTGGTTTTTCGAGCCACGCGGCTGGCCGGAGCGCACCGAAGCCTTCCTGGAAGGCGCCGGCCGGCTGTTCATCGATGCCGCGAGCCAGGCCATCGAGGCCGCCGGCATCGGCGCCCGCGACATCGACTGCATCGTGACGATATCCTCGACCGGCATCGCCACGCCCAGTCTCGAGGCCCGCGCCGCCAAGGCCATGGGATTTCGCGACGATGCGCGGCGGGTGCCGGTGTTCGGGCTCGGCTGCGCCGGCGGCGTCTCCGGCCTGTCGCTGGCGAGCGAACTCGCCAGAGCGCGACCTGGAACCCATGTGCTCATGGTCGCGGTCGAGGTCTGCAGCCTGGCCTTCCGGCTCGACCACCTGACCAAGGCCAATATCGTCGCCACCGCGCTGTTCGGCGACGGGGCCGCCGCCTGTGTGCTGCGCGCCGGCCCCGACGGCATCGCCACGGTCGAAGCCTCGGGCGAACATTGCTGGTCGGACACGCTCGACATCATGGGCTGGAAGCTCGACGGTCAGGGCTTCGGCGTGATCTTCTCCCAGGCCATACCGCCCTTCGTCGAAGCCAATATCGCCGGCGCGATCACCGGCATTCTCGGCCGCGCCGGCCTCGACCGGCCGTCCGTCGACCGCTTCGTCTGCCACCCCGGCGGCATCCGGGTGATCCAGTCGCTCGAACATGCGCTGGCGCTCGGCCAGGGCTGCCTCGACCATGAACGCGATGTGCTGAGCGAATATGGCAACATGTCCGCGCCGTCGGTGCTGTTCGTGCTCGAGCGCGCGATCGAGGCGGGCCTGCCACCGCGCTCGGCATTGACCGCGCTCGGGCCGGGCTTCACCGCAAGCTGCGCGGTCCTGAAGAGCGCGGCGTGACGCCCGCCGTCGCCATTCTGGCCCTGGTCACCGCGGAGCGCGCGGCCGAGCTGCTGCTCGCCCGGCGCAATACCGAGCGGCTCATCCGCCAGGGCGCCACGGAGTTCGGCGCGGCGCATTATCCGCTCATCGTGGCGCTGCACGCGGCCTGGCTCGGCGGCCTGTGGCTCCTCGCCCGGGACCAGCCGGTACAGCCTTATTGGCTCGGTCTCTTCGTTCTGCTGCAGGCCGGCCGCGGCTGGGTGCTGCTGACGCTCCGGGAGCGCTGGACCACGCGCATCGTCGTGGCTCCCGGGCACCCGCTCATCCGCCGTGGCCCCTATCGTTTCATGACCCATCCGAACTACGCGGTGGTGGCCGGCGAGATCGCGATCCTGCCGCTCGCCTTCGGGCTGGTCTCTTTCGCCGTCCTGTTCTCCATCCTGAATGCCGTGATCCTCGCCATCCGCATCAAGGCTGAGAATGTCGCGCTCGGACAGTCGGCTCGCTAGTCAGAGGTCGGACGAGAGACCATCGGCCTCGGCGAGGACCTGGATGGGTTTCGCCACGATGTGCCTCGGCATGTTCATGGCGATCCTCGACGTCCAGGTCGTCGCCACCTCGATCCCGACCATCCAGGCGGCGCTGGCCGTCGAACCCGACCGCATCAGCGACGTCCAGACCGCCTATCTGATCGCCGAGGTCATCGCCATTCCCCTGACCGGCCTGCTCACCCGCGTCCTGACCATGCGCTGGCTGTTCGTCTCGACCCTCGCGCTGTTCACGCTCGCCTCGGCCGGCTGCGCGGCGAGCCCGAATTTTTCAACTCTGATCGGCTGGCGCCTGTTGCAGGGCTTTTCCGGCGGCACGCTCATCCCGGCGGTGTTCGCCGCCGTGTTCCTGCTGTTTCCGGACCGGCAGCAAGGGCTCGCCACCACGATCGGCGGTGTGCTGGCCGTGCTGGCGCCCACCGTCGGGCCCATTGTCGGCGGCTGGATCACAGAAACCTGGTCCTGGCACTGGCTGTTCCTGATCAACGTCGCACCCGGTCTCGTGGCCGTGCTCGCCGCGATCTGGCTGCTGCCGGCGGCCCCCCTTGCGCTCGACCAGGCGCGCCGCCTCGATCTCGTCGCGCTCACCCTGATGGCCACGGCCCTCGCCGCGCTGATCCTGGGCCTGAAGGAAGCGCCGCAGCGCGGCTGGCTGTCTGTGCCGGTCGCCGGCCTCATGGCGCTGTCTGCCGCGACCCTTGCCGGCTTTATCGTCCGGACCCTGAAAAGCCGGGCGCCGATCGTCGATGTGAGGATGGCGGCCGACCCCGCCTTCGCGGTCGGCTGCGTCCTGAGCTTCGTGCTCGGCATCGGGCTGTTCGGATCGGTCTATATGATACCGGTCTTCCTGGCGGTCGCCCATGGCTATGGCGCGCTCACCATCGGCACGATCATGCTGGTGACCGGCATGGCCCAGCTCGCCACCGCGCCGCTCGCCGTGGCGCTGGAGCGGCGCATGGATGCCCGCCTCCTGTCGGCGCTCGGCTTCCTCGCCTTCGCCATCGGCCTCGGCGCCAGCGCCTTCCAGGTGCCGGAGACCGATCATGCCGGAATGTTCTGGCCGCAGGTCATGCGCGGCACTGCCATCATGTTCTGCCTGCTGCCGCCGACGCGCATGGCGCTGGGGCACCTCGCGCCCGAGGCCGTGCCGGATGCCAGCGGGCTGTTCAACCTGATGCGCAATCTCGGCGGCGCGATCGGGCTTGCTTTGATCGACACGGTCATTTTCAGCCGCGCCCCGGTCCATGCGGCGGACCTTCTCGAAAAACTGCGGGCCGGCGATGCCACAACCGCCCGAGCGCTCGGCCTGCCGCCCGAGCTCGTTGCCGCCGGCGGGATCGGCGCGCTCGGCGACGAGATGAAGCTGATGCTTCAACCGATGATCGAAAGGCTCGCCTTCGTCGATGCGATGAACGAGGCCTGGGGACTTGTGGCGCTGATCACGCTCGCGGCGATCGCAGGCCTCGCCTTCGCCCGGCCGCCGGCGCACTGAGGCGCCGCCAGGCAGCCCCGGTCACGCGGCCTCGGCATTCCGGCGCTTCGCCACGCCGGCCCACCAGCCGCTGAGCGCGTGAATGACCGGCATCAGGGCCTGCCCGTCATCGGTCAGCCGATATTCGACCCTTGCCGGCACTTCCGGATAGACGGTGCGTGACACCACGCCGATCGCCTCCAGCTCGCGCAGGTCGAGCGTCAGCATGCGCTGGGAGATCTTCGGCATGTCCCGGCGCAGGTCGCTGAACCGCTTCGGGCCGTCCTTCAAATAATAGACCACGAGGCTGCGCCAGCGCCCGCCGAGCACGCGCATCGCGTCTTCGATCGGGCATTCGGATAAGCTGACCTTCATTGCCTTACCTCAGTATAAAAAATGTAACAGCACAACATTATTGTGTCTTCTTTACATAAAAACCCGACCACCGCATATCCATCGCGTCTTCACCGCCGCGCCAATCAAAAGGAATTTCGCGATGGAACCGGTTCTTTTCTACGGCGTACCGCATGGTTGCTCGTTCGGCTCGATCGTCGCATTGGAATGGTCGAACCAACCTTATCGTCTTTGCCGAATCGACATGCTGGACAAGCCGAAAGGCTATTCCCGCTTCAATGCGTCGCAGCAGACCCCTGCCTTGCTTCTGGAGAATGGCGAAACGCTTCGCGAGAGCCTGGCGGTTCTGCATCATATCGCCGCACGCGACCTCGATCGGAAACTCGGTTTCGCCCAGGGCACGCACGCCTTCGATCGGCTGAACCAGGCGCTGGCCTTCCTCCACACCGAACTGCACGCAGCCTTCTCCCCCGCCTGGGCTGCCTTCAAGGTAGCCGATGGCGCACCGGAGAAAGATATGCTGCGGACGATGGCGCACGACAAGGCCGCTCATAGCCTGGCCCATCTCGACGCTCTGCTGGCCGAGCGGGCCTGGCTGGTCGGCGACCACAGGACCATCGCCGACGCCTATCTCGTGGGCATCGCACGCTGGGCCGAGGATCTCCGCCTGTTCGATCTCGCCCGCGACTATCCGCGCCTCCATGCCCATCTGCAGAGGCTGGAGGCCGACAAGGCGGTGGTCTTCGCCCATGCCGTCGAAGACGAACGGCCGATCGAAAGCAGCGGGCGGTTCCTGAGCCATGTGACGATCGAGGAATTGCTGCCGCGCCTTGCAGCGTGAATGACGCGCAGCCGCCGCGCGCGGCGACGACGAACCGGCCGGCCGGGACGCGTGCCCGGCCGGCAAGAGGCCCCGGCGCGACCGCCTGGACGGCGATCAAGGATGCTCGCGACCAGCCGATGCCGACCCGACCGGTTCAGCTGGCCAGCAATTTTTCCTCCTGCTGATCCCAGAGCGCAAAGAGCGGCGGCATCTCGGCTCCCATATGCGCCCACACGACGCCGACCCTCTGATGCACGAGCTGAACGCCGACAATGATGCGCAGAAAGGCCTCCTCGACGCGCAACCTGGCCAGGACGTCCTTGTCTCCCTTGACGAGAACAAAACCCTCGAGATCACCGCCATGGGGCTCGAGCAGCGCGACATCGAAACCGTCGATCTCGGCTCGCTGCCGCTTGCCCTGCAGAAAAGCCAGCGCCTCATCCAGCACGCCCGGCGCGACTTTCTCCCGCCCGGGAATGAGCGCCCCCCAACCGACAAACAATGCGCCTTTCGCCATCTCGTCGTCCTCCGTTTCGCTCCAACCAGGCCGCCGACCGCGATCAGCGGCCCATGACCACCGTCAATGGCACCATTGGCTAACGGCGCATTTTACCACTGTCAAGATTGATTTTGACAATGACAAGATCAGATGCTAGTCCCGGATGATCGAAGCTGAGGAAGCGAAACTGAACACCCCAAACCCACCCAGATCCCGCGCGCGGCCCTACCATCACGGTGACCTCAGGGCGGCCATGCTGGCCGCGGCGATGGAAGAGCTCGCGGCGCAAGGCGTCGAAGGTTTTACCCTGCGGGGATGCGCCCGCCGCGCCGGCGTGTCCCATGCCGCTCCGGCCCACCATTTCGGCGACGCCACCGGCTTGCTCACCGCGCTCGCCATCGAAGCCTTTGGGCGCCTGTCCACCTGCATGGCGGATCAGGCCGGCAACGATGCGCCAGGATCGATCGAGCGCCTGGTCGGCACCGGGCTGGGCTATGCGACGTTCGCGAGCGAGAACCCCGACCTGTTCAAGCTGATGTTCCGGACGGGACGACTGCATCGGAACAACGAACCGTTGATCACGGCCGGACGGGCCGCCTTTGCGCAGTTGGTCGACGCCGTGGCGGCCTATTATGGCGCCGGGAACATCATGGCCAATCCGACTTTGGCGCGCCGTGTCATGGGCCTCTGGTCGCTCGTGCACGGCTTCGCCGAACTGGCGCTGAACGAGCAATTCGGCACGGCCGCCGAACTCCGGGAACAGGCCGAGGCGTTTCTTGCGCCGACCATTCGGGAGATGTTCGCGGGTCAAAGCGACGCGCGCGATGCCACGGACACATTCGGCGCCGTGCGCCTGAAGCCGGGCAGCGATTGGCTTCAGCCACCGGGCTGACGGCGTCGCCTTGGGCGGCCGATGGGCCATCCGGCCGGCTGCAACCGTGTCGCCGGAGCCTCGCACCGAGAGGCAAGATCGGCTCCGGCCGGGCATCGCAGGCTCGCATGTGGCCGGCCGTTCCTGGGCTGGCGTCAAGCGCCGCTATGCCTATCATGGTCGAACGGATTGGATATCACCCCTCGATGACCATGCAGCTCGTCTTCCTCCATGGGCCCCCTGCCGCCGGCAAACTGACCATCGCCGGGGAACTCGCCGCACTCACCGGCTTCGCGCTGTTCCACAATCACCTGATCGTCGATGCTGTCGCCGCCGTCTTTCCCTTCGGCAGCGAGCCTTTCATCCGATTGCGCGAAACCTTCTGGCTCGCCACGCTCGGCGAAGCGGCCAGGACCGGCCGTTCGACGATCTTTACCTTCCAGCCGGAAGCGACGGTGGCGGCCGACTTCCCCCAGCATGTCCGCCGGCTCGTGACCGACGCCGGCGGCGAGGTGATTTTCGTCCGGCTGACCGCTGCGGCGGAGATCCAGGACGCCCGGATCGCCAATGCCGACCGCGCCGCCTTCGGCAAGATGCGCTCGCGCGACCTGCTGCGCGACCTTCGCGGCCAGTTCGAAGCCGCCGAGGCGGCCATGCCGGCGGCCCGGCTGACCATCGATACCGGCACCACCACGCCAGGTGATGCCGCGCGATTGATCGCCGCCGAGCTCAGTCGCCGAACCTAACCCAGGCGGCCGAAAGCCGGGGCATAGTCGACCTGCCCCGTGGTCACCGGCAGGGGAACGCCGAGCGCAAGCGCCATCAGATGCGGCCCGGCATAGGGCGAGGTGAAACCCGAAGCCAGCGCCGGATCGAAACCGAAGCGGCGGTAATAGGCAGGATCCCCCAGCACGAAGACGCCCTGCCAACCCGCCGCACCGGCCGCGGCAAGGCCTTCGCGGATCAGGCTCGCGCCAATGCCCGCTCCCTGCCGGGCCGGCGCGACCGCGACCGGTCCGAGACCAAGGGCACGGAATGGCGCTGCCATGGGTGAAAACGTGACATGGCCGACAATGTCGGCGCCGTCCTCCACCACCAGGGCGATGGCGATGTCGCCGTCGGCGCGCAGGTCCTCGACCAGGCCTGCCTCGGCCGGCCCGGGAAAGGCCGCTTCGAGGACCCGGCGAATGGCGGCTGCGTCGGCCGGCTGTTCAGGGCGAATGATCATGTCCTGCCTCTAGCGCAGGTTCGCTGGCGCGGGGAAGTCTCATCGAGCAGCTTGCGGAGCTCGGTCTTGAGGATCTTGCCGTAATTGCTCTTGGGCAGCGCGGCCATGAAACGATAGGCCTTGGGACGCTTGAAACGGGCGATGTTGTCGATGCAATGGGCGTCGAGCTGTTCGGCCGTCACCGCTCCCTCGGCGTTCGGAACGACAAAGGCGAAGACCTCCTCGCCCCAGTCGGCATGGGGCCGGCCGACGACACTGACCTCGACCACGGCCGGGTGCTGCAGAAGCACCTCCTCCACCTCGCGCGGATAGATGTTGGAGCCGCCCGAAATGATCACGTCTTTCGAGCGATCCTTGAGGAACAGGAAGCCGTGCTCGTCGAACTGGCCGATATCGCCGGTGTGCAGCCAGCCGTCGCGCAGGGCCTGGGCGGTGGCTTCGGGATTGTTCCAATAGCCGGCCATGACCACGTCGCCGGTCACGATCACCTCGCCGTTGACGCCGGGCGGCACATCCACTCCGGCTTCATCGACAACCCGCACACTGACGCCGCTGCGGGCGATGCCGACGGAAGCGAGCCTCTGCTCGAGCCGGCCGTCGCCGGTATCCATATGCATGTGCGGCGGCAAATAGGTGATGGTGCACGGGGCCTCGCCCTGGCCATAGACCTGCCAGAGCCGCTGCCCCAGGCGGGCCAGGGCCGCCTTGAGGTCTTCGACATACATCGGCGCGCCGCCATAAAAGATCTGGTCGAGGTTCTCGACCTTCAGCCGCGCCATCGCCGGCGAGTCGATCAGCCGGTTGACCATGGTGGGCGCCGCGAAGAACGAACTGCCGGGGAAGCGGTTGACGAGATCGACGATCTCCTCGGGGTCGAAGCCGCCGCTTTCCGGCACGACATTGGCGGCGCCCCGGACGAAATGAGCGAGCGAGAAGAGGCCGGCCGCGTGAGACAGCGGTGCTGGATGCAGCGCGGCGTCGCGATCGTCGACCGGCCCGATATCGGCCAGGAAACTCAAGGTCATGTTGTAGAGGTTGCGATGGCTGAGCATCGCGCCTTTCGGCCGCCCGGTGGTGCCGCTGGTGTAGAAGAGCCAGGCGACGTCATCGGGCCGGACGCCGGCTGGCCTCGCAAGACCGCTGTCGCCACCATCGGCGATCATCGCAGCGTGATCCGGCCCGCCGACCTCCACGACCCGCACTGGCTGGCCGGACACGATCGCCCGCGCATCGGCCGCGAGGTCGGGCGTCACGACCAGGACATCCGCGCCGCTGTTCGACAGGATGTAGCCGAGCTCCTTGGGATGCAGCTTGGCATTGATCGGCACGATGGCGCAGCCGGCGAACCAGGCGCCGAACATGAACTCGAAATAATCGGGACAGTTCGCCATGTAGAGCCCGACGCGGGCGCCCGGCGGGCAGCCCTGGCGCCGCAGCCAATGCGCGACGCCACGCGCCCGGCCGATCAGCGCGCGATAGCTCAGATGGGTGCGCGCGCCATGGCAGACCGCCGGCCGCTCAGCGAAGGCTGCCGCGCTGTTCGTCAGGATCTCGGCGATGTTCATGGCGGCTCCCGTTCCTCAGACCGCGCGGGCCTGGCCCTTCCAGAAGGATTCGCGGATATCCTTCTTGCGCACCTTGCCCACCGGGCTGCGCGGCAGGCTGTCCCAGAACTCCACGCTTTTCGGCGCCTTGACGCTGCCGACCCGGTCCTTGCACAGCTGGATGATCTCGTCGGCCTCGACCTTGGCGCCGGGCTTCAGCTCGATCACGGCCTTCACCGCTTCGCCCCATTTGTCGTCGGGCACGCCGATGACGGCGCAGTCCTGCACGGCCGGATGGCCCCAGATCACCTGTTCGACCTCGCTCGGATAGACGTTGAAGCCGCCCGAGATGATCATGTCCTTCTTCCGGTCGACGATATAGACGAAGCCGTCCTTGTCCTTGAAACCGATATCGCCGGTATGGTGCCAGCCGTGGCCGGAGACCTCGCGCGTCGCATAGGGGTTCTTGTAGTAGCCGGGCATGACCAGGTTGCCGCGCACGACGATCTCGCCGCGCTCGTCGGGCCCCAAAAGCTTGCCGTCATCGTCCATAATGCCGACCGGGGTCAGCAAAGTCTGGCGGCCGCAGCTTGCCAGGCGATGTTCCCGCGCAGGGTCGCCGATCACCTGGTGATCCCCAGGTGAAAGATAGGTGCAGAGCATCGGCGCCTCGGCCTGGCCGAAGGTCTGGCTCATCACCGGCCCGAACACGTCGAGGCATTGCTTCAGCCGCTCGACCGACATCGGCGCCGCCGCATAGATGAAATGCTCGAGCGACGAGAAATCGTGGTCGCGCAGGCCCGGATGGGCGAGCAGCACATAGATCGCGGTCGGCGGCAGGAAGAGGTGCGTGACCCGCTCGGTCTCGATGGCGGAAACGACCTTGGCCGCATCGAAGCCGGGCAGGATGATCTGCGTGGCGCCGGCCGCCATCAGCATGATGCCGATGCCGCCCGCGGCATGGGTCATGGGCGCGATGACCAGATGAACAGGCGGTTTGCGCGTCGGCATGGACGCATAGAAATTGGCGATCATGGTCTCCCAGACCAGGTTCGTCCAAAGCACGCCCTTCGGCCGCCCGGTCGTGCCGCCCGACGAGAAGATCGAGATCGGCGCGTCGCGACGCTCCGGGATATCGGGATCGGTTTCGGCGGCGGTGGCGATAAAGTCTTCCAGAAAGGGCGCGCCGGTGCCGGCCCGGTCGATGCAGATATAGTGCGCAATCTTCGGGCACTCGCGCCGGAACAGCGCGATATTGTCCTCGAATTCGCTGTGGTAAAAGAGCACCTCGACATCGCAATTGTCGAGAATATAGGCGTTCTCGGCCGGCACGTTGCGGGCGTTGATCGGCACCCAGACATTGGCGCCCCTGATGATGCCGAGCACGCATTCGAAGGCGACCGCCGCGTTGGGGCTATAGACCGCGGCCATCCGCTCGGGACCCACACCGAGGCCGTGGATCGCGTTGGCGATGCGATAGCTGCGCTTCTGCACCTCGCCGAAGCTGCGCGCGACGGAGGCATCCTTCAGGCAGAGGCGGTCCGGATCGAGCGCGACACCACGGTCGAAGAAATCGATAAGGCGCATGGCGGTCCTCTATCTCTGAAGAATGGTGATGCAGGCGGTTGCTTCCTCGATGCCGTGGAAGCCGCCGCCGTTCTCGGCAATGGCAAGGCGAGCGCCCTCGACCTGGCGCGCGCCGGCCTCGTGGCGCAGCTGGGTGACCAGTTCGTAGATCTGGGCGAGCCCGGTGGCGCCGATCGGATGGCCGCGCGATTCCAACCCACCGGAGACATTGACCGGGATGCGGCCGCCGAGCGTGGTCGCGCCCTCGCGGGCAAGCCGTCCGCCCTCGCCGAAATCGCAGAAGCCGAGCAGCTCGACCTGCTGCAGTTCGGCGAAGGCGCTGGCGTCATGGACCTCGGCGACGTGGATATCGGCGGGACCGACGCCGGCGATCCCATAGGCGCGGTCGGCGGCGCGCCGGCAGAGATGCCGGTCGAACTCCTCAGGACTCCGGTTGGAGCCCGTCGCCATCACCGAAGCGGCGATCCTGACCGCACGGCCGGTGAGGCCGAGCTGGCGCGCCTTCTCGCCGGAACAGACGATCGCCGCGGCCGCGCCGTCGCTGATCGGCGCGCACATGGGCAGCGTCAGCGGCCAGGAGATTTCGCGCGCCGCCAGCACCTCCTCGACCGTCATCGGCTGGCGGTAATGGGCCTTTTCATTGTGCTGGGAATGCCAATGGTTCTTCGCCGCAACGGCGGCGATATCGGTTTGCGCCGTGCCGAAACGATGCATGTGGAAACGCGCCAGCGCGGCATAGACGTCCATGAAGACGCTGCGCATGCCGCTGTTCTGGCCGGCACCCGCCGGCAGCGGCAGGTCCTTGCCGAGCGCCGTCAGGGTGGCGATGGTGCGGTCGACATTGTGGACGTCCCAGGCGCCGTCGAAGATCGCGAAGGACCGCTCGCGGTCGGCGGCGTTCATCTTTTCCGCACCGATGGCGAGCGCCACATCGCCCTGCCCCGACTTCACATAGGCGAAGGCTGCGTTGAGCGCCGTCGAGGCGCTGGCGCAGGCATTTTCGACATTGGTGACCGGAATGCCCTGGAAGCCGAAATCGCGCAGCGCGATCTGGCCGGCGACCAGGTGCTGGCCCTCGACCACCCCTTGCGCGGTATTGGCGAAAAACGCCGCCTCCACGGCATCACGCGCCAGGCCGGCGTCATCAAGGGCCTCGGTGATCGCCGTCCCTGCCAGCGCCTTCAATGACGTGCCGAGAAACTTGCCGAAGGCGGTCATGCCGACGCCGACAATATAGACATCCGACATCAGGATCTCCTCCAAGGCGGATTGCGCGTCTCAGACGCTGATCAGGCTTTCGATGCGTTCGCGATTGGCCTGCAGCTCGGCCGTCGTTCCCGACCAGACCATGCGGCCGTTGTCGATGACGAACTGGCGCTGGGCGAGCTTCAGTGGCACGCGCAGGTTCTGCTCGACCAGCAGGATGGCGACGCCCTCCGCATTGATCATGCGGATCGCCTCGATCAGCGCTTCGACGATCAGCGGCGCCAGCCCTTCCGTCGGCTCGTCGAGCAGCAGCACCTTCGGATTGGTCAGGAGGCCGCGGCCGATCGCCAGCATCTGCTGCTCGCCGCCCGAAAGGGTGTCGCCGCCGGACAGCCGGCGCTCCTCGAGCCTGGGAAAGAGGTCGTGGACGCGCTTCAGGGTCCAGGGGCCGGTTCGCCCCATCACCGTGGCGATGGTGAGGTTTTCCTCGACCGTCAGGTTCGGGAAGATCCGCCGGTTTTCCGGCACGAAGGCAAGGCCCAGCCGGCCGAGCTGATAGGGCTTCATGGCGCTGGCATCGAGACCGCCGACCAGCCTCTGTCCGCGCGCCAAAGGATTAAGGCCGATCGCCGCCTTCAACAGCGTGCTCTTGCCGGCGCCGTTGCGGCCGATCAGCGAGACCACCTCGCCGTCGCCGATATCGATGCTGGCGCCGTGCAGGGCCTGGGCCTTGCCGTAGAACACGTCGCAGTCTTTCAGGACGAGCGCGGTCATGCGTCTTCCCCGAGATAGGCCGAGCGGACCGCCGGGTTGGCCTTGACCTGATCGGGCGAACCCGAGGCCAGGAGCTGGCCCTGCACCATCACGACGATCGCGTCGGAAACCTGCATCACCACGTCCATGTTGTGTTCGATCAGCAGCACCGTGCGGCCGGCGACCACCCGCCGGATCAGGTCGATCGCCTGTTCCAGCCGGTCGTGGCCGACGCCGGCGAGCGGTTCGTCGAGCAGCAGCACGCGCGGGTCCGAAAGCAGGGTCAGACCCACCTCCAGCGCCCGCTGGTCGCCATGGGAGAGGTTTTCGGCGGGCACACGGGCGAGCGATGTCAGCCCGACCTGCTCCAGCACCCGCTCGGCATCCTCGCGGACCCTGGGAAACCGGCCGGCCGGCAGCCAGAACGGCTGGACCCGGTGGCCATGGGCGAAGGCGCCGAGCTCCAGATTTTCCAGAACGGTCATGCCGGCGAAGATCTTGGTGATCTGGAAGCTGCGGCCGAGCCCGGCGCGGGTGCGGGCATGGATCGGCAGCCCGGTAATGTCGCGCTCGTCGAGGAAGACCTTGCCGCCGGCGAGCGTGGCATGGCCCGAGAGCGCGTTCATCAGCGTGGTCTTGCCCGCCCCGTTCGGGCCGATCAGGCCGTAGAGCCGGTTCGGCTCGAAGGCGAAACTGACGCCGGCGACCGCCTTCAGGCCGCCGAAGGTCACCTGGATATTCTCGCAGCGAAGGGCGGCGCCGGTCATCGCACGTCCCCCTTTTCGCGGCGGCCGGCGAACAGGCCGGCAATGCCGCCGGGCAGAAGGATGGTGCAGAGGATGAAGATGAGGCCGAGAATGCCGTACCAGTGCTGGGTGACCTGGCTCAGCTCCTCCTTCAGGAGCTCGAACAGCGCCACCCCGAGCACCGGCCCGAGCAAGGTGCCCTTGCCGCCGAGCAGGGTCATGATCAGGACGTCGCCCGACGTCGTCCAATGCAGCATTTGCGGGCTGATATAGAACATCAGCGAGGCCAGCAGCGCGCCGGCGACGCCGGCATAGGCACCGGAGATCATGAAGGCGCATTGGCGCAGGCGCTGGACGTTGAAGCCGATCTGGTCGGCGCGCACGGCATTGGCCTGGATCGCGCGCAGGGCCTTGCCGAAGGGCGAGGCGCGCAGCAGCGCCATGACCGCGAGGCCGACCAGGAACACCACGATCAGGAAATAATAGAAGGTGCGGTTGTCGTAGAAATCGAGGCCAAAGAGATCCGGCCGCGGCACGCCCGGCAGGCCGTCGAGCCCGCCGGTGAAGGCGCGCAGCTTGGTGCTGGCCAGGATATAGGCGAGCTGGGCGAGTGCCAGAGTCAGCAGCGAAAAGAACAGGCCGGAGACGCGCAGCGCCAGGATGCTGAGCACGAAGGCGAAGGCGGCGCCCGCAAGCCCCGCGCCGGCGAGCGCCGGCATGAAGCCGAGGCCGGCCTTGGTCATCAGCAGGGTCAAGGCATAACCGCCGGCGCCGAACAGCGCGGCGTGGCCGAAGGACAGCATGCCGGCGAGGCCGAAGATCAGATCGAAACCGACGGCGAACAGGCCCCAGATCAGGATCAGGCTGACCAGGTTGAGGCTTTCCTCGCTGCGGCTGACGAGCGGCACCAGGATCATGGCGGCGATGACGGCGGCCATGATGAACTGGCCGAGACGGGAGGAAATCATGCCGCACGTCCCTTTCGGCTGAACAGGCCGGCCGGCCGCGTCAGCAACGTGACGATCAGCAGCGAGAAGGTGATGAGGTCGACCCATTCGGCGGCATAGGTGAAGCCGAGCGCGCGGGCCATGCCGAGCAGCAGCGCCGCGAAGATGGCGCCGCGGATGCTGCCGAGGCCGCCGATGATGACCACCACGAAACAGTCGATGATGACGCTGAAGCCCATGCCGAGTTCGATCGGCACCAGCGGCGCCGCGACCACGCCGCCAAGGGCAGCGAGGCCCGAGCCGAGCGCGAAGACCAGGGTGCGCACCCGCGACACATTGATGCCGAGCGTCTCGGCCATGTCGGAATCCGAACTGGTGGCGCGGATCACCATGCCGTAGCGGCTCTTGTCGATGACCAGGAACAGCAGGGCCGAAACCGCGGCCCCGAAGACGATGATGAACAGCCGGTAGGACGGGATCTGGCTGCCGAACAGGGCCACCGGCTGGGAGAGCAGCTCCGGCGTCGGCACCTGCTTGTAGTCGAGACCCCAGACCAGCCGCACGGCTTCCTCGATGACCAGGATGAAACCGAAGGTCAGCAGCAGCTGGTAGACGTGATCGCGGTCATAAACGGGCTTGAGCGCCAGCCGCTCCATCGCCGCGCCGAGCACGGCGACGACCAGCGGCGCCAGCGCCAGGCCGATCCAGAATGAGCCGCTCCATTGCACGATCTGGTAGCAGATATAGGCGCCCAGCATGTAGAGCGCGCCATGGGCGAAATTGATGACGCCGAGCATGCCGAAAATGAGCGTCAGTCCCGCCGCGAGCAGGAACAGCAGGAAACTCAGGCTGAGGCCGATGACGATGGTGGACAAGCGATAAGCCCCGGAAAAGCGAAGCCGAAATCAGGCGAGCGTATCGGCGCTTCGACGCGCGCAGGCAGGAGGCGCGCGGCGCGGAACGACCTGCCGCCCGGCCTCGGGATGAGCGGAGCGGCCGAGGCCGCTCCTCGTCACGGGATCACGAGCAGGCGTCGAACAGGTTGGCCGGCTCGAAGACATTGGTGATCTTCATGGTCAGCGGCGGCAGCGGCGCCTGGCCCTCTGTGACGACGCCCCAGAGCCCGACCTGGGCGGCCTGGTGGTCGCAGGCGCGCATGGTCTTCCGGCCTTCCAGCGAGTTCTCGCGGGTGCTGGCGGCGAAGGCATCGACCCAGCGCTCGCGGTCCCAGGACTTGGTGGCTTCCACCACGTCCAGCCACCAGCTGATGCCGTCATAGGCTTCGCCCGCGAAGCTCGAGGGGAACTCGCCATATTTGGCGCGATAAGCCGCGACGAAGGTCTTGTTGGCCGGCGAGTCGTAGCTGAAGTGGTAGCGCACGCCGGAATAGACGCCGATGGCGGCGGGGCCGACCGCGGCGGCCAGCGTTTCGTCCTGCAGCACGGGGCCGAACTGCACCTTGGTCCGGCCAAGACCGACCTGGCCGGACTGCTTGAGGAAGGTCACCGCGTCATTGCCGGTGACGAAGACGGCGATGCCGTCGGCGTCCGACTTCGCCATCTTGTCGACGATGACCGAAAAGTCGCGATTGCCGAGCGGGGCGAAGTCGATGCCGACAATGGCGATGCCGAGCTTCTCGGCTTCGGTCTGGAACATGGTCCAGCCGTCGCGCGTCGCCTGGTAATCGGCGGCGACGCCATAGATCTTCTTGAGCCCGCGCACCTTGGCGAATTCGAGCGACATGCGGATTTCCATGCCGAGCGTGTTGGAGGTGCGGAAGGTGTAGCGCGAGCCGTTGACGCGGGTGATCTTGTCGTCGGCGGAGATGGTGACGAGCAGCGGCACCTTGCGCTGGTCGGCCAGGCTCTGCAGCGCCAGCGTCGAGGCCGAACCGACCGCGCCGAAGATCATCTGCGCGCCGCCGGCGAGCAGCCGGGTCGCCTTCTGCACCGCCGGCTGCGGCTTGGTCTCGTCGTCTTCCCAGGAGACGCGGATCGGCTTGCCGAGCACCTTGCCGCCACGATCGGCGATGGCGAGCTCGACGCCCTGGCGCATGTCCTTGCCAATGATCCCATAGGCGCCGGAAAAGGCCAGAATGCCGGCGATATGGAAGTCGGCAGGCTCGGCGGCATGGGCCGCGGTCGCCGGCAAGCCGGTCGACAGAGCCGCGATCGCGGCGTTCCGCATGAAGTGACGACGGTCCATTCCTGGCCTCCCGAGCTGGTCCGGCCACGCAGGGGCTGGACGTGTTTTTTACTTGCCGGTAGGTCTAAGATTACTCGCGAGTAGGAGTCAATCGGCCGGTTGACCGATACCGACGGCTGGCGCGGCCGCGCCACGCTGGCCCGATGTCGCATTATGCGGCAGAAGGTCGCGCGGTAAGATCGCGACCGGACGAGAAGGAGCCGACATCCCATGGGGGGAGCGAGACGAACAGCCACGGAGACGGCAGGCGACAAGGCCGTTCTTTGGCGCAGCGCCGATCTTCGCCAGGAGCAGCATGACAAGAAGCGCCGGCTGATCCTGGTGACGGCGGCGCGCATCTTCACCGATCTCGGCTTTCACAAGGCGACGATCGACCATATCGCGGCGGCGCTGAAGGTCACCAAGCCGACGATCTATTATTACATCGACAGCAAGGAGGACATTCTGTTCCAGATCACCAGCCAGGCGCTGGCCGATCTGGACCAGGCCCTGTCGGAGGACAACGACACCACCTTGCCGGCGATCGAACGCCTCGAGCGGTTCTGCCGCATCTATGGCCGGATCATCCTGACCGATTTCGGCATCTGCCTGGCCGTCGTCAGCGACCGCTCGCTGAGCCCGGATTCACGCAAGAAGCTGCGTCTGCTCAAGAAGGAATTCGAGACGCGCGTTCGCCGCATCGTCGACGATGGCCGCAAGGACGGCAGCATCCTGGTCGATGATGCGCGCATGTTCAGCTTCGCCCTGTTCGGGGCGATCAACTGGGCGCCGCAATGGTATTCCGGATCGGGCCCGCTCAGCGCCGACGAGATCATCTCCTCGATCCTGGCGATCTTCCGGAAGGCCGCGGCGGCCGGCGGGGTGCCCCGTCCCCTCGCCGGCGCCTGACGGCGACCCGTCACGCCGGCGCCGATCCGGGCCGCAGCGCGGCCAGCACCTCTTCGGCCGCGCGCTGCCCGGAGGCCCAGGCGCCATGGGCGGTCGAGAACACCGTCGGATGGGTCGCCTCGCCGGCCCAGAACAGCCGATCATCGGTCGGCGCGGCGAGCACGGCACGCGCCCCCGAATGCATCGGCAAGGCGTGGGAATAGGCGCCGAGCGCCCAGGGGTCGCGCAGCCATCCCGTTTCGGCGATCGGCGTCAGGCGTTTGACGAAATCGCTCCCCATCAGGCCCCTGAGTTCGTCGAGCGCGAAGGCGCTGATCGCGCCCTCTCCCGCTGTCTCCAGCGCCCGGGCATTGCGGCCGCCGACAAAGGCTTCGATGAAGGGACGGCCATAGGGCCGGACATGGAAGCTCGCCGTCTCCGCCCGGTCGGTGCGGCCGAAGAAATGGCTGCCCTCGGCCATGGACCCGGGTTCGGAAAGAGCAAAAAAAGCCTTGTCGGCAAGCCCGAGCGGCAGGTGTCCGGCGGCTTCCACCTTGCCGTCGAGCGCCGGCGAGAAACGGATGCGCTGCTCCGCCAGATGCGGCGTCGGCACGGTGACGATGACCGTGCGGGTGTCGATCTCGCCCTTGGTCGTGCTCAGCCGGATCGGCTTGCGGCCATGGTCGATGCGCTGCACAGCGCAGCCGGACTGCACCGTCACCTTGCCGCCGAGCGCCACGATCGCCGCGCCATAACCCTCGCGCACCCGATAATTCACCTCAGTGTCCCGGTAGGCGGTGTAGTCGAGCAGGGAGACCCGCTCGAACTCGGTGCCGTTGTAATAGGAACTGACCGCATTCATCAGCGGGTTCCAGCGATTGCCGGGCTCGAAGAGTTCGGCCGCCGGCCGGTCGATGCCGGTCCGCGCAGCCGCGTCGATACGCGCCTCGAAGGCATCGAAGGCCTCGGCGAACAGGCGCTGGTCGGCCACTGAAAAATACTGCTCGCCGGACTGCCTTTGCCAGGCCGCGGGTGTCCGGTCGAGCTCGAAGCCCAGGCCCTCGATCATCGGCACCAGCGGATTGACGTCGGCCGAATGCAGCCAGCCACAACCGAGATCGACCGGGAAGCCGGCATCCGGCCCCGGCACCAGCCGCACCGTTTCGGCTCGTCCGCCCACCCGGTCGCGCGCCTCGACGACCAGAACCGCGAGCGGCGCCGCCGCTAGCCCGACAGCGGCTGCCAGTCCGGCCGCGCCGGCGCCAATGATCACCACATCGAAATCGGATCGCATGGACATTCTGCTGCTCTTGCATGGCGGGCGGGCCGAAAGAGACGGCTCGCCCCGAAATCAATAGCGAGATTGCGCCTAGGGCGCAGCCGGGCGCGGCGCCGGCGCGGCGGAAAACCAGACATGCGGATAGATCGCGGTGGCGGTCTCATCGGGCGGGCGCTCGGCGGTCAGCCAGGCACTGCGCGACGACCAGGCCGCCGCCTCGTCGGGCACCTTGGTGCACTGGTCGGCATTCGAGGCGCCGACGCAGGGAATGAACCAGGCCGGCATCAAGGGCTCCACAACGAAGGCGGCCTCGCCGCGCCGGATCATCACGGCAAGCGCCACGTCAGGTGCGGGGCGCCAGGGAAAGATCATACGGCCATGGGGCCGCAGCGCCCGCATCCAGGCGGCCGGCGGCGCGGCGACGCCGGCATTGACGTAAATGAGATCGGAAGCGGGAATGGCGAGCCTCGTCGCATCGCCTGTCGTCACTGAAACGGCCTCGAACGGCTCGAGATTGCGCACCGCCTGGCGCGCCAGGTCCGGGTCGATCTCGAAAGCCTCGACCTTGCCGCCGGGCAAAGCCAGCATCGACAGGAGCGCGGTGTAATAGCCGGTTCCCGCGCCGATATGGCAGATGGTCTCGCCGCCCTGGGGCGCGGCGGCGCCGATCCAGGCGGCGTGCAGATAGGGCTCGCCATTGTTGATGCCCTTCGCGGCATCGAGGGCCACCAGCGCGTTCTGGTAGAGATAGGCCGGATCGGCGCTCGGGGTTTCGACATAGCGATTGCCGACCATGATCCGCCACGGGCCGGGCGAGACGAAGGCCTCGCGCGGCACCAGCTCGAAGATGCGCTCGAGCCGCGGATCGGCCGAGTGGCTCGCCGCGGCCATCAGACTGGCGTGGAACTTCCGGATCTCGTCCAGACTTGCACGTGCACGGTTCACGATCGCGCCTTCCCTTGCTGGTCATCGGGATGGCGATCATGCGCGACTTCTTCGTGACAGGCACGCGGCCACATGGCGGCGTCGCGAAGGCGGGGCGTAGCCGGTGCGTTCATGTCGATCGGGCGCGCGGGACAAAGATTGGCACGCCCATGGTGACTCGCGTCCCACAAGCAGTCGTAAAACTCATGCCACGACGCACAAATTCACATTCTAAATGTCTAAATTCCGACAATTCAAATTTTGAACTGTACATGATCCGACAATCCACAATTCAATACTTATCACAAGCCCGTGATTGTTGAAAACAACGCGGAAATTGCGATGCTGAATTGTTGACTCGATGGCTTTTTGCACCGATCTCTCCCCTGTCCTTAGCAACAGGAGGGAGCAAATGGCTCACCAGATCCGCAAGTCCTCGGTCGTCGCCGCGTCCCTGGCTATCGCCGCCACGCTCATGTTCGCGCGCGGCGCCGAAGCGCAGTCGGCCATGTCGTCGCGGCGGGCCGATGTCGGCGTGCAGCGGCAATGCCACGAGGCGGTTCAGCGCCGCCTGCCGGGCAGCGACACCAGCACGACGCTCGAATACAACAAGAACGCGCTCTACTTCTCCTGCATGCAGAATGGCGGAACCATCCCCGGATCCAACTGAGGATCCCGGTCGCCGCAGCGCGAGCACCGGCCATACGAAACGAAAGCCGCCTCCGGGCGGCTTTCTCTTTTTCGGGGGACGTTCCGATGCGGCCGGCCGAGGATGCCGGCGCCAGGGCCACGATCAGGCCGGCGCGGCGCAGGCGGGCCGCATCAGTTCAGCCAGCTCCGACCGCCTCGGGTCGCGCCTGTCACGGTCGGGAGCCCTGGCCGCCGATCTCGCTGAGCTTGGCGGCATCGAGAACTTCGATACCGCCATAGTGCCGGCGGATCGCATCCTGCTTCTCCAGCTTGCCGAGAAGCTGGTTCACGGTCTGGCGCGACAGGCCGAGCATCAGCGCCAGCTGTTCCTGGGACGCCGTCAGGAGCGCACGCTGATCCGTCGGGCGGAAGCCATGGCCCTCGAAGATCGCCAGGATGCGTCGCGCCACGCGGGTCAGGCTCGATCCCGTCTTGGAATCCTCGATGGCCTTGAACGCCACCCGGGTCTTCAGAGCCGTCAGCAGGCCCATGTCGCGCCAGTAGCGCGGCTCGCGCTCCAGGATGGACTTGATCGCCTCCTGGGGGATCTGAATGACGGTCGCAGCCCCTTCGGCCCGCGCGTCATGGCTGCGCGGACCTTCGTCGAACAGCTCCATCTCGCCGAACCAGTAAGGCGCCTCGATGATCGTCAGGATGGCTTCCTTGCCCCCCTCGCCGCCACCGCCGATCAGCAACCGGCCGTCGACCAGACAGAACAGACCGGTGGCCGGTTCGCCACGACGGGCGAGGTAGGCGCCGTCGGCAATCTCGACGATCTGGGCGTGCTCGATCAGACTGTCCTGCAAACCCGGAGGACAAGACTGAAACCACGAATTTTGTTGAAGAATTTGGCGTATATTGACGAAATTGATCCGCATGGCACGGTCCCCGATATCCTGCCAGCAACCGCTGGATATCCAGAGCCGGACCATCGCTTGCGATGATCCAACCGAGCCGGATGCCCCAACAGCCGCAACCAGACCCGCCGGATTGATCCGGCAGGCTGCCTTCGAACGATGGGACCACGCCTATCCGGTCGTTCGCGGCCTCTCACTTAGGCAGTGCCGCGCCGCTCCGCCAGTCCCCCCGGACGACTGGAGGATGACGGCCCACAGGCTGCAGCGATCACATCCGCGGCATCGCGAGAAACACGCCGGAATGCCCTGCACGCTCGAGGCTTGCTCGTTCCGCTCGCAGACGGTACGAAATACACGCGCGTCACCAATACTTGTCGATGAGCAGGGCGTGCAACACTCAGCCTCGTCACATGTCACCTGGGATCGACAAATGACGATGAAGCACATCTCCGGGCTGGACCCCAAGTGACATGGCAAATGTTCTCATTGTCAGCCAGTATTTTTTCCCTGAAAATTTCGTCATCAATCATATTGCCCGCGCGCTTTCTGCCAACAATCACAATATTACCGTCCTGACAGGGTTTCCAAACTACCCTTCGGGCGACTACTATGAAGGTTATCGTTGGCCATGGCCGCGCCGTGAAACAGCGGACGGCATCAATATCTTGCGCGTGCCGCTGATCCCGCGCCGCCGCGGCCGGGCGATCGAACTCGCGCTCAATTATCTTTCCTTCGCCGCGACGGCATCCCTCGCCGCTCTTTTTCTGCGTGGAAAGGCCGATGTCATTCTCGTTTATCAGCCCTCGCCGGTCACGGTGGGTCTGCCGGCATTGGTCGCCAAATGGATCACGAGGGCGCCGCTGCTCCTGTGGGTCCAGGACCTCTGGCCAGACAGCCTTACCGCAACCGGAGCGATCAAGAGCCGGACTCTGCTCGATCTTGTCCGCCGTCTCGTACGTTTCATCTACCGCCGATCCGAGATCATCGCAGTACCGTCGCGGGCTTTTTGCACGCCCGTCGCGCTGATCGCGCCGGGAAGCGATATTCGCTATCTGCCCAACCCAGCTGACGCGACCCAGAGAGAGTGCACTGCGGATCGCAGCGAGAACCATCGCCTGAAGCCCGGTTTTCGCTTGGTCTTCGCTGGCAATCTGGGGGTCGCGCAAGGGCTCGAAACTGTCCTGGACGCGGCCGAGGCGACCCGCCACGTCCCCGAAATCAAATGGATCATGATAGGCGAAGGCCGCATGCGCGCGGAACTCGAGGCGCATGCGGCCGCGCGCGGGCTCAGTGAGACCGTTGAAATTACCGGCCCTTTTCCGTCGGACAGAATGCCCGGCCTGTTCGCGCAGGCCGATGTGTTGCTCATGACGCTACGCCGGGACCCCCTCTTCGAATTGACTGTGCCATCCAAACTGCAGACTTATCTCGCCGCCGGGCGGCCGATCCTGGCGGCCCTCGACGGCGAGGCCGCCAGGATCGTCCTGGAAGCGAATGCCGGGATTTGCTGTCCGGCTGGGGATGCGGCGGCGCTCGCCGCAGCGGCGATCAGATTGCACGGAATGACCGCTTCCGAGCGCGACGCCATGGGCGGCGCGGCGCGGACCTATCATGCCCGGGAATTTTCCCTGCGGTTGATCGTCGACCGGCTCGAAGGTTGGCTCACGGAGATGAGGGGAGCCAGAGCATGCGTGTCCTGATCCTGGGCGGCGATGGGATGCTGGGACATCGCCTGCTGGCGGAATTCGGCCGAAATCACACGGTCGCAGTGACGCTGCGCGGCGCGATCGAGTTGTACCGGCCGTTCGGGCTGTTCGTCCCCGAGCTCAGCTTTGACGGTGTCGACGCACGATCGCAGGATGCCCTGGTCCGGGTCATGGATGCCTTCCGGCCCGAGGTCGTCATCAATGCGATCGGACTCATCAAGCAACGCGACAATGCCGACGACAAGCTGGCGGCGCTCGAGATCAATGCCGTCTTGCCGCACCGACTGGCGGCGCAATGCCGGACGAATGGTTCACGCTTCATCCACATCAGCACCGATTGCGTCTTCTCCGGCCAGCGTGGAAACTATCGGGAGAACGATATTCCCGATGCCCAGGATACCTATGGCCGCACCAAGTTCCTTGGTGAAGTCGGCGATCCCGACGGTCTCACCTTGCGCACCTCGATCATCGGCCGAGAGCTGTCGCGCAAACATGGGCTGCTGGAATGGCTGCTCGCCCAGCGGGGGTCGGTGCGAGGTTATGCGCGCGCCATTTTCTCCGGCCTGACGACCCATGAATTCGGACGAGTTATCCGCATGATGGTCGAACAGCACCCGCAGGCTCGCGGGCTTTATCATGTCGCATCGAAGCCGATCGACAAATTCAGCCTGCTGCAGTTGCTGAGGGTCGAACTCGACCTGCCGGTCGACATCGTTCCCGATCACGCCGTGGTCATCGACCGCAGCCTCGACTCCACCCGTTTCGACGGCCGCTTCAGCTATCGCGCTCCCAGTTGGGTCGATATGGCTGCCGAACTGCGCACCCCCACGACCTGACGAAGCGAATGGTCCACGCAATGACGATCCATAGCAACGACTACGGCCAGCCTCTCGAAGGCAAGACAATCCTGGTCACCGGAGGCACCGGTTCGATGGGCAAGACCTTCGTCAGGAGGGCGCTTTCCGGCGAGCGGGGGCGGCCGCGCAAGGTCATCGTGATGTCGCGCGACGAGGCCAAGCAGCACGACATGCGCGTCACCATGCTGAGACGCTGGGCCGCAACTGACGACATCCTCTATCAAAATTTCAAGAATATCCTGGAATTCCGTATCGGTGACGTCCGCGATTACGCCGATGTCTGCGCCGCCGCGCGCCAGGCCGATATCATCATCCATGCCGCGGCTCTCAAGCAGGTGCCGTCCTGCGAGTATTTTCCAGCTCAGGCCGTCATGACCAATTGCCTAGGCGCCAGCAATGTCGTGCGGGCGATCGAAGAAAACGAGCTTCCCGTCACAACCGTCGTCGGTATCAGCACGGACAAGGCCTGCAAGCCGGTCAATGTCATGGGCATGTCCAAGGCGCTGCAGGAGCGCATCTTCGCGGCGGCGAACATCCTCAACCCCCAGACCCGTTTCGTCAGCGTGCGCTACGGCAACGTGCTCGCCTCGCGCGGATCGGTCATTCCGCTGTTCCATGAGCAGATCCGCAGCGGCGGGCCAGTGACGATCACGGTGCCGGAGATGACCCGTTTCGTGCTGAGCCTCGATCAGGCGGTCGATACCATTTTTGCCGCTTTGCGCGACGCCCGACCCGGCGAGGTCTTCGTGCCGGATGCCGCATCGACCTCGGTGGCGAACCTCGCAAAAGCACTCATCGGCGACCGTGACATAGCGATTCATGTTACCGGCATCCGGCCCGGCGAGAAGATGCATGAAATCATGGTATCGGATGAGGAGGCCCTGCATACGGTCCGCCGTGGCGCCTATTACGCCATCCGGCCGATGCTACCGGAATTGACGCCCCCCGGCCCTGCCGACGAGGCGGCGCTGACGGGGGAGCTGAGTTCCGCCAACAACGTGCTGGACCTGGAGCGGACCGTCGCGTTGCTCCGGCATTTCGACGTGCTGCTGCCGGATGGAAACCAGCATAGGGAGACCGCGGATCTGCTGCGTTGACCGCGGCAGACCGGCAACGGGGGCACTCCATATGAAAGTTGTCACCTTGGTCGGAACCCGACCGGAAATCATCAAGCTCAGCCAGGTCATCCAGGAGCTGGACCGGTCGACCCGCCACGTGCTGGTTCATAGTGGGCAGAATTTCGACTTCGAGCTCAGCGGATCGATGTTCCGTGACCTGGGCCTGCGCGCGCCAGATCATTTTCTGGAAGCGGCGGCGGACACGCCGGCGCAGACCATCGCCCGCGTGATCGAGCGGTTCGATGCAGTCCTTGCGACCGAGCAGCCCGATGCCATGCTGCTGCTCGGCGACACGAACAGCGGTCTCGGCGTCATCGCCGCCAAGCGCCGCAGAATTCCGATCTTTCACATGGAGGCGGGCAATCGCTGCTTCGACCAGCGGGTACCGGAGGAAATCAACCGACGGATCATCGACCACACCAGTGATATCAATCTGACCTATACCGAGCATGCCCGGCGCTATCTGCTGTCCGAGGGATTGCGCCCCGAGACGGTGATCAAGACCGGCTCGCCGATGAAGGAAGTTCTCGACCGACATCGCCCGGACATCGAAGCCTCCCAGATCCTTTCCGAACAGGGCCTGGAAGCCGGGCGCTATTTCGTCGCCAGCGCTCATCGCGAAGAGAATGTCGACAACGAAGACAATCTGCGCGAACTGATGGCCGCGCTCGACCAATTGATCCGGCAGCATGGCTGGCCGGTGCTGTTCTCGACCCACCCGCGCACGCGGCGACGCCTTGCCGCGGCGCGTATCGACGACATCAATCCCTTGATCCGGTTCGCACCGCCGTTCGGCTTCTTCGATTATGTCGCGTTGCAAGCACATGCGGCCTGCGTACTGTCGGACAGCGGAACGATTACCGAGGAAAGCTCCATCCTTGGGTTCCCCGCAGTTACAATTCGCAACGCCCATGAGCGGCCGGAGGGCATGGACGAGGGCACGCTCATCATGTGCGGCCTGCAACCCGACCGTGTCGCTGCGGCTGTCGCAGTGGTCATGCGGCAGCATGCCGCGGGTTTTAGGCCGCGCCTCGTTCAGGATTATGCCCCGGACAATGTCTCGGCCAAGGTGGTCCGGATCATCCTGAGCTATGCCGGCTATGTGCGTCAGACCGTCTGGCGCGAAGGCAATGTCGCCCCTGCGGCACGCTGAGGATGCAATTCGTGGCGGAGCCCCTCCCCCCGGTCATGCAGTTCCCTGCCCGCGCGCTAAAAGGCGGGACCGTGGCAATCCTCGGAGGAACGGGATTTGTCGGGCGCGCCCTGATCGACGGCTGGCCGGTGACGGACCGCCACCGACTCCGTGTCCTGATCCACCGGTCGCGGCCGGATTGGCTCAAGGTCAGCGACTTTGATGTCCGCGCGGTCGATGCCGCATCGGTGACGGAGCTGGCGAGAGCCTTCGACGGCGCGACAACGCTGATCGATCTATTGCGTCCGATCGGCGACGGCTCCAGACTCGCTGTCGCGGAATGCGTCGGCAAGGCGCTCGCCGAGGCTGGGGTCCGACGGGTCATTCATGCCAGCAGCATCGATGTCTACGGCAATAACCCAGCGCCGATCATCGATCCGGAAACACCGGCCACGCCGATTTCTGCTTATGCCGACGAACATCTGGCCGCGGAGCGATTGGCCGAAAAGCGCCCCCTTGCCACGACCATTCTTCGACTGGGCGCCGTGTTCGGTCCCGGCGGGCGCAATCTTCAGGCCATTGCAAATGAAGTGGCAACGGCCCCGGCCTGGCGACTTGCAGCTCGGCGCTCACTCAACGGATCGCGGCGGCTGCACCTGGTCAGTCTCGAAACCGTCGTCCAGACCGTGATCCAACTCGCCAATGCCGATGCGCCGCCGCCACGCCTGATCGTCACCGACGACGCGGCGCCTGAAAACAATTTCGCCACTGTTCAGGACCTGTTGATCCGGACGTTCCGTCGGCCTGATGTCTCGGGCGTTCCGGTCCTCCCGCGCATTGTATTGCGGGCAGCTCTGGCGCTGCGAGGCCAACCGGGAGCGCTTGCCCATCGGCGGTTCAGCGAGCCTGGACTCGGCCTGGTCGGGCGAGCGGGAGCCGAGCGGTTCTTCGAGCGGCTGGGACATTATGTCGGCACGTTTGCCGACGGTGCCCAAGGAGATCGCCTTGGCCATCCTGCTGGTTAGCATCTCGATGGACCCGCAGCGTGGCGGAGGAACAGCGGAGCGCACGCGCCGCCTGGCCCTGAACCTTGCTGCAATCGGTTCACCGTGCCAGGTCGCAACCATGGAAGGCGGTGTCTATGCCGACGAGCTCCGCGCGGCCGGTATTCCTGTGTTGGTCACCGGTTACGTCAAGCTCAAGTTCCACTTGCCATTGATCAATCCGTTCGCCTTGCTTCGCGTGGTCCGCGCAGCTAGGACCGTGCATGTGCTGGGTTACTGGAACCTCCTGTCTGTTGCCACATCCTGGCTTGCACGGGCATCCGGACGCCCTTACGTGCTCTCGGCAGCGGGCGAATTCGCCGCGCTCGACCATCCCCGGCCAGTCTCACGACTATTCCACCGGCTTTTCGGCCGAGCCATGCTGACCAATGCCGCCTCCCTCATCGCCATCACGGCGCTGGAACGCAATCAGATCATCGACCGGTTCGGTGTCCCGGCTGATCGGGTGGTGGTCATTCCGAACGGTGTCGCTATCCCGCCGCAAAGCCCACCTGTCGCGCGGACAGACGGCGAGAAAGTCCTGCTTTTTGTCGGCCGCCTTGCGCCGATCAAAGGTCCCGACCTCCTGCTCGAGGCCTTTGCGTTGAGCGCCGACCGGCTTGCGGACCTCAGACTGATTCTGGCCGGGCCCGATTTCGGATCGCGCGAGCAACTGAAGCGACGGATCGACGAACTGGGCCTGGGCAAGCGTGTCGAGCTCATCGGTTTCGTTGACGAAAGGGCGCGGACCGACCTGTTCGGCCGTGCGTTGCTCGTCACCGTACCGTCGCGGGCCGAAGCCATGTCGCTGGTCGCGCTCGAGGCCGGCGCGGCGGGTCTGCCGGTTTTGCTCACTGATCAATGCGGCTTCGACGACGTGGCCAATATCGGCGGCGGCGCGGTGGTCGCCGCCACGGCCGAGGCGCTCGCCGAAGGCCTCGTTCAGCTTCTGACCGACCGCTCGGCCCTGCCCGCGATGGGGCAGCGCTTGCGCGATCACGTCGCCCGTCGGTACGCTTGGCCGGCCGTCGCGGCCGAACTTCGCGATCACTTGGCCATGCTTGCGCGCCCTGCAACACGGCGCACACCATGAACGGCGCGCCTGCGGTCTCGATCGTCATTCCAGTCTACAATGGACGCGATTACATCGCGGAGGCCATTCAAAGCGTTCTCGATCAAGATTGCCCCCCCGTCGAATTGATCGTCGTCGATGATGGATCGACAGACGACACCATCGATATCGTTCGCCCTTTCGGCGATCGGCTGACTTTGCTGCAGCAGCCGAATGGCGGGCAGAGCGCCGCTCTGAACAATGGCTGGGCTCACGCGTCGGGACCACTGCTTGGCTATCTGAGCGCTGACGACCTGCTCAAGCCGAATGCGGTTCGCCTGATCAGTGGAACCTTGGACCAAACTCCGGAAGCCGTCCTCGCCTATCCGGATTTCGACTTGATCGACAACGCCTCGCGGCAGACCGGCAGAGTTATCCCGCCCGATTACAGCGATGACCAATTGATCGGGGAATTGCATTGCCTACCCGGACCCGGCGCCCTGTTCCGGCGCGAGGCCTATCAACGTGCGGGCGGCTGGAACCCGGCGTTCCGCCAGTTGCCCGATCTCGACTTCTTCTTCCGCATGGCTCTTCAGGGTCCTTTCGTGCGCGTGCCTGACCTTCTCGCCGATTTTCGGATCCATGAGGGCTCGACAACCTACCGGCCCGCGACGTCCGAGCGCGCGGAGGAACCCGTCCGCATGGTCGAGCAGTATTTCGCCAGACCCGACCTGCCTGGCCACATCCGTCGATTGAAGGCCCGCTCCTTCGCCAACGCCCACCTCCTGGCCGCGGTTATCCACGGCCGTTCGCTGCGCCCCGGCCCTGCCACCCGGCATTTCCTGCGCGCCTTCCTGACTGCACCACGCGTTCTTCTGACCCGCAAGGCCGCCGGCTTCATCTTGAGTTCGGCGGCTGCCAACTTCCGGCGCCTCCTGCCTTGACCCCAATCCTTACCTTTGACACGAGACTCGACCGGCCTCGCCGGTTGATTGCTCTTGCCGCGTCCGGCTCGATCGCGATCGCGTCGGTGCCGGCCATCATAGCCTTTCCAGGCTCGGCCTGGCTCGCTGCGCTGTTTTGCACCTTGGCCGGCGGGCTGGTCCCGCTGGTCATACTGCGCGGGCGATCGGCCTTTCGGATTCTGATCGGATTGTTCCTCGCGCTCGGCTTCTGGGCCAAGTTCGTCGCCCACTTCGCGATCGGCACGGCACTCATCGAGCCGATTGGTCAGTTCTCCGGCACCCCCGATGCATGGAATGCAGCGCTTGGCACGGCTTCGGCCGGCCTGGCCGGCGTCGGCACAGCTCTCCTGGCGACCGCGCCGCTAAAGCCCACCGCAAGCACCCCGACCCTGGTCGACCCAAGCGGCATCCTGAAACGTTTCGGTATCGCGGTGCTCGTCGCATCATTGGTGGCCGCTTTCGTGATCTTTGCCTTCAACTTTCGCTTCGCCATTCTGAAAATCGGCTTCGTGCCGACTCTCGCACTGCACCCGTATCTTTATGTCTTGGTCGCATTCGCGGTCAGCTGGGGCATAGCTCTGTGGCTGCTTGTGCTCACCTGGTGGCTGATCGAGACAGGTCGCTTGCCGCCCTCCAGCCTCATCTATCTGGGCGCGGCGGAAGGGGCCGTCGCGGCGCTCTCCATGGGCAGCCGGGTGCAGATGATTCTTCATGTGCTGGCCGCGACGCTCGCCTTCTGGCAGGGCACGCGTTACCGCGGCTGGCGGATTAGCCGAAGCAGTTGTGCCAAACTTGTCCTTGCGGTGGGACTGCTGTTTGGCGCGGCCTTGCTCGCCGTCTCCCTCGACCGGGCCTATTCGTTCACCGGCGCGGTGCCGGACGTGACGCCGGCCGCCGCCCCTGCCTCGTCAACCTCCCAGCCGCCCGCCGCACCGAACGCCGGAACGCCTGCTGCCCCAGCGACCGCGGCCGCGGCAGCGACGCGAGATGACGATGTCCAGCGAGAACAGCGCATCAGGGAGAAGATCCGATCGATTCCCAACGAGATAAGCCGCTTGTTCGTCATGCGTTGGGTTGGCCTCGAAGGCGTTCTGACAACGGTCGGCGCCGACGATCGACTTGGCCCGGATCTGCTGCATCGAGGCCTCCTCGAGCAACCCTCGGCGGGAGTTGATGCGCTCTACCAGCGCATGTCGGAAGCCACCTACCAGCGCTTCTCGAATTTCGTCTTCATGACCATTCCGGGCCCCCTGGCCGTCGCTCACTATGGCGGCAGCCTCATCCTGTGCTTTCTGCTTCTGGCCACGCTTGTACTGCTCGGCACATTCATCGAGTACGCGACCGATCGGCTGACCGGCAATCCCGCGGCGGCCAGCCTGACCGGCGTCGCGCTCTCCTATCTCATCGTGCAAATGAACTTTCCGCGGACCTTGTTCTTCTTCGTGCTGGAACTGGTCGGCGCCGTCCTGATCCTGGCCTGCATCCGGCTGCTACTGAACAACGACTGGCGCTTCAGCGGCTTCCGTTGAGCCGACCGATTCGAGCGGGCGTCCGCCACTTGTAACAGGAGCCCCCATGGCATTTCTGCAGGCCGGCACTCTCGCATTGATCGGCAAGCTATCGCTGCTGCTGATCGCCTCGGCCATGGGGGTGATGCTGCCGATGGTGCTGATGCCAGCTAAAGTCGGCACCTTCTTCCTCGCGCAGATCGCGATCGCAACCGGGGCTGTCGCGGCACAGGCCGGCCTCACCTTGACGGTTCCAACCCTTGTTGGACAGGCACTGTCAGTCAGCGACACCGCGCGAGCCGGGGCGGTTTGCCGGACGGCGCTTGGCGTATGCCTGGTCGGCGCACTGACGGTCTGCCTTGCCGCCTGGGGCATGTTCCAGCTGTTCCCCACGCTGATGTCCTCATTCTTTGGCACCGGCGGCTGGCTCGCTGTCCTTGTCTTCGCCATCATCCCACTCGCTGCTCTGTCGGCTGTACTGACCGAAATCCATCGAGCAGCGCGCGGAATGGCGATTGCTTCGCTGCTGCCGGCCGCGCAAGGCGGCGCCATCGCATCGCTGCTCGCCATCTCTCTCGCCTTCTCGCTTCGACCAACCACCGAACAATTGCTGTTTGCCGGATGGGTCGGGCTTATGGCCGGGACGGTGGTGGGGCTGGCGCGGCTCCAGGCCAAGCTCAGTCTGTGGCCCGGTCCGGGCAAGACAATCGTCCGGCCGATGGAGCTCGCCATACTTGCCTGGCCGGGGCTCTTGACCTCGCTGACCCTTTTGACCGTTTCGGTTGCCGACCAAGCCATTGCCGGCGCGTTCGGCGGCACGGTCGACGCGGCCCATTACGGATTGGGCTTTCGTCTGGCGAACCTGCTCACCCTGCCGCTCGCGATCGTCAACGCCACGATCATTCCGCATATTGTCGAGCGTTGGACGATCGGTCATCGCCGCCGCCTGCAGTGGCTTCTGACGATGACCGCTTCCGGCGCCACCTATTGCGCGCTGCTCGGATTCGCTGCGCTGATCGTGATCGACATTGTCGGCCCCGCACCGATCTGGGACCAGTCCTACGCGCCCGCCTTGACAGTGGCCGTCATCCTGGGACTTGCCCAGGTCATTCACACGGCCGGCGGATCGAGCGGCTATCTTTTACTGCTACTCGGCTATCAGAAGGCCTTCATGGCCCTTACCCTGATCGTCGGCCTGCCAACCCTCGGCATCGCTGCCTGGGTCATGGTGCATTTCGGTGTGCTCGGCCTGGCAACGACGATGGCAGCAGCGAATGCCATTCAGACGGTCATCAGCATCGTCATGACGAAATGGCTGCTTGGCCTGGACGCGGTTGCCCGGCCACTCAATCCGTTGCGGCTTTACCGTGCCCTGGTGCGGCCCGTGTTCAATACCGGACGCCTAAGGCAAGGATGAAGCCGACAAGATGTCGGTGGCCACCGACCATTGTCATGTTTCGCGACATCGTGCCGCGCCCGCGATCAAGCTGAAACATGGCAGCGGCAAAGCTCCACCCAGGTCGCAGCACCTGCATCCAAGGCGGATTGGCTGTGAACGCGCCTGGGTCGCCCGCCGGCAACGCGGGCGACCTTTGCATCTCCCGCTCGGAGAGCGGCGCGGTCTCAGGCGCCGGCGAACTTGATGCCGGTATCGAGGAATTCGTTGGTCGCGGCCTTGTTCGGGTCGAGCGGCCGGACATCCTCGAAATAGGCGCGCACCAGTTCGTAATCGTCTTTCAGCCGGTCCTGGTTGAACGCACCGAGCGCCACCTGCGTGGTCGTCGGGTCGCGCATCAGTTCCAGGATCCGCTTCCACTGGTCGCGCTGGTTGGCCTCGTCGAGGCCGGAGACCGAGCCGAGCAAGGCCTTCAGGCCCGGGCCGATATCGGCGATGCAGGCAGCGAAGGCACGCTGCGAGACGCGGACGAAATTGCGCACCACATCCTTCTTGGCGGCCAGGAAATCGTCGTTGACGATGACCGAATTGCCATAGGGGTTGAGGCCGATGTCGCGCCAGGCCAGGAAGCCGAGATCGGCGCCGAACTCGCGCAGCTTCAGGTCGTGCTCGTTGTAGAAGTCCGAGGTGATGTCGATGGTCTTGCCGCGCAGCGCCTGGATCTTGGCCTGCGGGCTGACATTGACGAAACGCACCGATGCCGGATCGATGCCGACCTTCTTGGCAAAGGCCGGCCACATCAGCCGCGAGGCGTCGCCCGGCGGATTGCCGATCGACCGCCCCGGGAAATCCTTGGCGCCGGTAATGCCGCTCGATTTCAGCCAATAGAAGCCCTGGGGCGAATTGGCATAGACCACCATGACGGCGGTGAGCTTGCTGCCGCGGCTCTTGGCGAGCAGCGCGGTGGCCATGTCGGCGATGCCGAGTTCCGAGCTGCCGGCGGCGACCCGCTGGGCGGCCGCGCCCGAGCCGCGGCCGGTCTCGATGACCAGATCGATGCCGGCTTCGGCGTACCAGCCCTGTGCCTTGGCGTAATAATAGGGCGCGTGATCAGCGGTCGGCGTCCAATTGAGCACCAGATTGACCTTTTCGGCCGCGCTCGCGCGGCGCGGCAGCATGAGGCCGGCGCCGGCCAGGCCGCCGAGAAAGGTCCGGCGCGTCGCGCCGTGAAGCATTTTTGTCATTGCATTCCCCTCTGTCATCGGATCTTCAGCCGATCGACGCCCTGTCGCCTCCTCACGAAGCGACAGGATCGAAGCCGGCGGTTCAGGACCGGCCGGGACTGTACACAACCATTTGGTTGATTGGTAGAGTGGCACTGAGGAACGATTCACGATGAGCCCGACCACACCGCCGCCCCATCAGCGCGTCAGCGCGCTGCCGATCCGTCAGAAGGGCCAGCGCGACCCGGAGGCGACGCAGCGCGCGCTACTCGCCGCGGCGGTCGCGGAATTTGCCGAAAAGGGGCTTGCCGGCGCCCGGATCGACGAAATCGCGAGGCGTTCCGGGGTCAACAAGCAGCTGGTCTATCATCACTTCGGCAACAAGGACGACCTCTACCAGGCGGCTCTCGAACAGGTCTACGCCGAGATCCGCGCCCGCGAGCGCGAGCTCAAGCTCGGTGACCTGCCGCCGCTCGCAGCGCTGGAGAAACTGGTCGGCTTCTCCTTCGACTACCTGACCGAGCACCCCGAATTCGTCGCTCTGCTGAATGACGAGAACCGCCAGGCGGCGCGCCATGTCGGCCGCTCCAGCCGTTTGCAGGACATGCATTCGCCGCTGATCGTGCTGCTGCAGGAAACCCTCGACCGCGGTGCGCGGGAGGGGGTTTTCCGCACCGATCTCGACCCTCTCAACATCTATATCTCGATCGCCGCCCTGTCCTATTTCTACTTTTCCAACGGCCGGACGTTGTCGGCGATCTTCGGCAGCGACCTCGGTACGGCCAAGGCCGTCGCGACCCGCCGGCGCCATGTCGTGGCCTTCGCGCTCGGAGCGCTCAGGCCGGTCGACTGACTTTATCCAACCAGTTGGTTGACAACGACGCGCGGCGTTCCTAACCTCCGGGGCAAATCCGGGGGTCGCCCGGATACCGGGATTGGGGGATCCATGCTGGCTGGTCCGGATCGAAACGCCATGGCCGAGGCCGATGCCGCCGCGACGCGTCAGGCCGAAAGGCGGGCCATGGCCGGGCGCTGGGCTGCCGTGGTGGCGGTCCATGTCGCGCTGGTCCTCGCCTGGCAATTCGGCGTGCGCGCCACCTCGTTGCCGGCCTTCGTTCTGCCGGCCCCGACCGACATCCTGGCGACGCTCGCCAAATCCAATTACGCTTGGCGCGCCAACACCCTGGTGACCGCGTCCGAGATCGTCGGCGGGTTCGCGCTGGCGACCGTCGCCGGCGTGGTGCTGGCGCTGATGTTCTCCTGGTCACGGCTTCTGACGCTGGCCGTATTCCCGCTGCTGGTCACCCTCAACATGATCCCCAAGGTGGCGCTCGGCCCCCTGGTGATCGTCTGGTTCAGCTACGGCATCGGCACCAACATGCTGATCACCTTCAGCCTGTGCTTCTTCCCGATCCTGCTCACCACATTGCGCGGCCTGCAGGAGGTCGAGCCCGACCTGCTCGACCTCGTCCGCTCGCTCAAGGGCTCGCGCTGGAAGGTGTTCCGCTACATCCAGCTGCCGGGCTCCCTGCCCTATATCTTCTCGGGCATGAAGGTCGCAGCCATTCTGGCGGTCGCCGGCGCCGTGGTCGGCGAGTTCATCGCCTCCGATCGTGGCCTCGCCTATCTGATGATCCAGGTACAGGCTTCGCTCGATACGCCGGCCATGTTCATGGCCGTGCTGCTGCTCACCCTCATCGGCATCGCGCTCTATCTGGTCGTGCTGGCGGCCGAGCGCATCTTCGTTCCCCGCGATGCAAGGAAGTAGACCCATGAACGACATCGCAACGGCCGCGACCACCTGGCTCGATCCGTCCGCCCTGCCCGAGCGCTTCGACACGAGCGACGAGATCGACGCCTTCATGGCCCGCCCGAGCCGCGCGCTGGTCGACGACCTCGCCGCCCTCGACGGCGACATCATGATCCTCGGCGTCGGCGGCAAGATGGGGCCGACGCTGGCGCGGCTCGCCCGCAATGCAGCTCCGGGCAAACGCGTCATCGGCGTCGCGCGGTTCAGCGAAAAGGGCCTGCGCGACAGCCTGGAGCGCCATGGCGTCGAGACCATCGCCTGCGACCTGCTCGACCGCGGCGCGGTCGAGGCGCTGCCCAAGGCCGGCAACGTCATCCTGATGGCGGGCCGCAAGTTCGGCGCCGAGGGCGACCAGCCCCTGACCTGGGCGATGAACGTCCATGCGCCGACGCTGGTGGCCGAAGCCTTTCAGCGCTCGCGCATCGTCACCTTCTCCACCGGCTGCGTCTATCCCTTCGTCGCCATCGGCAGCCAGGGCTCGACCGAGGACAGCGCGCTGACCCCGCCCGGCGAATATGCCAATTCCTGTATCGGTCGCGAGCGGCTGATGAGCTATTTCTCCGGCGTCCACCAGACGCCGGGCCGGCTGTTCAGGCTCAACTACGCCATCGACCTGCGCTACGGCGTGCTGTTCGACGTGGCGAGCGCGGTGCGCGACGGCCAGCCGATCGACGTCACCATGGGCCATGTCAACGTGATCTGGCAGGGCGACGCCAATGCCCAGGCGCTGCGCGCACTCCGCCAGGCGACAGTGCCGGCCTCGCCGCTCAACGTCACCGGCCCGGAGACCATTTCGGTGCGCTGGCTTGCCCGCCTGTTCGGCGAGAGGCTCGGCAAGGCGCCTATCGTGACCGGCGAGGAAGCGCCGACCGCCTGGCTCAACAATGCGGCCGAGGCCGCCCGGCTGTTCGGCTACCCGCAGGTGCCGCTCGCGCGCATGATCGACTGGGTCGCCGACTGGGTCGCCCGCGCCAAGCCGGGCCTCGGCAAGCCAACTCATTTCGAGGTGCGGGATGGCGCCTACTGAACCCATCACCATCGACCGCCTGGACGTGACGGCGCTCGCCGCCGCCGGCCGGCTGTCGGAACAGGCCGGCTGGAACCAGTCGGCCGAGGACTGGCGCATCTTTTTCAACCAGGGCGCGGTGTTCGGCGTTCCCGGCGAAAGCGGACCGGTCGCCACCGGCGCCATCCTCGCCTTCGGCGGCTTCGGCTGGATCAGCATGGTGCTGGTCTCGGCCGCCGAACGCGGACGCAGCCTCGGCACCGCCGTGCTGCGCCGCTGCATGGCGGAACTGGCATCGCTGAATTGCCTGCCGGTGCTGGACGCGACGCCGCAAGGCGAGCGCATCTACGGTCCGCTCGGTTTCCTGCCGCAGTTTCCGCTTTGGCGCTGGCGGGGCGTGGGCCAACCCGCCGACGATCCGCGCGATGCGAACCTCATCCGGCCCGCGATGCCCGATGATCTCGGAACCATTGTCGCGGCCGACGCCAAGGCCTTCGGCGCGCCGCGCCGGCGGCTGCTGTCGGGCCTGATGCAACGCGCGCCGGCCCAGGCACTGGTGCTGAGGGACGGCACGGGTTTCGTGCTGGCGCGGCCGGGGCGGCTCGCCCTGCAGATCGGGCCGCTGGTCGCCCCGGATGAAGCGACGGCCCTGAAACTGCTCAAGGCCGCGCTCAGCCGGGCCCAAGGGCCTGTCGTCCTCGACGTGCCGGCGACCTGGGACGGCATCGCTGCCCATCTCACCGCATCGGGCTTCCTCAGGGAGCGGCCCTATCTGCGCATGGCGCTCGGGCGAAGCCAGCCCTTCGGCGAGCCTGGGCAGATCTTCGCCATCGCCGGACCGGAACTTGGCTGAAACCGGCCCGGGCGTCTGCCCGGGCCTTGGCATGACTTCGTGGCGCCCGGCGCCGGATCGAGAGAATGAGGGGTCCATGGGTCTTCACCGTCACGCCATTCCTGAGGCGATCAGGGCCGTCATTTCAGGCGGCGCCGCCATTCCTGCTCATCCCCTGGCGCTCGACGCCGCAAGGCGCTTCGACCGCCGCCGCCAGCGCGCCCTGACCCGCTATTATCTCGATGCCGGTGTCGGCGGGCTTGCCGTCGGCGTCCACACCACCCAGTTCGAGATCCGCGATGTCGGCCTCTACGAACCGGTGTTGTCGGCCGCCATGGAAGACGCCAAGGCCTGGACCGACCGGCCGCTCGCCATGATCGCCGGCGTCTGCGGCCGCACCGAACAGGCGGCGAGCGAAGCCCGGCTCGCGGTCTCGCTCGGCTATTCCGCCGGCCTGATCAGCCTCGCCGCCATGAAGGGCGCCGACAATGCCGCGCTCATCGCCCATTGCCGGCGTGTCGCCGAGGAAATCCCGCTGGTCGGCTTCTATCTGCAGCCGGCCGTCGGCGGCATGGATCTCGACGCGGATTTCTGGCGCGACTTCTGCGCGATCGACAATGTGGTGGCCGTGAAGGCGGCGCCGTTCAACCGCTACCGCACCATGGATATCGTGCGCGGCCTGGTGGCGGCCGGCGCCGAGGAACGCGTCACGCTCTATACCGGCAATGACGACCATATCGTGCTCGACCTGGTGACGCCCTTCGTCGCCATGCGCGACGGCAAGCCGGTCGCCGTCCGCTTCCGCGGCGGCCTGCTCGGCCATTGGTCGGTCTGGACCAAGGGCGCGGTCGACCTGCTGAACCGGCTGAAGCGCGCGGCGGCCGAGCCGGCGGTGTCGGCCGAGCTGCTGGCGCTGGATGCCCGGGTGACCGATTGCAACGCCGCCTTCTTCGACGTCGCCAATGATTTCCACGGCTGCATTGCCGGCTGCCACGAGGTGCTGCGCCGTCAGGGCCTGCTGGAAGGCATCTGGTGCCTCAACCCGCAAGAAGGCCTCAGCCCCGGCCAGTCCGAACTGATCGACCGGGTGACCAAAGAACATGCCGACCTTGCCGACGACGTCTTCGTCGCCGCCAATCTGGAGCGCTGGCTGTCATGACATCGGCGACCGTGGAAGCCGAACCGCTGATCCGGCTCAACAATGTCAGCAAGTCCTATTCGACCGGCGGCCGCCGTTTCGTCGCCGTGTCCAATGTCACCATGGATGTCCGCGAGGGCGACATGGTGGCGCTGGTCGGCCCGTCCGGCTGCGGCAAAACCACGGTCTTGAAGATCCTCGCCGGACTGCATGACGCCGACGAAGGCGAGGTCCGGATCGGCAGCGGCGCGACGGCCTTCACGCCGGGCCGCGATGTCGGCATGGTGTTCCAGCAGGCCCTGCTGCTGAAATGGCGGACGGTGCTGGAAAACGTCATGCTGCCCGCCGAGATCCTCGACCTGCCGCATGAGGCCGCCAAGGCGCGCGCCCGCGAGCTGATCAGGATGGTCGGGCTTGCCGGCTTCGAGGACAAATACCCCTATGAACTCTCCGGCGGCATGCAGCAGCGCGCGGCGATCGCCCGAGCTCTGGTCCATGACCCGAAGCTCATCCTGATGGACGAGCCGTTCGGCGCGCTCGACGCGCTGACCCGCGAGAAGATGAACCTGGAAATGCTGCGCATCTGGCGCGAGAGCGGCAAGACCATCCTGTTCGTCACCCACTCGATCCAGGAAGCTGTGTTCCTCGGCGCGCGCTGCGCGGTGCTGACCGCTGGCCCGGCACGCATGGCCGATTATTTCGACATCGACCTGCCGGCCGACCGCGGTCTCGACATCAAGACCACCGACGCCTTCGGCCATTACGTAAAGCGGATCTACGGGCTGCTCGGCTTCGACTGAGGCGGAGCCGGTCGGGCCAGACCACGCCCGTCAGAGCTGGACGATATGGCCGGGCGCGACCTCGCGGTAGCGCCGTTCCGGCACCTGATAGTCGGCGGCGCGCACTGGGCTCCTGATCTCGTCATTGGCGACGGCGCGCTTGTCCCGCCGCCGCGCCGGGTCGGGCACCGGCACCGCCGCCAGCAGGCGCCGCGTATAGGCGTGCTGGGGATTGCCGAAGATCGCCGCGCGCGGGCCGATCTCGACGATCTCGCCGAGATACATGACGGCCACCCGATGGCTGACGCGCTCGACCACCGCCATGTCATGCGAGATGAAGAGATAGGCGAGCTGCATCTCGGCCTGGAGTTCGAGCATCAGGTTGATCACCTGCGCCTTGATCGAGACATCGAGAGCGGAAACCGCTTCATCCGCCACCACCACGCGTGGCGCGACCGCCAGCGCCCGGGCGATGCAGACACGCTGACGCTGGCCGCCGGAGAACTCATGCGGGAAACGGCCGGCCATGTCAGGGGATAGGCCGACGCGGCGGAGCAGTCCGGCAACCTTGTCGCGCGCCTCCGCCCGCGTCGCGAGCTTATTGATCAGCAGCGGTTCGGCAACCGCCGTGCCGATATTGACCCGCGGATTGAGGCTGGCGAAAGGATCCTGGAAGACCATCTGGATCATCCGGCGGCGTTCGCGCAGCGCCGCCTGGCCGAGGGTCAGAATGTCCTCGCCATCCAGCCGCACCGAGCCGCTCGTGGGCTCGATCAGCCGCATCACGGAGCGGCCGGTGGTCGACTTGCCGCAGCCGGACTCTCCGACCAGCGCCAGCGTCTCGCCGGGCTGCAGGCTGAACGAGACATTCTCGACCGCATGCACCCGTCCCTTCAGCCCGCCGAAGAGGCCGGCGCGGATATCGAAACGCGTGGTCAGCCCCTGGACGTCGAGCACCGGGCGCTGCCCCGCCGCCACCGTGTCGGGGGTTTCGGTCGGGATGTCGGACAGGCCCGTCGCCCGGTCGACCACCGGAAAGCGCATCGGCCTGGCGCGGCCGCCCATGGCGCCGAGCTTCGGCACGGCCGACAGCAAGGCGCGGGTATAGGGATGGCTGGCGCGGGCGAAGATATCTTCGGTCGGCCCGCTCTCCACCGCCTCGCCGCCATACATCACCACGGTGCGGTCGGCGATCTCGGCCACCACGCCCATGTCGTGGGTGATGAACAGCACCGACATGCCGTCCTCCTCCTGCAGCAGCTTGATGAGCTGCAGGATCTGAGCCTGGATCGTCACGTCGAGCGCGGTGGTCGGCTCGTCGGCGATCAACAGGCGCGGCTTGCAGGCGAGCGCCATGGCGATCATCACGCGCTGGCGCATGCCGCCGGAAAACCGGTGCGGATATTCGCCGAGGCGCGATTTGGCGGCGGGAATGCGCACCTTGTCGAGCAGGCGGACCGTCTCGGCCTCGGCCTCGGTGCGCGACAGGCCGCGATGCAGAACCAGGGTCTCGGCGATCTGGAAACCGATCGGCAGCACCGGGTTCAGGCTGGTCATCGGCTCCTGGAAGATCATCGCGATGTCGTTGCCGCGGACCTGCCGCATGGCAGCCTCGGGCAAGGTCAGCAGTTCGGTGCCACCGACACGGATGCTGCCCTCCACCCGGCTGCTGCCGGCCGGCGTCAGCCGCATGATCGAGAGCGCGCTGACGCTCTTGCCGGAACCGGATTCGCCGACCAGCGCCACCGTCTCCTTCGGCGCGATGTCGAAGCAGAGATCGCGCACGACCGGGCGCCACTCGCCCGCGACACGGAACGACGTGGTCAGGCCGGCAACGGACAGGATCGGAGGGGTCATGATGGTCAGATCACCTGGCCGATCGACAGCCAGATGGTCTTGGTCTGAAGATATTGCGCCATCGCCTCGCTGCCCTTGTCGCGGGCAAGCGACCCGGACCGCCGGTAGCCGCCGAACGGCGTCTTGATATCGCCCTCGGTGAAGCCGTTGACGGCGACGGTGCCACAGGCGAGCCGCCGCGCCATGACCATCGCCCGGTCGAGATCGCGGGTATAGACCGTCGCATGAAGGCCGTAGTCGGTGTCGTTGGCGGTCGCCAGGGCCTGCTCGAACCCGTCGACCGGCATGACGCCGAGGACCGGGCCGAAAATCTCCTCGCGCGCAATGGTCATGGCCGGCGTCAGATCGGCGAAGATCGTCGGCCCCAGGAACGCGCCGGAGGAGCCGGCGAGAGCGGCATCTGCGGAAAGCACGGTTCGCGCGCCTTCCCGGGAGCCGGCCTCGACATAACCGCGAACGCGGTGGCGATGCTCGTCTGATATCAAGGGGCCGAGTTCGGTAGCGGGATCCAGGGGATCGCCGATGACCAGCGCCCTGGTGCGCTCGGCGACCAGGTGGACGAACTCCTCCTGGCGCGACCGGTCGACGATCTGGCGCATATTGGCCGAGCAGTTCTGCCCGCCGTTCCAGAAGGCCGCCATCACGGCGTTGTCGATCATGTCGGGCGTCAGTTCGGCGTCGTCGAGCACGATGAACGGGCTCTTGCCGCCCATTTCGAGGCCGATGGATTTCAGGTTGCTGTCCGCCGCATAGCGCAGGAACAGCCGGCCGACCTCGGTCGAGCCGGTGAAGGAGACGGCATCGATATCGCCGTGACAGCCGATCGCCCTGCCCGTGGTCTCGCCGAGGCCCGGCACCACGTTCAGGACGCCGGCCGGCACCCCGGCCTCGGCGGCGAGTTCGGCCAGTCGCAGCACCGACAGGGAGGTCTGCTCGGCCGGCTTGACAATGACCGAGCAGCCGCTGGCGAGCGCCGGCGCCAGTTTCCAGGCCGCCATCAGCAAAGGGAAGTTCCAGGGCAGCACCGCGGCGACCACGCCGATCGGCTCGCGCACGATCATCGCCAAAGCCTGCTCACCGGTCGGAGCCACCTTGCCGAAGCTCTTGTCGATCAGCTCGGCATACCACTGGAAGGTATCCGGCACCTCGACGGCGATTTCCTTCAGGCAATCCCGGATCGGCTTGCCGCTGTCGAGGCTTTCCAGCACGGCGAGTTCCGTGCTGTTGGCGCGGATCAGCGCGGCAAGGCGCAGCAGCACCGCCTTGCGCTGTTCGGGCGCTACACGCGACCAGACGCCGCCCCGGAAGGCCCGCCGGGCGCAAGCGACGGCCCGGTCGACATCGCCGGCCTGGCAATGCGCGACGGTTGCAAGGACCTGCCCCGTCGCGGGATTGACGGTCTCGATGACCTCACCTCCGACGGCGGCAACAGGACCGCCGTCGATGAAGGCGAGCGACGGCAGGCGGAGCGTGCCGACGATGTCACTGTAAGAGGCGCGGCTCTGGGGGATCATGGCGATGTCCGTGTGCGATCGGTCAGAGGGGGGCGTGGGCGCGCGAATAGGTGCCGCGGGCGAAACGATCGAGCTGAAACGGCCGGATCGCCTCAGCCGGGGCCAGGCCGGCGGCGAGCCGGGCGACATGGCGGCCGACGGCCGGACCAAGGCCGAAGCCGTGGCCGGAAAAACCGGTCGCGACGATCAGGCCCGGAACCGCCGACGGCGTGTCGATCACCGGCAGCGCGTCCGGCAGGACATCGATCTGGCCGGCCCAGGACTTGACGATCCGGGCCTGCCCCGCCCCTTCGAACAGGCGCTGGAACAGCTCGGCCGTCCGGGCGGCCCGCCCGCCATTGGCCGGGATGCGGGGCCGGCGCGGCACAATGATCCGCTCGCTCGCGGGCAGTGCGAGGCGGGCATGGACATCGTCGAGAAACGGCCGGCCGAGCCGGAAGGCGAACCCCTTGCGATGCCTGATGAGCTCGGGAACGAAGAAGCCGGCGGCACGCATGGAATCGAAGGTCAGGTCGACATCCGAGCTGGAATCGGCGGCCAGGATGCAGGAGCCGTCAGGTCGTTGGCGCAGGCCAAGGCCGAAGCCGCAGAAGCAGGGCGTGCTGATCGCCGGTATCGGCGCGGTCAGCGAGACCGTGCTGCGCACGACCTGCTGGGGCAGGACGAGACCGAGCGGCTTCAGGAACCGATGCGCCTGCGCCCCCGCCGCACAGACGACCGTGCCACAGGCGATCAGGCCGTGCTCGGTCATGACGCCGGTGACGCGACCGCCGGCCGTCTCGATCGACAGTGCGCCGCAATCCTCCAGGAGCCAGGTGCCGCGGTCCTCGGCGGCGCGCGCGAGAGCGGTGGTCGCCAGCGCCGGCTCGGCCTGGCCGTCGGTCGCGGTATAAAGCGCGCCGGGAACCTCACGGGCGAGTGCCGGCAGGATGGTCCCGACCTCGCCGCGGCTCAGCATCCGCGCTTGCGGCGAGACGTCCCGGGCAGCAGCCTGCCAGCGTGCGAAGGTCTCGTATTCGGCATCGCTCTCGGCGACGAACATGCAGCCGTTGCGGCGCCAGCCGATCTCGCGGCCGAGTTCGGCCTCGAGCTCCGGCCAGATCGACAGCGCCTCGACCGCCAGCGGCAGCTCCGCGGGATCGCGATATTGCGTACGCACGAAGCCCCAGTTGCGGCCCGATTGCTGCGAGGCGACCTTGTCCCGCTCGACCAGGGCGACGCTCAGCCCGCCGAGGCTGAGATAATAGGCAGAGGCGGCGCCGACGATGCCGCCGCCGATGACCACAACATCGACCTGGCGCGGAAAGGCGTCCGGCCGCCGGCCAAGGCGCGCCGCGACATCGTCCGGCACATGCGAGAGGAGACTAAGCGCCGACATGGCTGACGGCGTCCATGTCCATCTCGACGATGATGGCCGGGTCGAACAGGCCGGCCTCGACCGTAGTGCAGGCCGGGTCGATGCCGCGGAACGTTTCGGCGAAGACCGCCATCACCGTCTCGTAGTTTTCGGCACCGGAAATATACATCCTGACGCGCACCACATCGGCGAGCGTCGCGCCGGCCTGGGCGAAGGCCGAAGCGGCATTGCGGAACAGCTGCAGCGTCTGCTCGCGCGCACCTTCGGCCAAGGTGCTGGTCGCATAGTCGTAGCCGGTCGTACCGGAGAGCAGGATATGCGGCCCGACGACCACCGCGCGGCTGTAGCTATAGGTCCGCTCGAATTCGCTGCCGGAAAAAATGCGGCGGCGGTCCTTCGAGGCGGTCTTCAAATCGCGCATGATGAAAATCCAGGGATCCGTGGCGGTCTTGCGCCATCAGGGATCGGGCGGCGGGCCCGCCTTGTCGATTTCAATAATTCGGGGTGGGGGTTCAGGAAGCTGGGGCCTGCCCGCTGTTTTTGCGGGCCGGGCTTCGATTAATTGTCATCGACATCGCGCAACTGCGATGACCTCCTTGCGACGCTTCGTTCCGGTTCGGCGGAGGAGCGGATCGCGAGAGAGGGTTTCAGGTCCATGCAGGCGGATGTCATCGTCATCGGGGGAGGGATCGCCGGCGCGTCGGCGGCCTATTTCCTGTCCGGTCTCTCATCCGTCGCCCTGATCGAGCGCGAAGAGCATTTCGGCTATCACAGCTCCGGGCGCACGGCGGCGCAGTTCACTGTCGGCATCAGCGCCGGCACCATGCGCCGCCTCGCGCAGGCAAGCCGCGCCTTCCTCGAAACCCCGCCGCCCGGCTTCGCCGAGACGCCGATCCTGACGCCGCGCGGCTGCCTGACCGTCGGCCGCGCCGACCAGGAGCAGGTGCTCGTCCGCCTGCACGACAACCTGACCTCGGTCGGTGCGCGGTCGCAGCCGGTCGACCGCGCCGCGGCGCTCGCCTTGTTCCCCGCCCTCGTCGCCGATCATGTCGATGCCGGCATCCATGAGCCGGATGCCATGGACATCGACGTCAATACGCTGCTGCAGGGCTATCTGCGCGGCGCCAAGGCGCGTGGCGCGCGGCTGATCGCCGGTGCCGGCGTCACCGCGATCGAACGCCGGAACGGCCAGTGGGTGGTTTCGTTCGGCGACAAGGCGCAGGAGGTCCAGACGCTGCGGGCGCCGCTCCTGCTCAACGCGGCAGGTGCCTGGGTCGATCAGGTCACCGCACTCGCCGGGCTCGCCCCGCTCGGCATCGTGCCTTATCGCCGGACCGCCTTCACCTTTGCCGCGCCGACCGGGCTCGACACGACGGGATGGCCGCATGTCGGCAATGTCGATTACCAGTGGTACGTGAAGCCCGAGACCGGCTGTCTGATGGGCAGCCTCGCCGATGCAGTCGCGACCGAACCCGGCGACGTCCATCCCGACGACCTGGATGTCGCGCAGGCCATCTACAATATCGAACAGGATACAGCCTTCCGGATCGGCCGGCCGCTGAGCCGCTGGGCCGGGCTGCGCAGCTTCGCCGCCGACAAGAACCCGGTCGCCGGCACGCGGCCCGACGCCGAGGGCTTCTTCTGGCTCGCCGGCCAGGGCGGCTGCGGCATCCTCACCTCGCCGGCCATGGGCCAGGCCATCGCGGCGATCATGTTCGGCCGCGACCTGCCGGAAGCACTTCAAGGGCTCGGGGTATCCGCCGCCGACCTGTCGCCGCTCAGGCCGACGCTGCGCCCGTCCGGCTGAGAGCGCCAGCGCGCCACCATAGATCTGCCTTCCGACCGGGAAGGCTTCGTTGCCATGACCGAGGCTGAACACAGCCGGGTTCAACAAGAGGGGACAAGGCCATGACTGGCACCCATTCGGGATCGGGACATCCGAGCCGGCGCAAGCTGGTCATGCTCGGCGCCGGCGCGGCGCTCGCACAGGGGCTTGGGGTCGGCGGCGCCATGCCGGTCTTCGCTCAGGCACGCGCTCCGGCCATCCCGCCGGACAAGCCGCGTGGCCAGGTGGTCGCCGGCATTTCCCAGGAGCCGACCGTGTTCAACCCGCTGATGCCGGGCAGCGAGGTCGACCAGGGCGTCTGGTGGCAGATCTTCAGCCCGCTCTGGCATATCGATCCGCAAGGCCGGCTCGTCCCGGACCTGGCGCGCGAAATCCCCACGGTCGAGAATGGCGGCCTGTCGGCTGACGGCCTGACCTGGAAGATCAAGCTCAGGACCGACGCCAAATGGCATGACGGCACCCCGTTCACGGCAGACGACGTCAAATATACCCTCGACCTGATCAACAACCCGGCCTTCCGGGTGCGCAACCGCGTCGGCCACGGCCTGGTCAAGGAGATCAAGGTCGTCGCCGCGGACGAAATCCACTGGCACATGGAAAGCGCCTATTCGCCCTATCTTTCCATCCTCGCGCTGACCTTCATCGTGCCGAAGCACATCCTGGAAAAGGCCCAGGACCCCAACAGCGCGCCGTTCAACACCGCGCCGGTCGGCACCGGCCCGTTCCGCTGGGGCGAGCGTGTCTCGGGCGACCACATCCAGCTGCGCGCCAACCCGGCCTATCACGGCCCCGGGCCCCATCTCGAGCGGGTCGTGTTCAAATATATCCCCGACCTGACCGTGCTCTACACGCAGTTCCGCACCGGCCAGGTCGATTATCTCGGCCTCGGCGGCATCTCAGCCCACTTCGTCAAGGAAGCGCGAGCCTTGCGCGGGCGAACAATCTCCCTTTCGCCCTCGGCCTTCGTCGAGCATATCGCGCTCAATCTCGAATATGGCCCCTTCGCCGACAGGGCGGTCCGCGAGGCGCTCTATCTGGCGATGAACAAGACCGCACGTATCGACCAGCTCTATTACGGCCTGCCGGTGCCGACGGAATCGTTCCTGCCCCAGCAGTCATGGGCCTATGACGGTGGCCTGCCCGTGCACCGCCACGACCCGGCCAGGGCCAATGCCATCCTGGATGCCGCCGGCTGGGTGCGCGGATCCAACGGCATCCGCGAGAAGGGCGGAATCAAGCTCGAATTCAGCAATTCCACCACGGTCGGCAATCCCGGCCGCGAACAGTCCCAGCAATTGCTGATGCAGGACTGGCGGGCAGTTGGCGCCGCCATGCGCATCAGCAACATGCCGGCCGCCGTGATCTGGGGCGAGTTCTGGCAGAAGTCGAAATATCAGTCGGTCATGGTCGGCTCGAACTTCATGCAGGGCAGCGATCCCGACGTGTCGCCGCGCTTCAGCAGCAAGGCCATTCCGGCCAAGGGCGGCAGCGGCCTCAACACCGCGCAATATCAGAATGCCGAAGTCGACAGATTGCTCGCCGAGGGCGCGGCCCAGTTCGACCAGGCCGCCCGCAAGGCGACCTATGGCCTGTTACAGCGGATCATCCGCGACGACCTCGCCTTGCTGCCGATCTACCAGACGGTGATGGCGGAGGGCCTCAAGGACGGCCTCCAGGGTTTTGCCCCGAATATCAACTGCTCGTCCAATTGCTGGAACATGCGCAGCTGGTTCTGGGCCTCCTGATATGGCGCGCTATTTCCTGCAGCGCCTGGGGCAGGCTCTCCTGCTCCTGGCGCTGGTCTCGATGATCGGCTTCGCCATCCTGCATCTGGCGCCCGGCGGTCCCCTCTCGCAATTCGCCCTGTCGTCGCAGATGAGCCAGGAGGATCTCGACCGCATCGCGCGCCAGCTCGGCTTGGACAGACCGCTGCCCGTGCAATATCTCGACTGGCTCGGCCGCATGCTGCGCGGCGACTGGGGGGTGTCGTTTCGCGACGGCGTGCCGGTCGCCGCCGTCATCGGCTCCCACCTTCGCGCGACCTTCGAGCTGATGGCCGTGTCGACGCTGATCGCCATGCTGCTCGGCTGCTGGATCGGCATCACGGGCGCCATCAAGCGCTATTCCGCCTTCGACATGCTGGCGACCATCGGCGCCATGGTCGCCCTGTCGATCCCGACCTTCTGGTTCGGGCTGATCGCGATCTATCTGTTTTCGGTCGAGCTCGGCTGGCTGCCGGCGGGCAATCGCCAGACCGTGGGCAATGGCTCGCCGCTCGACCTGCTGCACCACCTCATCGCGCCGGCCTTGGTGCTGGCTTTCGTCGAAACCGCGATCTGGGCGCGCTTCATGCGCTCGGCCATGCTGGAGGTGATCGGCCAGGACTATATCCGCACCGCCCGTGCCAAAGGCCTGCCGGAAGGCGTACTGTTGCGCCGCCATGCCATGCGCAACGCCCTGCTGCCGATGATCACGTTGGCCGGCCTGCAATTCCCGACCCTGCTCGGCGGCGCGCTGGTGACCGAGACCGTGTTCACCTGGCCGGGCATGGGACGCCTCTTCCTCGATTCCATCGAATATCGCGACTATCCCGTCGTGATGGGCATCCTGATGTTCTCGGCCGTCCTGGTGCTGATCGGCTCGCTGGTCGCCGACATGCTTTATGCCGCGGCCGACCCGCGCATCCGGGTGGGCTGAGACCATGGCACACGCACGATCAATGCCGGAAAATGCCCCTGCCGCACCGCAGTTGGCCGAGAACACCGCCTGGCGCCGGTTCCGCCGGCACCGGCTCGCCATGGCGGGTGCGGCCACCATCGCCGCGCTGTTCCTGGCGGCCTTTCTCGGGCCGTTCCTCCTGCCCTTCGACGAAACCCATATCGATGTCCTGCATCGCTTCGCGCCGCCGCTGTCGCACGGGCATATCCTGGGAACCGACGAGCTCGGCCGCGATATCCTGGCGCGCCTGATGATGGGCGGGCGCATCTCGCTCGCCATCGGCTTCACCGCCATGGTCATCGCCATCGCCATCGGCACGACCATCGGGACCGTCGCCGGCTATTACGGCGGCATGATCGGTTCGCTGCTGATGCGCTTCGTCGACGCGGTCCTGTGCTTTCCGACCATTTTCCTGCTGCTGGCTCTGGCTGCCCTGGTCGAGCCCGGCCTCGCCTCGATGACACTGCTGATCGCCGCGACCGCCTGGATGAATGTCGCGCGCATCGTCGAGGGCCAGATCCGCTCGCTGCGCGAGCAGGACTATGCGGTGGCGGCCCGGGCCATGGGGGCCTCCAACCTGCGCATCATGGTGCGCGCGCTGCTGCCCAATGCCACCGCCGCGATCGTGGTGGCGGCGACGCTGAACGTCGCCAAGGCGATCCTGCTCGAATCCTATGTCAGCTATCTCGGCTATGGCATCCAGCCGCCGGTGGCGAGCTGGGGCAACATGCTCAACAATGCGCAGATCTATCTGACCAGTGCACCCTGGCTGGCGATCCTGCCCGGCATCGCCATCACGCTGGCGGTGACCAGCTTCAACTTTGTCGGCGACGGCCTGCGCGATGCACTCGACCCGCGCATGGACATCCGATGACCCGTGTGTCCTGCCGCCGGCGGCGAGACAGGCGCCGGGCGACCATGCGATGATGTCGGAAACGATGGGGCGGAGATCGCCATGACACGCCGCCTGCCGTCGCTGAACGCCTTGCGCTGCTTCGAGGTCGTGGCCGCGCAGCTCAGCATCAAGAAGGCGGCGCAGACGCTGCATGTCAGCGAGAGCGCGGTCAGCCGCCAGGTGCGCATCCTGGAGGAGCAGCTCGGCGCGCCGCTGTTTGTCCGTACCCATAATGGCCTGGAGATCACCGATGCCGGCCAGCGGCTGGCGGTCAGCGTCAAGGAAGCCTTCGATCACATCGCCAAGGCGGTCAATCCGTTCCAGAGCGACCACGACGCCGTCACGATCAAGGTGCTGCCGACCTTCGCGCTGCGCTGGCTGTTCCCGCGCCTGCGGGCGTTTCAAGCCCAGCACCCGCTGATCAAGGTCAATGTCCAGACCCGCCTCAACGACATGACGCTGAACGATGCCGATGCCGATCTCGGCATTCGCTACGGCATCGGCAACTGGCCGCAGGACTGCGCCACCGAACTCTATCCGGAATGGATCCTGCCGGTCTGTGCACCCGGCTATCTCGCCGGCGGCGAGGATGATCTCGACAAGGCCACCCTGCTGCATCCCCTGCCCGACCGACAGGACTGGCTGACCTGGTCGGAAAAGGCCGGGCACCGGCTGGACGCGCGCAAGGGCCTGGATTTCGACGCGCTGGACATGGCACTCAGCGCCGCCGAGGCCGGTCTGGGCATCGCCATGACCGACGTCGTGCTGGCGCATGAGGCGATCGAGGCCGGCCGGCTGGTCGCGCCGCTGCGCAAGGCCGTGCCGACCGGCGCCTCCTATTACCTCGTGCGCCCGCCGGACCTCCGGCGGCGGCGCCAGGTCAAGCTGCTGGACGACTGGATCTGCCACGAGATCCACGCGGCGCGCGACACCGTGCGGCTCTACATGCAGTGAGCCCGCGCGGGCTCCGCCGGCTTCGGCCCCCGCCTCAGTTTTGTGCCCGGCTGCTTGCCTTTATTGAAATCGACAGACGAGCCCCTTCCCGTCTTGATGCCGCCGTCACCCATGGCGAGCAGAAACAGGAAGGTTCATGACCGAGATCGATCCGCGCAAGGCGACACTGGAGAACTGGCGGACATCGCCGTTCTGCCGCTGGAGCTTCCAGAATCTCGGCGAGATCATTCCGACGGCCGCCATCGCCGGGGGACAGGGGCCTGAGGCCGATGCCGGCGCCGCGCTGTTCGACGGCATCACGGTCAACTATCCCGACGGGCAAAGCCTGCCCTTGAGCGAGCACCTGGCGCGCTCCAGCGCCGATGCCCTGGTCGCCATGCGCGACGGCACGGTGATCGCCGAGTGGTATGCGCCCGAGGTCGATCGCGACAAGGCGCACACCATCTTTTCGATCTCGAAATCGGTGACCGGCATGCTGGCCGGCATCGCCGTCGGCGAGGGCAAGCTCGACGCCGCCGCGCCGGTGTCGCGTTATGTGCCGGTGCCCTCGGGCACCGCCTATGCCGAGGCGAGCGTCCGCGACCTCTTGGACATGACCGTCGCGCTGGATTTCGAGGAGAATTATCTCGACCGGACCGGGCCGTTCGGCCGCTATCGCCGCGCCATGCTGTGGAACCCGTGCAACGCCGGAGAGACGCCGGAGACGCTGGAGCAGGTGCTGACGTCCCTGCCCCCGGCAGCCCGGCCGCACGGCCAGGCCTTCTATTACGCCTCGCCCAATGCCGACATGCTCGGGCTGGTCATCGAGCGCGCCACCGGCATGCCCTATCACGTCTATCTCGGCGAAAAGCTGTGGCGGCCGATGGGCGCGCGCGGTCCGGCCTTCGTCACCGTCGATCGGGTGGGCACGGCGCGCGCCAGCGGCGGCATCTGCTCCACCGCGCGCGATCTCGCCCGCTTCGGTCAGCTCGTCCTGGATGGCGGGCGGACGGCGGATGGCGCGCAACTCATCCCGGCCGAATGGGTCGAGGACATGCGGGCGCATGGCGACCGCCAGGCCTGGGCGACCGGTAATTTCTGGGACATGTTCGTCGGCGGCCGCTACCGCTCCGGCTGGTATCAGACCGGCAATCCGCGCGACGCCTTTTGCGGCGTCGGCATTCACGGCCAATGGCTCTGGATCGATCCCGTCAGCCGGCTCGTGATCGTGCGGCTGTGCTCGCGCGCAGAGGCGAGCGACGATGCCCTGTCCGAACGCGAAATCCGCGTCCTGGGTGCGATCAGCCGGGCGCTGTCGCCGGGCCCGGTCTAGCGTCCGGTCCTAAACGATCGGCGGCTGTCTCGCCGGTCCCTGCAGGCGCTCGAGCAGTGCCGCGACGTCCAGAATGCGCGGCTCGGCAAACCATGGCCCGACCAGTTGCAGGCCGACCGGCAGCCCGTCTGCGGTCAGGCCGGCGGGCACCGATGCGGCGGGGTGACCCGTCAGGTTGAACGGATAAAGCGGTGCCGCCCATTCCGCATACATGGCGGTCTCGATGGAGCCGCCGGCATCGACCCGGGTCGGCGGCGCCAGCATGGTCGGGGTGGCGATGATGTCGAAACGTTCGAACAGCCGCTGGACCGAACGGAACAGCGTCGTGCGCTTATCGCCGGCCCGCTGCCATTCGACCGATGAATAGCGTGCCCCCCGCGCGATACTGGTGCGCAGGCTCTCGGTCATCGCCTCGCCGAAACGTTCCGCCAACGGGCCGAGCCGTGTCGCGTGCGCCGTCGTCGCCAGGACGACATAGGTCTCGAAGACATCGTCGAAACAGGGATCGTGCAGCTCTTCGACCAAGGCTCCCTCGGCCGCGAGCGCCATCACCGCCGCGCGGGTCAGCCGGGCGACCTCCGGATCGGTGCGGTAGGGTCCGAAATGTTCGATCCAGCCGATGCGCAGGCCCTTGGCGGCCTGGTCCGGGATCGGGCGCCTCAGGTCGGATGTCGGGGCGCCCAAGGAATAGGGGTCGCTCGCCAGCGGCCCGGCCATGACCGAAAGCAGCAGGGCGACGTCCCGGGCATTGCGTGCCATCGGCCCGACAAAGGCGAAATTGGCGAAGCCGTCGGGCATGACCTCGTTGGGAATGCGGCCGAGCGTCGCCTTGATGCCGGCAACCCCGGTGCAGGAGGCCGGGCAGCGGATGGAACCGCCGCCATCGGTGCCGACGGCGAGGGGCGCGATGCCGCAAGCCAGCGCCGCGCTCGCCCCGCCACTCGAGCCGCCCGGCGTATGATCGAGGCTCCAGGGATTGCGCGTGATGCCGTGAAGCGGGCTGTCGGTGAGCACCTTGTGGGCGAATTCCGGCAAGGTGGTCTTGCCGATCATAACGGCGCCGGCCGCCTTGATGCGCGCGACGACGGCGGCATCCGCCGCGGCCACGACATCGGCCGCCGCCCGCGAGCCGTTCCGGAGCGCCAGCCCTGCGACCGCGACATTGTCCTTGATGGTGATGGGCACACCGTGAAGTGGCCCGAGCGGCGCGCCGGCCATCACCGCCTCTTCCGCCGCGCGGGCGGAGGCAAGCGCGGTTTCCGCGGTCAGCTCGGCGAACATGTTGAGCCTCGGCTCCAGCCGGTCGACCCGGGCGAGGATGGCGTCGACCACCTCGACGGGGGAGGTCTTGCGGGCCGCGACCAGCGTCGCCACGTCGGCCGCGGAGAGATTGCAGAGATCGTCACTGGCCATGTCGTTGAATGCCGCTCGCATTTGCCGAATTCAGTTCGCGCGTCACGCCGTCAGGTCTTGCCGGTTTCAGGATTTGGCGATTTCGATGATCTTGCCTTTGTCGTCGAGATCGAAGCCCTTTTCGCGCACGGCATCCATGACGTTGCCGATCCATTCCACCCGGCCCGGATCGGTGCCGCCGACGATCGCCAGCATCAGCGCCTCGTGGTCGCTGTCGTTGCGAAAGCCGCGCATGACGCCGACCGGCACCGAGATCACGTCATACTGGCCGAGCGAGAGCTCGTTTTCGCCCTGGTCGCCCCATTGCACCGACCAGGTGCCGGTCAGCGGCATGAAGACCTCGACGGTCTTGTGGTTGTGCAGGCCGGTTCCCTTGGACGGGCCGGCCTTGATGATCGACAGGTGAAAGCCCTCGACCGCGGTGATCGGCGTCCTGGCATTGGCATCTTCGAGCACGCCGCCGCCGATGATGGTGAAGATCTCGCGCTGGAACTGCGGCAGCACGGCATCGATCAGCGGACGGCTGCTCGGCGTGAGGTTCTTGAAGATCGCGACGCGCTTCAGCATCTCGTCTTTGCTGACCTGGAGATTGGCCATGATGTCGGCTCCTGTCGGAAGGATGAGGACGAATGGGCGGGGAATTCGACGGGCAAGAGCCCTTGCCCGGTCTAGCGTTTCTCGATGTTCCAGTAGGCTAGGAAAACCGAGTCCAGCACACCGGTGACATTCGGCCGGTAGGCGTTGGCGACATCGAACTGGCCGGCCGGGACATAGGGAATGAACTGCCACAGGCGCTGCTGGAAGGCTTCGAACGCCGCGACGCGTGTGGCATCGTCGGGAGCGGCCAGGAACTTTTGGCGCAGCGCCTCGCCGACGTCGTCGCACGGGAAACCCGGCCAGCTCTTGCCGGCGCAGGCAAGATCCAGCGAGACGTTCATCAACGGATGGAACCAGGAACTGCCGATGGCATAATAGGGGAACAGGTGATAGCCGCCGCTGGCGATCGGCTTGTCGCGCGCATTGATGCGCTGGAGCATGCCGGCGAAATCGGTCATCTGGACGTCGACATTGACGCCCGCTTCCTGCAGCCGGCGGGCCAGAACCTGGGTCATGGCATTGATCGGGGCGAGCTGCGGCGTACCAAGCAGGACGATCGGCTCGCCGCGATAGCCGGCCTCGGCCAGCAATTGCCTGGCTTTGGCGATGTCGGCCTTGCGATAAGGCTCCGAGCCCGCTTCGGTGCCCAAGGTCGAGCCGCAGACGCTGAAGGAATGGCAGGCGCTCCACTTGCCGTCCTCACCAGCCACCGCCGGCATCATCTCATCCTGATCGACCAGCAAAGCGAGCGCCTGGCGCGCCCTGACGTCGTTGAACGGCGGCAACTGGAAATTGGGACGGATGAAAGCGACCGACGGCAGCGACGCGGTGCGGCGCACCGTGATCCCCCGGCGCACCAGGAAGGATCTCAGATCAGGGCCGACCGCCTCCCAGAAATCCGCCTCGCCGGCGACCATGGCGCTCGCCGCGGTCGTCGCATCGGGCATGATGGTCCAGACGACGCGGTCGACCTTCACCACCCGCGCGCCGGCAAGCCCATCCGTCGGCTCGGCGCGTGCGACATAGTCCGGGTTTCGTTCGAACACCACGCGGCTGCCCTCGCGCCGCTCGCTCGCGACATAACGGAACGGGCCGGACCCGATGGGATTGAGCAGCGGCACCGAGGCAGGGCGGCGCGCGTCGGCCTCGCGCATGATGGCGGCGATCGGCGCACCGGGGCCGGCCAGCATGAACTCGACCAAGCCGAATTTCTGATTGAGACCCAGGGTGAATGTGAGATCGTCGACAACCGCCATCGAGGCGACGCGCAATTTCAGCTGCTCGCCGATCGATGTGCCGGTCATCCAGCGCTCGAGCGAGGCAACGACATCACGCGTGGTCACCGGGCTGCCGTCATGGAATTTCAGGCCGGAACGCAAGGTGAAGGTGTAGGTCAGTCCGTCAGGGCTGACGACATGCTTCTCCACCATCATCGGCTTCGGCGCGAGATTGCCGTCGAGCGCGAACAAGGTGTCGAAGACCATCTGCGCATAGATGCGCGAGATCAGGTTGGCGCCGCGGGTCGGATCGAGTTCCGAGACGTCGGCGCTCGGCACGACGCGCAGGATCCGGCGGGCATCCTGCGCCACCGCCGGCGGCGCCAGGACCAGGACACCGAGCGCCGCGACCAGAACCGATTTCCAGGCATATCCAAGACGTACGGAGAGCTTCATGCGATCCCGCCTGTTCACGTGTGACAGTGGACTTGAAACCCGTCATCGGCCCGTCAGCCGGGCTTCGAACGCTCGTCATAGTCAGGCGCAAATCTTCGTGAGTCAATCATCCGGTTGGATGATTCGAAGAAAAATCGAATAGGCTGGAATATGGTCGGCAAAGGCCATGCCGGCAGCCGCGGCCGGCCCGTCCGGCAGCCTGCAGTGCTTGGCTGGCGCGGGCAGATACCTTATCGGTCGCGGACCGGGCCGGATTGGAGTGCTGGAGCCGATGGCGCAGGACAAGTCGAATCATCAAGGCAAGTCGCCGCCGATTTCACCGACGCGCCGGCGGGTTCCCTCGAATGGCACGCGCGATCCCGAGCGCACGCGCCGCAACCTTATGGACGCGGCCTATCGGGAGTTCTCGATCGCCGGCTATCACGGCGCCAGCATCGAGAAGATCTGCAAGCGCGCCGGCGTCAGCAAGCAGATCCTGTCGCACCATTTCGGCTCGAAGGAAAACGTCTACCTGACCGTGCTGGAGAGCGCCTATGAGGCGTCGCGCTCGCATGACCCGGAACTCGACCTGGATGTGCTCGATCCGGTGGAAGCGATGCGCCAGCTCGTCTGCTTCTCGTTCGACCACCTGCGCAGCAACCGCGCCTTCGTCAGCCTGCTGGGCGATGAGAATGTCCACAAGGGCAAGCACATCAAGCGCTCGAAGAAGCTGCGCGACATCTATGCCCCGCTGATCGCCAAGATCGCGCTGATCCTGCAGCGCGGCGAAGAGGCCGGGGTATTCCGCCGCGGCATCGACCCCTACCAGCTCTATATCTCGATCAGCGGTCTCTGCTTCTTCTATTTCTCCAACGCCTACACCCTGTCCACCGCGCTCGATGTCGAGTTGATGGACAACGACATGCTGAATGCGCGGCGCGAGCATGTGCTGACCTTCGTCATGTCGGGTCTCGGCGTGCCCTCGCCCGACGACCCTGTCGGGCTGAAGGCTGGCGCCCTGCCCGGCAAGGCCTGATCGACCCGATCAGGCCAGCGGCTCAGGGATTGAGACCCCTCTATTCGATGGGCACGGCGAAGCTTTGCGCATACGTCTTCGGTGGCGGACATCCCGATGGCTCGGACCTCGCCGGCGTTGCACTGATGGGCCGCGGCGGAATTGACCGATTGCGGTGGCACGCACGCGGAATGGCCGTTCTCTGTGGGCAATCGGGCGGAATTCGTGGATTGCCGGGACAAGCCCGGCCAGGACGAGAAGCGCCTTCAAGGCAGCACTCTGGATCGAGCGTCGCCCGACCTGCGCCGTCGCCCAGGGCGGCGGGAGGCCCACACATCGTCTTGCCCGGGCCTGGCCCTGATATCCACGACTTGTCCCGTCCGAAATCAACGGACGGAACAGCAGCAGGAGGTCCGGCCCGACGAAATGCCCGTGCTCGCGGTCGTGGATCAAGGGCCACAACCGGCCTCACCGCCTTGCGCTCTTCCCATTTTTGTATACAAATACAAAAATGATCCTCGAAATCCCCTCGCGCCCCTATCTTCGCGAAGATGTCTACGAGACGCTGCGCGAGCACCTGATCGGGCTGGCGGCCGATATCGACGTGCCGTTGCGGCTGCGCGAGGAAGAGTTGGCCCGCGCCCTCGGCGTCAGCCGGACGCCGGTGCGCGAGGCGCTGCGCCGGCTGGAGCAGGACGGCTTCGTCACGTTCGAGCCGCGGCGCGGCGCCCGGCTGATGCCGACGACGCTCAAGGAATTTCTCGACTGGCTCGACATCCGTGAAATGCTCGAGGGGCTGGCCGCCCGCCTTGCGGCCACCCGGGCAACCGATGACGATTGCGCGGCGCTGGCGGCGATCTTCGCCGATTTCGACGATGCGAGCGTCGTCACGCGCGCCGACGCCTATGCCAAGGCCAACGCAGCATTCCATGCCCGGATCGTCGCCATGGCCGACAACGAGCTGCTGGCCCGCACCTGGAATTCGTTCGGCCACATGAAAATGGCCGGCCTGCGCTTCATCGAGAGGCTGAAGCGCGGCCCGCATTCGCTCGGCGAGCACCGCCTGATCATCGCCGCCATCACCCGCCGCGACCCGGATGCGGCCGAAGCCCTGTCACGCGCCCATGTCCGCTCGCTGCGCGACGACGCCCGTTCCCAACTCACCTCGTTCCTGCCGGAGACCCCATGAAATTCGTGACCTTCTCGATGACCGACGGAGCCCATCTCGGCCTCGTCGACGCCGATCACCAAGTGATCGACCTGACCGCCGCGTGGCCGGCCGTATCGGCGGCCAGCGCGCCCCGTGACGTCGCGGATCTCGCGGTGCTCGGTACCGAGGGCCTGGCGATCACGGCTGAGATCGCCAAGGTGGCGAATGCCCGGCGCCTTGACCTGGCGAGCCTGACTTTGCTGGCTCCGGTTCCGCGGCCGGCCCGCAACGTCTTCTGCGTCGGCCGGAACTACAAGGACCATATCGACGAGGGATTGCGCGCCCAGGGGCTGGCGCCGAAGCCGCTGCCTGAAGCGCCCGAGTTCTTCACAAAGAGCCCGGCCGCGGTCGTCGCCCATGGCGACACCGTGCCGGTTCACGCCAAGGCGACCAAGCGCCTGGATTATGAGGTGGAGCTTGCCGTCATCATCGGCCGGCGCGGCATCGACATCCCGCGCGCCGAGGCGATGGACCATGTGTTCGGCTATACCATCGCCAATGACGTGACCGGCCGCGACCTGCAGCGCCGGCACGGCCAATGGTTCAAGGGCAAGAGCCTGGACCGGTCCTGCCCGCTCGGCCCGGTGGTGGTGCACCGTTCGGTCATCGGCGACACGCCGGACCTCGCCATCCGCATGCGGATCAATGGCGAATTGCGCCAGGACAGCAGGACCAGCCGGATGATCTTCGACATCCCCGCCATCATCGAGCAATTGTCGCTCGGCATGGCACTGGAGCCGGGCGACATCATCGCCACCGGCACGCCGTCGGGCGTCGGCTATGCCATGGAACCGCCGCGCGCGCTCGGCGTCGGCGACCGCATGGAGGCCGAGATCGAGGGCATCGGCACGCTCGCCAATGTGATCGCGGCCGACTGACCGGCCGACCGCGCCCCCTATCGACCGGTGCTCAGAGCCGGTCGATCAGCGCCATGGCGGCGGCCGGCGCCTTCGGCTTGAAGCCGTTGATCATGTAGACGAAGACCTCGCGGGAGGCCGGCGGTTTGACCTCCGGCTTGCCCACGGGCTTGAGGTCTGCGGGCGCGCCGCCCTCGGCCCAGACCTTGGCGCGCTTCGCCCAGGCGTCGAGCGCCGCCTTGCCGTAGCCTTGCTCTTCCGCTTCGGAAGCGTTCTGCAGGCGGGCATAAACGAAGGGCGCGGTGACGTCGGCGATGCTGGGATAATCGGGACTGTCGGCGAAGATGACGCAGACACCGTAGCCGCGCGCCAGATCGATGAAATCAGGCGCCTTGAAACTGTCGTGGCGCACCTCGACGGCATGACGGATGGTGTGGCCGTCGACCTGTTTCGGCAGCAGTTTCAGGAAGGCCTCGAAATCGGTGGGGTCGAACTTCTTGGTCGCCATGAACTGCCAGTTGATCGGGCCGAGCTTTTCCTTGAGCTCGGTGACGCCGCTGGTCAGGAAGCGCTCGATCGAGGGGCCAGCCTCGGCCAGCACGCGCCGGTTGGTGGTGAAGCGCGAGCCCTTCAGCGCGAAGACGAAACCATCCGGCGTCTCCTCGCGCCAGCGGGCGAAGCTTTCCGGCTTTTGCGAGCCGTAATAGGTGCCGTTGATCTCGATCGAGGTCACCTTGCTCGAGGCATATTCGAGCTCACGCTTCTGCGCGAGGCCTGCCGGATAGAAGGTTTCGCGCCAGGGTTCGAAGGTCCAGCCGCCAATACCGACGCGCACCTGGGTTTCTGTCTTGGCCGGCATGCTGCCTCCCGCTCCAATGTCTCTTGGCCGATCATCCGGCAGGAGACACCAGGCCGGCAAGGGCCGCATTCCGTTTTCTGCGGTTGCCGCGCCGGCCACCCGGGCAACCCAGCTGGGACGTGTGGCAGCGGGTTTGCGGTGCTATGATGCGGGCTTGATCGCCGGTGAGCTGCATTCCACGCGATCCTCAGGTCTCCCAGCCGCTGACCGGCGATCGGGAGGACAGCGCCATGACCACCTACATCATGTTGTGCAACTGGACCCAGCAGGGCGTCAGCAAGGCCAGGGATTCGGCCACCCGGCTGGACACCGCCAAGAAGCTGCTCGCCGATATGGGCGGCGAATTCAAATCCTTCTTCATGACCATGGGCCGGTTCGACCTCGTCGTGGTCTACGAGGCCCCCGACGACGCGGTCGCGGCGCGTTTCACGCTGCAGCTCGGCATGCTCGGCAATATCCGCAGCGAGACGCTGAAGGCCTTCCCGGAGGCGGCCTATCGCGAGATCATCCGTTCGCTCGGCTAAGCGCGAAGGCCCGATGCCTTCACGGCGCCCTTGGCCGGCCATTGCCCTCCAGGATCTGCCTGATCACCCGGATGTCGCCCTTGATGGTGGCGACATCCTCGGTGGTGCGGTCGAGCCGGCCTTCGACGGCGTCCAGCCGGCGGGTGACCCGGCTCTCGCGGTCGCGAATGTCAGCCTGGATGCGCGCGTCTTCCGCCTTCAGGTCGCGGACATCGGCCTGCAGCCAGAGCCCGGCCGCGCCGACCATGCAAAGCGTAGCCAGGATCGACCAGATATTGATCTCCGGATTGATCCGCACCGGTCTCACCGCCCCCTCCCGAATTTCAGCGCCGGCAGCACCTCCTTCACCGTGTGACCACCGTGGAAGACGATGAGCCAGACGGTGGTGACCGTGCCCCAGGCACCGATCAGGTCGGTCAGCGGCACCAGGGTCTTCACCCCCCAATTGCCGCCGAAAATGCCGGTCAGCCCGATCACCGACCAGCCGCCCCAGACGATGACCTGGATGACGATGCGCATGGCCTGCCAGGCGGTGAAGCCCTGGGCGATCTCGGCCGCCTGGGCATCGCTCACCCGCTGGGCTTCGATCTGCCACAGCCGGACGATCTCGCCGGCGCGCGCGTCGGCCGCCTCAAGCTTGGCGGGCGCGCCGGGGTCGCTGTCGATCGCGGCGCCGACCGCGGCCGGCGTCGCATCGGTCCCGAGACTTTCGGCAACCGCTTCGAGCGCCTTGCCGGCCAGCGAGCCGGCAATGGAGCCGGCCGGGCCACCAATGGCGGTGCCGATCAGCCCGCCAAGCACCGGCGCGCCCGCCGACGCGATCTTCTTCGCGATATCGTCAAAGCCACTCATTCACCGGCTCCCTGCGCCGCATTCGCCGCGAGCGCCTTGGCGTCGCGGGATCGAGACCAGGCCCGCCAGGCCAGAAAGGCGAAGGCTCCGCCGAAGACGAGGGCGATGACGAGGCCGGCGGCGATCGGCGAGCCATCCGAAGGCGCCGCTGGCCTTGGGGCCACGGTGGCCGCCGTGCCGGCCGTCGCCGTTCCCGCGGCGCCGGTGGCGGTCCTCGTGGCGGAGCGTTTGGCCTGCGCGGCCTGGGTCTGGATCTCGGTCACGGCCTCGGTGCCCGAACGGCTCTGGAGCGCCGCCTTGGCGCGGATCAACTTCGCCTGGCGGTCGGCGAGGCCGTTCTGGCCGCCGTTGATGCGCCTGGTAATGGTGCGGAGATCGTCCTTGTCGGCAAAGGCATTGAGGCCGCGCGAGCCCCAATAGGCGATCGCCGTCCTGGCGCTGATGTCCGGCTCGGCCGCGCGGTCCGGCGAACGCTCCAGGCCGACGCCGATCCTGGCGCCAAACAGCCTGTAATTCGCCCGGCCGGTGAGCTGGAAGATGCCGCGGCCACGATAACGCGCGCCGTCGCCCGTCCTGACATTGCCGAGGTCCTTCCGGCCGTCATAGCGGTCGAAATAGCCGGAGCCGCCATATTCGACCAGGGTCCTGAAGCCGTCGCTTTCATGCGCGGCCTGGGCCAGAAAATGCGCCGCACGCAGATCCGTGGTGATGGCGCCGGCGGGAAAAACAGCGGTCAAGGCCGGGCCGAGATGGTCGATGATGCCGGCATTCGCCACAGGCGAAATGCGCCGCAGCGTCGCGGCGGTGACCGTGATCGTCATGGTGGTTCTCTCGGTTGAGGATCTGCCTTGGGATGTCCCCGGTGGGCAGTGGCTAGCGATCCCCGCCGCGAGCGCGGCGAGGTCGCTTGTGTCAGGCGCGGGGGTCAGGTCAGGCGGCGGAAGACGGCGTGTAGATCAGCGAGCCATCTGCGATCCGGCGAACGGCCTCGGCGCGCAGGCGATCGAACTGGTCGAGACGCAGGCCGAGGCGGCGGTAGGGCGTGCCATCATCATTGAGCCGAGGCACGTCGATCTCATAGGTCTCGATGATATCCTCCATGACCGGCACAGGATGTGTCACCGGCGTATCGTCCGAATTCATCACCGGCTCACCGGCCTCGTCGACAACGGCGACCTGGTCGAACATCGGCCGTCGCTCCTCGCGATCGACCGTGCGGCGGACCGGTACACTGTCGATGATCTGGACCTCCTGAACTCGCACCGTCACGGTCTCGGTTTTCTGGCGCGCCACCTTGCGCGTCCGAACCTCTTTGGTTGTGATCTCATCTTCGCAATAGGCCGCGTGCCGGGTCGGATCGACACCGCGCGCCAGGCATGCGTCTCGAAACCCCTGCGCGGTGGGACCATAGTGGTGCCGCGCCTGATCCGCGCCTTTTTCCGCGACAGAGTCGAGCCACTGAAAGGTGATCAGCGGCGTGTCGAAGGCGGCCAACAGAAGTGCGTCCGAGGCAGTGCCTCCGAGAAATTTTTCACGGACATCCGACGTGCTGATCGTGGTCGCAACGCCGTAGTATTGTTTCGGCCGGAACGACGCGGTGCCGACGTCCAATGTGTTGTCAGTGCGAGGTCGAAGACTTAGCGCGTCAAAAATTACTTGCAGGCCATTGGCGTAAAAAAGCAGATTGCGTGAATAACCCCCGCCGAGGATTGCAGACTCGTTTCCGAACGAGACCGAAGAGGCACCGGCATTTTGAAAATAGATCGCGCCACCATCCGCACTACCTGTGTTGCCTCCGTTGACTCTCATCACGGCCGTCCCAGAGCCAGTGCCGATACGAGCGTCGCCGGCCACATCCAGCTTGTAGGCCGGTGTTACACCGATGCCGACATTTCCATCGGTATGGATTCGCATGCGTTCTGTCCCTGCCTGCGATCGCCAGACATGCAAGGCGAAGTCTGTGTAGAACGCGTTCACAGAAGCATTGGAAACGACCTGCGCATAAGGTGCACCTGCGTTTTCGACGACGCGGTACTGGAGAACGCCGGTAGTAGACGCAATCTGCATGTTTGCAGACGCGGAGGTGCCAGAATTATAATTCGCTACAAGAAATGTCGTTGGCGCATTCTGAGCCTTGGCGACCTCAAGGACATTGGTCGCCATTCCCGCGTCGCCAACACGAACATTTCCGTTGGTTCCAACGGTCAGATTCGCGCTACCGTTACCACTGATAACAATTGGACTATTGGTATCATTATTGTGATTAATTCCTGTCAACCAGTATTCAAGACCAATTGCCTGGAATCGAACGCCGGGGCCGGCAGGCGCTCCAAACTGTGCGTGACCGCCCACATTGAGCATTTGACTGCCGGCGGCAGGCGTGGTGCCGATGTAGATCTTGCCGTCCGTTGCGATCCGCGCGCGCTCGGTCCCTCCCGAGTAGAACGTGAGCGGCAAATAGCTTCCAGCACCCGAAATACCCGAACGGATCGAAATCTCGGATGCCAAGGCCGCGATCTGCGCCAGAGACGCATTCGTTGGGTCGCTATTGTTGACGCCGATGAATTGACCAACCGTGCCCGTCCCGCTCGGGAGCGCCATCACATTGGTGGCCCCGTTGGCCACGCTCGTCTGAAACATGAAACGGTTCGCTACCGTGGCGGTGCTGAAATCCGCCAGAAAACGATTGGCTGTCTCTGACAGCGAGAACAGCGAGACCCCACCGACGGAGAACTGCAGGGGCCTCAGAACTCCGGCACCTGAAACTGTCGACCGAAATGTGATGTTCGCTCCAGTCGCGCCAAATTGCCCAATGCTCGCATTTGCAGGATCGGACCCGGCATAGGTTTGGAAGTATCCACCAGCACCTGTGCCGCTAGGCAGAGCCCCAACGGATGTAAAGGAGTCTGCGGCCGAAGTCTGAAACATCGTCCTGCTAGCCTGTGTGGCGTTGCTAAAATCCGCCAGAAATCGTTTGGCCGCGCCCGTCGCCGAGATACTCCCCGCGATAGACACGTTTCCCGAGCCGTCTTCGGACATCTGCGACTGGCCGACACCGCCGCTCGTGTTTGTAAACCGGGCCATGCGACCGGCGACGGTCACGCCTGGGCTCAAGAGCGCGTCGCTAGCCCAGGTGCCGACCACACCATTGTACTGCAATCGGGTGGACGTGCCGGCGAGCACGACGCTCATGCCGTCGATCGGCGCGGTGTAGCTCCAGGCACCGATCGCCGAAGAATAGACCGCCAAGTTTTTGGCGGCGCTCGGCGGGATAACCCCGGTCGGCGCGGCGCCGATCAGAATGCGGTCGCCATCGGTCGGCGTGGTCGGCAGAGTATTGAAGATACCGAGCACCGGGTAGGTCTGCGACAGAGCCGCGTTGAGCTGCAGCGTGGCCAACGCCTCCACTGCGGCGGCCGAAGTGGCCGTGTTCAGCGCGCGGTTGATACTCCGCTTTTCGACGACCAGATCGATCGTGCGCGTGCTAGCCTTGTAGGGCCAGACGAACGTTACCGTCGTCTCCGTCAGATCCTTGATTACGAGGATCCGCCCGTCGTCGTCGAGCACAGCGTCGCCGGCTCGTGCACCGGCGGTGATGAGAAGGATACCCGCGACAGTCGCGGCGGCGCTGCCGCTCGTCAGCGTGACCGTCCAGACGCCGGGGTTGGTGACTACTTTGTCATAAGTCATGGATTCACCAGAGATTTTGAGATCAACAGAAACCGGCGATGATCGTCACGTTGCCGGTAATCGTGGGTGTCTGGGCGTTGGCGGCGATCGTCGCACCGCCGTTAGCCTGTCGCAGCCGCCACTGCGCCAGAAACTGCCAGGTGCCGGCGGCTATGGGCCCGCACCCGGTATCGATGATCGCATTGATGTTGGCCGACCAGTTCGCGGATCCCTGAAACGGGGTGATGACCAGATTGAATGATTGCGGGCTGGCGATCTCGACCTCCGCCCCGCCGACCGTGTTGCGCGCTATGATCCGCCACTCCATCCAGATGGACGGCGCACCTGAGCCGATGCCGGGCGCGCCGGTGGCAAATCCATACCCACTCGTCAGACGCATGAAGAACGTTACGGGCGCGGAATCTGCGCCCGATCCTGGCAACGCGTCTGGATTCGGATAGATCGTCAGCGGCGTGTCGATCGGGAATTCCGCCCAGCCATTGGTACCGTTCGCGGGGCAGTTGCCCACGCCGATATTCGAGGCGCCGACGGCCGAATTGCGCACGACGCGACGATAGGCCTGGGTCGTACCAGAGGCGATGCCGTTACGAACGAACTGGCCCTTGTCATTGACCATCAGCTGCGGCGTGCCCCCGGAGGAGTCGCGTCGATAGATGCGATTACCGACCAGCACCACGAACCCGGTCGGCGATGCACCGCCGCCAGCACTCGCATAAGCCTCGAGCCCAGCCTCGGCGAACGAGCCGCTGTCCGTGGCCTTGACCAGCATTCGGACGCCGGACGCCGCGCCCGCCGGCGGCGAGGCTACTGAGGTGAACTGCAACAGTCCGCTAGCACTGAGGTTGCCGACCGATGTCTGCAGCGAGGAAATCGACGTCGCCTGCGCGGTGACGGTGCCGTTGAGATTGCTGACGTTGACATTCGTGGCTGCGAGCGCCGTGGAGGTCGCCGACAGGCCGCCCTCGGCAGAGGTGATGCGCGCGGAAAGATCGGATAGGGTCGAGGAGGTTGCCGAATTGAACGTCGTCTGGGTCGATGCAAAGGTCGCAAAATCGGCGCGCGTCTGCGTCAGGCCCGTCGCCGGATCGTTGACCTGAGCCGATAGCGCAAGGAGATTGGTCGCCTTGGCGTAGCCCGTGACCGGATCCGCCACGACCTCCTGAAACTCGGTAAGCTTGGCGCTTGCCTGCCCCTGGATCGACACCATCCGCCGTGTCTGCGAGTGGCCCAAGGAGGTGACCGTGTTGGATAGTTCCGTGACCTGCTGCGAAAGGCCCTCGATGAGCTGCATCATCTCGTCGCGCGACAGGTTCACCGCGGTCTGCCCTGCCCGGAACGCCGCATCCAGCTTCGGCAAAGTGACGATATCGTTTTCCAGACCGGTCGCCGTGACCACCGGTTTCGGCACCACCAGCGCAAACGGCGCGGTCCACACTCCCGGCACGCCGGTTGAGCCATAGGCCCGTGCGCGAACCAGGATGTTGGTGTCGGAATAGCGGATCGGCCCGGTGCCCGAGGCGGAGGCGCCGCTGTAGAACTGGGTGTAGTCCTGGCCGTCCTGGCTCACCTCGACCTCGAACAGCGTCGCGCCCGCCGAGGCGAGGATCGAGAATTGCAGCTCGAGCGAAGAGGTGTGCTGGCGGATCGCGGCGGTGAAATTGCGGATCGCCGGGCTCTCGGCGGTCACCAGCGGCCAGGTGATCGGGCTGTCGGGCGGGATCACCGCGCCGATCGCGTCATAGACCGCGGGACTGTCGAGCTTGGCTGACAGCGCAGCCTGGCCCTTCTCCTTGGGCACCATGCTTTCGACGAGCCATTGCTCGCCATGCTCGACGAGCGAACCGATGATGATGGTGGTCGGGTTAGCGTTTTCCGGCGCCAGCACCTGGACGAGCGTCAGGTCCGACGATGCCGCTTCGGCCGCGACGTCGTCGGCATTCAGGATCACCTCGCGCGGGCCCGCCCCTTGGATGACCCGCACCGGCCCCCATTCCTCGCCATTGCGGTCGCGCAGCATGGCATAGTCACCAAGCGCCACCACGACATCGGCGTCGAGCATCAAGCGGGTGTCGGCGGCGGCGAGCACGCCGGAAACCGCCCGGCCGTCGAGGAACCACGGGTCCACCGCGATCGGGTCGCCGCGGAACACCAGCCGGCCGGCGAGTTCGGTGTCGAAGGAGACGCGCGCCCGGCGATAGAAGCCGCTGGCTGCGAGCCAGCGGGCGATATGGACCGCGTGCGCGTAGGACGAGAGGCCCGGCCATTCGATCCGGCGCGGGCCGAAGGCCGAAGCCGTGCCGTAATATTGCTCGGCATAATTCGGCCGCTTCGGGTCGGTCTCGTCGTGATAGGCGATCTGGACATGGGCCGAGCCGTCATCGGCCTGCACGTCATAGTCGATGCTGGTGCTGCCGCGGACGATCTGCCGGCGCGAGAAGGTGTGGCGGCGGATCGCCTTGGGTTCGTCGCGCACGAAGGAATAGCCGGGCCCGATGCGCACCGGCTCGGCGCGCACATTGGCCAGCACGGTCTTGCAGGCGCCCCAGAGCGTGTCCGGCCCGCGGATCACGCCGTCGAAGGTATCGAAGGCGGAAACGCCGGTCTGATAGGCACGGATCTTGGCGAGATCGACGAGGTTCGGATCGATGCCGCCGCCATAATCGTCATTGGTCAGAAGGTCGGCATAGATGTCGACGCATTTGCGCAATTCGCCTTCGACGAAGGCCGAACCGTTCCAGACTTGGCCGAGACGGCGCGCCTTGACCTGGATATCGGCGAAACTGGTCGAGGTCAGGCTCTTGCCCGACTGCACCTTCATGCAGAGTTCGGTGATGCCGGTGCGGATGCGGCTGTCGGGCCGATGGCCGCGCAGCGCGTCCCAGCTGATGTCGCGCTGGAAATTCGCCTCCTGGTCGGGCGCGAAGCGGAAGACATTGTTGCGGGCCCGCACCACATATTGCGCCAGCGGCACGTCGCGGGTGCGGGTGAAGCGTTTCGGCCCCATGATCTTCAGGCCGCCATTGGCCTCGCGATAGAGGTCGTGCCAGGCACCGACGACAGCGCCGCTGTCGTCGCATTCGGCATATTCGATGATCAGGTCGATCGGCAGGGTCGTGCCGGTATTGGATTTGAAATAGCCGCTCGGATAGCTGTAATCGACCTGCAGGCGGCTGATCGTGACGCCCGGCGCGGTGACGCGGAACGGCCCCGCGATCGGGTTCGGATCATTGCTCAGCGGCAAGGTGATGCCGGAGACGTTGGACGAGGTCAGCACGTCGCCGGGAACCAGGCTGGAAGCCTGGCCATGAATGATCTCCACCATAGTGCCGGCGAAGGGCGTGGTGACGCCCGCGGCCGATGGACCGCCATTGGGCAGGCCGCTCGATCCCGATGCTCGCCACAAGGTGGTCTGGCCGGCACGGATCTCCATGATCTCATATTTGCCGCAGCCGATCGTCATGCGCTTGAACAGCGTCATGTCGTCGCCGGAATAGCTGAAATAGTCCGGCTGGCTCAGATCCGGCGCATTCCAGAACCGGCCGAAACCGACGGGAATGCGCTCGTTCGGCCGGGCGAGGTTGCCGCCGCCCGAGACGCCGTAGAGCTTGCTGTTCCGATTGCCCTGGCGGGCGAAGGCAGAGAGGATCGCGTTGCCGCCGACCACGATGCCGGCGGTCAAGAGTTTGCCGGCATAGGCTGCGGTTCCGGCTTGCGCAGCGCCTGGGAACAGCAGCGTACCTACCGCCGGCCCGGCCCAGGCCGCGAAGGCGAAGAGTGCGATCGAGGCGACCATCAGGCCGATCTTGGCGCCGCTCTGGCTGCCGCCGCCGCCCTGCGGCAGGATGGTGATCAATACGATGTCGCCGCTGGCCACATAGGTGCGCGACCAGAGCCGTTCTTCGTAGAGCGGGATCTCATGCGCTTCGGCGTCCGCCGGCACGGCCGCCAGACGGACGCTCTCGTCGGTCGGTGCGAAGATCTCGCCCGGCTTGTGCACCGAGACGAGATAGGGTTTGCCGGCGAGATGTTTCGTGCGGGCGGCGATGAGCCGGTCGAGGCGCCGGCGCCCGCCGCCCTTCAGGGCAAGCCGGGGCGCCACCTCGACGCGGTTGAGGTTTGCAAAGGCGATTTGGGTCATGGGTCAGGCCTGTTCCGGCATCCAGAACGTGGGGTGCCAGCCGCGCGCGCCGAGAACCATCAGATCGTCCACACAGACGCCTTGCGGCCTGTCGGTATGGACGATCAGAGGCTCGGGCATGAGGAGGCAGGTCCCGATGTGACAATCGATGCGGTTCACCGCGCGTGGCGACATCAGGACGACCGCCCCGTGCCGGGGCTCGTCGACCAGGCGCCACGACGCGCGAACCGGGTTGGTGTGGATCAGCGCATGGCGCGCGCTCGGCGCCTTGGGCAGGGCCGCCAGAGGCAGCAGGCGGCCGAAGAACCGCTCCTGGATCTCCGCCGCCAGAACCAGGCAATGGCGGTCTTCCCGATAGGGCTGGCCGTTGATCCCGTTCAGATAGGCGGCGAGTTCGGTCATTGCACGAAGGGCGCGGGATAGCGCAGCTTGTCGTAGACTTGCCGCGGGAAGGCCTGTTCCTGCACCTCCAGCCAGCCGATCTCGCCGACCGCCGACAGGGCGGTGACCGGCACCTTCTTCAGCATGAGCCCGTAATAGACCTGCCCGGGCTGGCTAAGGTCGGAACCGGCATATTCGCGATAGATGATCTCGACCTTGTCATTGCCCGAGATCGTCTGGCGCATGATCCGGGCGATCTCGCCCGAGACATTGTCCATCTTGACCCGCGCCGGGGTCGGTCCGTTCTCGTTGTGGCCCGGCGGCAAGAAGTCGAAAGCCATGGCCTTGAAGGTCACGGTCTCGCCCGGGTTGAACGGCGCGCCGGGCTCGAGCTTGGCGACGAGCGGGGTTTGCTGGCCGGTGACGAAGCGCTCCGGCCCGTCGGCGAAGCTCGCATGGTTCAGCTCGATGGTAATGAGAATGTCCTCGTCGGTCGAAGCCGAGGCGTAGGACTGGGCAAGCGCTGCCGAAAGGAACTGGGGCATCAATAATAGACCGTGATCTTGCCGGAAACGCCCCAGTTGCCGCCGCCGAGCGGCGTGACGTCGGGACGTTCCCCCTCGAAATGACAAGTCCGCGCGGTGAAGCTTGCGGCGGACGGCGAAAAGGTCGGCATGGTGAAGCGGGCCGCGCCCGATTTCAGGTCGTCGTCGAAAAACGTCTCCAGGAGTTCGACCTGGGCGCCGTCCATGATCCAGTAGACCGCCTCGCGCCGCGCCTTGATCCGGCTCTGCCGGCGCGAGGTGACGGGACCATCCTCCATTTCGGTGGTGTTCGGCTTGAAACGCGCCGCACGGCTATATTGCTCCTGGGCATATTCCTGCGGGAGCGCAGCAGGCCAGACAGGGAGTGACATCAGCCCACCACCGGTTTTTGTTGGAGACCATAAGTACCGGCCATGGCATTGCCGACCGGACTGTTGCGACTGGCGATGCGCGCCGCGGACCGCGCGTCGACCCGATCGGCCAGCCGGTCGATATCGAAGGTCACGTTGCCCTGGCCGTCATGGCTTTCGGTGACCGTGGCGCCGGCATTGTTGTTGACGGTGACCTGCACGGGCCGGCCGCCGGAATGGGCCGCGCCGACGCCGAGCCGGCCGGCACTGTCGCGGCGCAGCGGCATGATCGCCTCGGGACCGGCCTCGCCCATCAGCCCGATGCCGTTGGCAAAGGGAAACAGCGTGGGGCGATGGACGATGCCATTGGTGAAGGCGCCGCCCAGCGCGAAAGCGTGAAACCCGCCGGGGGCGAAGACGCCGCCCTTGGCGTATTCCAATGTCGGTCCACCGCCGAAGAACGAAGAGACCATGTTGCCGAGGCTGCCCAGGAGTCCGTTGCCGAGCAGGCCCGCGCTCTTGCCTTTCTTACCGAATAGCGTGTCGAGCAATTCGTTGGCCGCCATATCCAGAAGCTTCTGCCGGAAGCGGTCCAAGGACGAGACGAGCGCGTCGATCGGGTTTTTCGCCGTAGGCGCCAGCAGAATGCCCTTCAAGGCGTCGCGCCCGGCTCCTTCCAGCTCCATCTTCTGGGCCTGCGCGTCTTTCGCCCTTTCCGTCTGCGCGGCGACCTCGCCCACGACGGCAGCTTGTTCGCGCAACTGCCGAAGCTCCTCGGCGGTTAGATCCTTTCTGTCCTTCTTGAGAGCATTCAGTGCCTTCTCCAGCTCCAGGGCAGCTTCCCGCTGAGCCGTACCAAGGCCGACGAGTTCCATTTCCTGCCGCAACGCCGTAGCGCGCTCGTCCAAGGCGCGGCTGGCGCGCTGATATGGGGGTTCGGGTGGCTCGGCAGCGGCATTCGTCGCGGCTCGTGGGGCCGAAGCAGGCCTGTTTGATCCGGCGGCGTTGCCACCAGCCTGCGCGACAGCGGATGTCGGCGGCGTTGGAGCATCCGCCGGCCGGCGCCGTGGGACAGGAACTCCCCCCGATTGAGCGAGAATATCGTTGGACGTCACCGGGGTCGGCATGTCGGGACGCGGAATTTGATGCGCGATGAGGAAGTCCGTACTCGTGTTGAGTTCACGCTGCGCTTTGCCACGGATTACCGCCACCCGCCGTTGCTCGACCCTTTCCCGCACTTGCTGCGCATCACTCGCATTGGGATCGACGGTTCTCTCCGGATTGGCATTGAGCACGGCCACCGCATGCTGCGCAGTCTCCTGCGCCGTCATGATTTTGCCCGCATCCAGAAGGCGCTTGACCTCCAAATAGGCCTCGCCAGCCTTGCGAGACGCAACCGCGAGCCCCTCTCCCATCAGGACGCCGACGCCATAGAGGCTCATGCCCAGGCCGATGATGTCGTTGAGAACCGGCTTCAGGCCGGTCGTGGCTTCCCGTCCGGCGTCCTCCAGGCGCTTCGTCAGCTCGCCGGCGCGTTCGATCACGTCCGGCGGAATGATCGATCCGTCACGAAGGCCGGCCTGGGTGAGTTTCTCGATCTCGAAGCGACCTGCCGCCAACTCCTCGGCGATGCGGCGTCCAGAACGGCCGAATGCCGTCTCCGCGAGGTCGTAAGCCGCAAGCGTCTCGCCTTCTCGCTGAAGCTCCTGGATGGAATGAATGACCGCCTGAATGCGCTCGTCATTGGTCGTCGCCCTGATATATTGCTCGCGCCCCTGCCCACCGGAGGTCGCCCGGTCGAGAAACATATCGTCCAGCTTTTTGCGGATGGGCGAATCCTGCCCGGCGAATGCCTTGCTGTCGAAGCTTTCACGCGCGCCGTTGCGAAACGATTCCAGCGCCTGCTGAGCATCCTTGATGGGCAGTTGAATGCGCTCGAACTGGCGCTCGAATGCCTGCAGCGTCGTCGTCCCGACGCCGAGGTCGCGCGCGATATCCCCCGTCTTGGAATATTGGGCGATCGTATCGGTCAATCCTTTGTAGAGAGCCGCGGCCGCATCCGCGAGCGCCTCAGCGACTTTGCCCTGAGGGAGAGCGCTGCCGACCAAACTGGTCGCGGTCCGGCTCGCGATCATGCCGAGCGCCGCATTCGCCACGCCGCTCGCTCCAGAGGCTTGAGCGGCTTCGCCCGTTGCTGCGGTCTGCGCCTCTGCCTGCTGAGCCTCTTTCGGCTGGCTGCCAAGGACAACTGAAGCAACCTGTCCAGCCACGCTCAATGCGTTGACGCGCTGCACGAGGTCGCGCGTCGCCTTGTCGGTGTTGCCGGAGGTTCTGCCCATCTTGGCAAGGGCGGCCTCGGCCTTCAGGGTTGCGGCGCTCAGCCGATCCAGTTCCTTCACCGCGGCGGTGACCTGGCTTGAATCGATCTTGAGGCCGAGCACGGTGTCCATGAGGATCTCCATTCGGCGCAACATGAAGTCCTGGCGCGCGGGCTGTGATCGGCGGGGCGCAGGACATGAATGATCTGGTGTCGAGGATTGTTTCGGACGGGCAGTCCCGCTGCCCTGCAATGCCGGCGCACGAAGCCTGCCGGAACGGCCGAACGTGGAATGGCCGCCGGCCAGATGAGGCCGGCGGCCGGCCGATCGCACTCCCCCCTTGCGGGGAGCGTTTCAGCCTTTTTTTCCCAGTGCCTTGAGCAGGCCGCGCAGTCCGGCGGGGTCCTTCAGACTGACCCCGCCGGTGGCATCCTTGGCCGGCCTGGCGCCGTCGCCGCCGCCGAAGATCGCCTTGAGCATGTCGATCCGGGCCTTGTAGGCGGCCATGATCGACGTCATCCGGCTTTCCAGCGTCTGCTGCTCGGTCCAGCCCAGCCAGCCCATGCCCAGCCCGAGAAGCCAGGCATGGAACTCGGCATGGGTCACGGCTCCCCCGCCGCCCGGTCCTTGCCAGCCTCCTCGGGCTGCCGCCCGCCATTGCTGAGCAAGGTCACATATTGCGTCACCGGCACGGCGAGGCTGGCGAGCCCGGTATTGTAGACCTGGGTCTTCACCTCGTTCGGGCGCCGGCCGAGACCGGCGGCGACGATGACCACATAGGCCGAGAGCTTGAAGGCCCCGACCTGGCGAAAGGCCTCGACGAAGCCGCCGAGTTGTTCGTCCACGGTGATCGCCGCCTCGAGGGTCGGCCGAAGCACCGCGGTTTCACCGTCCAGCGTCAGTTCGATGTCGTTCTTCATGGGCATCGGATGCTTACGGCGAGACCGCCGCGACGGCTTCGAAGATCTCGGAATTGACGCCGAGATTGAAGGTGCGCTTGGCGACGTCGGTGGTGTTGACCGCGCCGATCCGCTTCGACATCACCATGGCGCGCCAGTAGTGCACGCTGTCCGAATAGGTCGGGCCGGGTGCATCGGGGATGACGAGCTTGAAGCCGTAGCTGAAGCGCGAAGCCTCGGCGGCGATCAGGGCGAGCTGGCCGGCGTCGAGCGGATCGTGGCCGACGACCAGCGGAACCGAACCGGAATTGCGCGCACCCTTGAGGTTGCGGACACGACCGTCCGACAGGCCGGTGAAGGTGATCGCATTGGACTCGTCGCCGATCTCGCCGAGGCTTTCAGCCTCGCCGATCTTCACCCAGGTCAGCGCCTTGAATTCGGTGACGCTGTCGACGGTCGGGAGAACGGGAGCGCTGGAGATGTAGATTTCGGCGCCGAGGCCGCTATTGACTGCCATGGAACTGTCCTTTCGGGGGGTGGTTGACTAGGCCGGGGTTCATCCGAACGCCCGGTATCGAAGGCTCACCGGCAAGCTCATGCGCGGCGGGTCGTCGAGCTTCTGCCCAATCCAGGCTTGGGTGATCTTGATCTTGGCGCCGTCGCGGTAGATCACCGTGCCGGGCTTGAAATGGGCGATAAGGGCGTCGGCGACCTGCCGTGGCGCCGCCATGCCGGTGCCCTGCGGCCAGAGCACGTCGACCTGCAGAACCCCGACATGATCCCTGGTTCCACCGGCGGCCAAGGCGAAGGCCAGTGCGGGCGCCCGGATCTCGGTCACCTTGAGCCACCGGTTGTCGCCCGGCGGCGTGAAGTCGGCATTCGGGTAGGCAATCGGCAGAACCGGATCCAGGACCAGTTCCGCCAGACGCGCGAAGAGGCCTTCGGCAATCCTCGTTTCGATCGCAGTCACCATCACTTCCTCTCTCGCGATAAGTCGTCGTGAAGCGGCATGGGCGCCGCGACCGCGGCGGGCTCTGGTCGTCCGGCATCCACCGGCTCCCGTGCGAGGCGTTCATGAGCCTGGTCGTCGTGACGTCGGGCGCGACATCGCGGCCCGCCCGCCGGACGCCCCCCAGGGGGCGTCCGGGCCTGACCCCACGATGTCGTTCCAGGGGCCGCCACGGGACAAGCGGCAGCAATGCCGGGGACGCGCAAGCATGCCCACAGCAAGACGCCGGCGCCCTGCAAAGGCACCGGCGTCCAGACGACCAAGATCAAAGAAAAATCAGAGTTTCAGCAGGTCAGATCACCAAAGATGCGCAGCGCCGCTGAACGCAAAACTGTGACGATCTATTTCTTGCATTAAGCCCGACTCGGATCCGCGCGTCAAGCGAAATAGGATTATTTTCCGAAGAAACTTGCATAGCCTGGGGAAGCAAGGCATTGCCCGGAGATCGGACAGCAGCGCCTCACGGCTTGTCCGACCAGACCGCCAGTTCATAACCATCGGGATCCTGGAAATGGAAGCGCCGGCCGCCGGGAAAGGCGAAGATCGGTACGGTGATCGGCGCGCCCAGGGCTTCCAGGCGGCGCTGGGTCTCCGCGAGATCGTCGGCATAAAGAATGACCAGCGGGCCGCCAGTGCGAACCGGACCCTGGGTGGTGAGCCCGCCGGTCAGCCTGCCGTCGGAAAACTCGCAATAGGTCGGGCCGTAATCGGTGAAGCTCCAGCCGAAGGCCTCGCCGTAAAAGGCGCGCGAGCGCGCGATGTCGGTCACGTTGAACTCGATATTGTCGATGCGTCGGTCTTGGCCGGAATGGGCCATGGTCAGATCTCCTCGTGTGGTTGTTCAGGCCGTCGTTTCCATGATCGCCTTGAGGCTCGCCAGATCACGCGCGACCGCCCCGGCATCACGGGCGAAATCCGCATCGCTCATTCCGGCAAGCCGGAACAGAGTCAGAATGACTTCGGCCCCGCCCCCGTTCGCGACGACGCGCAGCGGCACTGCGACATCCATGCCCGTCGGCAGGGTGACGACATGGTCGAGCACGCCGAATTCGTTGCGTGGAACGAAGCGGATCGTCACCGGCCCATCCGGGCCGTCGGCCGTCCAGAGATCGCCCCAGCGAACCGGATTCGTGCCGAGGCCGGCCGCCCAGCGGGCCATATTCGCCGGGTCGGCGGCGAAATCGTAGACCGCCCGCCAGTCACGCGCGATCGAGACGTGGATGATCCGGGTCTCGGCTGGGGGCTGGTCTCGGTTCGGCATGTCGAAGGCTCCGTTGATCGGCCGCCGTCTTGCCATGGACGCCCGGGCCGGTCTTGAACAAAACGGCCAGTCAGCCGCCAAGCTGTCCGACGAGCCGGGCCGGCGTCGATCCGGACAGGCTCATGACCTCGCGGCCGAGATGGGCCTGATCGGCATAACCCGCGGCCAGTCCGAGCGTCGCGAGGCCAGCCTCGCCGCCGTCCCGGGCCAGGCGGAGGAAGCGCTGAAACCGCAAGATCCGTTCGAGCGTCTTCGGACCATAACCGAAGGCCTCCAGGCTGCGCCGGCGCAACGTCCGCACGCTGACGTCGAGGCGGTCGGCCAAGGCCTCGATCGAAACCGGGCCGCGGCTGAGGCGGTCGAAGACGAAGGCCATGTCCGGGGCTTGCGGCGCCATGCCGGAGGCAAGCTTCGCCAGGCCGGCCTGCATCTGGATCAGCCGCTCGCCCGCGGTCCTGGCTTCGCCCATCCTGGCCGTCAGTTCTTGCACTCGAACGCCCCAGAGGTCGGCGAGCGCGACCTGCCGGCCGACCAGTTCCGGCATAGGGACCCCCAGCCAGTGGGCGGCCGCACCAGGCGCGAAACGCAGGCCCAAGATGCTGGCCCCGGCAGGCGGTTCCGGCATGGCCGCCACGATATCGGGACCGGCCACATGCAGGCGACCGGCCAGCCAGACAATGTCGACGCAGCCATCGGGCACGATGGCCATCGGCCCGCAATGGTCGGGTGCGACCCGATGGCTCCAGGCGCAGAGAAAATGACCGGCGAGCGGCGAGATCGGCGGCGCTTCACGGTAAAGCCCGGCGGAGCCGGCCAGGCCGCTGTCGTCATGTCCCTGCATCAACATGCTTTCGGTTCTCGAGGACGGAATGCCGGCCTCTCCGGCCAAGTGTCGCAACCATCATAGCCGTTCCCGCGTCCACCGCGACGCCAAGCTGCGCCACAGGGTTGGCAGCAGGCCTTCGGCAGGAGTGCCAAGCAACTGAAATCTTTCGTGAATGCCGCCTTTTTGCCTTGCACCCATGGCGCTATTGCGGTGCCATGAAATGGTCATCCGGCAAAGGAGATTCCAGCATGGCATCGCATGAATTTGCCAGGCAGATCGAAGGCTATGGCTTGACGACGGCGGACATTCTCTACCGCCTGCCCGACCATCCTTCGATCCTGCAGGAATATGTCTGGCAGGACTATGACCTGGCGCCGCGCTTTCCCGAATTGAAGAAATTCCTCGCCTTCTGGGAGGCAAAGCTGGAGGGCCGGCTGTTTCGCGTGACGGTCGCGCACAGGGCCCTGATCGGACCAGCGGAACTGAAGACGATCGACGCGCAATTCCTGCTGCACTGAGCCTCCTCCAAGGCGTGTCACAGCGCCAGTCCTGACCATCGGCGCCGGCGGCGGCGGCGGCGAGGCCGGCCCGGCGATGCTGGTTGACACGCGCTCCGATTCGTAACTATTAAAGTTACATGAACCGTGACAGCTGGCCGGTGCGCGCAAGGCACGCGGCGCCACGCGATTCGGACGGATCACCCTCGTCGAATACGCCGCGACGTTCCGCCGGCGTTTCGCCATGCAACGGACCGGAGCAGACCTGTGGGCAATTCCTCACCTCATGATGCCGTCATCATCGGCGGCAGCTTTGCCGGCCTCTCAGCTGCCATGCAGCTTGCCCGCGCGCGCCGTCATGTCCTGGTGATCGACGCTGGACAGCCACGCAACCGCTTCGCCGATCACTCCCACGGCGTCTTCGCGCTCGATGGACGCTCCGGCGACGGCCTGCTGGCGGAAGCGCGTGCCCAGCTTGCCGCCTATCCGACCATCCGCCTGGCCCGAGGCGAAGTGGTCCAGGCGAGCGCCGTGGACGGCGGCTTCCTCGTCGAGACCGCCACCGGAGAACGCGCGACGGGCCGCCGCCTCATCCTGGCCACCGGGATCGCCGATCAACTGCCGGAGGTTCCCGGCCTGGCCCCGCGCTGGGGCAAGACCGTGCTGCACTGCCCCTACTGCCACGGCTATGAGATCGGCGGCGGCCCGATCGGCGTGCTCGCCACCGGCCCGCTGGCGGCGCACCAGGCGTCCCTGATCGCCGATTGGGGCAATGTCACGCTGTTTGCCAATGGCATGGATTTCGACGCGGATATCAGGGCGATGCTGGCGCGACGCTCCGTCACCATCGAGCCCGTGCGGGTCGAGGCGATCGAGGGCGAGGCTGCCGCCATCGCGGGCCTCCGCCTTGCCGACGGGCGGCTCGTCGCGGTCAAGGCACTGTTCGTCGCCGCCCCCACCCGCATGGCAAGCCCGCTTGCCGAGATGCTCGGCTGCGCCTTCGATTCGACGCCGCTCGGTCCGATAATCCGCACCGACGCCTGGAAACTGACCACGGTTGCCGGCGTCTATGCGGCGGGTGATGCCGCCCGCGCGCCGCAGAACATCACCTTCGCAACCGCCGACGGCGTCACCGCCGGGGTCGGCCTGCATCACCAGCTCATCGCGGACGAGGCGGCGGCCTGAGCGGGATCAATAGAGATTGGTCGTGTAGGCGACCTTGAGATTCTCGTTGGTCTTGTTCGCATCCACGCCCTTGATCTGATCGGCGATGATCGTGCCGAGCAGCGGGAAGTCGTCCCGGCCGACTTTCTTCGCCGGGTTCCACAGGTCGGCGCGCAGCACCGACCGGCCGCAGTGGAAAAAGACCTGGGTAACGGTCACTTCCATGGCGGAGCTCGGCACGATGGTGCCCTTGATCGCCATCGGCTCGAGCACGGCCGGATCGGTGACGATACGTGCCCGGCCATTGACGCGCAGGGTTTCATTGAGGCCGGGTACAAAAAACAGCAGGCCGATCTCGGGTTTCACCAGCACGTTCTGCAAGGTGTCGAGCAGATTATTGCCGCGCCGGTCGGGCACCAGCAGCGTGATGTCGTCGACCACCTGGACGAAGCCAGGCGCGTCGCCGCGCGGCGAGCAATCGGTGCCGGCTCCGCTGCTCGACGCAATCGCCAGAAAGGGCGACAGCCCGATGAAGCGGCGCGCGTGGCCGTCGAGCCTGGGCATCACCTTCTTCAGCACGAGTTCACCCGGCTCGGCATAGGCCTGCCGCAGCGCCATGGTGTCCTTGATCTCGCTCATGGTCATCGATTCCGGCTATGGTTCTCGGCAGCGGACCCTCCCTGCCGCGGCCATCATTGTCCTGCCGTTAGCATGGCCGGGCCGGCCGCGCTGCTTCGGCAGGGCCAGGAACTGTCGCGCAATGGCCATGACCGGCCATCAGCCGCGGGCCTGGGGGCCGTCCTCGGCGAGCCCCCTGAGCACTTCCGCAAAGCCGGTCTTGCAGGTGAAGCCGAGCCGGCTTGCCGCGTGCGAAGCGTCGTAAACCCGGTCGATCGAGCCGAACATGGTCCAGCCACGGCGGCGGTAGAGCGCCGGATAGTCGGGAAAATAGCGCGCCACCACGGCGGGCGCATCGGTCATCAGCGCCGCGCAATCGTCCGGTCGGAACGGGGTCGGCGCCGAGACGATGAACAGGCCGAAGCCGAGGTCGGACGCACGCTGCAGCGCCACGACATGCGCCTCCGCCGCGTCGCCGACGGTAAGCCTGCGAAACAGCAATTCGTTCGCCTTGGTGTTCTCGTCCGACTGGTCGATGGCATGGGCCATGTCATCGGCTTCAGGGAAGAATCGGGCGGTGCGCAGCACCACCACGGCGAGACCGAAGGCGTCATGGTAGAAGCGGCAGAGTTTTTCGGCGGCGAGCTTGGTGACGCCATAGATGTTACGAGGCTCGGGCGCCATGGCCTCGGTGAGCCAGGCGGCCTCGCGCATGCCCCCTGCCCGGCCGGCCCGGATCGCCGCGGAGATCATCAGCGACGTCGTCGACGTGAAGACGAAGCGCGGAACGTCCTGTTCGACCGCCTCGTCCAGCAGGTTGAAAGTGCCCTGGACGTTGACCGCCATGAAGGTGTCGCGCGAATTCCTGTCGATGTCCGGCTTATGCAGGCCGCCTGCATGGATGATCGCCTCGAAACGCCCGTCGCGTAGCACCGACCGCACCATTCCGCGGTCGGCGACCGAGCCGATGATGGTCGTTTGGTCGGCGGCGACGGGATCGAGCCCCGTCACCTGATGGCCGAGGGCCTTCAGCCGTGGCGCCAAAGTCTGGCCGAGCCAGCCGGATGACCCCGTCAAAAGAATGCGCATGCCTGTATCCTGTTCGATCCGCGGCGGCATTGTCGCGATGGCCGGCCGGCATGGCTACGTATAAATGATGCGTGCGGGCGGCAGCCCCGCATGAGGAGGCTTGATCATGACGGATCAGGAGACATCCAGGGTCCTGCCCCGGTTCGGACCGGCCCTGAAGACGTGGCGGCTGTTGCGGCGGATCAAGCAGAGCCACGCGGCCGAGCTGATGGGCGTATCGCAGGCGACCATTTCGCGCTGGGAAAGCGGCGTCCAGGAGCCCACCGGCAGCCAGGCCGTGCGGCTCACCACGCTGCTGGAGACCAGGCTCGACAGTGCCGCGGACCGGGCCCTGGCCGAGCTCGTCATGCATGCATCGAGCGAAGTTCACCTGATCTGCGACAGCACGCACAGGCTTCTCGCCGCCTCGCCAGCCCGCGAGCGGTGCTGGCAGGCGAGCGCCACCGAACTCACCGGCACCTCGCTCTGGCGTTTTGCCAGCGCCGAGATCGTCGAGGCGGAGCGGAAGCTCGGCGAGGCCGGCTGGTTCGCGCCGGTCGCTCCGGCCATCGAGCTCGCCACGGGATCGAATAGCTCGCCCATCGTGCCGATCCAGCCTGGCCGCGTGCGCTGGACGCGCATGCGCCTGGCGGACGGTTCATTTGCCAGGCTGGTTCAGGCTGTCGCCGCCTGACCACCCGGCTCTAGCGGATCAGGGCCCGCCGGTGCGATGATGCCCGCCCCGTGCCGTCCGGCCCGGTTCTCCAGCGGAGGCGGTTCCATGGCCCACGTGCATGCCCATATCGGCAAGGAACAATATGCGGTCGCGATCGAGGCGCGCGGCCACCAGCTGATCTCCGACGAACCCGAAGCGCTGTGCGGCGCCGACAAGGGCCCTGCCCCCTTCGACCTGCTGCTCTCGTCGCTCGGCGCCTGTACCGCGATCACGCTGAAAATGTATGCCGAACGCAAGCATTGGCCGCTCGACGGCCTTGGCGTCGAGCTGCGCTACATCAAGACGGTCGAGGCGGTTCACATCGAGCGGGTGCTGACGCCGGAAGGCGAACTGGACGCCGAGCAGCGCGCCCGGCTCGCCGAAATCGCCGAGAAGACGCCGGTGACGCTGGCCCTGAAGCCCGGTATCGAAATCCGGACCGAAATGCGCTGAGAGGGCCCAGTCCCCGGGCCGCGGCCCATGGCTCAGGCCAGTGACAGCCCCTTGGGGATCAGGCCATGGTCACGCGCTTGGCGCTCCAGGCCCTCGCGGAACTCCGGATGGGCAATGGAAATCAGCGCCTTGGCCCGCTCCGCCACGGATTTTCCCTTCAGATTGACCATGCCGTGTTCGGTGACGACATACATAGTGTCGGTGCGCGGCGTGGTGACCGCATTGCCGGGCGTCAGGTTGAGCACGATGCGGCTGCGGCGGTCGCCGCGCTTGTCATAGGTCGAAGACAGGCAAATGAACGACTTGCCGCCGCGCGAGGCATAGGCGCCGCGAACGAATTGCAACTGACCGCCGGTGCCGCTGAGATGCCGATGGCCATCGGATTCGGACGCCGCCTGGCCCTGCAGGTCGATCTGCGTGGTGTTGTTGATGGAAACGACATTGTCGTTCTGCATGATGTTGTGCGGCAGATTGGTATAGTCGACCGGGTGGCACTGGGCGTCCGGATTGCGGGCGATCACCTCATATTGCCGACGTGAACCGCCGGCAAAAGTATAGACCATCTGCCCGCGATCGAGGGTCTTGCGCGCGCCGGTCACCAGGCCGGCATCGTAGAGCGCGATGATACCGTCGGACATCATTTCGGTATGAATGCCGAGATCCCGCACGCCGGCTTCCTTCAGCGTGGAGCAAACCGCATTGGGCATGCCGCCAATGCCGATCTGCAGGCAGGAGCCGTCGGCGATCTCCTCAACGATGCGCGCCGCGACCTGCCGGTCGACCTCGGTCGGCGCCGGATTGCCGATTTCCGGAATCGGCTCGCCATTGCCTTCGATGATGTAGTCGACCTCGCTCACATGCACGGCGTTGCCGGGGCCGAAGCAATAGGGCATGGCTTCGCAAACCTCGACGACAACCCGCCTCGCCCGCTCGACGATGGCGCGGTGATAGGTGGCTGCTCCACCGAAATTGAACATGCCATCGGCGTCCATCGGGCAGGTCTTCAGCACGACGATATCAACCGGATCGATGAAGCGGCGGTAATAGTCCGGCGCTTCGCCGAAATTCATCGGGATGTAATTGCACCGCCCGGCATCGTGGCGCTGGCGGTCATAGCCCGAGAAATGCCAACTGAACCAATGGAAATGACCACCATCGGGATCGCTGTCGTGGGTCGGGCGCGGCCGCATGGTCAATGCCGAGCGGATCTTGACGTCGCGGAGCTCGTCGCGCCGTTCCGCCAGGGCCCGGTCGAACATGTCGGGCTGGCCCATGCCGAAGCCGTAGTCGAGCCACATGCCCGGCGTGACAAGGGCCGCCGCCTCGGCCGCCGAGATCCGGATTGCCTGCTTCGCCGAAGCCACCGTCGTCATGCCCGTTCCTCTCTTCGGACCAGGGAGCGCGCCCATCCGGTCCGTCCTGCCATGGTCGCCGGGTTCTTCCGCCCGGCTCGATCCTTGCCGTCCAATACCACTGTCCGGCCCGGGACACGATGGCCCGGACCGGCGCGAAGCCGCTATCGGTAGCGCAAGAGGCAGGCGTCGTCTTCTGCAAAAACTGCAGGCCGGGACGCAGCGCGCGGCGGCCGGACGACCCCCGCGCTATTCGGCGGGAACCATGCGCGCCTGATCCGCCGGCTTCGGCTGACGCCGCGAGAAGGTCGCGATCAAAGCCGGCAGGACCAGCAGGATCAGCACCGGCGCCAGCACGATGCCGCCGACCACCACGAAAGCCAGCGGCCGTTGCACCTGGCTGCCGATGCCGGTCGACATGGCGGCCGGCAGAAGGCCGACGCAGGCCGCCACGCAGGTCATCAGCACCGGGCGCATGCGCACCTTGCAAGCCTCGGAAATGGCGTCGAAGCGCGCCCGGCCAAGCTCGATCATGCTGTTGTAGTAGACGATGACCAGGATGCCCTCCATGACGGCGATGCCGAACAGGGCGATGAAGCCGATCGCCGCCGAGACGCCGAAGGGGGTGCCCGTCACCGCCAGCGCCAGGATGCCGCCGACCAGCGCCATGGGAATCACGCTCAGCGCCAGCAATGTGTCCGTGAAGGAGGCGAAATGGGCGTAGAGCAGGAGCGCGATCAGCAAGAGCGTGATCGGCACGATCACCTTCAGGCGCGCCACGGCGTCCTGCAGGTTGCCGAATTCGCCGACCCATTCGAGCCGCGACCCGAACGGCAAGGTCACCTGATCGGCGACGCGCGCCTGGGCTTCCAGCACCGTGCCGCCGAGATCACGGCCACGCACCGAGAATTTGATCGGCACGTAGCGCTGCTGGCCCTCGCGATAGATATAGGAGGGGCCGGCGACGAGCCGCACGGTGGCGACCTCGCGCAGCGGAATCTGCGCGACGCCGCCATTGCCGTCGGGCACCCCGATGCGCAATTCGCCAATGGCTTCGGGGCTGGTGCGATATTTCTCGGCGAGCCTCACCATGATCGGGAAATGACGGTCCGAACCACGCTCGTAGAGATCGCCGGGCGTATCGCCGGCGATCGCAGTCTTGATCGCGGTATTGATGTCGCCGGGCTGCAGGCCGAAACGGCCGGCCTTCTCGCGATCCACCTCGATCTCGACGGTCGGCTGCCCCAGCGTGTTGAACACGGCGAGATCGCGCACGCCCGGCACGTCACGGATGGCATCCCGGATCTGGGTGGCCGTGCGGGTCAGTTCGACAAGGTCGTTGCCGAAGACCTTGATCGAATTCTCGCCCTTCACGCCTGAAGCGGCTTCCGCGACATTGTCTTCCAGATATTGCGAGAAGTTGAAGGCGACGCCGGGCAATTCCTCGGTCAGCCGGGCATTGATCTCTTCGATCAGCCGTTCCTTGGTCAGCCCCGCGCGCCATTCGGTCTGGGGCTTCAGCGGCACGAAAACCTCGGCATTGTTGAAGCCGGCCACATCGGTGCCGTCGTCGGGGCGGCCCTGCTGGGAAATGGCCGTCTGCACCTCGGGGAATTCGGCGATCACCCGGCGCATCCGGTTGACGTAGCCATTGCCCTCCTGCAGCGAAATGGTCGGATGGAAGGTCGCACGCACCCACATATTGCCTTCCTCGAGCTTGGGCAGGAACTCGAGCCCGAGCGAGCGCAGCACCATGCCGGTGCCGGCGAGCATGAAGAGCGCCAGAAGCATGACCACGAAACGCCGCTGGATCGCCAGCGCCAGCAGCGGTTCATAGGCGCGCCGGATGACCCGCACCGCGATCGTCTCGGTCTCGTCGAGCTTGCCCCTGAGCAGGATCGCCGAGAGCGCCGGCGTCACCGTGAAGGTGGCGAACAGGCCGCCGGCGAGCGCATAGGCATAGGTCTTGGCCATGGGCGAGAAGATGTGACCTTCGACGCCGCTCAGCATGAACAGCGGCAGGAAGCCGGTAATGATGATGGCGGAGGAGAAGAAGATCGGCCCGATCACCTCCTTGGCCGCACCCAGCACGGTCGAGACGAAGTCGTCATGGCCCTCGTCGTCGGGCTTGAAACTGCCGTGGCCGCTGCTGCGCTCGGCGAGATGCCGGAAGATGTTTTCGACCATGATGACGGTGGCGTCGACGATCAGACCGAAATCGAGCGCACCGACCGACAAGAGATTGGCCGATTCCCCCATCATCACCATGACGATCACGGCGGTGAACAGGGCGAAGGGAATGGTGGCCGCCACCACCACCGCGCTTCTGAAATTGCCGAGGAAGACCCACTGCACCAGGAACACGAAGAGCACGCCGAACATCAGGCTGTGCAGCACCGTGTGCGTGGTGATGTCGATCAGTTCCTTGCGGTCGTAGAGGCGCTCGATCTTGACGCCGGCCGGCAGCACGCCGCCGGCATTGATCCGCTGCACCTCGGCTTCCACCCGCTGCAACGTCGGCATGCTCTTTTCGCCGCGGCGCATCAGCACGATGCCCTGAACCACATCGTCGACGTCGTTCATGCCGGCAATGCCGAGCCGCGGCAGGTGGCCGATGGTGACGGTGGCGATATCGCGGACGCGCACCGGCGTGCCGTTCGACTGGGTGATCAGCGTGCCCGAGATGTCCTCGATCGAGCGGATCAGGCCGACGCCACGCACCACGCCCGCCTGGGGCCCGATCTCGATGGTGTTGCCGCCAACATTGATATTGGCGTTCTGCAAGGCTTGCATCACCTGGGTGAGGGTCAGGCCCGAAGCGATCAGCTTCTGGAAATCGACGGTGACCTCATAGGTCTTGGTGGTGCCGCCCCAGCCGGTGACGTCGATGACACCAGGCACCGATTTGAAGCGGCGGGACAGGATCCAGTCCTGGATGGTCTTCAGGTCGGTCAGTGAATAGCCCGGCGGGCCGACGACGCGGTAGCGGAAGATTTCGCCGATCGGGCTGACCGGCGAGATCTGCGGCTGGGCGCCGGTCGGCAGGGATGGGATCTGACTGAGCCGGTTCAGGACCTGCTGCAGGGCCTGGTCATAGGTATAGTCATAGGTGAACTGCAGCTTGACGTCGGACAGGCCGAACACCGAGGTCGTGCGCATCACCTTCAGATTGGGCAGGCCGGCCATCTGGTTTTCGATGGGAATGGTGATGTAGCGCTCGATCTCCTCGGCCGAGAGCCCGGCCGATTGCGTGATGACATCCACGAGCGGCGGCACGGGGTCGGGATAGGCCTCGATATTCAGGCGGGTGAAGGCAACCGTGCCGCCGGCAAGCACCAGCACGAAGGCCAGCGCCACCAGGACACGACGGTCAAGTGCAAAAGAAATGATCGCGTTCACGGATATTCACCGCCCATGTCGACACACCGCGGTTCAGCGGGCGTCCGATGCCATCTGATCGAGGAACAGGCTGCCCTGGACCACGATCTGGTCGCCGGCCGCCAGGCCTTCGGTCACCTGGATGAAGTTGTTCTGGATCATCCCGGTCTTGATCTCGCGCAGTGCCACACGGCCCTCGCCCGAGACCATCCAGACATGGGCGCGCTCGCCCTGGCGGATCACCGCCCGTCGCGGCACGGCCGGCCAGTCGGTCGCCTTCTCGGTGAAGATGGTGACGGTGGCGAACATCTCGCGCTTCAGGATGCTGCGCGCATTGGGCACGGAAGCTCGCACCACCAGCCGACGGGTCGCCGGGTCGAACAAGGGGCTGACATGGCTGATGGTGGCGTGGAAGGTCTGGTCGGGGCGGGCCAACACCTTGAATTCGATTTCGTCGCCGATATCCACCGCCGGGCTGTCGCCCTCGCGCACGAAAGCCTGCAGCCAGACCGACGAGGTATCGTCGACCAGGAACAAGGCGTCGCCGCCCGAACCCTGGACGAACTGGCCGGGACCGACCTTGCGCTGGGCAATGAGGCCGGCGATGGGCGCGACGATCGGGGTCTCGGAATTGATGGTGCCGCGCTCGCGCAGCTGGTTGAGGTCGCCCTCGGTCTTGCCCAGGATGCGCAGCCGGTTCTCCACGGCTCTCAGCGCCGCGATGGCGGCGCGCTCGTCGGCCTGAGCCCCCTTCTGGTCGGCTTGCGCCTGCTCGAAGTCGCGCAGTGTCGCCGCGCGGCCATTATAGAGGTCGCGCTGGCGCCGTTCGTTGATGTCGGCGAGGCGCAGGGCTGTCCGGGCCTTCTCCAGTCCCGACACCGCAGCGACATAGTCGTTCTGGGCGGCCACCATGTCGGTCGCCTCGATCGTGCAGAGAACCTGGCCCTGCTGCACGATGTCGCCGGGCTTGACGAGAATGCGAACGACCTTGCCGGCATAAGGCGACAGCACCGGCGTCGCCCGGTCCTCGTCGGTGGCGATCTTGCCTTCGGTGGTGAATTGCGGACGGAACGGCCTGAGCGCGACCGGTTCGATCACGATGTTGCGCCGCTCGTTGCTCGACAGCGCGATCGAGCCGTCGCCCTTGCCAGCGGCCGGCGGTGGCGGCGCCTCGGCGCTCGGCCGCCCGCCGACACCGAGACGATCGAGCAGCGACGCGGACAGCGTATTGGCGCGTCCCTCCGGCACCATGTCGCCCAGCGCGAAATAACCGGCCGCGAGCGCCACCAGCATGGTGCCGGCCAGGATCAGCGGCACGCTCGGCGCGCCAAACAGGGGCAGTTGACGGCGGGCCATCGGCGGAACCTCAAAGAGCTTGCAAGCGCCGCCTGCGACGGAACTTGCCGCCGGGCGCCAGCCGCTCAACGAAGAACAGCGCGACGCGGCGCGAAATCACCCGAATCTCTTAGGGCATCCGCCTTTGCCCGCGCATGACGCGGATCGTCAGGTGTTTGAAAGCCAGCAGCGGCGCGCGTTAGGCGGAGCCCGACGCATCGGCTTCGACGACATAACCATGGCCGCGCACCGTCTTGATCACCGGCATGTCGAGCTTGCGCCGGAGCCGCGCCACCAGCACCTCTATCGCATTGGAATCATTGTCTTTGTCGTCGCTGTAGATATGCTCTCGGATCTCGCCCTGCGACACGACGCGGCCGCCCTGATGCAGGAGGTAGCTCAGAAGCCGGTATTCCAGCGGCGAGACGGCAACGCTCTGGCCGCCGACGGTGACCGCCTTGCTGCGTGTGTCGATCTCGAGCGGGCCGGCCGCCAGCACAGCCGAGGCATGGCCCTTGGCCCGGCGCGCGAGCGCACGGACGCGAGCCACCAGCTCCTCCATGTGGAACGGCTTGGAGAGGTGATCGTCGGCGCCGGCATCGATACCCTGGACCTTTTCCCGCCAGCCGTCCCGCGCGGTCAGCAGCAGCACGGGCATGGCGCGCCCGCCCCTGCGCCACCTTCGGAGCACGCTGATGCCGTCGAGCTTCGGCAGGCCGAGATCGAGGACCACGACATCGAAGTTCTCATGTGCGCCGCGGAACCAGCCATTCTCGCCATCGGTGCAGCTCTCGACGACGAAACCGGCGTTGAACAGGGCCTTGCTGACATCGGCGACGATGCGCCGTTCATCTTCGATCAGAAGCACGCGCAAGCCGCATCTCCTTGTCGTGATCAGTGCCTGCCCGCGCAGGCGCGCAGCCGATGCTCCGATCTTCGGGACGTAGCGCCTGCTATGGGCCCACGCGGCTTGCTGCGGCCTGACGCGCCTTGCAGGGCAATCGACAGGCAGGCCCGCGGTGCGTCTCGGGCGCCTCCGGCAAACGCCTGCATGCGCCTCCCCGACAGCAATGCCTTCCAAGACCTGACATTCCTCGCGGAGACGCGTCGCTCGGGCCGGGCGCCACCCGAGGCCACCGCCATAACGATGCCGGGCGACCGGATCAGGACCGCCTGCGAATTCCGCTTCGGCGCAGCCTATTCGAACAGGCGCGAGACTGCATTGCGCGCCGACGTCACGGACTGGACGACCTTGTCCTCGAATGGAAGCTGCGGCAGTTGCAGGCCGAACAGCCGGTGGCGCGGCGCCTCCGCGACCGGCGGCTGGGGGGTCATCATCGCCGCGAGTTCGAGCGGCGCCGCGGGCCGCGGCGGCGGCATGGGCGCCGCCGGAGCCTGGGTGCCCGCCCGGCGGACCTCGCAGCGCTGGCCGCAGCCGCGCGGGGGCGTTGCGGTCTGGCCGCCGGCGGGTGCTTCCGCAGCGATATTGACCGGCAGCGTCGCAGCCCGCACCGGCTCGGAGGCCACCTTCCCCATATCCTCCAGCGGCGGGGCGGCCGGCCGAACGAAGGCCGCGTCGAGATCGGCCGTCGGGGCCGCCAGGGGCACAGCGACCCGGGCGGGCACCATGGCCAGCCCGAAGCGCGGCAGCAATTGCGGCACGACAACCGCGGCGCAGACGGTCGCGGCAACCGAGATGAGGACCTGGGCGGCAAGCTTGCCGCTGCTCGCCATGGCGGCGGTGAGTGCGCGGTGAAGGAGATTGGCCATGACGGCTCCCTGCATGTCTGTCGCGGCCCTAACAAACAAGGGTTTGGGGCAGTAATGCGGTGCCTTTCGCACCATCGCCCGCCTGTTTCTTGTCTGATTGTTTCGTGCAAGGCCGGCCGGGGGCCGCCTCGCGCGATGGTCAGCCGAGCCCCGTCTCGTCGCCCGGATAATTGGCGGCCGAACCGCTGATGTGCTGCCGCACGGCCTCGACCAGCGCGTCGATGTCGCGCGCCTCGATCGCCGCCACGATAGCGCGGTGATCGGCGGCGCTCTTCTCGAGCGAGGCATGGGACGGCCATAGCGCGATCGGCCAGCGGATCGAGCGATTGCGCATTTCCGTGGTCAACTCGCCGAGCGTCCGGTTCGACGCGCAGCCATAGATGGCGTCATGGAAATCGGCATTGGTCCGGGCCTGGTCGACCCGGCTGCCATGCGCAACGGCCGTCTCGAAAGCCTGCTGCGTGGCCTTGATCCGCGCCAGCTCGGCCGGACCGATCTTGGGCAGCGCCTCGCGCGCCGCCGCGGTCTCGACGAGGATGCGGATCGCCAGGATCTCCCTGATGGCCGTCATGTCGGGCACCGCGACCCGGTAGCCGCGATTGGCGACATGCTCGACCGTGCCGCGGACGGCCAATTCGCTCAGCGCGCTCCGCACGTCGAAGCGCTTGGCGCCGAAGCGCTCTTCGAGGTCGATCTGGCGCAGCCATTCACCCGGCCGGTAGGCGCCGTCACGGATCGCCGCCGCCATCTCTGCCGCCAGGTGGCGCTTCTGCTCCTGCCTGCCCGCAGTCATGCGTCCCCCATGTCCATCTGCAGCCCGGCGCTCATCTGCCCGCGATTCTTCAGACTTGACAGCTCAAAGTACGGCGCCCAAATTGGCGCCAATATATGCGCAAAAAAGACAAAATGCCAATCCCGGAGGAAATGCAACGATGCCGACGATCGACCGCAGAGACCTTGTCGCCCTGTCCCTTGTAGGCGCGCTCGGCATTCCCGCGGCCCGCGCTCAGGGCCTGCCGACCGGTTATCCGGAGAGCTATCGCGACATCGTTGCGCAGGCGGAACGCGAGGGCAGCCTGTTGATCTATTCCATCATGTCGCCGGAGAACTGGCGGCCGGTGATCGAGGCCTTCAACAAGCTCTATCCCAGGATCAAGGTCGAGACGCTCGACCTGCCGGCCTCACGCGAAAGCTTCGAGCGTTACCTCGCCGAACGCTCGACCAACAGCCGGACCGCCGACCTGATCGCCACCGCCGACCCCGGTGGCTGGATCGATTTCCAGGCGCGCGGCGAGATCCTCGACTACGCCTCGCCCGAGGCCAAGGCCTGGCCGGACTGGTCGAAACCCTTTACCGGCCTGTACACCGTGTCGTCGGACCCGATGGCCTTCATCTGGAACAACATGCTGGTGCCGGACGGCAAGCGCCCCAAGAGCTTCGCCGAGTTTCTCACGCTCGCCGCCGCCAACGAGCGCGGCTGGCGCAACAAGATCACCAGCTACGGCGCGCACCAGACCACTTTCGGCTACGGCATCAACTATGCCTTCGTGAAGAAGCACGGCGAGAAGGCCTGGGCCTGGTTCGCCGAGCTCGCCAAGCTGCAGCCGCGTTTCGAACGCTCGGGCGGACCGATGACCGAAAAGGTCACCGCCGGCGAATACACCACCGGCTGGTTCGTCTCCGCGATCACCTTCTGGCCGAGGCTCGCCGACCCGGCGCGCGCCCGCATCCTCGGCTGGAGCTTCATTGCCGACGGCCAGCCCATGGTGCTGCGCGGCGTGGCCATCCCCAAGGGCTCCAAGAACATCAATGCGGCCAAGCTGATGCTCGACTTCATCATCTCGGAAGAAGGCCAGCGCGCCTTCGGCCGTGGCGGCCTGACGCCGGCCCGTCCGGGTATCAAGCCCGGCGACGGTATCCGCCACACCTATTCCTCGATCGCCGAGATCGTCGGCGAGCAGAACATGATCTATGTCGGCTACGATGCCGACGCCTTGAAGGATTACGACGCGTTCCTGGCGCGTTGGAAACAAACCTTCAACATCCGGTGACGGCGTGACCCTTGTGCACCGAGCGTCACCGGACGCCCTGCCGAAGCCGCGGGCGGGTCGCGACACGACGATCCAATACGGGCTGGCGCTGCTGACCGTCATCCTGGTCGCGGCGCCGCTCCTGCCGGTCCTCTACCAATCCCTGCTCGACCGTGCGCTTTATGACCCCGGCCAGTCCTTCACGCTGGCCAATTTCGGCCGGCTGTTCGGGACGCCAGGTTTCGGCCTGGTGATCTGGAACACCTTCGTCTTCGCCGGCCTCACCACGCTGATCTCGCAGACACTGGGCACATTGGCCGCCGTGCTGTTCGGCCGCACCGACATGCCCGGAGCCCGCATCTTCGGCGAACTGTTCCTCTGGCCGATCTATCTCTCGGCGCTGGTCCTGTCCTTCGGCTGGTACACGATCTACGGGCCGGCAGGCTATCTGACACTGCTCGCCCAGGACTGGCTCGGCGGCGCGCCCTGGGACCTTTATTCCCTGCCGGGCATGGCGATGATCGCCGGCGTCTCGCAGGCCCCGGTCGCCTATATCTATTGCATGTCGTCGGCGACCATCACCGACCCCTCGCTCGAAGAAGCGGCACGGGTCGCCGGCGCCGGCACCTTCCGCACCTTGCGGCGCATCACCTTGCCCCTCCTGATGCCGGCCATCGCTTATAGCGCGGTGCTGAACTTCACCGTCGGCCTGGAGCTTCTGGCCATTCCGCTGGTCTTCGGCGATCCCGCCGGCATCACCGTGCTGACCACTTTCCTCTACAATAACGGCGTCGCCTCGGCCCGGCCGGACCACGGCCTGGTGGCGACCGCCGCCGTCCTGATGCTCGCCGTCGTCTGCGTGCTGGTCTGGCTGCAGGGCCGGCTCCTCGGCAATACCCGCCGCTTCGTCACGCTCGGCGGCAAGGCGACACGACCACGGCCGTTCCGGCTCGACCGGCTGCGCTGGCCGCTCTTCGCCCTCTCCTTGGCCTATATCGCCGCGACCGTGATCGCCCCGATCGGCGCGCTGCTGTTGCGCGCCTTCACCAGCCTGCTGTCGCCCATGGTGCCGCTCGCCGACGTGCTGACGACGGCGAACTTCTCCAGCATGTTCGAATATCCGGTCTATCCGCGCTCGATCTGGAATTCCTTCCTGATCAGTGCGCTCGGCGGTGTCATCGCAACGGCGCTGATCGCGCTGATCGCCGTCATCGTCTTGCGCTCGGAGTTCCGCTGGCGCGGCGCGCTGCATTACGTGGCGCTGTTTCCGCGCGCCGTGCCGGGCGTCGTCGCCGGCATCGGCTTCTTCTACGCCTTCGCCCTGCTGCCGGGGCTCGGCGGCATGCGCAACACCATCTGGATCCTGATCATCGCCTTCACCATGCATTACATCCCGGTCGGGCTCGGCGCGGTCGCGCCGATGCTGATGCAGATGAGCCCGGATCTCGACCGCGCCGCGCGCGTCCAGGGCGCCGACTGGTGGACCACCAGCCGACGCATCGTGCTGCCCTTGATGCGGCCGGCGCTGGTCGCCTGTTTCACCATCCTCTTCATCACTTTCTTCAAGGAATACACCACCGCGATCTTCCTGTTCGCGCCGGGCAGCGAGGTCATCGGCACCACCTTGCTGCAGGCCTGGACACAGGGCGAGGTCGGCCTGGTGGCCGCGCTCGCGACCATCCAGGTCGTGGTCATCGGCACCTGCGTCACGCTGGCACGCGCGGTATTCGGAGTGCGCCTTCATGGCTGAACTGACGATCGAGAACCTGAACAAGCATTTCGGCTCCGTCCGCGCGGTCGACGACGTCAACCTGACGGTGGCGGATGGCGAGTTCGTCACGCTGCTCGGCCCGTCGGGCTGCGGCAAGTCGACCACGCTCGGCGCCATTGCCGGCCTGGACCAGCCGACCGGCGGCCGCATCACCGTGGGCAAGACAACCTATTTCGACGGCGAGCGCGGCATCTTTCTGCCCCCCGAGGCGCGCAATTGCGGCCTGGTGTTCCAGAGCTACGCGCTCTGGCCGCACATGACCGTCTACGACAATGTCGTCTTCCCGCTCACCCTGCGCAAAGTCTCCGGCCCCGAGCGCAAGCGGCGGGTGGAGGAGGCGCTGGCGCTGGTGGAGATGGAGCGCTTCCAGGACCGCTATCCGCACGAACTCTCCGGCGGTCAGCAGCAGCGCGTGGCGCTCGCCCGCACGCTGGTCTACAGCCCGGAAATCCTGCTGCTCGACGAGCCCCTGTCGAACCTCGACGCCAAGCTGCGCGACCGCGCCCGCACCTGGCTCGGCGAATTGCGCACCAGGCTCGGGCTCACCACCATCTATGTGACCCATGACCAGGTGGAGGCGCTGGCGCTGTCCGACCGCATCGTGGTGATGAATGGCGGCCGCATCGCCCAGATCGGCACGCCCCAGGAGATCTACCAGCGGCCGGCCGACGGTTTCGTCGCCGATTTCATCGGCACCACCAATTTCCTCGCCGGCGAAGTCGCCGAAAGCCCGAAGGCCGGCAACGAGACCACCGTGACCTTGCCCGGCGGCCAGCGCATCGCCATCGCCACCGAACGGCAGACGGCCAAGGGCGACAAGGTCACCCTCGCCTTCCGCCCCGAGCAGATGCGCGTCGTCGCCGAAGGCCCGGCCGAAGCCGGCGGCTCGGTGATCAGGGCGCGCGTCACCAGCCACGCCTATATCGGCGGGCGCTGGCAGATCGGCCTCGACCTCGGCGGCCATCCGCTGCGCATCGAAACGGCGGAGGCGACCACGGCCGCCGAACTCAGCCTCTGGCTGCCGGTCACCGGCGGCATTCTTTTCCCAGGACAAGCGCATGCCAAATCCCTCTGACAGCAAGGCCGGCTCCGGCCTGCCGAAGGCAGACTACACCCCGGGCGCGCGCGGTCCGCTGAGCGGCCTGCGCGCCGTCGACCTGTCGCGGCTGGTCGCCGGCAACCTCCTGACCCAGCATCTCGCCGATTTCGGCGCCGACGTGATCAAGGTCGAACCGCGCGAGGGCGACACGCTGCGCGGCTGGCGCATCAACAATGTCGAGACCACCTGGAAAGTCCATTCGCGCAACAAGCGCAGCCTCTGCGTCGAGTTCCGCCATGACGAGGCGGTGCCGCTGATCCGCCGGCTGGTGCCGGGCGCAGCCATGCTGATCGAGAGCTTCCGGCCGGGCACCCTGGAACAGATGGGCCTCGGCCCGGAGGAACTGCTCAAGCTCGAACCAAAGCTAGTCATCGTGCGCATTTCCGGCTGGGGCCAGACCGGCCCTTACCACCGGCGCCCCGGCTTCGGCACGTTGGTCGAGGGCTTTTCCGGCTTTGCCGAAATGAACGGCTTTGCCGATCGCGAGCCGGTTCTGCCGCCCATGTATCTCGCCGACGCGCTTTCCGGCCTCACCGGCGCCTTCGCGGCCATGGCGGCGCTGCGCGAGGTTGAGGTCAATGGTGGGCGCGGCCAGGTCATCGACCTGCCGCTGCTCGACCCGATCTTCAATTCGCTCGGGCCGCAGGCCGCCAATTACCGGCTCACCGGCAAGCTGAAGCCGCGCAGCGGCAGCCGCTCGTCCGGCTCGGTGCCGCGCAATGTCTATCGGGCCAAGGACGGCGGCTGGGTCTGCCTGTCGGCCTCGACCCAGGGCATGGCGATGCGCGTGCTGCGCTCGATCGGCCGCGCCGAGCTCTGCGAGGATCCGCGCTTCAAGACCAATGAACAGCGGCTCGTCCATGTCGAGGAACTCGACCGGATCATCGGCGAATTCGTCGGAGCCCGTACGGTCGACGAGAATGTCGCCTTCTTCGAAGCCGAGGAGGTGACCATCGGGCCGGTCAACGACATCGCCCGTTTCATGCAGGACCGGCACGTGCGCGACCGTGCGCTTCTGGCCGACTATCCCGACGACGACATGGGCAGCTTTCCCATGCACGCCGTACCGGCGCGGCTTTCGGCGACGCCCGGCAGCATCCGTTCAGCCGCGCCAAGGCTCGGCCAGCACACCCGCGACATCCTGAAAGAGGCCGGGCTCAGCCCGGCGGAGATCGAGGCGGCGCTTGCGTCGGGCCTCGCCAAGGAGAAGAAGGCATGACCATCGCGCGCAAATTTCCGGTCTGGCGCTCAGCGCTGTTCGTACCGGCCAATGTCGAGCGTTTCGTCGCCAAGGCGACGGAGCGCGGCGCCGACGCGCTGATCATCGATCTCGAAGACAGCATTCCCCTGGCGCAGAAAGAGGCGGCACGCGCCCTGGTGCCCGGCATCGTCGAGCGCTTCCGGGCGCAGGGCCGTTCCGACGTGATGGTGCGCATCAACCAGCCGCTGGAACTTGCCGTGCGTGATCTCGAGGCCGCCGTCATCGCCGGCGTCGACGCCATCAAGATCACCAAGGTCGAGGGGCCGGAACATCTCCGGCTGCTCGACGAGATGGTCACCAGGCTCGAACAGGCGCGCGGGCTGCCGCTCGGCAAGATCTGGTTCATCGGACTGATCGAGGCACCGGGGCCGCTGGCCCGCGCCCATGAGATCGCGCGCTCTACGCCCAGGCTCGCCGGCATCTCGCTCGGCGCCGAAGACTATGCCACCGCCATCGGCGCCAAGCCTTCGGAAGAGACCATGCTGATGCCCAAGCAGCAGATCATCCAGGCCGCCACCGCCGCCGGCATCCTGCCGCTCGGCACCATCGGGTCGGTGGCCGATTTCGCCGACCTCGAAGGCTATACGCGGATCGTCCGCCGCTCCGCCGATTTCGGCTTTGTCGGCTCGGCCTGCATTCACCCGTCGCTGGTGCCGATCCTCAATGCCGGCTTCAGCCCCTCGGCCAAGGAGGTCGCCGAGGCCGAACGCATCGTGGCCCTCGATCGGCAGGCGGCCGCGGAAGGTCGCGGCTCCTTCGCCATCGACGGCAAGATGATCGACATCCCGATCGTGCAAAGGGCGGAGGCATTGCTTGCGCGCGCCCGGGCGGTCGCGGCAAGGGCCGGCTGATCATGCCGGCATGCTTCCCGGCCCGCGCACGCAAGCGTGAACCAGGTCAAGCCAGGTCGTGGGAATAGCGACTGCGCGCATCGAGTCTTCTCCTCGCACGCCACATCAGGCGTCCGAGGAGCCCCCGATGAGATCAAGCCATCACGATCACGACAAGGAGCGGCAGGCCTGCCGCCATGCGCTGGACTGCATGCTCTGGGATTGCCTGGTCTCGGGCATGGCCGGCTTTCCCAGACCGTCGCAGACGAATGCCGGCCCCGAGAAACCGCCGCCGGCCGATCACGCCGGAGTGAAGTCCGGCCGTGCCCGGCGTGGGAATAAAGCGGCACCCGATCAGGTCTCTTCCCTGCACGCCGCGGATCGGCGGTCCGGGAGGACAAGATGAGTGCAAGCGATCACCACGACCATCACGAGGGCGGGCACACCCGCCGCCACGCGCTGGAATGCATGATCTGGGCAGGAACCGGCATTCTCTGGACGGTGTCGGGCGGCGTGCCACGATCGCTCAGCCTGCTCGACCGCGCCGAGGCGGCCGAGGCCGGCGCGACCGGCTTCACCTTCCTGCAGATCTCCGACAGCCATATCGGTTTCGACAAGGCGGCCAATCCGCACGCCATCGACACGCTGCAGGAGGCCATCGGCAAGGTCCGCGGCCTGCCGGTCAGGCCCGCCTTCATGATCCATACCGGCGATATCACCCATCTGTCGAAGCCCGGCGAGTTCGACGACGCGGCCCGCATCATCGGCAGCGCCGGCCTGGACGTCCATTACGTCCCCGGCGAGCACGACGTCATCGATGAGGCCAATGGCAAGGCCTATCTCGACCGCTACGGCCGGGGCGCCAGGGGCGCCGGCTGGTACTCCCTCGACCAGAACGGCGTGCATTTCATCGGCCTGGTCAATGTGGTCAATCTCAGGGCCGGCGGCCTCGGCATTCTCGGCGCCGACCAGCTCGCCTGGCTCGCCGACGACCTGAAGGGTGTCAGTGCCTCGACCCCGATCGTCGTCTTCGCCCATATTCCGCTCTGGACGGTCAGTGCGGAATGGGGCTGGGGCACCGACGACGGCGCGCAGGTGCTGGCCCTGCTGCGGCGCTTCGGTTCGGTCACCGTGCTCAACGGCCACATCCACCAGATCATGCAAAAGGTCGAAGGCAACGTCACCTTCCACACCGCGCGTTCGACCGCCTTCCCGCAGCCCGTTCCCGGTACCGCACCGTCTCCGGGCCCGCTCGTCGTCCCCCCGGGCGAATTGCGCAACCTGCTTGGTGTCACCAACGTATCGGTCACCCGCGGCCAGGAGCGGCTGGCGATCGTCGACACGACGCTCGCCGGCCATTGAGGAGACAGCGCATGACCCGTGCCTTGCTCCTTGCGGCAACTCTCGCCGGCCTCGGCCTCGCCATGACCACCGCCACGCCTTCGGCGCGCGCCGCCGAAGCGCGCATCACCATCGACAATTTCGCCTTCGCACCGAAGACCCTCACCGTGAAGGCCGGCACGACCGTCATTTTCGACAATGCCGACGACAGCCCCCACACGGTGGTCGCCGGCAATGGTGCCTTCCGGTCGCCGGCGCTCGACACCGGCGGCAAATTTACCTTCACATTCGCGACGTCGGGGACTTTCGCCTATTATTGCAGCCTTCACCCGCATATGCAGGGCATGATCGTGGTCGAGCCGTGAGCCTGGAGCGATAAGGTGGCGCGAGCCTGATGAGCGAGCTGTCGCGCGCCCGATTTCGCGACGTGGTGCTGCCCCATCTGGGCGACGCCTTGGCATTTGCCCGCTGGCTGACCGGCAATGGCCATGATGCCGAGGACGTCGTGCAGGAAGCCTGCATCAAGGCGCTCGCCGGCATCGAGGGCTATGCCGGCGGCAGTCCCAAGGCCTGGCTGCTGACCATCGTGCGCAACGCCGCCTTCACCTGGCTGGCCAGGAACCGGCCGAAGAGCCTGGTCCTGGTCGGCGAGGTCGAGAGCCTGGAACAGAGCGCGTTCCAGGCCGAGGTTACGCGCCAGGCGCTGGCCGAAGGACCGGAAGCGGACCTGATCGCCAGAGCCGAGGCGGCCGAACTGGAGGCGGCGATCGCCAGCCTGCCACAGCCCTTCCGCGAAGTGCTGGTGCTGCGTGACATCAATGAACTGAGCTACCGGGAGATCGCGGCCATGCTGTCCATCCCTATCGGGACCGTGATGTCGCGCCTGTCGCGGGCGCGCGGCCTGGTCCTCGCCGAACTCGAGCGGCTGCCATGACCGAGCCCGATCACATCGCCTCCGGCCCCGGCGACGACGGCCTGATGATCCAGGCATTGGCCGACGGCGAACTGGATGCCGCGACTGCGCTCGCCCTGGAGCGGCGGCTCGACGCGGATCCCGCGCTGAGAGCCGAGTACGAGCGCATCGTCGCCTTGAGGCGGCGCATCGGCAGCCTGCCGCGCCCGGCCGTGGCGGAAAGCTTCATGGTCCGGATCGCGGCGCTGGGCGAGAAAGCCGCGCAGCCTCCGGCGAGGCGGATGTCGCGCGCATTCGACTGGCGCGCGCTGGCCGCCTCGATCGTGGTCACCGCAGGGCTCGCCAGCGGCGCGACCTATCTCGCGCTCAAGCCCGACCCCGGCTACCTCGTGGCCGAGGCGGTTGCGGCGAGCCATCGCCGCGCGCTGCTCGCCGCAAGCCCGGTCGACCTTGTCTCCTCCGATCGGCACCGGGTGAAACCCTGGCTCGATGGCAAGCTCGGCATTTCTCCGCCGGCCACGGACCTCGCCGGCGACGGCTTCCCGCTGGTCGGCGGCCGGATCGACGTCATCGGCAACCAGCCGGTTCCGGCGCTGGTCTATCGCCACGGCGAACACCTCATCACCCTGCTGGCGATCCCGCGATCGCCGCGGGACGCGGCCATGCCGACGGCGCGGCCGGTGGCCGCCAGCGGCCTCGTCATGACCCACTGGACCGATGGCGCTTTCGCCTATTGGGCCGTGTCGGACCTGGACCGGGCTGATCTCGACCGTTTCGCCGCGCGGTTCCGTGCCAACGCCGGGAACTGACCGGGCAAAGGCGGCCGCGGTCACCACCTCCCGCATCTCCCTTGCATCGCGCGATCATATGACACCTTCCGGCTCCCACGCTCGCCTCGGCCATGCCCAAGGGCGGGATCCGAGCCTTCCGGCCTCGGTTGCTGAACGCTCGCGCCGCCTCCGGCCTCGCGGACCCCTGCCCGCATCTCTCCCCATCGTGATTTGCCCGATGACGCGCCCCCTTCCGAGCGATGCCCTCGCGCTCTAGCATGAGCCCAGGCGTCATCGCCGACGCAATCCTTGCGACCCAGGCGCCACGGCTCGGCGCACGAGGTCGGGAGGCCCGCAGCGAGAGCGGGACGTTGGGCCCAGAAGGAGACGGAGATGCGGCGCGCAGCGATAGGGAGACTGGTTCTCGCTCTCGGCCTCGGCTCGGCGGTCGGGGCCTGCCAGGATCGTGCGGTCGAGCCGGCAAAGCCCGCGGCGCAAGTCAAGGTGGAGGCCGTCGCCTTTACCGACTATTCCCCCGCTGTCAGCCTGACCGGCGAGATCAGGGCACGTTTCCAGGCCGACCTGTCATTCCGGGTCTCCGGCCGCATCACCGAACGCAATGTGGACGTGGGGGCCCATGTCACGGCCGACCAGATCCTCGCGAGGCTCGATCCGCAGGAACAACAGGCCGATGTGGACGCGGCGCAAGCCAGCGTCCGCGCGGCGGAAGCGCAGGTTCGCCAGGCCGCCTCGGCCTTCGAGCGGCAGAAGACCCTGCTCGGGCAAGGCTTCACGACGCGCCGTGACCACGACCAGGCGGAGGCCGCGCTCCGGACCGCCCAGGGCTCGCTCGATGCCGCGCGCGCCCAGCTCGCGACCGCCCAGGAGGCCTTGTCCTATACCGGTCTGAGGGCCGGCGCCGCCGGGATCATCACCGCCCGCAATGCCGAGGTCGGCCAGGTCGCCCAGGCGGCGCAGGCGATGTTCACCCTGGCCCAGGACGGCCCGCGCGACGCGGTGTTCCAGGTGCATGAATCGGCCTTTCTCCAGCAGCCGGAGAACGCGCTCATCGGCCTCGCTCTGGTCAGCGACCCCAGCGTCCGGACCACCGGCAAGGTGCGGGAGATTTCACCGACGGTCGATGCCAGGACGGGCACGGTCAGGGTGACCATCACCGTCAATGACACGCCCGACGCCATGACGCTCGGCACCGCGATCTCCGGCACCGCCCGGCTGAAGTCCCGGCACGTGGTGATCCTGCCCTGGAGCGCGCTGGCCTCCGACAGCGGCCGTCCGGCGGTCTATGTGGTCGACGCGGCCTCGAAGGTCGCCGGGTTGAGGCAGGTCACCGTGCTTGCCTACCAGACCGGCAAGGTGGTCATCTCGGCCGGGCTCAGGCCCGGTGACCTGGTGGTGACGGATGGCACCAAGCTGCTCCGGCCCGACGAGGTCGTCGCCATGATCCAGAGCGGCCCGAGCGGAGCAACCCGATGAAACGGCGCCTGAACGTTCCACTGTCCCGTCTCGCCCTGCCGCTGCTGTTCCTTGCTTTCACCGGCTGCCAGAACCGGGAGGCGGCCGAGCCCGCGCCGGTGCGGCCTGTCCTCTCGGTCATCGCGCAGGCGCGTTCCGAGCAGAGCCTCACGGTCGCCGGCACGGTTCAGCCGCAGGTGCGCACCGATCTGAGCTTCCGGGTGCTCGGCCGCATCATCGCCCGGGACGTCCGGGTCGGCGACCTCGTGACCAAGGACCAGTTGCTGTCGGCCGTCGATCCGACCCAACTCGAACTGGCGGTGCGCGCGGCGCGGGCCAATCTCAACAGTGCCCAGGCGCAGCTCGCCAACGCCCAGTCGACCGAAGCAAGGCAACGCAGCCTCCTGGAATCGCGCACAGCCAGCGAAGCGACCTATGAAAGCGCCCAACAGGCGCTCGAGGCCGCCCAGGCTTCGGCGACACGGGCCGAAGCGAGCCTGGTCAAGGCCCAGGAACAGGTCGCCTATGCCCAGATCAGGGCGGACTATGACGGTGTGGTCACGGCGATCGGCGCCGAGGTCGGCCAGGTCGTCTCGCCCGGCGTGCCGGTGGTCACGGTCGCCCGCCCCGATCTGCGCGACGCGGTCGTCGACATCCCCGAATGGGTCGGCGACCAGGTCAAGATCGGCACGCCCTTCGACGTGACGCTGCAGATCAATCCCGACCTGAAGGTCAAGGGGACGGTCCGGGAGATCGCGCCCCAGGCCGATCAAGCCACCCGGACGCTGAGGATCAGGATCGCGCTCAATGATCCGCCGGTGTCCTTCAGGCTCGGCACCACGGTGACCGCCACCGTGATGGCCAAGGCCCCGCCGCAGATCGAGCTGCCCCGCTCGGCGCTGCTGGAGCGTGACGGCAAGACGATGGTCTGGATCGTCGATCCCGCGACCAGCAGCGTCATGTTGCGCGAGGTGAAGCTTGGCCGCAGCGGCGATCAGACGATCGCGGTCACCGACGGTCTGGAAGCCGGCGCCCGGGTGGTCACGGCCGGCGTCAACAGCCTCTCCGCCGGCCAGAAGGTACGCATCGAAGAGGGACCGCGCGCGTGAAAAAATTCAACCTCTCCGACTGGGCGCTGAACCATTCCTCGCTGGTCTGGTATTTCATGCTGGTCTTCATGGTCGCCGGGCTGTTCTCCTATCTGAGCCTCGGCCGCGAGGAAGACCCCTCCTTCACCATCAAGACCATGACGATCTCGGCGCAATGGCCGGGGGCTTCGGTGGAGGAAACGACCCGCCAGGTCACCGAGCGGATCGAGAAGAAGCTCGAGGAGCTGGACAGCCTCGACTACACACGCTCGACCACGACACCTGGCCAGACGCTGATCTTCGTCAACCTGAAAGCCACCACCAAGGGGCGCGACGTTCCGGGCATCTGGCTGCAGGTGCGCAACATGATCGGCGACATCAGGGGCCAGTTCCCGCAGGGCGTCGTCGGTCCGGCCTTCAACGACCGGTTCGGCGACGTCTACGGCAATATCTACGCCTTCACCTCCGACGGGCTGACCCAGCGCCAGTTGCGCGACTATGTCGAGAATGCCCGCACTGCCGTCCTGACCGTGCCCAATGTCGGCCGGGTCGACATTGTCGGCGCCCAGAACGAGGTGATCTATCTCGAGTTCTCGACCCGCCAGGTGGCCGCCCTCGGCCTCGACCAGCAGGCGATCCTCGCCACCCTGCGGGCGCAGAACGCCATCACCCCCTCTGGGGTGATCCAGGCCGGTCCGGAGCGCGTCAGCATCCGGGTCAGCGGCCAGTTCGCCTCGGAGGAAAGCCTGCAGGCGATCAATCTGCAGGTGAACGGCAAGTTTTTCCGGCTGAGCGACGTCGCGACCATCACGCGCGGCTATCAGGATCCGCCGACCTCGCTGTTCCGCTTCGACGGGCGGCCCGCGATCGCGCTCGCCATCGGCATGAAACCGGGTTCGAACCTGCTCGAATTCGGCAAGGCGCTGGAAATCGAAATGCGCCGGATCCAGGCCGATCTGCCGATCGGCGTCGGCGTCCACCTGGTCTCCGACCAGCCCAAAGTGGTCGACGAGGCGGTCTCCGGCTTCACCCGCGCGCTGTTCGAGGCGGTCGCCATCGTGCTCGCGGTGAGCTTCATCAGCCTCGGCTTCCGCGCCGGCTTCGTGGTGGCGCTGTCGATCCCGCTCGTGCTCGCCATCACCTTCCTGGTCATGGCCTATCTCGGCATCTCGCTGCAGCGCATCTCGCTCGGTGCGCTGATCATCGCACTCGGCCTGCTGGTCGATGACGCCATGATCGCCGTCGAGATGATGGTCGCCCGGCTGGAGGCCGGGGATACGCTGCGAAAGGCGGCGACCTATGTCTATACGTCGACGGCCTTTCCGATGCTGACCGGCACGCTGGTGACGGTCGCCGGCTTCATCCCCATCGGCCTCAACAATTCCAATGCCGGCGAGTTCACCTTCACCCTGTTCGTGGTGATCGCCGTGTCGCTCGTCGTCTCCTGGATCGTCGCTGTGCTGTTCGCGCCGCTGCTCGGCGTCGCCATCCTGCCCGCCACGATGAAGCAGCATCACGAGCAGAAGGGGCGGTTCGCATCCATCTTCGCCAGCCTGCTCATCGCCTGCATGCGCTATCGCTGGGCCACGATCGCCGTCACCGTGCTGGTTTTCCTGCTCTCGGTCTTCGGCATGCGCTTCGTCCAGCAGCAGTTCTTCCCGGCCTCCGACCGGCCCGAACTGATCGTCGACTGGAACCTGCCGCAGAACTCCTCGATCGCCGAGACCGACGCCCAGATGGCGAGGTTCGAGCGGGAAATGCTGGCCGGCAATGCCGATATCGAACGCTGGTCGAGCTATGTCGGCCAGGGCGCGATGCGCTTCGTCTTGTCGTTCGATGTGCAGCCGGCCGATCCCTCCTTCGGCCAGACCATCATCGTCACCAGGAGCCTGGCGGCCCGCGACCGGCTGCGCGTCAAGCTGCAGGACTATCTGAAAAAGACCTTCGTCGGCACCGATGCCTTCGTGAAGCTGCTCGACATCGGCCCGCCTGTCGGCCGCCCCGTGCAATATCGGCTCAGCGGCCCGGACATTCAGGCGGTGCGAACACTTGCCATGAACCTTGGCACGGCCATGGCCTCCAATCGCCATCTCGGCGATATCACCTTCGACTGGAACGAGCCGGCGCGCGTGGTCAAGGTCGAGGTGCTCCAGGACAAGGCGCGCCAGCTCGGCGTCACCTCGCAGGACATCGCTGGTGCGCTTGCCGGCATCGTCGGCGGCACCGCCGTCACCCAGGTGCGCGACGACGTCTATCTGATCGACGTGCTGGCGCGGGCGCGAGCCGACGAGCGCGGCTCGATCGACACGCTGCAGAACCTGCAATTGCCCGGCGCCAACGGCCAGTCGGTACCGCTCGCGGCCATTGCCTCGTTCCGCTATGCGCTGGAACAGCCGGTGGTCTGGCGCCGTGCCCGCCAGCCGACCATCACCATCAAGGCCGGCATCATCGACGACGTCCAGCCCGACACGGTGGTGAAGGATCTCGACCGCGCGGTCCAGGCGTTCCGGGCAAAACTGCCGGCCGGCTACAAGGTCGTCGTCGGCGGCAGCGTGGAAGCAAGCGCCGAGAGCCAGGCGCCGATCGCCGCCGTCGTGCCGATGATGCTGTTCATCATGCTGACCATCCTGATGATCCAGCTGCAGAGCTTCCAGCGCCTGTTCCTGGTGGTGGCGGTGGCGCCGCTGGCGCTCATCGGGGTCGTCGCGGCGCTGCTGCCGAGCGGGGCGCCGCTCGGTTTCGTCGCCATCCTCGGCGTTCTCGCGCTGATCGGCATCCTGATCCGCAATTCGGTGATCCTGATCGTCCAGATCGAGGAGCTCAGGGCGGAAGGCCGGCCGCCCTGGGAGGCGGTTACGGAAGCGACCGAGCACCGGATGCGGCCGATCATGCTGACAGCCGCGGCAGCCAGCCTCGCGCTGATCCCGATCGCGCGCGAAGTGTTCTGGGGGCCCATGGCCTATGCGATGATGGGCGGCATCATCGTCGGCACGGTGCTGACGCTGCTGTTCCTGCCGGCCCTCTATGTCGCCTGGTTCCGCATCAAGGAACCGGAGGCGGAGACGCGTCCGGCCGAGGTCATGGCCGCCGAGCACGCATAGGGTGCCGGAGGCATTGCCCGGGGCGGCGGCGCTCCCGCCGATCCCGCCAGCGTGGCGCTGCCCGGTCGTGCATGTCCCTCAGTTGACGCGCAACGTCGGGAATGCGATTTTCCGGCCATCGTCAACAACCAAGGATAGGTCCGGTCGCCGTTCGCGAACGGGTCCTCTGGATCAGTGATCGAACTTCTTGTCGCGATTGGACTTATCGCCCTCAACGGCGTTTTTTCGCTGTCTGAGCTGGCTATTGTTTCGGCCCGCAAATCCCGCCTGAAAAGCATGGCCGAATCAGGCCGCCGAGGCGCCGCCACCGCGCTCGCGCTGGCCGAGGACCCCGGCCGCTTCCTTTCCACGGTGCAGATCGGCATCACCCTGATCGGCATTCTGGCCGGTGCCTTTTCGGGCGCGGCCCTCGGCCGACGGCTCACCGAGATTTTCGGCGAATATGGCGTGCCGCCGACCGTCGCCGAGCCGCTCGGTTATGGCCTGGTCATTGCCGTCATCACCTATCTGTCGGTGGTGATCGGCGAACTCGTGCCGAAAAACCTGGCCCTGCGCAATTCGGAGCGACTCGCTTGTCTCGTGGCGCCGCTGATGTCGCTGGTTTCGCGGGTCGGCGCGCCGGTCGTCTGGGTGCTCGACGCCTCGACCAAGCTGATCTTTCGCGCGCTCGGCAGTTCCGGCGATGCCGCCCACACGGTGACGCATGAGGAGATCAGGATGATCGTCGCCGATGCTGAGAGCGCCGGCGTGATCGAAACCGACGAGCGCGCGATGATTTCCGGCGTGCTCCGGCTTGGCGACCGCGCCGTGCGCGCCATCATGACGCCGCGGACCGATGTCGACTGGATCAATCTCTCCCAGTCGGATGACGAGATCAAAGCCGCGCTGATGAACACCCGGCAATCCCGCCTGCCGGTCGCCGACGGCGACCCGGACAATATGATCGGCGTCATTCAGGCCCGCGATCTGCTGACTGCGGCGCTGGCCGACCGGCCCCTGGATATCCGCGCTCATGTCAGGGTCGCCCCGGTCATTCCGGATACGGTCGATGCACTCGATGTGTTGAACGTGCTGCGCGAGGCCCCGGTGCCCATGGCGCTGGTCCATGACGAATATGGCCATTTCGAAGGTATCGTGACGCCCGCCGACATCCTCGATGCCATTGCCGGCGCGTTCCAGTCGGACACCCATTCGCACGATCCGGAGGCGGTCGAGCGTGCCGACGGCTCCTGGCTCATCGCCGGCTCCATGCCGGCCGATGAAATGGCCGATCGGCTCGGCATCGTCCTGCCGCGGAAACGCAGCTACGAGACCGCGGCGGGCCTGGTCATCGCCGAATTGCACCATTTGCCGGAAACCGGCGAGGCGGTCGAGACGCTTGGATTTCGCTTCGAGGTCGTCGACCTCGACGGCCGCCGGATCGACAAGATCCTGGCCGCGCGGCTGCCCAATGAAGGCTTCTCCTCTTGAGCCGGCCGCCTTGCCCATGACCGGGAGAGCCCTTAACTCTCTGGTCATGGCACGCAAACGGGTTCTCGCTCTCGCCGCCGCCACGCTGCTCGGCCTTGTCGGCCATGCCGCGGCCCAGGACGATCCACGCGCCGCGCTCGGCCGCTGCGCGGGCATCGCCGCCGATGCCGACCGCCTCAAATGCTTCGACCAGATCGCCCGGCCAACGCCGCCGGCGCCTGGGCGCGTCGGCAATTGGGAGGTCCAGACCGCAACCTCGCCGGTCGACGATTCACGCATCGTGAGCGCGACGCAGAAGCCGGTCGAACCCTGGGGCGAAGAGCGTATCGCGCTGAATATCCGCTGCTTCGAGGGGCAGACGAGCGTTTCGGTCTCGCGCGACTCGCTGCTCGCGGTCGGACGCACCGCCAAAGTGATCGTCCGGATCGACTCTCAGCCGGCAACCGACAGCCAATGGACGATCGCCAATACGTCCCAGGAGGCGCTCCTGTCCGAGAATGCGATCGGCTTTCTCCGGTCGCTGCCGGCCGCCGGCCGGCTGTTCGTCCGTGTCGAAGGCGTGCGCAACATCCGCTTCGAAGGCACTTTCCGGCTGGAAGGGCTGAACGAGATCCGCCGCAATGTCGGCGAGGCCTGCCGATGGCCGGCTGCCGCCAACAGGCCGGCGCCAGGGCGATAACCACCGCGGAAATTGCCGGGCGCCGAGTCTTCATCCCTTCTGGTGACGCCGCTTTCCACTCGCCATGGCCCATCCGGGCCGCGCGTAGAGCCCTCACCGGCATGCCCGGCCTCGTCCGGCGCGATCGCGTCAGGCGCAGCGATCCGCAACGGCGATCAACGCAGCCAGACCTGCTTGTAGATCTGGCCGGCGAAATCAACATGCAATTCGACCAGCTCGGACCGGACGTTCAGCACCAGGATCTCGAAATGCTGGGGCCGGCGCTCGGCAGCGGCCTGCGGCCGGAAACCCTCGCGCGCGACGCGCTGGGCGACATCAGCGAGAGCGAAGGCCGGCCGGTCCGGAACGCTGTCGTCGTCATAGTCGGCGATCTCGATCTCCTCGATGCGACCGAAACGGTCGAGCGAGGCGACCCATGCCTTGCCGCGCGCGTCGCGCACGGGGATTTCCGTCGACTTCTCATGGCGCACAGGATTGCCGGCCGTGCGAAAGCCGACGGCCTCGAGCGTCGCACGCATGACGGCGATATCGGCTGGCCGCGTCAGTGCCAGCATCAAGGCGCTGGTGGCGGCCTGGTCGGCCGGGCGCCCGGATCCGACGGGCGGCTCGCCGTGCGCGATCGCCTCGCCTTCGGTGGCCGTCACGCGCCGCGCATCCAGCACCCGGCCGCGCAGCCGCCCCTCGATGACCAGCGTCTGGCCGGCCTCGATCGCCGCCGGCCTGTCGGTCGCGCCCGCCAGCTCCACCAGTACCCGCCCCGTGGCATCCTCGAACAGCAGGCGGTCGCCAAACACGTCCGCCACCCGGCCGCGCAACACGATGCCGCCGGCCAGCGCTTCCTCGATCGTCAACTGCGCGAATGCCCGGGCGGCCGAAACCACTGGCAGGCCCCCCAGAAGGACGGCACCGAGACTGACGACATGCCACCACCGGGCGCGCCCCGGGTGGATGCCGCTCCACCGATTTCTCAACATGATGGTCTCCCGATCGATCCGGGTGGAAGACGGCCATGACCGGATTTCAGCCGATCGGCCCCTTGAAGATGAAAAAGGCGCCGAGGCAAATGAAGGCGAAACCGACGAGGTGATTGGCCGTGATGCTTTCGCCCAGGTAGAAAACCGAGAAGACGGAAAACACCACCAGGGTGATGACCTCCTGCATGGTTTTAAGCTCGGCCGCGCTATAGACCGCATGACCATAGCGGTTCGCCGGGACGGCAAAGCAATATTCGACGAAAGCAATGCCCCAGCTTGCGACAATGACGACGTAGAGCGGCTTGTTCTCGAATTTCAGGTGCCCATACCAGGCAAAGGTCATGAACACGTTGGAAATGATCAGAAAGCCGATCGGCATGATCTGCTGGAGGGACATGCAATCCTCGCGACAAAGGGGCGGCGAAAACCGGTAGCATAGCCAGGGGCCGCGGCCGGCGCGGCCCCTGATGAACCATTGCGCCGAATTCGCCTAGCGAACCCAGACCTGTTTGTAGATCTGCCCGGCAAAGTCGACATGCAGCTCGATCAGTTCCGACCGGCGATTCAGCGCCAGGATTTCGAAATGCTCGTCATGGCGTTCGGCCGGCCCCCGCGCCTGAAAGCCGCCACGGGCGACGATCTGCGATAGTTCCTGGGCGGCGAAGGCCGGTCTTGCCGGGAGATTGTCGTCGTCATAGTCGGCGAGTTCGACCTCGCTCAGCCGGCCGAAGCGGTCGAGCGAGGCCGTCCATGCCCGGCCCTGGCCGTCGCGAACGGCAATCTCGGTGTCCTTGCCGTCGCGCACCGGAGCGCCGGCCGCGGTAAAGCCCGCGCCTTGCAATGTTGCCCCGATGGCATTGTCGTCGAGCGGCGGCCGCGAGGCGAACTGCACTTCGGGCGCGGGCGGCGGCACGGGGGCCGGCGGCGCCACGGGAGCCGCGCCCGGCGAGCCGATCACCACCGGCTCGCTGTCCGCGGCAGAGATGCGGCGCGCCTGCAGGACCCTGGCGTTCAGGAGCCCCTCGGCGACAACCGCCTGGCCTGGTGCGAGATCAGCGGCCTGTCTTGCGACCGCCTGCACATCGACGAGGATCCGGCCAGCAGAGCCCTCGATCACGAGACGGTCGCCGAAACGATCGAGAATACGGCCCTGGACAACGCTGTCGGCGACAGCCGTTCCGGCCGGAGCGGTCTGCGCTGAGACCGGTGCGGCAGTGATCAGGCCGCCGCCGGCGACGGCCGCGGTCAGAATGGCGGCGAATGACGCCGACCGAAGCATGCTGCGACGGATATCGGGGATCAGGGGCGTGATCATGAGGGCCTCCTCTTCATGGCTTGACGAGGTCCCTTCTGGCCCCCTGCCCCCCAACCCTGCCTGTCGCTCGCGGTTCAACCAGGGTTAAGGTGGGTCGCCCTATCCCGAGCCTGCCTTTCTCCGCCGATCCTCTCGCCCCATCCGGATGGCCCCGCCGATGCGTCTGCTCCTGGTCGAAGACGATGCGCCTCTGGCGGCCGAGATCGTCTCGCGGCTATCGGCCGAGCGCTATGTCATCGACCTCAGCCGCGACGGCGAGGACGCCGCGCATCAGGCGACAACCGGTTCCTACGGCGCCATCATCCTCGATCTCGGGCTGCCGAAAATCGACGGCGTCAGCGTGCTCTCGCGTATTCGCGCCGATGGCGTCGCCACGCCCGTTCTGGTGCTGACCGCGCGCGACCGACTGGCCGACAAGGCCGCTGCCTTCCGCGCCGGAGCCGACGACTATGTCACCAAGCCCTTCCGCATCGAGGAACTGCTCCTGAGGCTCGATGCCCTGATCCGGCGCACTGCCGGACACGCCTCGCCGCGCATCCAGATCGGCGCCGTCACCGTCGACACGGTGACCGGCACGGCGGAGCTGGAGGGCGTGCCGGTTCGCCTGACGGCCCTCGAGACGCGCGTCCTGAACTACCTGGTCCATCGCCCTGAACAGGTCGTGTCGCGATCGGAGCTGACCGACCATGTCTATGACCACGACAGCGATCGCGATTTCAATTCGCTCGAGGTCATCGTCAGCCGCCTGCGCCGCAAGCTCGGTGCCGACCTGATCGAGACGGTGCGGGGCGCAGGCTACCGGTTGCGGCGCGGAGGGGCCGGGGATGCGCTCGCTTGAAGGCCGGCTGATGCTGATCACCGCGATCTGGACGATCGCGGCGATCGCCCTCGTCACCGCGCTGCTCGGCGGCTTCGCCGAACGCTCCGCCCGGCGCTCCCTCGACCTCAGGCTGGCCGCCGCCGCCGATCAACTGGCGACCAATATGGATATCGGCAGCGACGGCACCGTGTCGGTCGGGCGGCAGCCGGACGAGGCCGGTTTCGGACGGGCCCGCTCCGGCTGGTACTGGCTGGTGGAAACCGGTGGGAAGGCCATCGCACAGTCACGCTCCTTCGCCGGCCGAGACCCCGCGCATTTCCTGGCCAGCGCCAGGGGGGAGACCGGCGCCGGCACGCTCGGCGAGCGCGTGACATTCATGAGGCGACCGATCCCCGACGAAACGACGCCCGCGCAGCTCCTGGTGACCGCACCGCTCGCCGAAATCGAGGCCGAAGTCACCGGCATCCAGGTCACCATTCTGTGGACCATGCTCGGCCTCGCATGCGCGCTGATCGCCGGCCTGACCGCCCAGATCAGCTGGGGCCTGCGGCCCGTGCGCCAGCTTGCCCACGACATCGAACAGGTTCGTGCCGGCGACGCCGAAACCGTGGCGCGCCCCGGTATCGCCAATCTGGAAGGCGTGGCCGACGCCGTGAACCGGTTGATCGCGCAACTGGCGACGGCCGCCGAGCGGTCACGCCAGGATGCCGCCAATCTCGCCCATGCCATCAAGACGCCGCTCAGCGTCGTCATTCTGCGTGCCGCGCAGGACGGGACTGCAGCCGACCCGATCATCCTGGCCAGCGCCGAACAGATCCAGCGGCAGATCGATCGCCGCCTGAAGCGTGCGCGCAGCCAGCCGGTCGGCCTGGGACATCCAAGCGCATCCGTCGCGGCCGTCGCCGATGACGCGGCCTTTGCCGCAGGCCGTGTCCACGGCGCGCGCGGCATCAAGACGGAAGCCGATATCGATCCGGCCATCACCGTTCAGGCCACGCGGGAAGACCTCGAGGAAATCATCGGCAACCTCGTCGACAACGCCTTCAAATGGGCCAGGAGCGAAGTGCTCATCACGGCGAGCCACGGCCATGGCCAGGTCACCGTGACGGTCTCCGACGACGGCCCCGGCATCGCCGAGACCGCGATGGTCGCGGCCGGCGAACGCGGCAGGCGGCTGGACGAGACCGTACCGGGCGCCGGCCTGGGCCTTGCCATCGTCGGCGACATCGTCGCCGATCTCGGCGGAACCCTGGCCTTCGGCCGAGCCGCGCTTGGCGGCCTGGAAGTGGCGGTCACGCTCACCGCCGGACGCGCGCTGCCGTCATCGACACGCAGCTCCGCCTGATCTGCGGCCGCGGCACTGAAGCCGATCGGAGACGGCGCGTCGGAACCGGCGCCGGCCGTTCGACGCCTGAACTCGGTGAACGGGATCTGCGGCGCGAAAAACGGCGACCTCGCGACCACCGTGGCGGTTGGGCAACGCATCGCCGAAATGCAGGCTTATGCGCTCCACATAAAATTTCCGGCGGTCCCGCCCAAGACGATCCGATGGCCCGATGCGACGACTTGATCGGCGCAAAGCCAGATGATGGCCATATCGGAGATATGTGAAATGCATGTGGGTCGATCCAGCAACGACGACAGGCCGACCGCTCCACACAGAGGATGGACAGCATCGAAACGGCGGGCATGCTGGGCACCGCTCCTCGCGAGCGTGGCCTTGGCGGTGCTTGCCACCGGCACCCGGGCCGCGGACCTTGGCGGGCGCCGGGTCGCGGTCCCCACTGAGACCCTCCTGCCGGCCTTCGACTGGACCGGTTTCTACCTGGGGGCCCATGCCGGGTTTGGTTCGGGCGACCACAGATTTGACCGCTCGCTCGACGTCGCGCTTGCGAGCCACCGCTATCGGGGCGCCCTCTTCGGCGGCCAGTTCGGCTGGAACTATCAGATCAACCGGTTCGTCCTGGGTCTCGAGGGCACCCTGGCCTGGGCCGATCTCGCCGGCTCGTCGCCCTATCAAGATGGCGCGGCCAGGCTTGGAACACGCGTGACCTCGATAGCAACGATGGGGCCGCGACTCGGTTTCGCCATCGACCGCGCGTTGATCTACGGCAAGGGTGGTCTCGCATTTGTCGGTTATCGCTCGCTGATCTCGGGCCTGCCCGATCCGGTGGCGCCGGCGTCCGGCGCGCGAGCCGGATGGTTTCTCGGTGCCGGCCTCGAATATGCCCTGACACCCAACTGGACTGCCCGGATCGAGTACAATTATGTCAATACCGGCACCGGGGCCTGGCTCGTCGCCGCTGGCCCCGGCCTCACGGGCTATCGCTCCCGGCAGGACATCCAGACTGTCACCTTCGGCCTCAACTACCTGTTTCCAACGGCCACGCGCGTATCCGCCGAGCGCCAGCCGACCTCGCCGGCCGGCCTCTGGACCGGCTTCTATGCCGGCCTGCACGCCGGTTATGGAACCGGCGACACCACCTTCTCCCCCTCATTCGGTGTGGTGGTGTCCCCGCATCGCTCCCAAGGTGGGTTGATCGGCGCTCAGTTCGGCTGGAACCAGCAGTTCGATCAAGTCGTCGTCGGGATCGAAGGCTCCCTCGCCTTCGCCAATCTCGCCGGCTCGGCCACGGATCCCGTGATGGGGGTCTTCGGCAGCAAGGCGGCCAGGATCGCGACCATGGGTCCAAGGCTCGGCTTCGCCATCGACCGCGCGCTCCTCTATGGCAAAGGCGGGTTTGCCGCCGGGTCCTTCGACAACCGCTACGAGGTCGCCGGTCTCTCCCGTGCGTCGTCGGCAAAAAGCCTCGGCTGGTTTGTCGGCGGCGGCGCGGAATATGCCTTCGCGCCGAACTGGAGCGCAAAGGTCGAGTACAATTACATCGCCATGGGAACCGGCTTTTTCACCGTCTCCGACCCGGCCCAACCACATACCGGCGGATTTCAATCCAATCGGAACGTCCACACGGTCACACTGGGCGTGAACTACCTGTTCAACACGGGGCCGTCTCGGGTCGTGGCCCGCAACTGATCCCGCCGCATGCGGTGCCACATGTCCCGCAAGACACCCGCCCGCGCACCACCACCGTTCGGGCGGCCCGCTTCAGTCCCGGCGCCGGACGACAGCCCGGCGTCACGGACGTTTCGGCACCACCATCTTCACCGTAAAGATCTGTACCGGCTCGCCGCGCTGATTGCGCGTCTCGTTGCGCATCGTCACCATACCGCGATCCGGCTTCGACCTCGACGGCGAGACCTCGAGCACCTCGCTGACCACGGTCAGGACGTCGCCGGGCCTTGTCGGCCGGGGCCAGATGATCTCGCCGCCGCCGCCGATAATGCCGCCGGCGATCGGCGCGCCGCCGTCGACGAGCAAGCGCATGGTGAGCGCCGCCGTGTGCCAGCCGCTGGCCGCGAGCCCGCCGAAGAAGGTGGCCTTGGCCGCCTCGTCGTCGAGATGGAACGGCTGCGGATCGAACTGACCGGCAAAGGCCTTGATGGCCGCCTCGTCGACCGTCAGTGAGCCGCTGGTGAAGGTCTGGCCGACCTGAAGGTCTTCGAGATAGAGCGCCGTCATGGACCACCTCCGCGCCTGAATCCAATAGTTACTTGCATGATGATAGTCACTTGTCTAGGCTCCGGCCATGCAACGAAGGTCGCTCGAAGGATCGCTCTGCCCGATCGCCCGCAGCCTGGAACGGGTCGGCGAGTGGTGGAGCATGATGATCCTGCGCGATGCCTTTCATGGCCTGACCCGCTTCGACCAGTTCCAGCGTAGCCTGGAAATCGCGCCGAACATGCTGACCCGCCGGCTGAACGGCCTGGTCGAGGCCGGGCTTCTGGAGCGGCGGCGCTATAGCGCGCGCCCACCACGCGACGATTATGTCCTGACCGCGCGTGGCCGCGATTTCTGGCCGGTGATGGTCGCCATGGCGAGCTGGGGCAACCGGCACCTCGCCCATGAGGGCATTGCGAGCCAGGTGGTGGATGCGGTCACCGGCGCGGTGGCGGAGCCGGTCATGGTCGACGCCACGACCGGCCGCCGGCTCGACGAAACCGGTTATGTTTTCGCCGCCGGTCCGGCGGCCGACGATGCCGTGCGCAGACGCATGGCTTTCGCCAGACGCCAGCGCGGACCATTGCAACGGGAGGACAGCCTTGGATAAGCCAACAGCAGTCGTGATCGGCGTCGGCGCCGAACGGGGCGTGGGAGCGGCGGTCTGCCGGCGCTTTGCCCGCGAAGGTTACCACATTGTCATCGCCGGCCGGACGCAGGCGAAAATCGACCAGGTCGCACAGAGCATCACGCAAGCGGGCGGCAGTGCCGAGGCCATCGTCGCGGACGCCACGCAGGAGGGTCAGGTCATCCGCCTGTTCGACCGTGCCATGGCGCCTGGCCCCGGCCGCGCGCCGGCCGATGTCGTGGTCTTCAATGCCGCCAATAACAGGCGGATCGATTTCCGCGAGGTCGAGGCCCAGCAGTTCGAGGATTTCTGGCGTGTCGCCTGTTTCGCCGGCTTCCTGGCCGGCCGCGAGGCGGCCCGTCGGCTGGTGCCGCTCGGCCGGGGCACCGTGCTGTTCACAGGTGCCTCCGCCAGCCTGCGCGGCAAGCCCGGCTATGCCCAGTTCGCCGCCGCCAAAGCCGGCCTGCGCATGGTGGCGCAGAGCATGGCGCGCGAATATGGCCCGCTCGGCATCCATGTCGCGCATGTCATCATCGACGGCGGCATCGATGGCGACAGGCTGCGCAAGGCGGCGCCGGAAGCGGTCAGCGCCCGCGGCGAGGATGGCCTGCTCGGGGTCGAGCCGATCGCCGAGGCTTATTGGCAGATCCACCGGCAACACCGTTCGGCCTGGAGCCAGGAGATCGACCTCCGGCCGTTCAAGGAGCCGTTCTGACGCGCGCCGGCCGAAGTCAGGCCGGCTCGACCTCGATGGTGACATGGGAGAGTTCGGTCAGATGCGCGAGCCTCGCCCGATAGGCCGAAGGCGCTTCGGGCCTGGCCGCCACCAGAGAGACGATCGCGGCATGATGCCCCGGCCCGACCTGCCAGACATGCAGGTCCGAAATCCGCTCGCCGTCGCGTCCGATCGCCCGGCGGATTTCGTCGGGCAGATCTTCGCCCGCCGGGATGAGATCGACCAGCACGCCGCCTGAATCACGGATCAGGCCGAGAGACCAGCGCGCGATGACCAAAGCCCCGACCAGGCCGGTCAGCGGGTCGAGCCAGAGCCAGCCATAGATGCTGCCGGCCACCAGCGCCGCGATGGCCAGCACCGAGGTCATGGCATCGGCGAGCACGTGCAGATAGGCGGCCCGCAGATTGTTGTCCTGGCCGCCGTGATGGTGATCATGGTGATGGGCGTGGCCCTCGTCGTGAGGGTGGCCGTGATGGTGATCGCCCTGCAGCAACCAGGCGCTGACCAGGTTCACGACCAGTCCGATGACCGCCACGCCGATCGCCTGGCCGAAGCTGATCGGCACGGGATTGGCGAGACGGACGAGGCTTTCCCAGCCGATCAGCAGGGCGATCAGGGCCAGAACGATGGCGCTGGCAAAGGCTGCGAGATCGCCGAGCTTGCCGGTGCCGAAAGTGAAGCGCGGATTGCGCGCGTGCCGGCGGGCATAGACATAGGCCGACACGCTGATCAGCATGGCGGCGGCGTGGGTCGACATGTGCCAGCCGTCGGCGACCAAGGCCATCGAGCCATAGACCGTGCCGGCGACGATCTCCGCCACCATCATGACGGCGGTGAGGATGATGACCGCCCAGGTGCGCCGCTCGTTGCGGTCATGGTCCCGGCCGAGAAAGACATGGTCGTGGCCGGCGGACAGGATTGGCGTGTCGTTCATGGTTCTGGTCCTTCAATCGTCCGGATCCGTCACTGGCGGAAATAGGTGCGCACCACGCCGATCAGCTCCTCGGCGCCCTGGGCCTTTTCAGCGTCCGGCTCGCGTGCCGGATCGACCACATGAAAACGGATGTGATCCTCGATCAGCTCGGCGGTCAGGCCGTTCACCGCGCCACGGATGGAAGCGACCAGTTGCAGCACCTCGGCGCAGCCGCTTTCCGCCTCGAGCGCCCGTTCCACGGCTTCGACCTGGCCGCGGATCCGCCTGACACGGGCGAGCAGCTTGTCCTTGTCCTTGGTCGTATGGCCCATCGGTCGCGCTCGTCTATAATATAGTGGGGTACCCTATATTGACCAATTGCTCCCTGCTTGTCCAGGCGGCATCCGCGCACCGGTTTCAGCAGGACGGTTCGTGGCTGATCCGGCCGTCCGCGGGCTCAGCCGCGCCGGCGCCAGGCCGTCACGAGATCGTCGACCAGCGGCACGCCGGCGAGCAGCAGGAGCAGGGCCGCCAGCGGCACTGTCGCGAAGAAGCCGATCTGCTTGAAGCCGAGCGCGCCGAGCACGCCGCCGGCGAAGAACGCTGCAAGCAGCGCGCTCAGCAGGCGCAGCTTGTCGCGATCCGCCCGCACCATGTCGAGCCCCTCGCCGCGGCTGCGGTTCCAATAGATGAGCTTGCCGAGTTCTATGCCGATATCGGTGACGATGCCGGTCACGTGGGTGGTGCGGATGCGGGCCTGCGAGACCTTGGTGATGATCGCGTTCTGCAGCCCCATGATGAAGCACAGCAGCGGCACCGCGACCACGACAAAGGCCGGCAGGTTCTGGCGAAACCCGCCGGCGAGGCCGAAGCAGAGCAGCAGCAGCGCTTCGAGCAGGAGCGGAAGCGCATATTGGCTGCGGCCGTGATGGCGGCGGCCCCAATTGATCAGAATGGCCGAGGTCGCTGCCCCCGCAACGAAAGCCAGGACCGAGCCCAGGCCGGCAAGCACCAGGGCAACCCCGCCGAGCGCCAGATTGTCGGCCATCGCCGAAATGATGCCGGACATGTGCGAGGTATATTGGGCGACAGCCAGAAAGCCGCCGGCATTCACCGCGCCTGCGACACAACACAAGGCCATGCCGAGCTGCAGGTCGGCGCGACGGTCACGCTCCGCGCCGATCACATGGCGCAGGACGTCGACATAGCCGGTATGGGGCCGGCCGCCTCCTCGTTTCAGATGCAGGTCCATCGACGACAGTCACCGGCATTCGGCCCCGGAGGTCAAGCCTGTGCCGGCAGCTCAGCGTGGAGGACGGCCATCGGGCGAGCCGCGTGCGTTCGGCAACCGCCCGCGGTCATCCTATGGGGCCATGTCGGTCGCGGCGCCGACAGGTCGCCCGCCGTACGGCTGGTCGCTGCGAACCGCCGTCTTGCGCGAAACGATACGCCATCGAACGACATCGGCCAGCACATCTACTGCAGGCGCCGCCGGGCAACGCCGCGCGGCTCGTTATGGGGGTCCGGATCCTCCGGCTCGCCGGAATCAGCGTCGGCGGCTGCGGCGCCGTCGAAGATGCCAACCTCGAGAGCGCTTGCCGCGTGAACGAGCACGGCGAATTCCTGCAGGAGCGCCATGATCGCTGCATGCACGTCGCCGCCGAATTGCGCGAGCACGGCATCGACCTCCGCCTCGATCCGCTTGTCCTCATCCGTGGAAACGTCTTGCCCGCACAGCTTCGCCATGGATTTCCGCGCCCCGCAATGAGAATGTTCCCTTTATGTTCTCATTGCGGGGCGTCTGCAAGAGCCCGTCGGCGACCATGCACAGAACCACTCGAGGCGCCCGGCCGGTCGGCGGCCGTCCGGCGCTTGATGTTCAACCTCAGGCTCAGGGCGCGCCCGCCAACGCCCCTCACCTTTCGAGTGCGATTCCGCCAGACCCGAAAACGTCTTGAAAATCAATCGCCTGGCGGAGCCTCCGCAACCGCGCGGTCCGACTGTTCCGGATACCGTCAGATGCCGTTGCGTGCCTCGATGTTGATCCAGAATACGCAGCGCCGCTCGAGCCATTTCAGCGAGCCGTGCAGTGCCACGCCCATGACCGAGAGCACGACGAAAAGCGAGAAGGCACCCGCGATGTCGAGCTGATAATTGGCCTGGAGGATGAGGAAGCCGAGGCCGTAATTCGAGCCGACGAATTCGGCGACGATGGCGCCGATCACCGCCAGCACGATGGCCGTGTTGAGGCCGGCGAAAATGAACGGCAGGGCATTCGGAAAGCGGACATAGCGGAACACCTGCCAGCGCGACGCGGCGAGCGCGCCGAGCAGATCGAGGCGGTCCTGGTCGATCGACCTGAGGCCGGCCATGACATTGACCAGCACCGGGAACAGCGACACGAGCGCGACCACCAGGATCTTGGAGGTGATGCCGAAGCCGAACCAGACCACCATGAGCGGCGCGATAGCGACCTTCGGTACGGTCTGCAGGGCGACCACATAAGGGTAGACGATGCGTTCCATGGTGGGGAACACGACGATCACGGTGCCAAGCGCAAGGCCGAGCAGGCTGCCTATGCCGAAGCCGACGACGGCCTCGAACATGGTGACGGCGGCATGGGAGAAATAGAGGCCCGTGGCAAGCCCGGACCAGAGCGCCTGGACGATGGCCGAGGGCGCCGGAACCAGGAAGCCGGGCACGTCGAGCAGGCGGATCAGCGCCTCCCAGGTGCCCATCAGCACGACGAACACCGTGAGCGGCATGCCGAAACGGGCCCACAGACGCCGATTGGGCTGGCCATCGGCCATCGCGACGCCGGCCTCGGCGGCTTTGTCACCAGTCAGAACTTGATCCATTGCTTTCCCCGGCAACATAGCTTCCCAACAGCCCGCGAATTTCTCGCACCAGCGCACCGAATTCGGGACGCAGCATGTCGTCCAGCGTGCGCATGCGCGGGATGGGATTGTCGATGATCTTCAGGACCCGGCCCGGTCGCGGCGACATGACGACGATCCGGTCGGCCAGGAAAACCGCCTCCGGGATCGAATGGGTGATGAAGATCACCGTCTTGCCGCTGGCGCTCCAGATCCGCTGCAGCTCGGAATTCATCTGCTCACGGGTCAGCGCATCGAGCGCGCCGAAAGGCTCGTCCATCAGAAGCAGCGGCGCGTCGTAGACGAGCGCCCGCGCGATCGCGGCTCGCTGCTGCATGCCGCCCGACAATTCGTTGGGATAGGCCTTCTCGAAACCACCGAGGCCGACCAGCTTGAGCAGTTCGTGGGCTCGCTCGCGGCCGGCGGCCTGATCCTGCTTCAACACGTCGATCGGCAGCATGACATTGTCGAGAATGCTTCGCCACGGCAGCAGGACCGGGCTCTGAAACACGATGCCGACGTCGCCGCGTGGCTTCATCACCTGCCGGCCATGGACCGCGAGCCGCCCGGCACTCGGCGGGCGCAGGCCCGAGACGAGCTTGATCAGGGTCGACTTGCCGCAGCCGGAAGGACCGACAATGGCGACGAACTCGCCGTCGCGCACCTCCATCGACACCTGATCGAGGGCATGGACCGCCGCGGCGCCGCGGTTGAACACCATGCTGACATTCTGCACTGAAAGCGCGCTGACCGGGCCGGGCGTCTGAACTGCCGTCGCCCGCGTCACCGGCTCACTTGCGATCGCGCTTGCCATTCACGCTTTCTCCCACCTGTCTGGCCGAGGCCAGTTCCGTGCCATTTCCGCCCGTGCCCCTTGGGCTCAGCGGGCGGCTCTCGCCACGGCCACCACCGCATCCTGGTCGAACTTGTTGACCTCGGCGGTGAGTTCGTTGGTGAACAGCGCCTCGATCGCCACCGGCTTGTCCTGCAGCTTCTGCTCGATCAGGAACTTCTGCATGTCCTCCCATTGGCGCGCGGTCATGTCGCCCCAGGGCACGGACTTGTCCTTGTAGTCCTTCCACAGCTCGGCGGTGGAACTCAGAATATATTCGGACCGCTTCATCGCCTCGTCCTCGCTCAGGCCCTGCGGCTTGCCGAACAGGCCCCAGAACTGGCGCACGGTCGCCGCCGGATTGACCTGGGCGAAAATCGAGGATTTGGCGACGCCGCGCAGGGTCTTGATGACGGCCTCGCGGTTATCCTTCAGGAAGGCAGTGTTGACCGCGATCACCGCGCTCGGCGCGTCACGGGTGAAACGGCGGAACTTGAAGCCGAGCGTCTCGATCAAGGCGTGCTGGGCGCGAAACAGGGAGAGCGCCTGGATGCGTCCGGCTCTCAGCGCGGCGGCTGCCTGCGCGCCATTGCCGACCGGGATCAGCCCGACCGACGAATTGGGGTCGAGCCCGGCATCGGTCAGCGTCGCCCGCAGCGAAGGAATGGCGCCGGAAGCGAGATTGGCGACGCCGATGGTCTTGTCCTTGAGATCGGCCACGGTCTTGATCCCGCTGTCCTCGGGAACGACGATCTCGTAGATATTGCCGCGATCCTGCAGATAGACCGCCGTGACCGGCAGTTGCGGATTGCGCGCCTTGGCCAGGATCAGCACGTCCATGCCGATATAGCCCATCTGCACCTGGCCGGCGGCGATCAGCTGCAGCGTCGCGGCCGACCCGGCGGCGGTGCCGAATTCGACGTCGACACCGTCGTCCTTGAAGAAGCCGAGCGGATTTCCGAGGAACAGGAAGCCATGATAGGCCTCGACCGTTGCCGAGGCGCCCCATAGCCGGACCTTGGGCCGCGCCTGGGCGTGCACGGCCGGTGCCGTCAACATCATGGTGAGCGAAGCCGCGCCGAGCGCCAGGCTGCGCCGGGTCAGACCAGCCTCGGCCCCCGTCAGGTCGGCAGGATGACCGGCAGCGAGGCCGTTGCTGGAGCCAATTTTTCCCGACATCGAACTTCCCCTATCGTATTCCCCGAGCGGCCTTTGGCCTGTCGCGAGCCGGCCGGCTTGGGCCGGTCGACGGTGCGCCTCACCGCCGAGACGAGCTCGTGAAGCGCGACCGCGAGATTGGATCAACAGACGGCCTCCGCATAATGCCAAGGGGCTATAACTGCTATAATCTAAAGGCTTTAGACGGGCCGCCCGGCCGGTCGCTAGGGTCAGCGCCATCCTGAGATGCCCGCGGCGCTGGATGCGCGCCTGACCCCGAGGACCGCGCCACCATGTCGAAAAGCGATTTCTCCAGCGCCGAATTCGCCGTGCGCCTGCAGCGGGTACGCCAGGCCATCGCCGCAGCCGAACTCGACTGGATGATATTGTTTCATCCGGTCTCGATCCACTGGCTCACCGGCTCGGACGCCAAGAGCTATCAGGCTTTCCAATGTCTGGTCGTTGCTGCCGAAGACCGGCCGGTCGTGATGCTGACCCGCGAATCGGAGCGCCATGAATTCGAGCAGGACGCGCTGGTCGACCAGCTCGAAACCTGGGGCGGCGCGGAACCCGAGGACCCGATCGCGGTGTTCGAGCGGATCGCCGGCCGGCTCGGGCTGAAACGCGCGCGCGTCGGCATGGAGGTGCCGGCCTATTATCTGCATCCCCATCACTATCTGTGCGTGAAGGCTTTCCTCGGCGCGGCCTTGAAGGCGGAGCCGAGCAACCTGGTCCACGACCTCAAAATGGTGAAGTCGCCGGCTGAACTCGCTTATGTCAGGCAGTCGGCGCGGATCGCCGACGAGACGCTCGACGTCTTCGTCGCCCATCTGAACGAGGGAACGACCGAGCTCGCCATTGCCGGCGAGGTTTATGCCGCATTGCTGAAGCGCGGCAGCGGCTTGCCGGCGAGCACCTTGAACCTGGTTTCCGGCGAGCGCTCCTGCTTCAGCCATGGTGCGCCGACCGAGCGGCGGCTGCGGCAGGGCGATTTCGGCAATGTCGAATATGGCGCCGCCTTCAAGCGTTACACGGCGACGCTCGGACGGCAGTTCTGCATGGGCACGCCGACACCGCGCATGAACGAATTGCACGCCATCGCGCTGGAGGCGGCCGATGCCTTGATCGCCGAGATTCGCGACGGCGTGCCGGCGCTCGTGCCGCACGAGGCCGCCAAGCGCGTGATCGGCCGGGAGGGCCTGGACCGCTACCGGATCCACACGTCGGGATACGGCCTGGCGCCCGGTTTCCCGCCGTCCTGGGGCGAGCCGGTCAACATGTTCGGCGGCGCCACCTATACGCTGCGCGCCGGCATGGTGGTCTCGGTCGAGCCGCCGATCTTCATCGGCGAAGAGGGCCTCGGTGTCCGGCTGATCGACAATGTGCTGGTGACGGAAACCGGCGCCGAACTGCTGTCGCGCCAGCCGCGCGGACTGATCATGGCCGGCTGATCACCGGCGGCCCGCCAATCGCTCGGGCGGCCTCATCGGTGGTTCACCGATCCTTGTCTCCGCGCTACCATCGTCTGCGGCCGAGGTTTGCGGGCGCGAGCAGGACACATGATCAGCTACACCACCGTCGGCGTCGACGATCTCCCACGCGCCGTCGCCTTTTACGGCCGCTCTTTGCCGCAATGGGCCTCGACCAGTGTTTCCTCGATCAGACATCGGCCTCGTGGGGCAAGACGGGTGACGCATCCGTCACGCGCTTTTCCGTCGGCTATCCGTTCGACGGCCGGCCCGCAAGCGCCGGCAACGGCGCGATGACGGCCTTCCTGGTCGACACGCCCGCGACGATCGACCGTCTCCACGGACTGGCCCTGAGCCATGGCGGCAGCGACGACGGTGCCCCCGGCCGAAGGCCACGTTATGGCGGCTCGTTCTACGGCGCCTATGTGCGTGATCTCGACGGCAACAAGCTCGCCTTCATTTGCTACGACATTCCTGCCTCTTCCGATTGAGGAAGACGCCGACCGGCAATGGCGGACGAAATGGGCAGACGCAGCGCCGCCGCCGTGGCGGCAGGACGCCTGCGGGCCCGCCTGGGCCGTCGCTGGCGGGGGCAATGGTTGACGCCCGCACGGCATTCAGCTTCCGCCATTTCAATTATAACAGCTATAGGTGCTTTGCCTTGGACGTATAGGCCGGCCGTCAGCACAGTATAGCGATGCAGCTGCCCTGGGGCACCCGGGCGGCACGATCGAAGCCCGTGCGAGGACGTCCATGCACCAGGCCCCACGCCCCCTCATTCTCGGCATCGGCGGCACGCCGCGCGCCGGCTCGTCGACCGAGCGCGCCCTGGCCTTGAGCCTCAGGGCGGCAGCCGAGGCCGGCGCCGACACGCTGCTGATCAGCGGTCCCGAGCTGATGCTGCCCATGTACAATCCGGGCGAAACCGAGCGTTCCGCCGAGGCCGCCCGCCTGGTCGAAGCCTTCCGCCGCTGCCATGGCGTGATCGTCGCATCGCCCGCCTATCACGGCACCTTGTCGGGCCTGGTCAAGAACGCCCTCGACTATACCGAGGACCTGCGCACCGACGAACGGGTCTATTTCGACGGACTGGCGGTCGGCTTGATCGTCTGCGCCGGCGGCTGGCAGGCGGGCGGCCAGACGCTTGCGACGCTGCGCGGCATCGCCCATGCGCTGCGCGGCTGGCCGACGCCGCTGGCCGCCATGCTCAACACCTCGACCCGCCTGTTCGACGATGCCGGCGAGTGCCTGGACCTGTCGTCGAAGTTCCAGCTGCAGGCGGTCGGCCAGCAGGTCGTCGAGTTCGCACGCATGAAAATCGGTTCCCGCGTCGCGGTCACCGCGCCGCCGCATGCGCCGATGGCCGGCCCGGACGAACCGACCCGCCTGTCGCTGTCGAGAGGATGACGCCCATGTTCGTTCGCATCTATTGGGGCAAGATCTATCCCGGTGCCTGGGGCTCGATCGAGCAGAAATACCGCGAGCTGATGGCGGTCGAGACGCCGGGATTGCTCGGCCGCCTGGTGAGCCGGGACGTCAACGACGCCGAAAGCATGTTCACCATCACGCTGTGGCGCGACATGGAGAGCGTGCAGGCCTGGGAGGCGTCGCCGGCCTATGCCGAGACCTTCTCCGCTGCATTGAAGCCATTCATCGTCGGCTCGCAAACGGTCTCGCTTTGCGAGGTCAAAGTGGCGAATATCGAGGGCCTGCTGGAATCGTTCCGCCCGGCGACATGAGCCTGCATCGCCGGAGCCCTGGCTCGGGATGCGTCCCGACCATGCCCTTGACCCCTGCGGATGCCCTGATGTCCCCTGCCCCCGTTACGCTGACCGCGCGCGCCATGCTCGACCGGCTGGTCGGTTTCCCCACGGTGTCGAGCGTCTCCAATCTCGACTGCATCGGCTTCATCAAGGACTATCTGGCAAGCCACGGCGTCGCGAGCCGGCTGGTGCCGAGCCCGGACGGCACGAAGGCCAATCTCTACGCAACCATCGGGCCGGAGGTGGCCGGCGGCGTGGTGCTGTCGGGCCATACCGACGTGGTGCCGGTAGAAGGCCAGGCCTGGACCAGCAGTCCCTGGACGCTGACCGAGCGCAACGGCCGGCTCTATGGCCGCGGCACCTGCGACATGAAGGGCTTCGACGCATTGGTGCTGGCGGCGGTGCCGGCCATGGTGCGGGCGAAGCTGACCCGGCCGATCCATATCGCCCTGTCCTATGACGAGGAGGTCGGCTGCCTCGGCGCGCCCCTGATGGTGGCCGAGATGGTCAAGACCGTGCCGACACCGGCCGCCATCATCGTCGGCGAACCGACGCGGATGCAGGTGGTGACCGGCCACAAGGGTTCGCTGTCGTTCCGCACGGAAGTGACCGGCCACACCGTGCATTCCAGCCGCATCGACCAGGGCGTCAGCGCCGTCATGGTCGCGGCCCGCCTGATCACCTGGCTCGCCGACACCATGGCCGAGAATGCCCGCAAGGCTGACCCCGCCAACCCGTTCGAGCCGCCCTATACGACGCTTCACTGCGGCACGATCCACGGCGGCACGGCCGGCAATGTCGTGGCATCGGACTGCGTCTTCGTCACCGATATCCGTGCCATTCCGAGCGAGGACCCGGTCGATTTCCGCGACCGCTATCTCGCCTATATCCGCGATGTCATCGAGCCCGAGATGAAGCGCATCGCCCCGCATTCCGGCGTCGCCGTGGTGCCGCGCGCCTTCGTGCCCGGCCTGAAGCCGGAAACCGAGGGCGCGGCCGAGCGGCTCGCCCGGCGGCTGACCGGCGACAACGGCGTGCATGTCGTGTCCTACGGCACCGAGGCCGGCCAGTTCCAGGAACCCGGCTGGTCGACGGTGGTCTGCGGCCCCGGCGACATCGCCCAGGCCCATCAGGCCGACGAATTCATCGAGATCTCGGAATTCGAAGCCGGCGAACGCTTCATGGCGCGCCTGATCGAGGACTGCACGGCATGAAGCCCGGCCCGCTCCTCACATTCCGGCATGGCCATCCGTCGTGCTATGCCTGAAATGACCTGAGGGGACGCAGGACTTGGACATCAGAGCGCTCCGCTATTTCCAGACGGTCGCCGAAAGCGGCAGCTACAGCCGTGGCTCGGAGCTGCTGCGCATTTCGCAGCCGGCGGTCAGCCGGACCATCCGCAATCTCGAGGATGAACTCGGCCGCCCCGTATTCAAGCGTCACGGTCATGGCGTGACGCTCACGGAGGCCGGCAAGCTGCTGCTCGAACGCAGCCAGCTGCTGCTGCGCCAGCTGGAACAGACCAAGGCCGATATCCGCAGCGGCCATGCCGGCCTGTCCGGCGTGATTTCCTTCGCCGTGCCGCCGGCCGCCGGCCATTTCATCGCGCCGCCGCTGGTCGAGCGCTTCGGCGAGGCCTATCCGCATGTCTTCCTGAAGATCGTCGGCGGCTTCAGCGGCTATATCCACGAATGGCTGGTGCGCGGTCAGGTCGATCTCGCCTGCCTGCACGATCCGGTGCCGCAGCGCGGTTTCGAGGTGACCCCGCTGCTCAATGAAGAGGTCTATCTGGTCGGCCGTGCCGGCAGCCTCGGCCCCTCGGCCGGGCGCATCCGCACCGAGGATCTGGCCAAATTGCCGCTGGTCCTGCCGAGCCGACCCAATGCCTCGCGCCGGCTGCTCGACAAATGGACCGCAGCCCGCGGCATTTCGCTCTCCGCCAAGGTGGAGGTGGACGACACCACCATCACCCGCGCCATGCTGCGCCAGGGCGTCGGCTTCAGCCTGCTCACCCGTGGCGCCATCGAAGACGAATTGAGCCGTGGCGAGCTGGAGATCCACTCCTTCGACCCGCCGGCCTATTGGCCTTTCGCCATGCTCACCTGCCAGAACGTGCCGCGCACCGACATTCAGCACACGCTGATCGGCAAGCTGGCCGAGACGGTCAAGGAGGTGGTGCGCGATCTCGTGGAGTCCGGCGTCTGGTCGGGCGAGCTGCCGGCGGAGTGAAGACGCTCAGACGACGATGAGGTCGCGCGGCGCGCGGCACAGCCGCTCGGCTCCTGTCTCGGTGACCAGGACATTGTCGACCAGGCGCGCGCCGAGACGTTCCTCGGCCAGGAAGACCGGCGGGCAGACGGACAGCACCATGCCGGCTTCGAGGCGATAGGAACTGCCGCCGAAGAGATGGATCGGTTCGCCCGTCGCCGGGGCAAAACCCGGCGCGACACCATAACCCGAGGTGTGCACGCGTGCGTGGTCGAGGCCTGCTTGCGCGATGACGCGCTTGGCCGCCTCGTGCGGAACGGTGGCTGGCACGCCAGCCCGGATTTCGGCGATCGCCGCGTCGCTTGCCCGGCGCACGACGTCATGGAGCTCCTGCATGCGCGCCGAAGGCCGGCCGATCGCGAACTGGCGCCCTATCGACACCGAATAGCGCCGATAGGGCACGCAATATTCGGCATTGCCGAAATCGCCGGGCTCCAGCAGCCTTTCGGTCGGAGCGCCGTGGCTGAAACCGGCTCGCGGACCCGATACCAGATTGACCGGCGTCACCGGTTGCCCGCCGCCGGCGGCGAGCAAGGTCTGATAGATCGCCGCGGCGACCTCCAGCTCGCTCCGGCCCGGACGCAGCGCGGCGGCCAAGGCGTCGACCGTCAGGTCTGCGATGGCCGCGGCCTTGCGGATCAGAACGAGCTCGCGCGCCGACTTCCTGAGCTTCAGGTCGTGAACGAGATTGCTCGGCTCGGCGACCAGCGCCTCGCCGAGCATCGCCTTGACCGCGAGGTAGTGGTGCGGATGCAGATAGAAGGCAGGCACTTCCATGCCGACGCGGGTGCCTGAGAGGCCGAGCCGGGTGACCAGGGATGCGAAGGCCGCGAGCGGATCCTCCGGCTCCGGGCCGCCCCAGCAGACCAATTCTCCAGTCAGCGCGTCGTCGAGAAACTCGGCCTGCTCGGACAGCCGGGTGAACATCACCGGGCTCGGTCCCGAGACCGGCACCAGCAGGCACTGGAAAGCCTGGTAACCCTTGGCGTCCGAGCCGGTCAGCCAATGGATCGACACGGGATGGAAGACCAGGAGCCAGTCAAGTTCGGCCTTCTCCATCGCCTGACGCACGCGCGCCAGCCGATCGTCGAACTCCTCGGGCGGAAAGTCGGATTTCGACATGGGCGGCCGGGCTCTCGTGTCGCGAACAAGCGGGCTCAGACCGCGATGGCATAATCCTTGTCGGCGAAGCGCGGGATCACCTTCTCGCCGATCAGCTCGATCGAGCGCATTACCTGGTCATGATTGGTGTTGCCGGCCTGGATCATGAAGATCATCTGGTCGAGCCCGCAATTGGCCCATTTCTCGACCTGGCGGGACAAGGTGTCCGCGTCACCGCCGAGTGCCATGCCGTTTTCGATCAGGTCGTCATTGCTGAAACCCGAGATGCGCTCGCGCACCTTGGCGACGCCACCGGCCGTGGTGAAGCGCATATGGTTCAGTTCGGCGTCGTTGTCGCCGTAGTACCAGCGTGCCGCCGAGCAGGCGAGTTCGCGGCCGACCCGATCATTTTCGTGACAGCAGGCAATGCCGAACACGGCGACCTGGTTGTTGACCACCTTGCCGATCTGGCTCGACCGGTCGCTGCCGGTCGCCGCCGCACGATAGCGCTGCACCGCCGCCTTGGTGTCTTCCTTGCTGTTGCGGGTCACGCCGATGACGCCGAAGCCCTGGCGGCCGGCGAACTCGTAGGTCTCCAGATTGGTGGCGGCGATCCACAGCGGCGGATGCGGACGCTGGATCGGGCGCGGCGTGACGTGGCGGGCCGGCAGGTCGAAATGCTGGCCCTTATAGCCGGTGAAGAACTCGCCCTCATACATTTTCAGGATCGCCTCGAGCGATTCCTTGCCGAGTTCGCGCCCCTTGGCCGGGTCCACCCCCATGCCCTCGAGGATATAGGAGGTCGTGCCGCGGCCGGTGCCGAACTCGACCCGGCCATTGCTGAGGATGTCGAGGGTGGCGACCCGCTCGGCGACACTGAAGGGATTGTGCAGCGGCAGGAGCACGACGCCGAGGCCCATGCGCAGGGTCTTGGTGCGCTGGCTCAGCGCCGCCAGAAACATGTCGGAGGCCGGCGCGTGACCGATCTCGATCAGGAAGTGCTGCTCAGTGATCCAGAAATATTCGAAGCCGGCGGCCTCGGCGGCGACGCCCTGGGCAAGACCATCCCAATAGGCGTTGCGCTCGGTCGTCTCGGTCCAGGGGCGAGGCATCTGGATCTGCGTCATCAGACCGAATTTCATCGCGCTTTCCTCAAACGGTGGCCGTGCGATGATTGCTACGATGCGGCGGCACCCAGGTCTAAGAGAGAGATCCTATAGGTGCTATAACCGGATCGTTCAGTCGGCATCAGGCAGGGCCGGACCGGCCGGCGCGAGGCTGCACATTTGAAGGAGGCCTGCTTGATCTCCCATTTTGCCGGCGTCTATCCCGTGCTCTACGCATTTTTCGGCCCCGACGGCCGGTTCGACCGGCAAGCCATGCGCGCCCAGGTGGAGCATTGCATCGCCGCCGGCGCCCATGGCCTGATGCTGCTCGGCCTCGTCACCGAGGCGAACAAGCTCTCGGTCGAGGAGAGGCTGGAGCTCACGGCGCTGGTGGCCGAGGTCAATGGCGGCCGCCTGCCCTATGCCGTGACGGTCGCCGGCACGACGGTCGCGGCCCAGACCGACTTTGCCCGGGAGGCCAGGGCGCGCGGTGCCGACTGGGTGATCCTGCAGCCGCCGCCACGGCCCGACGATGGCGAGGCCGGCCTCGTCCGCTTCTTCGGCAGCGTCGCCGATGCGCTCGATTGCCCGGTGGCGATCCAGCACAATCCGTTCAATCTCGACGTCTGGCTGTCGATCCCGGCCATGGCGGCGCTGAACCGCAATCACGGCAACATCACCGTGCTGAAAGGCGAAGGCACGGCGGTCGATACCGAAACGCTGGTGGCGGCGACCGAAGGCAAGCTTGCCGTATTCGGCGGCCATGGCGGCATCGAATATCTCTCGGTGCTGCGCGCCGGCGCCGCCGGGCTCATTCCGGCGCCGGACTGCCTGCCCGTGCAGGTCAGGATCTACGAGCTGTTCCGTAAAGGTACGCCCGAGGCACTGGCGGAAGCCGAACGCCTGCACAAGGAGCTGCTGCCGCTGATCGTCTTCATGATCCGGTCGATCCCGGCCCTCCTCTGCTACGGCAAGCGCTTCATGGCGCAGCGGATCGGCGCCGGCGAAGTGTTCGAACGCCAGCCGGCGCAAGCGCCGACCGAATTCGGATTGACCGAGATGCGGCGGCTGTTCCTTGGCCTCACCGAACTGGAACGTTCGATCGGGCTCGGCTGAGAATGCCCACCGGCGGCCCCTTCGTGGCTCTCCCAATGTCGCCGGCCGGCAATCGGCCTATGCTCGTGCGATGAACGACGAAGCGCCCGGCTCTTCACACCCTCGACCCGCCGCCGGCTCCAGGCCGGCCGGCGTTCCGGCCGCCCCTGGCTACGCGGCATTCGGGCGTGATATCCTGACCGGACTGACGCTCGCCGCCATCACCATCCCCGAGCAGATGGCGACCGCCAAGCTCGGCGGTTTCGACCCCCAGATCGGCTTCTACGCCTTCATCGGCGCGACGATAGGGTTCGCCGTCGCCGGTGCCAACCGCATCCTGACCGTGGGTGTCGATTCCACCATCACCCCGATCTTCGCCGGAGCGCTCGCGGCATTGGCCGCCTCCGGCTCGCCGACGCTCGGCGCGGCTGCCGTCACACTCGCCCTCATCGTCGGGGTCCTGCTTCTGCTGGGTGGCACCCTCAAGCTCGGCTGGGTCGCGGATCTCCTGTCCGAGCCGGTGGTGACCGGCTTTCTCGCCGGCATATCCGTGCATATCGTCGTGTCGCAATTGCCGAGCCTGTTCGGGCTGACGGTCGGCCCCGGCGACATGTTCAGCAAACTCGCCGCGATCATCAGCCAGATCGCCGCGATCAATCCCGTCTCGGCCGGCCTCGGGCTCGGCGTGCTGGCGATCATGCTCGTCTCCGAGCGGATCAGCGGCCGCATTCCCGGCGCGCTCATCGCGGTCGCGCTCGCGACATCGGCCGTCGTCGCCTTCCAGCTGGAGCGCCACGGTGTCGCGGTCATCGGCACGTTGCCCGGCGGCCTGCCCCACCCCGTCATGCCGGATTTCGATTTCGAGGACCTGCGCCAGCTCGTGCCGCTGGCGCTGATGATCGCGCTCGTCATCATGATGCAGACGGCTGCCGTCAGCCATTCCTTCCCTGACCCGGGAGGCCGCGCGCCCGACATCAACCGCGACTTTATCGGTGCCGGCACGGCGAACCTCCTGGCCGGCCTGCTCGGAACCATGCCGGTCAATGCCAGTCCGCCGCGCACCGCCGTCGTCGCCGAGACCGGCGGCGTGTCGCAGGCGGGCCCGCTGGTCGCGGCGGCCATCGTGCTCCTGCTCGTGCTGTTCGGCGGAGCCCTGCTGGCCCATGTGCCCGAAGCAGCCCTTGCCGGCGTGCTGCTGTTCGTCGCCCAGCGCATCTTTCGCTTCACGACCATGGCCACGATCGCCCGGCAGGCGCCGGCCGAATTCGCGCTGATCCTGCTGACCGCGGCCGCGATCATCGTGCTGCCGATCCAGACCGGGGTCGCGATCGGCGTCGGCCTGTCGCTGCTGCACGGCGTCTGGATGACCATCCAGACCCGGCCCATCGAATTTCAGCGCATTCCCGGTACGACGGTCTGGTGGCCGCCCGGCGCGCATGCCTCCGGTGAGCTCCAGCCCGGCGTGCTCGTCGTCGGCTTCCCCGCGCCCTTGCTGTTCGCCAATGCGCAGATCTTCCAACGCGGCGTGACGAACCTCATCTCGACCTGCAAGCGCCCCATATCGCTTGTCGTTCTCGAGGCCAGCGGCATCGCCAATGTCGACTATACCGCCGCGGCCGCCTTGCGGGCGGTGATCGCGAGCTGCAGGGCCGGCGGCATTGATTTCGCCATTGCTCGGCTGGAATCGGTGCGCGCCCGGGAGGCGCTCGACCGGTTCGGCATTCTTGCCGACCTTGGCGAGAACAGGCTGTTCCACAGCGTGCAGGAAGCCGTCACTGTGCTGGCCAAAACCACGCCGGCCGCGCTATCGCCCGGCTGACCACCAGCAGATGGGTTCGACAGGGACAATCGATGTTGAAGATCTGGGGCCGGCGCAATTCCTTCAACGTGCAGAAGGTGATGTGGCTGATCGGCGAATTGGGGCTGGAGCACGCGCATATTCCAGCCGGCGGGAGCTTCGGCGGCCTGGATGCCCCCGATTTCCTGGCGATGAACCCGCATGGTCGCGTGCCGGTCATCGACGACGGCGGAACGATCGTGTGGGAATCCCATGCCATCCTGCGCTACCTGGCAGCGCGCCACGGCGGTCCACAGCTCTGGCCGGCGGATGCGGCGGAGCGGTCCGAGGCCGACCGATGGATGGACTGGTCGCAGACGACGCTGCAGCCGGCTTTCCTCACAGGGGTGTTCTGGGGCTTCTATCGAACGCCGGAGCATCAGCGGAACTGGCCGGCGATCCAAGACAGCATTGCCCGCTGCGCCGCCCATGTCCGGCTGCTGGATCGCGTTCTCGAAGACCGGGAATTCCTCTCCGGCCATCGCCTGGGCCTGGCCGACATTCCCACCGGCACGACGCTCTATCGCTATTTCGAGCTCGATATCGAGCGGCCCGCCGTACCGCGTGTCGAGGCCTGGTATCGCCGCCTGCAGCAGCGGCTGGCCTATCGCGAGCACGTCATGATCCCGTTCGGCGACCTCTACGGTCGCCTGGACTATAGAAGCCGGGTCCGCGTCACCGGGCGATCGCCAGCCTCAACCCGAGCAGGATCAGCACCGCGCCAACGACGCGGTCGATCCTCGACTTGGCCTTGCGGTAGCCGGCCTGCACGGCACCGACCGAAAAGACCAAGGCCAGGCCGCAATGCCAGAAGGCCGACAGCGTCGCGACCACGACGGCCGTGGCGGCATAGACCCAGGACGGCGCATGGGCCGGCAGCATCACCGCGAAAATGCTGCCGAAAAAGGCCGCGGCCTTCGGATTGGTGATGCTGGTGAGATAGCCGCGCCGGAACGAGGCCCAGGCCCCCCCCGCATCGACCGATGGTGCGACGATGGCCTGGCCCGGCTTGCCGGCGCCGAGGATCATCGAAAGCCCGATCCAGATGAGATAGGCCGCGCCGACGAGCCGGATGCCGGTATGGAGCCAGGCGACCTGTGTCATGATCACGCCGAGGCCGAGCATGGTGAGCGAAGCCCAGGTGAAGGTCGCGCCGGCAACGCCCAGGCCGACCAGGACGCCGGCCTTGCGCGACACCGCGATCGCGGTCGAGGTGATGACGACGAAGACGGGTCCCGGGCTGAGGCAGGCCATGAGAAACACGCCGCCAATGGCCGCCAATGTGCCGATATGCTCCATGGATCGCCGCCCCGCTCCTGCTCGCCGGATGGTTCACCATGAGCAGGAGCAGGCCGCTTTGTCCATGCCGCCCCGGCTTGCCTGATCAGGCAAGCTGGAATGCCTGGACCGTCTGCTCGCGCGCGATCAGCTCGCGCTTGCGCTTGAAGCCCCAGCGATAGCCGGAGAGCGAGCCGTCCTTCTTCACCACACGGTGGCAAGGAATCAGGATCGCAATGCTGTTGGCCGCGCAGGCCTCGGCCACTTCACGCGCCTCGCGCGGGGCCCCGAGCCCGGCCGCGATCGCGCCATAGCTCACCGTCCGGCCAGCTGGGATCCGGCGGAGGGCCTCCCAGACACGCAGCTCATGATCGGTCCCGCGTGGGTCGATCGCGAGACCAGGGTCCCGGTCGGGATGAGCGATGACTTCGGCGAGTTTGCCGATCGTTGCGGCGAGCCCCGCCATATCTTCGACGACCTGGCTGTCCGCGAAACGATCCTGCAGGGCGCGAACGGGCGACGGTCCTGGCTCGGCGAATTCGAAGGCGACAAGACCACGGTCCGATGTGGCAGCGATGAAGGCGCCGAGCGAGCTCTCGCCGAAAGCATAACGGATGGTGCTGGACATCTTGATCTCCTCGTCTTCGGTTCCTTCGAAGCTGGAGTGACCATAGGCTGTCGTGATTGCCGCTACGCTCCGGTCCTTGCTTTCAAATTCGAAAGCCGGTGAACAGGGCCGCTGGCGGCGTCAAAGCGCCTTGCGGAAAGTCAGGTTGAGCCTGACCCGGCCGAGCCTTGGATGATCGCCATCCTTCAGGGCCGGCACGCCGTGAAAGAACAGGCGCGACGGCCCGCCCCAGACCACCACATCGCCGTGCCGGAGCGGGATCTTGCGCACCGGGTCGGTCCGGCTGAGGCCCCCGAACTGGAAGGTCGCCGGCAGGCCCAGCGAGACGGAAACGATCGGATTGTCGAAGTCGCGCTCGTTCCGGTCCTGGTGCAGCGACAGCCGGGCGCCCGGCTCGTAGCGGTTGATCAGGCAGGCATCGGGCACGAAGCCGGCATAGCCGGCCGCTGCCGCCGCTTCCGTCGCCAGCGCGAGGAACGCCTCCGGCATCGGCGGCCAAGGCTTGCCGCTGTCCGGATCCATCGCATCGTAGCGATAGCCCCGGCGATCGGTGACCCAGCCGGCCGCGCCGCAATTGGTCATGGCGACGGACATTTCGAAGCCGCCGGGTGTCACCATGCGGCGGAACGGCGCCACGGCGACGATGCCCTCGATCGCCGCCAGCAGCGCCATTTCGAGCGGAAGCGCCCGGCCGCGCAGGATCAGCGCGCCCTCAGCCAGTTGCTCGCGCTCCGGCATGCCGGCGGCCATGTCGCCGAACAGATCGTCCATCTCAGTCGCTCCTGCCATTGCCACGGCGCGCCGAGGCGGACCTTCGCCGGCGGCGCGCCGGTTTTGCCGACGCGAAGTAATCAATGCAAGCGCCCAGGACATTCCGTCCCTTGCTTTCAAATTCAACGGCTGGATTCTCGCGCCATTCCGCTCTACAGGCCCGGAACATGACGAAGCGACATCGCTTCGGCACGCGAAAACAGCATTCGCCCGTTCGAAACGAAGAGAACGCACGGGCCCGGATCGGGATCATCTTCCAATGACAATGCCACAGCCGAATGATTATCGCATGGCGACCGCGTTTCTCCGAGGCCTCGATGCCGATTGGGCCGGGGTCATCGACCTGATCGGCCCCTGCACGCATGATCCGAAGGCCGCCCGCGAGCCTTATGAGGCGCTGGTCCGCGCCATCGCCTATCAGCAGCTCACCGCCAAGGCCGGCGACGCCATCCTTGCACGCCTGAAGGCACTGCACCCGGCTTCGCCGTTTCCGGCGCCGGGCGAGATCCTGGCCGACGATTTCGATGCCCTGCGCGCCTGCGGCTTCTCGGCCTCGAAGATCGCCACCATCAAGGCGATCGCGGAGGGAACGTTGACCGGCCTGGTGCCGACGCGCGTGGCAGCAGCCGCGATGGACGACGAGGACCTGATCGCGCGGCTCGTCACGTTGAAGGGCATCGGCCGCTGGACCGTCGAAATGCTGCTGATGTATTCGCTCGAACGTCCCGATGTCCTGCCGGTCGACGATTTCGGCGTCCGGGAAGGTTATCGCGCGCTGAAGTCGCTCGGCGAAGCCCCGAAGCCTAGGGTGTTGCGCGAGATCGGCAAGGCTTGGGCGCCCCATCGCACCGTCGCCTCCTGGTACCTTTGGCGTGTACCGCGCGAGCGCGGCAACGTGCTGGCCTGACCGTTCCGCGAAAGCGGACGATCAGGCCGGTATCGGATATCCCGCGGCCTTGGCCTCCCTGTCCCAGGCCAAGGTGGTGGCGAAATCCTGATGATCGACCGGCTTGAAGCCCGTGATGCACAAGCCCTCGGCCAGTTCGGCAAACCATGACCGTGCATGGGCCTGCGCGAAGGCCTCGCGCAGCGCCTCGACATGCTCGATCGGAGCGGCACCGGAGGCGACGAAGGCCGGGACCGGCGCAAGCGCGGTGGCATCGATGACGCGGATGCCGGCGACGAGTTCGGGCCGTTCGCGGGCGATCAGACGATGCCAATAGGCGTCGAGCGGACCGACATCGATGGTGCCGGCCAAAACCTCGTCGAGCACGCGTCGCGCGGTGACGAGATTGCCGATCACCGCACCGTAAAGCTTGGGCCGCTCGGGCGTCCTGAACTTCAGGAGGTGGTGGCGCAGCGCATTGAAGCCGGAATGGGAGTGCTCGACCGTCCAGCCAAGTCTTCCGCCGAACGTATCCGCCAATGTCTGGAACGGCGAACCCGCCCTGACGATCAGGTCGGAGCGATAGACCGCCCGGCCCTCGGCCCAGGACGCGTCGGGTATCGGCGCGGCGATGGGCGTCACATCGGCCAGTTTCAACGCGATCGGGTAGCCGCACATGAAGACGGCGCCGAGGTCGGAGCGCGACCAGAGCTTTTCGAGCGGCCGCGGCGCGGGATAGGCCTCATAGGTGAACGTGACGCCGGCATCCTCGGCGACATGGCCGAGCAGCGCCTGCCAGCGTGCCTCGGCCTCGGGCGTCACCGCATACATGCGGGCATTGGCGATGGGGCCGCTCATGCGAAACGCAGCCGCTGGCCGATGCCGAGCCGCCTGCCCTTGTCCAGCATGGCATGGCCGAGCGCGATATCCGACAGTGACAGGCCGCGATGCCAGAACAGGATCGTCTCGGTCTCGCTTTCGCGGCCCGGCTTCAGGCCGGCGACGATCTGGCCCATCTCGGCGTGAAGCGTCGCCTCCGAGAGCTTGCCGGCCTCGACATGGGCGCGCAGCGAGCCGAACTTGCCGGTCTTGCACTGGCCCCAGTCGTCGACCACCAGCTTCGCCATGATGTCGGTGAGCGACAGTTCCACCGCGCTCATCGTGCCATAGGGCACGACGAAGGCGCCGGGCTTGATCCAGGCGGTCTTCAGCATGGGCTGCGGCTCCGACAGCCTGGAGGCCTCGACCACGATGTCGGCGCCCTCGACGCAAGTCCGCCAGTCCTCGGTGGCGATCACCCGTTTGCCGAGATCCTCCTGCAAGCGCCGAGCGAAGCCGTCGCGGCTTTCCGGACGGCGCGAATGCACCCGGATCTCGTCGAAATCAAAGAGATGGTCGAGCAGCCGGACGTTCCAATAGGCCGTGCCGCGGGCGCCGATATGGCCGAGCACCTTGGAGCCTTTGCGCGCGAGATATTTCGCGCCGATGGCGGTGACCGCGCCGGTGCGCATGTCGGTAATGCCGGAGGCATCGAGGATCGCTTTGGGACTGCCGTTGAAGCGGTCGAACAGGGTGAGAACGGCAAGTTCGGAGGGCAGGCCCTTCTTGTAGTTGTCGACGAAATCGCCGACCACCTTGACGCCTGCCGCGTCGATGTCGCCGCCGAGCGCGCCGCGCAGCACGTTGAAATGGCCGTCGGCGACTTTCGGTTCGAGATGCATGCGCGGCTCGATCACCGCTTCGCCCCGGCCTTGCGTCGCGAGCGAGCCTTCGATCGCCGCGAGGATTTCGTCATTGGTGATGGCCAGCGCCTCGATGTCCAGCCGGTTGAGATAGTCGATATAGATCGGCGGCATGGTCGGATTGGCGGACATGCTCGTCTCCTCAAACCAGGGGAAAGTGGCAGCGAACCCGGCGGTCCTCGCCCCAAGGGCGGAGCTCCGGCATCTCGACCCGGCAGCGCTCCTGCGCATGGGGGCAGCGGGTGTGGAAACGGCAGCCGGAGGGCGGATTGACCGGGCTCGGGATCTCGCCCTTCAAGACGATGCGCTGGCGCCGGCGGGCCGGATCGACGGACGGATTGGTTGAGAGCAGCGCCGCGCCGTAGGGATGGGCAGGCGCGTCAAACAGCGCCCTGGTCGCGGCCTCCTCGACGATCTGGCCGAGATACATGACGACGGTGCGGCCGGTCACCCGGCGCACGACATTGAGGTTGTGGCTGACGATCAGATAGGTCAGGCCGAATTCGCCCTGCAGCTCGATCAGCAGGTTGAGGAGATCGCCCTGCACGGACACGTCGAGGCCGGCCGTCGGCTCGTCGGCGATGACGATCTCGGGCCCGAGCATGAGCGCCCGGAGGATCGCGACCCGACGCGCCTGGCCACCCGAGATCTCATGGGGAAACTTGTCGAGCGTGTCCTCGGTCAGCCCGAGCCGCTTGAGCAGCGTCATGAGCCTGGCCCGGCCCTCGGCCAGGGGAAGCCCGTGGATCTTCAGTGGCTCCTCGGCGAGCGCACGGATGCGCATGCGCGGCGACAGCGAGGCCACCGCATCCTGCAACAGCATCTGGGTGCGCCGGCGGAAGGCCAGCGCATCGCGCGCCAGCAGCCGGTCGAGCGGTTCGCCGCCGACCGTGATCGTGCCGGAGCTCGGGCTCGCGAGCCCCGTCAGCGCGCGGCAGAGCGTCGTCTTGCCGGAACCGGATTCGCCGACCAGTCCGACGATCTCGCCGGCACGGATGTCGAGCGACACGCCATCCAATGCCTTCAGCGTGCCGCCGAAGGTCACGGCCACATCCTTAACCGAGATCAGCGGCGCCGCGGCGCTCATGCCATCACCTCGGCGGAGCGGAAACAGGCGGCGCGGCGGCCCTCGCCGGCCGGGTCCAGCGGCGGCATGCCGGTGAGGCAGATCGCGGCGGCATGGGCGCAGCGCGGCGCGAAGATGCAGGCGTCGAGCGGCGCCACCGGGTCGGGCACATCGCCAGGGATGGAGGCGAGCCGCCCCTCTCCGTCGACGACGATCTCGCAGTCGAGCAGCGCCCGGGTATAGGGATGTCGCGGCCGGGACAACACCGCCGCGACCGGGCCGGTCTCGACGATGCAGCCGCCATACATCACGCAGAGATCGTCGCAGAGCTCCGCCACGAGGCCGAGATGGTGCGAGATGAAGAGGATGGAGCCGGAGAAATCCCGGCGCAGCCCGTCGAACAGCGCGACGATCTGGGCCTCGATCGTGGCATCCAGCGCGGTGGTCGGCTCGTCGGCGATCAAAAGGTCCGGCTCGACGATCAGCGCCATGGCGATCATCACGCGCTGGCGCATGCCGCCGGAGAGCTGGTGCGGATAGGCGGCAAGCCTGAGATGCGCATCGGGAATGCCGACCCTGGTCAGCATGTCCTCGCCTTTCGCCAGAGCCGCCCGCCGCGACAGCTTGGGATAACGCCTGCGCACAACATCGGTCAGATGGCTGCCGACGGTGAAGAGCGGGTTCAGCGCCGTCATCGGGTCCTGGAAGATCATGGCGATGCGTCGACCGCGCCAGTCCCGCATCGCCGCCGGGCCAAGCTGCAACAGGTCGGTGCCGTCGAACCGGATCTCGCCGGTGAGCCGGGTGACATTGCCGGCCAGCAGCCTGAGCAGGCAGGAGGCGAGCGTCGACTTGCCCGACCCGGATTCACCGACCACCCCGAGGATGCGGCCGCGGCCGATGTCGAGATCGAGGCCGCGCAGCACATGCGCCTCGCCGCGCTCGGTCGCGGCATCGAGCACCAGGTTGCGGATCTCGACCAGTGGCTTCGCGGGCTCGGCCATCATCCGTGATCCCGGTTGAGGCGCGGATCGACGGCATCGCGCAGCGCCTCGCCGAACAAGGTGAAACCGAGCGTGGCGATGCCTAGCGCCGCGCTCGAAATGAGCACCGGCAGGGTCGAGTCCGAGAGATAGGCGTAGCCGTCATAGATCAGGGTGCCCCAGCTCGCGAGCGGCGGCCTGACTCCGAGCCCGATGAAGGACAGCCCCGCCTCAATGGTGATCACCACGGGCACGTCCATGCTGGCGAGCACCACCAGCGGGCCGGCAATGTTGGTCAGGAGATGGCTGAGCACGATCCGTGGAAAGGAGGCGCCGAGAATGCGCTCGGCCTCGATGAAGGGCGCGGTCGCGACGGTGAGCACCTGCGCCCGCGCGACGCGGCCGAAATGGGGGATCAGGGTGACCGCCACGATGATCACCACCAGAAGCGTCGAGGGGCCGAAGACCGCGACGACGGCGAGCGCCAGCACCAGGCTCGGAAAAGACGAGATGATATCGAACAGGATCAGGATGAAGCGTTCGGAGCGCGCCGGCAGGGAGGCGGCGAGGATGCCGAGCAAGGTGCCCACCGTGAGCGCCAGCGCGATCGCGGTCACCGCGACCGCCATGGCGACACGCGCGCCGTGGATGAGACGGCTGTAGAGATCGCGGCCGAGATGATCGGTGCCGAGCCAGTGCTGCCAGGATGGACCGGCAAAGCGGTTCATCACGTCGAGGGCGTCGGGATCATGGGTCGCGAGCCATGGCGCGAACAGGGCCGCGGCGACGACCACCGTGACGATGACAAGCCCGACCAGGCCGCCCAAATGGCCGCCCATGCGCTTCAGCACGCCGATGGATGCGGCAGCGGCGCTCATCGTGGCAAGGCCGTCGCGCCGGCATCCCGGCGGATGCGCGGATCGATCGCGGAATAGCTGAGATCGACGATCAGATTGGTGATCACGAAGACCACGACCACCACCAGCACGGCGCCCTGCAGCACGGGGAAATTGCGCGCCGCTATGGCGTCGAAGATCAGCCGGCCGAGGCCGGGGCGGGAAAATACGATCTCGACCAGCACGGCGCCGCCGAGCAGCCGGCCGATCCCCATGCCGAGCACGGCGATGGTCGGGATGCAGGCATTCTTCAGCGCGTATTTGTAGGTCACCAGCCGCTCGGACAGGCCATAGGCCCGGATGGTCCGAATATAGTTCTCGCCCATGACCTCCAGCATGGAGGTGCGCACCAGGCGCGCGATGAAGCCGATCCAGCCGACGCTCAGCGCCACCGTCGGCAGGATCAGGCGCTTGGCCTGGTCGGCCAGATCGCCGCTGCGGCCAGCCCCCAGCACGGGCAGCCAATCGAGCCAGATCGAGAAGATCAGGAGCAGGAAAATGGCGATGACGAAGGACGGGATGGCGATGAAGGCGACGCTGACCAAAGCCAGCACATGATCGAAGACCGAGCCGCGATGGGTCGCGGCAAAACAGCCGAGCGGCACGCCGATGACGACCGCGAGCCCGATGGCCAGGAAAGTCAGGATGAAGGTATAGGGCACCACCGCCCAGACGATGCTCGCGACCGGCTTGCCGGTCAGCACGTCGGTGCCGAGATTGCCGGTCAGCACATTGCCGAGAAAGGCCAGCAGACGCCGGTAGAGCGGCTGGTCGAGCCCCATCTCGATAATGAAGCGCCGGACATATTCGGGGGTTGCCTGCGGTCCGAGCAGCGCGGTCGCCGGATCGCCCGGCACGATCGCCGACAGCGTGAACAGGAGCAGCATCGCGCCGAGCGCAATGAGCACGGCGGTAATCAGCCGGCTCGCCAGATAGCGCCAGGTTTCAGACATGGGGCGCCGTCATGAACGTGATCGCATGGGTTGGATTTGCTCCGTGCCTTGCACGTCGGTTGGCCGTCCTGGATCGAGGGCGAATGACCCTCTCCCAGAGGGAGAGGGTGGCAGCGTCAGCTGCCGGGTGAGGGGTCGTCCATCTCCGGAAATACCAACATTCGCCACCTCTTAACCCGTTACGCTAGTCAACCATACCGCGCGACTTCAATCGTCACGCCCCTCACCCGGCGCCTGACGGCGCCACCCTCTCCCTTTGGGAGAGGGTTCCTCGCAGCGCGTCATGCGCCGGCGAAATGGTCGAGCTGCCAGTCGATGGCGCCGGGAAGATAGGCCGTCTTGAGGGTTGCGCGGCGCACCGCGAAGGCGACGTCATTGGTGAGCCAGACGAAGGCCGCCGACTTGTCCATTTCCTGCTGCGCCTTGATGACGAGCGCGGCGCGCTTCTGCGGGTCGGTCTCGACGATCGCCTCCGCCGCCAGCCTGTCGAATTCGGGGCTCGAAAAGCGCTGCCAGTTCCAGGTGCCGATCTGGCTCGAAACGAACCATTGCATCAGGAAGCTCGGGTCGAGCTTGCCGTTGAAGCGCATCATGAACAGGTCGAGATTCTTGCCGGCGTCACCCTTGCCGGCATCCCAATAGGTCGCGCCCTCCTGGACATCGACATCGACTGATATCCCGACCTCGGCGAGCAGAGCGCGGGCGACGAGCGCCATGGTCTGGAAAGTCGGCTGGTTGAGCACCGTGATGCGCGCCCTGATCGCCGTCTTGCCGGCCTCGGCCAACAGCCGCCTGGCCTCGGCGACATTGCGCCGATAGACCGGGGCCTCGGCCCAATAACCGAGGATCGGCTGCATGATGAGCGCGTTCAGCCGCGGCGCCTTGCCGTTGAACCCGGCGAGCAGCATCTGGTCGACATCCAGCGCCAGCCGGATCGCCTGGCGCACCCTGACATCGTCGAAGGGCGGCTTCTGCATGTTGATGCCGAGCCAGATATAGGCGAGCCCGGGGCTCTGGTCGACCGACAGTCCCTGGGCGTTGCGCAAGGGCTCGGCGACCGCCGGCGGCAGCACGGCGAAATCCAGCTCGCCCGAACGCAAGGCGAGTTCGGTGGTCTTGGGATCCTGGATGAAATTGACCCGGATCTCCTCGTAGAAGGGCTTGGTTCCGGCATAGGCCGGATTGCGCTTCAGCACGGCGCCGCGCTGACGTTCGACGGACGCGACCTGATAGGGGCCGGAGCCGACCGGGCGGGTATTGTGCTCGACACCGCGCTCGGTCACCGCCTTTTTCGACATGATGCAGCCGGAGACGTCGGCCAGCGCGATGGCGAACAGGCCGGCATTGGGCTTGGACAGGACGATCTTGCCGGTCAGCCGGCCGGTCACCTCGACACCGGTCAGCCCGGTCCAGTCGCCCTTGTAGGGCGATTCCTTGCCGTCGACGGGAGCGACCGCGAAGCGCTCGAACGAGAACTTCACATCCTCGGCGGTCATCTCACCGAAACCGTCGGTGAACATCTGGCCGGGCTTCAGGGTGAATTCGATCAGAGTCGGGCTCACCTGCTTCAGCTCGGCGGCGGCATCGAACTCGACCTCGGCGGAATTGGGCTTCTGGGCGATCAGGCGCTGATAGACGACGCGAATGACGTTGCCGTCATGAGGCCCCTGGCGAAACGCCGGATCGAGCACGGTCAGGTCCCGCTCGATGCGCACGGCGATGCTCGACCGGGCCTGAGCCCCCGCCTCGGATCGAAGATCGAGCAATGCGCCAAGGGCAGCTGCCGAGGTGACCGTGGTGAAGCTGCGGCGGGAAATCGCGTGGGTCATCGGCGGTCCTCACTGGGTCATCGGACATCGCCCATGACGGCGATTGCCAAGCGTCGCCCGGATGGTCGTCCAACTTGCCGGGTCAGGTAAAGAGGTAAGGTGGAGATCGCGCATCTCGAATTGCCCGAATATGTGGCGAATTCACCTCCGCCATGACGAATGGCGACAGCGCTGCTAGCCTCGCCGGATTGAACCCCAACGCATCACGCGTCCCAATGTTCATTTCGTGCCAAGAGGCGGCTGCCATGTTCGAACTGGGCGACAAGCCGGTGACGCTGGGTTTCATCGAGCGCACGAGCCGGCCGGGCACGCAGCTCGGCCTCTCCCCGCTCGGCCGTGCGCGGGTCGCCGCCGCGCGCGCCGTCGTCGATCGCCATGCCGAGGGCGCGGAACCGGTCTATGGGCTGAATACCGGGCTCGGCGGCAATCTGGGCTTCCGGCTGTCCCGTGCCGAGATCGATGCCTTTCAGGTGCAGATGATACGCGGCCGCTGCATCGGCATCGGCGAGCCCTTCACCGAGCCGGTGGCCCGCCGCATGCTGCTCTGCCGGCTGATCGGCCTTGCCCAGGGCGGCGCCGGGATCTCGCCCCATGTGCTCGACCTGATGATCGCCATGTTCAATGCGGGCCTGACCCCGGTCATCCCTGGCCGCGGCTCGATCGGAGCCGGCGATCTCGGCCTCTGCGCGCATATCGGTGCCGCCGTGATCGGGCGCGGCGCGATCTTCGTCGACGGCGTGTCTCGGCCTTCCGCGGAGGCGCTGGCCGAGGCCGGCCTGAAGCCTGCCGTGCTCGGACCGAAAGACGGTCTCGGCATTCTCAATGCGAGCGCGGTGACCTGCGGCCACGCCGCGAGCGTCCTGGCCGGGCTGGCCGACATCCTGACCTTGTCGGTGGCCGCCGCCGGGCTGACCGACGAGGGCTATGCGGCGAACCCTCTGATTTTCGATGCGCGTCTGGCCAGGGCCCGCCCGGCCGGCGGCCAGGAGCGCGCGGCCGCCCTGTTCCGCACCGTCCTGAAGGACAGTTCGCTTCATGAGGCGGGCGCCGCACGCTCGATCCAGGATGCCCTCAGCTTCCGGGTGCTGGCGCAGATCTACGGGCCGGCTTTGACCAGCTTCGAGACGGCCCGGGACAGCGTCGAGACCGAGATCAATGGGGCCGCCGACAATCCGCTCGTGCTGACCGATGACGGGGCAATCCTGTCGACGGCGAATTTCCACACGCCGGCGATCGCCTTGGCCTTCGACACATTGGCCATCGTCAACACCCATCTCGCCACAGCCTCCGCCTATCGCATCATCAAGATGATGAACGCGCAGCTCTCGGGCCTGCCGAAATACCTCTCACCCGTCGGCGGCGCCTCCACCGGTTTCAATTCGCTGCAAAAGACGGTTTCCTACCTGCATGGTGAAATCCGCCTCAAGGCGACGCCGGCGAGCCTCGACGCGCTGCCGGTCTCGGAAAGCGTGGAAGACCACGCACCGCAAACGCCCCTGACCATTCGCAAGCTCGAGGAACAGTTGCTGCCGCTCGGCATGCTCGTCGCCATCGAGGCGCTGGTCGCAGCTCAAGCCGTCGACCTGCGCAAGGCCGGCCGTCTCGCGCCGGTGACGCGGCTGCTCTATGACGCGGTCCGGGCCGAGGTACCGGCTTTGGCCGAGGATCGCGAAACCGGCCCCGACATCGACAAGGTCATCGCCGCCATGGCCAGGCCTGCCCTTGCAGAAGCCCTGCGCAATGCCCTGGGCGGGCAGCGCGAGGACGCCTTCTCCCTGCGGTGAGCGCCCTCCTGCCGAGGGGTCTTCGGCGCCTGGCCGGCGGCTTGCCCGCCGGCGTCACCTTAATGTGCCCGCATCTCGTCCACGAAACCGTCTGAATCACTGCCTAGCTCGTCGGCCGGGCCGTGCCGGTCGATCCGGGGGCGGCCCGGACGACAGAACGGGACCTCCATGCGCGAAGGCATGTACGGCATCGATTTCACCACCGGCGCGGATGCCGGCATGGGCATGTTCATTTTTGAAGGCGGCCGGGTGTTCGGCGCCGATCGTGGCACCGCGCGTTATGATGGCAGCTACGAGATCGACGCCGCGACGAAGCGGGTGCAATTGCGCCTGAAGGTGACTTTCCCCCCTGACGTCATGACCGTGTTCGGCCTCGAATATCCGTTCGAATGGTCGGTCGATTGCGAAGCGGCCCTCGATCCGCTGAAGGACGAGGACCAGGTACTGGTCTCGACCTCGATCGGCCAGCGGCTGATGGCGCATTACCTGTTCCTCAGGCCCCTGCCCGGCGCTCCGGCCCTGTTGCAGTGAGCGGGCTGCGGCCGGCACCCGCCGTGCCGGCGAAACCGCCCGCGCCGAGGGTTGGCGCGGCATCCAGAGCCTCGCCGAGCCCTACCGCATCAGGCCGGCTGCCTTCAGCGCCTTGGTGATGACACCATTGATGTCGCTCGCCCCGAGAGCCGGCGCCTCGGCGGCCGGCAGGCCGGGCTCGCGCGGCATGGTCATGCGCTTCTCCGGCCAGGTCGGAGCAGCCGGACGGGGCCTGTCGACAGCCTTTTCCGGGATCAGCCCCCAGAAGGCCGCGATATGGCGGGTCGAGGCGATGCCGGCATCGAGGAAATAGGCACCGGTCTCGCCACCGCTCTCCTGCGAGGGATCGACCGGCACGCCGTGGCCCATGCCCGCAATGGTGACGAGCTCGACGAGGCCCCCCTTCGGTCCGGCCCAGGTCAGCCGCTCATGGCCGTCACCGAGCGCGCGCGCCGGTTCGAGCGAGACGATGCCATGGACATTGGTCCATTGCTTGACCAGTTCATGGGCGTTGACGAGGCGCACTGTCGGGTCGTCGGTGCCATGCCAGATGGAGACCCTGGGCCAGGGCCCCTGATGCCCGGCGGCAGCCCGCACGCGATCGCCCCAGAGCTCCGCCTCGCGGCTCACGCCGTTCATGCTGGCAAAGGCCTCCTGGACATTGCCGGCCGCGCCATAAGGCAGCCCGCCGATAATGGCGCCGGCCGCGAACAGTTCGGGATAGGTCGCCAGCATGACCGAGGTCATGCCGCCGCCCGCCGACAGGCCGGTGATGAAGACCTGCGCGGGGTCGAGCCGGCGATCGCGCAGCATGTGCCTGACCATCTGATGGATCGACATCGGCTCGCCCTGGCCGCGCTCGGTATCGCCGCGCAGGAACCAATTGAAGCAGGTATTGGGGTTGTTGGCGCGTTGCTGCTCGGCGAAGACCAGGGCGAAACCAGCTTCGTCGGCGAGCTTCGACCAGCCGGAGCCTTGGTTGTAGCCGGCCGCGTCCTGGGTACAGCCATGCAGGACCACGACCAGCGCCGCCCCCTTGGCCAAACCGTCCGGCAGATAGGAGAACATCCTGAGATGGCCGGGATTGGACCCGAAATCGGTCACCTCGGTCAGCTCGGCGGTGGAGGCTTCGCGCTCACCCGGAACCGCCGCATTCGCCGCCACCGGCAGCGAAGCGTACCATTTGCGCCGTTGGCGCATGAGGCTCGCGAGCGAAGCTGAAAGACCCGACATGGTGGCACCCTTTTGATCGAGTGCGCCCGAAGACGCTGCAATGCAGCAAATTTGCTGCGATGCAACATATCGGATCTGAGGACGGCTTTGGCAACCCTGACGCCCCCGTCCGCCATGGCGGGCAAGGGTCCGCCGCGGCAATTGTCCCGCATCTTCAGCAAGGTGCCGAGTTCCCGCCGACGTCAAAAAAAAGTGCCTCGCCGATGCCGGCGCAAGCAATCCGCCGAAGCGCGCCCCTGGCCGCGGCGACAATCGCGACAGGCTCGCGACGCCCCGCATCCTGATCGACTGCCCGGGCACGAGGATGGCCTGATGGCAGCCGATCCGGCCGGCGCATGGCGATCCGGACTGTGCGGCAAAGCACGGCCAGGACGAGCGTTCACGGCCACCCTCCTGCGCAACCGCCGGCCCATCGCGGCTTCCGACCGGGAGAGAGAGGCATGACGATCTCGCTGAACGCGCAAGTCATCAAATTGCTTCGCGGCCCCGTGACGGCGAGGATCCGCTTCCGTTTTTCAACGACCGACGGCAGAACCATCACGATCGCTCCGCAGACCTTTCATCGCGTCGCGCGAGCCATCGAAGCCGGCAATGCGCGGGTCGAGCGCAGCGCCAATCTTCGTTCCGGCGTCGCCGCTCAATATGACAGCGCCAGCCGCAATGCCCTGCAGGTCAATCCGATGCTGGGACGCATCGAGGAGGGCCTTGTGCTGCACGAGGCCCTGCATGCCGCCTACGACCTGCTCCACACCAACATCAACGCGGCCGACGAGGAGGCCTCGGCCTATGTCGTCTCCTCGCTGTATTTCCGCATGACCGGGGTGCGGCCCGGACGCTGGAACGCGACCTTGCATGCCAATGCCGGCGAGGCCGCCAACAGCTTGCTGCGCCAATATGCGCGAGGAACCGCGGGCATTCCGGCCGTCGACGGCCACGCCTTCGCGATACTCCGGCTGCTGGTCATGACCGATCCCGTCTACATGTTTCCCGGCAGCGATACCGGCGACTTCACGCTCGGCCTGGCGACGACGCTCGGCAGCTACACCCATGACGGCTGAACGGCGCGGCGAGGCCCGGTCCCACCCTATTCCTGGAACACCTCTTCACGCTTCGCCCTCACCGCCGGCAGGACCAGCACGACCAGCAGGACGAGGGTTGCCGCCAGCAGCACGGCGCTGATCGGCCGTTCGACGAACACCATGACATTGCCGCGCGACAGGTTCATCGCGCGGCGGAAATTCTCCTCCATCAGCGGCCCCAGGATGAAGCCGAGGATGAATGGCGCTGGCTCGGCGCCGACCTTGATGAAGAACACGCCGGCGACCGCGAACAGGAGCATCAGCGCGATGTCGAAGATCGAATTGCTGACCGAAAATGTGCCGATGCAGCAAAACAGAACGATGGCCGGGAACAGGATGCGGTAGGGCACGCGCAGGAGCGAGACCCAGAGCCCGATCAGCGGCAGGTTCAGCACGATCAGCATGAGATTGCCGAGCCACATGGAGGCGATGACGCCCCAGAACAGCTGGGGCTGGGCGGTCATCACCTGCGGGCCCGGCTGAATGCCGTGGATCATCATGGCGCCGACCATCAGCGCCATGATGGCATTGCCGGGAATGCCGAGCGTCAGGAGCGGGATGAACGAGGTCTGCGCGCCGGCATTGTTGGCGGCCTCCGGGGCGGCAACACCTTCGATGGCGCCCTTGCCGAAGCGTTCGGGCGTAGCCGAAACCTTCTTCTCCACCGCATAGGCCGCAAAGGACGAGAGCGCGGCGCCTCCGCCGGGCAGCACGCCAAGGATCGAGCCGATGGCGGTGCCGCGCAGCATGGCCGGCAGGCAGGCACGGATCTCGTGCCAGTTCGGCCAGAGGTTCTTCACCGCCACGCTCAGCAAGCTGCGATCCTGCGGCCGGCCGAGCGCCACTGCGAGTTCCGCGATGCCGAACATGCCGATGGCGATCGGCACGAAGCCGATGCCGTCGCCGAGCTCGCCGATATCGAGCGTCATGCGCGGCAGGCCGGTATTGACGTCGATGCCGACGAGGCCGAACAGCAGGCCGAGCAGCACCATGGCGATGGCCTTGGCCGGCGAGCCGTTGGCCAGGGCCACCGAGCCGGTCAGGCCGAGCACCATCAGGCTGAAATATTCGGCCGCCGTGAACTGCAGCGCCAGCGCAGCCAGCGGCACGCTCGCCGTCGCGATGATGACTGTGGCGACGGTGCCGGCCAGGAACGACGCGATGGCCGCGATCGCCAAGGCCGGCCCCGCCCTGCCCTGACGCGCCATCTGGTGGCCGTCGAGACAAGTGACGATGGACGAGGATTCACCGGGCAGATTGACCAGGATGGCGGTGGTGGAGCCGCCATATTGCGCGCCGTAGAAAATGCCCGACAGCATGATCAGGGCCGAGGCCGGCGGCAGCGTGAAGGTGAACGGCAGCAGGATGGCGATGGTGGTGATCGGGGCGATGCCCGGCAGCACGCCAACCAGCGTGCCGATGATCACCCCCATCAGGCAGAAGGCGAGGTTGAGCGGCGTCAGCGCGACGGCGAAACCGGTGGCGAGATTGCTGATCAGGTCCATGTCAATCCTGGCCCATCTCAGAACGCCGGCCAGATCGCGAGCGGCAGGCCGAGCGCGCTGACGAACAGCACGACCGCGAAGGCCGCGAGCGCCAGGGCCACCACGATATTCTCCCTGAGGCGGACGTCGTGGGAGGCGAAGCCCGCCGTGATCACCACGGCGACGCTGGTCAGGGCCAGGCCGAGGCGTGGCAAGAGCAGGGCGAAGAGCCCGACCGCGCCGGCGATCAGCAGAAGCGGTCGCCAGGCAATCCTGGGAAAGGCCAGATGGGCCGCGACCAGGGCGCGGCCGCCGAGGCCCAGGCCGAACAGGATGATGATGACGGCGAGCGCGCGCGGCACATAGCCCGCGCCCATGCGGGCCGCCGAGCCCATGGGCAGGTCGCTGATCAGGACCAGCGCCAGCGCGCCGACCGCGACCAGGAACAGGCCGAAGGCGAGATCGGGAACATTGATGCGGCCCATGGCCCCCTCCGCTTCGTCGCCGCCGGCATCTCAGTCGAGCGAGATGTTCTCGGCTTTGACGATGGCGCCCCATTCGGCCATGGCCTTGGTCATCCAGCCTGAAAACTCCGCCGCCGTTCCCGCCCTCACCTCGCTGCCGAGCTCGACGATCTTGGCGGTGACGTCGGGCATGGCGAGGATCTTGCCGAGCTCGGTATTGAGCCGTTCCACCATGGCCGGCGGCGTCCCCTTGCTGGCATAGAGACCTTGCCAGGAGCCGGTATCGTGAATCGGCGTGTTGAGCTCCTTGAAGCTCGGCAGGTTGGGCAAGGCGGCGAGGCGCTTGTCGCCGGATACGGCAATGCCCTTGAGCTGGCCCTGGGTGACGAAGGGCAAGGTGGCGATGGCGCCGTTGAAGATGACGTTGGATTCGTTCGCCACCACGCCCCGGATGGCGGCGGCCCCGCCGCGATAGGGCACCGTGCCCCAGGTGATGCCGAAACGCTTGCCGATCACCAGCGCGGTCAGGTGGTTGACGGCGCCGACGCCGCTGGTCGCGACATTCAGCTTGCCCGGATTGGCCTTGTCGAAGGCGGCGAGCTCCTCGATCGTATTGGTGGGAATCGAGGGGTGAACGGCGAAAAGATAAGGCGAGAAGGAGACCATGCCGACCGGCACCAGGTCCTTGGCCACATCGAAGGACAGCTTCTTGAACAAGGCGGGGACGCTCGCCAGCGTGCCGGCGTCCGAGATCAGCAAGGTATGGCCGTCGCCCGGTGCGCGCGCGACATAGTCGGCGCCGACATTGCCCGATGAACTCGGCCTGTTGTCGACGATGACCGGCTGGCCGATGGCCTGCGACAGCTTCGGCCCGATGAAACGGGCGAGAATGTCCGATGTCCCGCCCGGCGCGAAGGGCACGATGAGTGTCACCTGTTTGGTGAAGCCCTGCGCGGAGGCCTTGGCGCTCATCGCTTGGATCGATCCAATCGACAGCGCGGTTATTGCACTACGCCTGCTCAGCATGATGGTCTCCTCCCCGATCGTCTTGTTGTTGAGGAGAAGTGTAGGGCGGTTTCGCGCGGAGGGAAGCGGCCGGAGTGAAGTTCGACCTTGCGCGGGGCGCGTTCGGTCTCCCGCGCCAGGGCCGGGCCGCCCGATCCACCGGCAGGGGAACGGCGCGATCCCGTGCCGGAGCGCGCCGCAGGGGCTGAGCCCTGCGCGGTCAATCGCCGCGGCCGAACAGGCCTTCGATCGGATAATATGTCTTGATGAAAGGCGATTTGATCACGATGTAGCTGAAATATTTCTCGATCCCGATATTCTTCGCCAGCAAATTTTCGATGATCTCCTGATAATGCCCGACGCCGCGCGTCACGAATTTCAGCATGTAGTCGTAGCCGCCGCTGACGAGATGACATTCGATGATCTCGTCGACCCCGCGAATGCTGGCCTCGAAGCGGGAAAAATCATCTCGTCGATGGTCCGAGAGCGTCACTTCCGTGAAAACCATCAGGACGTCGCCGAGCTTTTGAAGCTGGATCTGCGCGCCATAACCGGTGATGTAGCCCGCCTTCTCCAGCCGTTTGACGCGCGTGAGGCAGGGGCTGGGCGAAAGGCCGACGACCTCGGCCAGATCGACATTGGTGGCCCGGCCGTTGCGCTGCAGTTCGGCGAGGATCCTGAGGTCGATACGGTCGAGCTTGGGCGTGATGCTCATCGTCTCCTCGCGGCGACTGCGGTTTTCGGCCGGCTCACCAGCTTGGGAAACGTCACGACCATCCAGCGATAGTGCCGGCCACCATGAACCTTGACAATGGCCGCCGCCGCTCCGGGCGCGACCTCCGAAAGCCTGTTCCGCCGGTCGGCCCGGCCTCTTCCGCACTCGCCCCGCGCGGGTCGGTTCAGCCGAGCGCCTGATTGACTGCGGCAAAGGTCCCGACGGTCGTGCCCCGCAGCGGCGGCGTCCCGCGCGCCATGGTCGCCACGGGATCGACACCGGTCAGGCCCAGATCATTCAGCCAGCCGGACAGCCCGCTGTCGCCGGGCACATCGATGCGCAGGAACATGCCCGCATGCGCCCCGACCCAGTGGCTGATCAGCGCCTTGGCGCCTTCGGCATTTTCGGCCACCACCGGGCCGATGACATAGCCGCGGCCGAACCGGCGGAACAAGGCGAAACCGACGGTCTCGCCATTCCGGTCGAGCGCGATGCCGTCGGCGACGCCGAGCAGCGCGGACAGCAGCGCGGTGCGCGGACGGCCCGTGGCCTCCAGGTCGAGGGCGGCCAGCGCCGTTTCGTCGGCGCGCCCGATCGGACGGATCCTTTCGCCAGACTCGAGCGGCGCGAGCGGCACGCTGAAGGCGGTCCCCTGATGCTGGCGGACCGTGCCGATCTCCCGGAAGCCGAGGCGCTCGTAGAGCGGCCGGCCGGCCTCGGTGGCGTTCAATGTCACGGCGCGATCGCCGGTCGCGCCCAGCACGGCTTCCATCAGCTTGCGTCCGATGCCGAGCCCCTGCCGTTCTGCCGCCACCACCACCATGCCGAGCGTCGCGGCACGTTCGCCGAACGGCCACCACATGGCCGTGCCGGCGACCGTTCCACCGATCTCGGCCACCATGCCATGGCCCAGGCGATGGACGAATTGCCAATCCTCCAGGCGATGCGGCCATGACACCTCGCGCGACAGGCCATGCGCGGCGACAAGATCGTCAGGCGTCATCTCGCGTAAGAGAACGTCGATCGGAGGCGCTGTCTCGACCACTGCTGTCTCCTCGCCGCGGGGCGATATCTTCCGGATCGTGCCGCACCGCGTTATCGTCGGGATGATCCTCGATGCCGGCGCGGCGCCGAGCTTATCAGTATCGCCACGGCAAACTCTGCCGTTGCGGCCTGGCCATTCAGTGGAAAATGCTTTGCGAATGCCACTGCCCGCGATCACCGACTTCGTGGTCCATGCCCTAATCGCCGGATTGCAGCCGAGATGGGTCCGCGGAGCGAACTGCCCCCGCGGCCCGCGCGCCCGTTCTCGAACCATCGGAAGGACGATCCATGGCCAGCTTTCGCCCGAAGTTCATCACCTTCGACTGCTACGGGACGCTGACTCGTTTCCGGATGAGCGAGCTCGCACGCGAGCTCTTCGCCGACCGCGTTCCCACCGACCGCATGGATGCCTTCGTCCGCGATTTCTCGAGCTATCGCCTCGACGAGGTGCTGGGCGCCTGGAAACCTTATCGCGACGTCCTGGTCAATGCGGTCGAGCGAACCTGCAAGCTCTGGACGATCAGGTTCGACGAGGCCGAGGCCGCGAAATTCTACGACGCGGTGCCGAGCTGGGGACCGCATCCCGACGTGCCGGCCGGGCTTGCCCGGGTCGCCAAGGAGTTCCCGCTGGTCATCCTGTCGAATGCCTCGAACGACCAGATCCACGACAATCTGGCGAAGCTCGGCGCGCCGTTCCACGCGGTCTACACAGCGGAACAGGCCCAGGCCTATAAACCCCGCATGCAGGCCTTCGAATATATGTTCGACCAGCTCGGCTGCAGCCCGGCCGACGTGCTGCACGTCTCGTCGAGCCTGCGCTACGACCTGATGACGGCCCATGACCTGCGCATTGGCGGCCGGGTCTATGTCGGGCGCGGCCACGAGCCCTCGACGCCCTATTACGGCTATCATGAGATCAAGGACATCGGCGGCCTGGCCGGCATAGTCGGCCTCTGAAGACAGCATCCGGCGACCGGCGCGGGGAGCGCGTTTTCATGAAGCCCGAGTCCTACTGGCTCGACAGCGCTCCCGCCTTTCGGGGCGGGATAACCGCTCCGGTCGAAGGCCGGGCCGATGTCGTGGTGATCGGCGGCGGATTTACCGGGCTTTCGGCGGCGCTGGCGCTGGCACGCAAGGGCACTGACGTCGTCGTCCTGGAGGCCGGCCGCGTCATCGGCGAGGCGTCGGGCCGCAATGGCGGCCATTGCAACAACGGCTTGGCGCTCGATTTCGCCGGCATCCGCGATCGCTTCGGCCCGGAGCGGGCGCGCGCGATGTACAGGGCCTTCGACGCCGGCGTCGACGCCGTCGAGCAATTGACCCGTGACGAAGCCATCGACTGCGACTTCGTCCGCTCCGGCAAGATCAAGCTTGCGGCGAAACCCGAGCATTACGACAAGCTGGCGCGGAGTTTCGAGGTTCTCGCCAGAGAGGTCGATGCCGATACCGCGCTGTTGTCGCGCGCCGACCTGGCTGGCGAAGTCGGCTCTCCGATCTTCCACGGAGGCCTGCTGCAAAAGCGCAGCGCCTCGATGCATATGGGGCGGTTCGGGGCAGGCCTCGCCGCGGCCGCGCAACGGCGCGGCGCGCGCATTCACGAACAGGCGCCGGTCACCACCATCGAACGGCTCGGCAAGCGCTTTCGCGTCACCAGCGGCCGCGGCACGATCGAGGCTGATCAGGTGCTGGTCGCCACCGGCACCTCGCGCCGGGGGCCGTTCGGCTGGTTTCGTCGCCGCATCATTCCGGTCGGCAGTTTCATCATCGTCACCGCGCCTCTGCCCCGCGCCATGGTCGACAGCATCATGCCGGGGCGGCGGACCTGCACCACATCCAAGAACATCGGCCACTATTTCCGCCTGACCGCCGACGATCGCCTAGTCTTCGGCGGCCGCGCCCGCTTCGCTTTGTCCAATCCACGGTCCGACCTGAAGAGCGGCCGCATCCTGGAGCAAGGCCTGGCCGAGACCTTCCCGCAATTGGGGGCCGCCCAGATCGACTATTGCTGGGGCGGCGAGGTCGACATGACCGCCGACCGCCTGCCGCGCGCCGGCATTCGCGACGGCCTTCACTATGCCATGGGCTATAGCGGCCATGGCACGCAGATGTCGGTCCTGATGGGCCGGACCATGGCCGACATCATGACCGGCGGCGCCGCGGTAAACCCCTGGCACGACCTCGACTGGCCGGCCATTCCCGGTCATTTCGGGCAGCCCTGGTTCATGCCCTTCGTCGGCGCCTATTACCGCCTCATGGACGCGCTGCACTGAGGCCGGGCCGGCCGGCGGCGAGCGAGACCGGTCGGCGCCGGACCCGTTCAGTGACGGGCCTGTACGCGGCCGCTCACTTCACCGGCGCCGGTGCGGTCTGCGTCCATTTCTCCATCTTGCCGAGGATCCCCCAGGCCGCGGTCGCGAGGAAGACCGGCAGGAAGGTGCTGCTCATGCCGGCAAGCGCCGGCACCGAGCTTGCGATACTGCCGAGCGTCGTGCCCGGCTGCGAATTCGTCAGTATGCTCGTGGCCAGCGCGCCGATCACGCCGATGGCCGTCTTCTTGCCGTTCAGCAACTCGCCGAGCGAGATGCCGAGCGCACCATTGACTGGACCGATCGGTTCCGGGGCGGGCGTTGGAGCCGGGACGGGTGCCGGGGCTGGAACCGGCGTCGGCGTCGGAGCTGGAACCGGCGGAACCACCGGTATCACGCCGTTCTGGCCCAGCAAGGCCGCGAGGATCGCCAGCATCTGCTGCTGGCTGGCGAGCTGGGGCGCCGGATCGGCCACCGGCACCGACTGTTGCTGCCGGATGGTCGCCAGTGCCTGCTGCAATTGCAGGATCATGGAGATGACGCGGGCCAGATCGGGCTGTTGGGTTTCAGGCATCGGCGTTGATCCTTGTGTCGAGACGATTGACGGAAAGGCGCTATCGCTGATCGGTCCGACGGGGCTCCGGATCGAGAGATCGATCTCGCGCGGCGGTGCGAAGACCGGCCCCGGCGCCGCATAGGCAGCGGCGACGGCCGTCTCGAAATTGATCGCGTAATTGGCGATGTCACCGGCGCGATCCTGGCCGATGATGCCGCGCGCGCCGCGATAGTCGCAGCGACCGGCATCGATGAAATCGGCCAGTTTGCGGCCGGTCCAGAGGCCTTCGACATGACCGACCACGGTGACCGTCGCGTCGAGCTCAGAATTGCTGATCAGGAGATCCGGCTGGCTCACCAGGGGATAGCCGAAGCGCTTCTCGAGCTTCTTGTAATTGTCGAGCCAGGTGTTCTGCACCCGGCCACGGCCGAAATAGCTCTGGCCGTTCACCGGTAATGCATAATTGACGCGGATGCGGCCTTGTTCGAAGAGCCGCGTGACCGCCGCGATGGCGCCCTCGGTCGACGTGGCGAACCCCTCGCGCACCGGCACCATGCGCCGGCCGGTCTCGTGATAGACGGTTGCCAGGATATAGGCGAGCCAGCGCGGATCCTTGTCCCGGTAGGTTGCCTGCCAGACGTCGAGAATGTCCTCCATGCCGGCGACCTGCGCTTTGCTCAGGCTGCCGGAAAACAGGTCGTCGCGGATCTCGTTGTAGAAAACCTGGCGGTTCATGCCCGTCCTCCCCTCGGTCTTGTTCGTCATGCCGGCACCACCGGCCGAAACCACGCCGAAGCGCGGCAGGCCGCCATTCGCCCCGGCATCGTCAGGTGGTCGCTGGACCTCGGGCGGTGGCGGCGTCACGACGCCCGGGCCATCATCGACGCCTTCGGCCAGTTCCTGCGGACTGACGTCGATCTGGAAATGCATGGCGTCCTTTGACGCCTTGAAATTGCCGCCCCAGGCAAAGATCGGCAGGCCGGCTTTGGTCTTGATCGCCAGGGCATCGGCGATCAGCGCCGGCGTCATGTCGGTATCCGCGCGCAGGAAGCGCACCTCGCGTGCGCGCTCCTCCTGCGTCGGCTTGTCGGCGAACAGGACCTTCCGGTTGTTCGGTGTCTTCTTGTAGGGGTTGGTCTGCCAATCGATGTCGACGGCGATGCCATAGGCATGAAGGCTCGGCGCGGTGCCGTCGGTGATCGGCCGGTCGGCATAGCCACCGGTATCGACCTTGCGGATGAGATAATCGTGCCTGAGGAACACCGCCTCCAGGGCGTGCCAGGCATCGGAGGTCGGCGGCGCGATCGCGATCAGCGCCGGGCCGAATGCCTGCCGCCGCATCTCGTCTTCACGCCGGTAGAACCGAGCCCAGAGGTCGCGTAGCTCTTGCGTTGAATAGCGCATCTGATGCCTCTTCGAGGGGTTACGTCCGCATGCGCATGAATGCCCTGTGTCTCGATCGAAACCGGATGCCGCGAGGAGCGCCGCGGCATCCGGCGCCGGCCTTTCGGCAGGCTCAACTCAACGTCATGGTCGGCATCCGCTGGTTCCATTCGGCGACCAGCGCGGCGCGCTGTGCGGGCCTGGCCGAGACCGGGGAGGAACCACGGGCGACGTGACGGGCGATATGTTCGCCGAGCGCCCGGTAGACCTCGAACTGCTCTTCGCTGAAGAACTGGTCGGCCGTGCTTTCCTGCGGGAAGGCCGGATGCGCCACCTTGTAGGCGGCGACATAATCGTTCTCATCGCCGGTCAGCGAGGCCTTGAGATAGAGCAGCAGCCCGGCCTCCGGTTCCGTGTCGCCGGGCACGGCGGGATAGCGGATATAGCCGAGCGCCGCATGCGGACCTTTGGCCGGATCGCCCCGCGCCGTGTCCTTCTTGCCGGCGACCGGGGCAGGATGCGAGCGGGCGCCGATCGCCGACCAGTCCAGGTCGATGCTCACCCCGAGATCGATGCGGGCAAAGCGCTCCAGCCTGACCAATGAGCTGAATTCGTAATCGGGATCGGCCTCGCCATCGACAGCGATGATCAGCTTGCAGCGGCGGCGCAGCAGCCCGTAGACGCCGAGATTCTCGATATGGCCGCCATCGGTGAGAAACAGGTACGAATTATCCGCGGTCGTCGCATCCTGCCGGCGGACGCCGACGCCGGACTTGGCGAAGGCCTCTCGCAGGAGATAGCGCGGGCCGGGGAAACTGCCGGGGAGCGAGGGCCGCTCGCGGTCGACGGCAGCCCAGCCCTTTGCCGTCCACTCCGCGGCTTTGTGAAGGTTGCCCCCCAAGGCCCCCAGCCTGGCACACAGGGCGACAACGGCCGGCGGCAGACTGATGACCGGCCGGTCGGCTTCGGCGGCCGCTATGGCCGCCGCCCGCTCCGGATACAGTTGCACGATCGCGCGGGGATTGAGCACCCAGCGACCCAACCGGACATTCAGGAAGGCCAGTGTCGGCGACAACGGCGCAATCGAAGCCATGCCCATATTGGGCGCCGCGGCGGCGCCGGAAATGGCCATGGCGGTGCCGATGTTCAGGCCGTCGACCACCGCTTCGGCCGCTGTCGTCGGCACATAGCCGGTCAGCTCGCAGCCGATGAAACCGCGACTGAACAGGAAGAAGTCGGCATTGCGGCCCCGCTGATTGGCGAAGCGCGAACCGGGGACATTCACCGCGGCGTTGATCAGGTGATAGGCGGTGAGGTGCGGGGCGATCTTGGACAGTTGCACGTCATCGGCCGAGGCCATTTCCGGCGGATGGACCGAAACCCACATGCCGGACGTGGTCTTCTCCTTCTTGCGCGCCTGCAGGAAGGCATAGCCCAGCCGGTCCCGATAAAGCTGATGCAGGGAATTGGCGTTGACGTTGAGAAATTGCCAGAGCGCGAACAAGGCGCCGGCCGCCAGCGCATAGAGCACCGCGGCCCGATAGGGCGAGACCGCATCGGCATCGAACAGCGATGCCAGCCAATCCGGGGCATGGGCATAGGATGGCGGGCCGGCACGGCAGACGGCCCATCGATTGGGCGTGCAGTTGAGATCGCCGGTGCCCCAATAGACCAGCAGCATCATGGCGAACCAGATCAGCAGGGGCACGATGGCCGCTGCGAAGAGCAGCAAGGCGCGGCTGCCGAGCTTGGCGAGAATGGCGGTGTAGCCGCCGGTCGCTTCGGAGGCGGCCTTCTCGCCGAGTTTCTGAACGAAAGGCAGAATCGCCAGGACGGCCGGGCTGAGCCAGGCCACCACGCTCGCGATCCAGGTCGGCAGCGCGGCCGGAGCCGACGCGTGAGCCGGCCCCCTGGCCCCCGGCGGCACGCTCGTGAAGATCGCGTGCATGAGCCCGAGATGAGCTTCGACAACGATCAAGGCCAGCAGACTCACGACGATCCAGGTCGCGATCGCCGCCGTGCGTCTGCGCCGCGCCACATCGATGATACCGCCATTGGAGACCGCCAGGACATAGACGACCCAGAGAATGCCGAGCACCAGCAAGACCAGGATGCTCAAGGGCATGGGATAGCCCTCGAGATGCGGCCTGAACCAGCGCGGCACCCACCAGCCCGAAGCGAGCCAGCCGGTATCCGGCGCGATGAACAGGAAGACGGCCGCGACCGAGAGCAGGATCGGCAGCAGCACCAGGGCGCTCAGGAAGATGCCGCGCATATAGACGACGAAGGCGGCCAGCAGCGCGCCGATGCCGCCGCGCAGCAGATAGCGCGAATTGTCGCGGAGATGCCGGGTTTCGAGCGTCTCGCCGGCATCCTGCCCGGTCAGGCTATAGGGAAACTGGCCGCCATTCTCCGACATGCCGATGGTCATGGCGGTGCCGAGATAGCCGCCGCCGGACACCGTCGACAGATAGTCCATGCGCTCGACCGTGCTGATCCGCTCGTCCTGTGATTCAGCATGCAATCCCTGCACGACACCGAGCGCGAAAGCGGCGGAGCGGATACCGCCGCCGGACAGCGCGAGCGCGGCAAGATGCCTGTCGACGCGTGGTCCCCCGACCACCTTGTGCGCACCGCTGTCGGCCCGCCCGAGCTCCCGCCGGCGCAGCCCGACATCATCGAGTTCGGCCCTGAAGACCTCGTCGAAGCCACAGGTACCGCCGCTTGCCCCCTCGGCTGCTGTCTTTTCGGTCATGATGCCCCCTCGCCGCTCGTCGCGGCGCCACGTCGGATCCGGTTCAGTCGAGGTCGTAGGAAGGCCCGGTCCGGCAGGCGAGCGGCCGCGATGCGGCGCCCTCATAAGTGAACCGGGCATGGGTGTGAAAATAGGCGGGCGCGGGCTGCGGCCAGCGACGGTGATCCTCGAGGCCGTAGCGTTCCTTGACGGCGCGCAGGGCGTCATTCTGCTCGATGTGATTGTCGAGGATCATGCACCGCCCGGCCAGGACCTCGTTGGCCGCGACCGCACCGGTCGCCTCCTTGTTGGCCAGGAAGAAGTCCCCGAGGCCTGCCCGGATGCCGGCCAGCTGTCGGGCGAGCGCCGCGCGCGTGTCGCGGGTATATTCCTGGTCCCGCAGGGCGGCGAGGGTCGCCGTCGCGCCGGCAATGTCGGGATCCTGCAAGGCCGTCATGATGCTGACCATCAGGCGAATGTGGGCCGCGGTGAACGGCGCCGTCTGATCCGACGCGGTCTCGATCGCGCCCAGTCCCATCCGGCGGATCTCGGTGCGCAGGAACCGGATCATCCGCCCCGACTGATCCCTCAGGCCAACGATGAGCGCCGCGTCGGCGGCCGCCAGCAGTTCCCGGCGCGACGGTCGCGCGCCCTGATCGCCGGCATGCCGCCGGTCGATATCGGCGACCAGATCGGCCACCATCTGGCGCGCCTCCGTTTGCTGTTTGACCTCCCAGCGCATGAAAGCGGCGCTGCGCAGGTGGACCGCCCGTCGCGACCTGTTTCGCGCGCAGGGCCGTTCAGGCGGTTGCCCGGGTGCTGCCGCGCGACAGCCCTCGGCAAGCCGCATCTGCTGGGCGACGATGGCGTCAACCAGCATCTGCCGCTCCCGGCCAAGCGGCGGCTTGTCACGCGGCGCCGGATAGGCCGCCTCGAACAGGCCGACCAACGGCACGTCGCCGGCATCGTCGAGCCACAGGCTCGAGCCTTGGAAGATCGGCTGGATGATCTTGAGCGCATCGTCGAAACGGCTCATTCCGACCAGGATGAGAGCCAGGTCGATCGGCCGCTGCGCGGCATCCCCGGCCTCTTCGCAGCGAGCGGCCAGTTGCGCCGCGCAGGCCCGAAGATTGCCGCTCGTGAAAGCCGGCTCGACGCGGCAGAACCGGTAGCTGTTCATCATGGCGTCGTCCAGGTCGGCATGGAGCGACCGCAGCCGGCTCCCGTCGCGCCGGTAATCGGAGAGCTTTTTCGCGGAGACCTGTCTTTGCGCTGCGCAGCCGTCCTGTTCGACCCAGTTCGCGGGCGCCGCCTGGACCTGTTCCAGCGAGCAATGCGGCGCGCGATGCGGCAGCGGTGCCGAGCCCATCAATTCCGCCATGTTCCGCATATGATCGGTACACAGCCTGCGCGCGCCGTCGCGTGTGCGGTCGAGCGCTGCGAGCAACGCCCCGGGTTCCGACGGATCGCTGCCCGCCAGCGCCAGAAGCTTGCCGGCGAGGTCCGGCTGGTTCCAGGACACGGCATCCAGTGCGCGGTCGAGCAGGAATGCCTGCTGCCAGGCGAGATCGGTCTCGCTCGGAGCGGTGTCCTCCGGCTGCCCGCACTGGCCGCCGCGCCGGATGGCCACCCGTCTCAGGACATCGGCCGCCTCGGTCTCGCCGCCCCCCGCCACCAGCACGGGCAGATAGACATGCGCCACCGCGTCGAGATCGACATCACGGCACATCTGGTGCAGCGCCATCCAGGCGTTATTCGCGTCCTTCAGCTGCGCGGCATCCAGCCGGCCTTGCCGGGAAACGATCCCCGCCAGCAGGTGCAGCGTGACCAGATGGTTGGCGCGGGCAAGGTGCGCCTCCCGCGGCGGCTTGGGATCCGAAGGATCCTGGCCGAGGATTTCGGTCCGGACTTGCCGAACGAGCCGGTCCCGCAGTCCCGACTCCAGATCGCCGTCGCGGCCCCAGGCGAAGGCCAGTCGCTGGCCGGCGACCGCCCGGGCATTGCGCTCGAGGATGGTGCGAAACACCGCCCGCACGGCCTCGGCGCTGCCAAGTTCCCCGGCCACAGCCAGGCGGACGACAAAGGCCCCGACCATCGGCGCGTCGGCCGTGGCGAAAGCCCCTGACAGCCTCCAGGACGCGATCGTTTCCGCGACCTGGGCCTCGCGCGTCAGCGGTCGCACGCTGGTCTCGAAGGCCGCCGTGGTCGCCAGCATCAGGGCACCGAAGGCGACGGCGAGCGCCGTTGCCCGTGCGATCGTGATAGCCCGGAACCGGCTCTCGCTGGCGAGGCGGAAATCGGACAAGGCAGCCGAGACGTCACGCCGTTCGCCGTGCAATGGCGGAGGTGGCGCCGCAGGGTCGCCGGCCGCCGGCATCGATCGGACAATGTGCGCGGCGAGCCAGCCGACGACATCCTGGCGCACGGCAGTCCGCGCCTCGTCGTCGAAGAAATAGCTGTTGTGGACGAGACCGCCGAACGACAGGTCCTTGACGATCTGGTCGATCGTATCGTGCCCGCCATCCTTGCCGCTGGTCGAGAAGCGATCGCGCAATTGCGCGGCGAAAGCGCCCGCGGCCGTGTTCGCCAGCGCCATCATGCTGGCGTCGGCGCTGCCCGACAGCGGCGGCCAGACCTGCCCGAAGGCAATGGGCGCGAGGCCGACGCGGCGGATCACGTAGCCGCCCATGTCGTCGCCCTGGACCTTCTGGGTCAGGCCCTCCCAGATGGCCTCGTCACGAGCCCTGGTGAACTGACTCGTGATCGCGTGCAGAACCTTGTCGTTCAGAATGCCATGGGTGTCGCGCTGGATCGGGCGAATGGCCGGCGCCGGCAAGAGCGAGGCGGCAAGGGCCGAGGCGGCCTCGTCCTGGCGATGGACCAGCGAATACCAGCGCGCGCCATAGGCGGCGCAGGCCGCCTGCGCGCGCAGCCGGCGCTGCTGCCGGTCCCACCAGTTCAGCAACTGGACCGCCAGCGATGCGACGAGGAAGCTGACGACCAGAACGACCGTCGCGATCAGCAACGCCAGGACGACCAGGCCGATCTTGCCCGCTATGCTCTTGTGCAACGCGGCGACGAACGGCACCTGCCAGGACGCCAGGACGACGCCGAGCGTGACCGCGAAAGCGATCAAGGCCGGGGTGGCGGTCGCGGCCAGCAACCGTAGCTGGAGCCCCCAGCCCAGGAACTTCAGCGCCAGGAAGACCAGCGCGCCGAGCGTCGCGCCGAGAATGATGATCGGCCCTTCACGCCAGATCGGCTTGTACCAGGCGTAGCTCGTCGTCCCGTTCGCCCAGTCCACCGCATTCTGAAGGATCAGCGGCGCCTGAGCGATGACCGATCCGGCATCCAGGATCCAGGTGGACCAGGTGGCGAGCCAGAGCAGGAAGCCGGCGAGCAGCAGGGCCACGCTGAACAATTCGCGTTTCGATGGCCCGAAGGTGAGGAAGGGCGTTCCGACCGTCGCCCAGCTCCGCAGGCCCGGCAGCGCCTCGGCGGCGGCGCCGTTGCGGCGGCCGGCATCGGCCATCGAGGCGGTCAGGGCATGCCAGATCACCGAGCCGCCATGACTGTGGCCGATCAGATGATAGCTGCCGCCCTCCTCCTCCAATTGCTCGATGCGGTTGAGCAGGAGCTTGCCGGCCAGGCGGCGTTGCACTTCGGAATTGGCCCCGGACCAGCGAAACTCCTCGACCTCGGGGATAACTCCCGTGGTGCTCGCGACCCTGGCGGAGAGTTCGCCGGCGAACCGGCCATCGGGCGCCGACCATCTCGGCTTTTGCGACGGGCTCTCCGGCCGCAGCTCCGCGAAAGTGCCGTGGACGAGAATGATGCGCGATTTCGTTCGATCAGATGCGCCCGCGTCGAGCATGTCACGCCCCCAACACCTTCACGCATGCAACGACCGGCGGCCTCCCTCTTTCCGCTGCGATCGATCGCCCCCACAGGGCATCTTGCCGCCCGCCGTCATGGCGCGAACAGAAACCGGCGCGCGCCGACGCCGCGAGGAAAGCCGAATACATGGACATGCCCCAGAGGAATTCCCGGCCATATCACGAGCATTCCGTCGCCATGGCTATATGAGCCGGCGTGAAATGAACGTGAAACGGGAAAATTGTCGAAACTCGCCGGCCTCGACACGTATCGCGACAAGGCATGCCGGGCGATCAACCTTGTCGCCGGCGGTGCTTACTCCCGCCCGAAAACGTGTTCGATCGCCAAGGCCGCCACGCGCAACTCCTCGGCGATCCCCTCCATGCGCGCCTGCGACATGCGCCTGACCACGCCTGCGCAGGTGATCGCCGCGAAGGCCTCGTCGTCGCGGTCACGGATGATCACCGACAAGGCGCGCGTGCCGGGCACCAGGCCGCGGTCGCGCACGGCATAACCGAGCTTGCGCGCCGCCTTAACCCCGGCGACCGCCTGCGCCAGGGTCGCGCCATAGCTTGCAAGACGCGGCGCGTTCTGCGCGAGCACCGCATTGACCTCGTCATCCGGCAATCGCGCAAGCAGTGCCAGGCCCGAGCTGCTGACCCCGAGCGGGCGCCGGTCGCCGACGCTGAGCGACAGGACCTGCACGGGATAGGCGCCGAGCCGGCGCGCCACGCAGACCGTGTCGAGCCCGGTGCGCTGGGTCAGGAACAGGGTATCGCCGATGCTGCCGGTCAGGCTGTCCAGAAGCGGCTCGGCGGCGACCAGAAGCGGCGAGCGCCGCGGCCGCGACAAGGCGAGCAACTGGATCTGCTCCCCCACGGCGTAGCGACGGGTCGCCGGCTTCTGCTCGACCAGCCCCTCGTCGATCAGTGCCAGCAGGATGCGATGGGCCGTCGGGCGGGTCAGGCCGGTCAGCCTGCTGACCTCGGTCAGGCCGTAGCCGGCCTCGCGCGCCATGGCCAGGATGCGCAAGACGCCGATGGCGCGCCGGATGGCCTGGGTGCCGCCCTCGCCCGCTCGCTCGCCGGCGGGCTCGGGCTCACCTGTCGGCGTTGCGGGCGTGCTGGCGATCATGCGGGCTCCGGCTGAACATGAACGTCCACTATGTGGACAAGATCGACCGAATTCAATTGCCTGCAAGGCGCGCCGTGCAAGGATCCTCCGAACAATGAGGCAGCGGCGATGACGCCATGCCAGGGAGGATTGTCATGAAGCTTGCGAGCTTCCGGCTCGGCGGCGCCGAGCGTTTCGGCGCGGTTGTCGGTACGGGCCTTGTCGATCTCGGGCGGCGGCTGCCGCAATTCGCCACGCTGCGCGATGCCATCGCCGCCGGCGCCGGCGGCCTCTTGCGCGAGACCGCCCAGGGCGCCACAGCCGATCACGCGCTCGCCGATGTCGAGCTGATGATCCCGATCGTCGCACCGGAAAAGATCTGGTGCATCGGCGTCAACTATGCCGATCGCAATGCCGAATACAAAGACAACTCGGCCCTGCAGAGCTATCCGAGCCTGTTCTGCCGTACCCCCAGCTCCTTTGTCGGCCATGGTGTGGCGCTGGAACGGCCCAGGGTCTCCGCGCAGCTCGATTACGAGGGCGAGATCGTCATGGTGATCGGCAAGGGCGGCCGCCACATCCCGCGCGAGAGCGCGCTCGACCATATCTTCGGACTGACCCTTTGCAACGAAGGCAGCGTCCGCGACTGGCTGCACCATGCCAAGTTCAACGTCACCCAGGGCAAGAACTTCGATCGCTCGGGCGCCATCGGGCCCTGGATCGTCACATCGGACGAGCTCGATCCCGCCCAGCCGCTCGAACTGACGACGCGGGTGAACGGCGAGGTGCGCCAGCACGACACGACCCGTCGCCTGATGTTCCCGTTCGACTATCTGATCGCCTATCTCTCGACCTTCGCCACCCTGAAACCCGGCGACATGATCGTCACGGGAACGCCGACGGGTGCCGGCGTGCGCTTCGATCCGCCGAAATGGCTGGTGCCCGGCGATATCGTCGAGGTCGAGGTGCCCGGCATCGGCACGCTCCGCAACGGCGTGGCCGACGAAGCCTGATCGCGATTTTTTCCCGAGCGAACGGACCATCTCCATGCTGTCGCAAGACCAGATCCAAGACGCCGCGCGCCGCCTCGAGGAGGCCGAGCGCACGGGCAGGCAGATCAGGCAATTGAGCCTCGCCCATCCCGGCATGACCATCGACGATGCCTACCGGGTGCAGAGCGCCTGGATCGACCTGAAGGTCGCGGCCGGCCGGCGGATCAAGGGCCACAAGATCGGCCTGACCTCCAAGGCCATGCAGAACGCCGTCAATATCAACGAGCCCGACTATGGCGTGCTGCTCGACGACATGTTCTTCCGCGACGGCGGCGAGATCGCGAGCGACCGGTTCGTGCAATTGCGCGCCGAGGCCGAGCTCGCCTTTATCCTGAAGGACCGGATCAGCGGGCCCGACTGCACGATCTTCGACGTGCTCAACGCCACCGACTATGTCGTGCCGGCGATCGAGATCCTGGATGCGCGCATCGAGCGGGTCGACGGCGAGACCAAGGCGACCCGCAAGGTGGTCGACACCATCGCCGACAATGCCGCCAATTGCGGCATCGTCATCGGCGGCCGGCCGTTCAAGCCGATGGAAGCGGATCTGCGCTGGCTCTCGGTGATCTTCTCGCGCAACGGCCAGATCGAGGAGACCGGGGTTGCCGCCGGCGTGCTCAACAATCCCGCCAACGGCATTGTCTGGCTCGCCAACAAGCTCGGCTCCCATGGCGTTTCGCTGGAACCCGGCCAGGTCATCCTGTCCGGCTCGTTCATCCGGCCGGTCGATTGCCGGAAGGGCGACACGATCCACGCCGATTACGGTCCGTTCGGCACCGTTTCCTGCCACTTCACCTGAAGGCGACCCGATGACCAAGCGCCAGAGCATCTATGTCGAGGGTTTCGGCCACAAGAACCCGATCCCCGCGGCTTGCCGGCTCGGCAATATCCTGATGTCGGGCATCGTCTATGGCCTCGATCCGGCGACCGGCAGCCCGGCGCCGACGCTGGAAGCGCAATGCGCGCTGATGTTCAGCCATATCCGCGCGATCATGGCGGCGGGCGGCGGCTCGACCGACGACATCGTCAAGGTCACCGTGTGGATGACCGATCGCAGCCAGCGCGAGGCGGTCAACAAAGAATGGCTCGCCATGTTCCCGGATCCGGCGACGCGACCGGTGCGCCAGGCGATGAAGGCGGATCTCGACGGCGGCAAGCTGATCCAATGCGATTTCATGGCGGTGATCGGCGGATGACGACGCCAGCGCCGACACTCGACATCCAGGCGAAAGACCTCGCGGCCGAAGCCTGCTACCGCCTGCTGACCGGGCTCGTCGTGCCCCGGCCGATCGCCTGGGTGACCACGGTTTCGGCCACCGGCACGGTCAATCTCGCGCCGTTCAGCCATTTCACCTTCGTCTCGCCGAAACCGCCCATGCTGGCGATCAGCGTCGGGCAGAAGGCGGGGGTCTACAAGGACACCGCGAAGAACATCATGGCGAGCGAGGAGTTCGTCGTGCATATCGCCGACCGGCCGCTGATCGCCCAGGTGCATGACAGCGCCGTCGAACACCCGCCCGAGGTGAGCGAGGTCGAGGTGCTCGGCCTGGAGACGCGCTCCGGCCTCAATGTCCGCGTGCCCAGGTTGACCATCGCGCCGGTCGCGATGGAATGCCGGCTGCGCCATTGCATCGAATTCGGCGAGACGCGCAGCCGCCTGCTGGTCGGCGAGGTCCTGTCCTTCCACTTGCGCGACGGCCTGATGGCCGACGGCAAGGTGGACACGCGCCGGCTCGACCCGATCTGCCGGCTCGCCGGACCGAACTACGCCACGCTCGGCGACATCGTCACCATGGCCGCCATCCACCAGACCTCGAAATCCTGAACAACCAAGAAATCCTGAACGACCGGGAGCGCGCGCCGATCATGCCGACCTATCTGCCCTTCGACCCGAACCCGCGGGCACCGGCCCGGCCGCTGCCGCCGCTCAGTTGCGACAGCCAGTTCCACGTGCTGGGGCCGGCCGATCGCTATCCGGTCCGGCCGGGCGCGGTCTATGAAATGCCGACCGCCACCATCGACACCGCCCTGAAGCTGCATGCGACGCTCGGCATCACGCGCGGCGTCATCGTCCAGCCGACCACCTATGGCGGCGACCACGCCGTGACGCTCGACGGATTGAAGATCGCCGGGCCGAATTATCGCGGCTGCGCCAATGCCGCCGTCTTCGCCGACCGGAGCGACGCCTATCTCGACGAACTCGACCGGGCCGGCGTCAAGGGTGCCCGCTTCACCCGCCAGGGCCTCGGCATCGCCTTCGACAAAGCCCAGTTCGAGCGTTCGCTGGCGCGCATCCGCGAGCTCGGTTGGTATGCGAAGCTGCAGCCGGAGGTCGAGGGCGTCATCGGCAATATCGCCGATTTCGAGCGGCTCGACGTGCCCTTGCTGATCGACCATATGGGCCGGCCCGATCCGACGCTGGGGCGGGCCGATCCGAGCCTCGCCAAGGTCCTGGAGCTACTGAAGCGCGGCAATGTCTGGGTCATGCTGTCGCTGACCGAAAAGGTCTCGAAATCAGGCGCGCCCTGGGACGATGTCATCCCCGTCGTGCGTGCGCTGATCGAGGCCGCCCCCGACCGCATCGTCTGGGGCAGCGACTGGCCGCATCCGGTCTCGACCAAACAGCCGCCCAACGAGGGCGCGCTGCTCGACTTCCTGTTCCGGGCCACCACCGACGACGCGGAGCGCCAGGCCATCCTGGTCGACAATCCCGCGCGCTTCTTCGGTTTTGCCTGATCACGACAACAACAACAGACCATCGGGAGAAACACATGCGGAAACTGGCTCTTGCCGTGATATCGGCGCTCGCGCTGACCGCCACCGGACTGACCGCCGCCAAGGCCCAGTCCCAGACATCGACACCGCCGCAGACCTGGCCGACCCGCGCGGTGCGGCTGATCGTGCCCTATGCCGCCGGCGGCAATGTCGACGTCGCGGCCCGCATCCTGGCGGAAAAGCTGCAGCAGGAACTCGGCCAGCCCTTCGTCATCGAGAACAAGCCGGGCGCCGGCGGCCTGCTCGGCAGCGAGACCGTCGCGAAGGCGGAGCCCGATGGCTACACGCTTCTGATCGGCGCCAATGGCCCGATCCTGTTCGCGCCGGAAATGGGCGCCAGGCGGGCCTATGAATGGCGGCGCGACTTCATCCCGGTCAGCACGGTGACGCTGACGCCGCTGGTCCTGCAGGTGCACCCGGATCTGCCGGCCAAGACCTTCGCCGAGTTCCTGAACCTCGTCCGCACCCGCCAGCCGCCCCTGACCATGGCCTCGCCCGGCCCCGGCACCACCAATCACCTCCTGTCCGAGCTGATGCAGTCCAAGCTCGGGGCGAAATGGATGACCGTGCAATATCGCGGCAATGCGCCGGCGACCAACGACCTGGTCGGCGGCCATGTCCAGTTCAATCTCGACCAGATCTCGGTCGCCCTGCCCTTCCTGAAGGACAACCGCACCCGCGCTCTGGCGGTGACCGGCTCGACCCGGCTCGCCGATCTGCCGGACGTGCCGACCTTCACCGAGCTCGGCTATCCCGTCTTCGACGGCCAGACCTTCACCGGCCTGATGGCGCCGGCCAAGACGCCCGACGCAGTCATTGCTCTTCTGCACCAGGCGGTGATCAAGGTGCTGAACGACCCCTCGGTGAAGAGCCGCTACCTGGCGCTCGGCGCCCAGTCGGCGCCGATGACGCAGGCCGAGTTCCGCGCCTATCTGGAAAAGGAAGACCAGACCTGGATCCCGCTGATCCGCTCGCTCAACATCCGCTCGGAGTGAGGGTGGGTCCATTCATCGCGCGACGCGGGGCGTCGCTTGGATGCCGGTGACCGCGAAAGTCACCGGCGCCAGGCCCCGGCCGCCGGCGCGGGCTCTATCGCTGCATCCGCTTGACGATCAGTGCGCTGATCACCGTGATCATCAGGGCCGAGGCGATGAAGACGAAGGCGAGATCGGCCGCGCCATGGTCGATGAAGGCGCCGATCGCGACCGGGGCGACCACCGAGCCGAGATCGAGCCCGGAATAGACGAAACCGAAGACGGTGCCGACCGCGCCGGCCGGCGCCGCGCCGCGCACCAGCATGTCGCGCGAGGGGATGGTCGAGCCGGTCAGGAAGCCGGCGAGCCCGGTCACCGCCAGCAGCGCCGGCCCGGGCAAATGGACGAAGCCGAGCACGAGGCTGAGCAGCGCCGCCGCGGCAAGCCCGAAGCCGACGACCCGCTCGTGATTGGGGGTGAGATCGGCCAGGAAACCGCCCGAGAACGAGCCGAGCGCGCTGCCGATCAGATAGACGGTCGTCGCGGTGACGGCGGCGGCGGCCGAAATGCCCTGGGTCAGCGGCAACAGGCTCGGCAGGAAGCTCTGCGAACCGGCCTGGGCGATGGCCAGCAAGGTGAAATAGACGAGGCAGGCGATGATCGGCCCCGTCAGCAGCATCTGCCAGGCCGGCGCCGCCTCATGATGCGCCGGGCGCGGCGCCGGCGCGACCTTGAGCTGGCGATGGCCGAGCGCCACGATCGCCGCCAGCACGAGGCCGGCAAGGCCGAGCTGGATGAGCGCGGTCTGCCAGCCGAACTGCTGGGCCAGCGCCAGCGTGGTGACCGGAGCTGCCGCCCAGCCGAGCGTGCCCATCACGGTATGTGCGCTATAGGCCCGGCCGATCCGCTGCGGCGAGATGCGCGCGGTGATGATGGAATAATCAGCCGGGTGGAACACGCTGTTGCCGAGCCCCGACAAGGCCGCCGCCGGCAGCAGCACGCCGTAATGGGGCACGAGGCCGACCACCAGCATGCCGCCGGCCAGAAGCGCGATGCCGATCGGCAGGATGCGCTGCGGCCCGAACCGGTCGACCAGGAAGCCGGCCGCCACCTGGCCGAGGCCCGACGCGGCGAAGAACACCGCCATGACGAAGCCGAGCTCGGTATAGCTCACCCCGAAGGCCACCTTCAGCACCGGGAACAGCGGCGGCAGAACCAGCTGGAAGAAGTGGCTGGAGAAATGCGCCGCGCTGATCAGGCTCATGACCTGGGCATCGTGGCGCAAGGGAATCGACTGGTCGGTCATCGCGCGGGCCTTGGGACGGGCGCTCACCGCCCGCTTCTGCCCATCCTTTAAGCGATTTGCAGCTCTTTGCGGCACAATTTGACGCAAACCTGCCGCGCGCGGGAAAGGACGAGCCGACCGAGGCGCCCCGGCGGGAAGGCTTCGTCGGCCCAGGCGCGCGCGAGAACCACGACGTCATCCCCGGCCGAGCGAAGCGAGGGGAAGGGGATCCAGGAGTTGCAGAGCAAGAACCGCGACACCGCGAAATCAACGATACGGCAGGCGAGTTGCGACCGATAGAGGGACGTATTCATCCCCGCGCAGGCGGGGTACACGCGGCGCTCAGGGTTACCCAGCCGCTCGCGGCCGATTCATCCCCGCGCAGGCGGGGCACACTGCGTCGCTTCGTACGCTATCGGCGTCGATTTCGGTTCATCCCCGCGCAGGCGGGGCACACGCCGGTCGCGCCACTGCGCGGCCTCCTGGCGGCGGTTCATGCCCGCGCAGGCGGGGCACACATGTCCTGGAAGCCGGGGGCCGGCGGCAGCACCGGTCCATCCCCGCGCAGGCGGGGCACACAGCCACGCCGGCAGCACGGCGGGCGGCGCATCCGGCCCATCCCCGCGCAGGCGGGGCACACTCGGTCACCGGCCGCAAGGACGGATTGATAAGCGGTCCATCCCCGCGCAGGCGGGGCACACGCGCGCACGCCATTGACGCGAGCCGCCCAGCCCGGTTCATCCCCGCGCAGGCGGGGCACACGGCGGCGGCTTTGACCTGCTCGGACGTTGGGCCGGTTCATCCCCGCGCAGGCGGGGCACACGTGCCGGTCGTCTCAATATCCACCATATAATGCGGTTCATCCCCGCGCAGGCGGGGCACACGCCTGGGATGGGTTCCGCGTCCTGAACTCGGCCGGTTCATCCCCGCGCAGGCGGGGCACACGCCTCGCCCATGACGGCGATGCGCTGCTGTAGCGGTTCATCCCCGCGCAGGCGGGGCACACAAGATGCCCCAAAAAAGTCTGTGCCCGACGCCCGGTTCATCCCCGGGCTTGCGGGGCACCCCAACGTCTGAACGGTCGTCAGATCAAATGTGACGGTTCATCCCCGCGCAGGCGGGGCACCCGTCGAGCGCGATCTGGCCGACGTCGCCGGAATCGGTTCATCCCCGCGCAGGCGGGGCACCCATAATGTCCTCGGCGAGCCGCACGCGGATCGCCGGTTCATCCCCGCGCAGGCGGGGCACCCACGCGCTGGATCTTGTCGTCGACCCGGTTGAGCGGTTCATCCCCGCGCAGGCGGGGCACCCAGGTAATTCCGGATGCCGGCGCCGGCTGCGCCCGGTCCATCCCCGCGCAGGCGGGGCACCCGCGACCATCGGAAGCGGCGGTGATGCGAGTGTCGGTTCATCCCCGCGCAGGCGGGGCACCCGAGCGCTTCGCGCTTGGTGCCGAAGCCGGTGTCGGTTCATCCCCGCGCAGGCGGGGCACCCTCGGCCGCGATCGCGAGGCCGGCGGCCGTCGGCGGTTCGTCCCCGCGCAGGCGGGGCACCCTGGGGTTTCGCCAGGACGATGCGACGTAGATCCGGTTCATCCCCGCGCAGGCGGGGCACCCAGACGCCAGGCCCAGTAGAGCGACGGCATGGACGGTTCATCCCCGCGCAGGCGGGGCACCCTCACCCATTCCCGCCTCCCTGCGTGGCGCGGGCGGTTCATCCCCGCGCAGGCGGGGCACCCATCTGGCGAGCGCGACGGCCTCGGGCGGGTTCCGGTTCATCCCCGCGCAGGCGGGGCACCCTCCAGCGCATCGCTGGCCAGTTCCGGACCCACCGGTTCATCCCCGCGCAGGCGGGGCACCCACCAGTTCCCAATTGCTGGGGTCGGTGACGAGCGGTTCATCCCCGCGCAGGCGGGGCACCCCTCCGCCGCCTGCGCCTCGCTCGCGCGTTGCGCGGTTCATCCCCGCGCAGGCGGGGCACCCCCGGGTTCGGCGCCGGCGATCGCGCCCGCTTTCGGTTCATCCCCGCGCAGGCGGGGCACCCTCCACCACTCAACGCGGTTGCCGGTGCCGTGCCGGTTCATCCCCGCGCAGGCGGGGCACCCGGCACCTATAGCGGGGCCGTCATTCTCAAAAACGGTTCATCCCCGCGCAGGCGGGGCACCCGTGCTCAACCTGCGCGGCCCCGTCTCCGCGACCGGTTCATCCCCGCGCAGGCGGGGCACCCGGACATGCCGAGCCGGCGCGCAAGGTCAATCGCGGTTCATCCCCGCGCAGGCGGGGCACCCTTTCAGGGGGACAACGCGGGCACCCTTAATTTCGGTTCATCCCCGCGCAGGCGGGGCACCCGTCACCGAAGGCAAAGTTTCGAGCAAGGATTTCGGTTCATCCCCGCGCAGGCGGGGCACCCAGTGTCGACGCTGCGATCGCTGATGCCAGGATCGGTTCATCCCCGCGCAGGCGGGGCACCCTCATCCGAATAAGCATTTGATTCATCGCATGATTTGCAATGTCGAAAAAGCTACCGGATTTTTGCCGCACGCCGACGCCCCGCTTTACCCCTCACACCACGGGCCAAATCCCGGCCGCAGCGGCGTCATCTCAGGCGATCGGCACGCCCGGACCTTTTGGCGGCTTGAAGCGCACCAAAGTGAGACCGTCGAAGTCGATCGCCTCGCGTCGGTTCTCGCCAATGGTCTCGAAGGCAAAGCCTGAATCGGTCGCAGCACTCCAGGCGATGACGGCGTTGCCCTCGCCGATCATCTGGCCGACTTCCTTCCAGATACGCTCGCGCGTCCGCTGGGAATAGACCCCGACATAAACACCGGCGCGCACTTCGGCGAGCCAGAGCGACAGGCGGCCGCGCAGGCGCGGCGGCGCATTCTCAACCACGATGACCATCATCGCCGGCCGCCTCCTTGCGCGGGATGGCGGGATCGGCGGCCTCGGGCGCGTCCTCGGCCTCGTCGGGCGGCGCAAGGCCGCCCGCCCGCAGGATCGCGTCGATGTCGGGAATGACGCGCTCGAGCAGACCGGACTTGCGGAACATGTCGCGGCAGGCGATGCGCACCTGGCGCT
>JAFKKV010000063.1 GCA_017304475.1 Hyphomicrobiales bacterium | reverse complement strand
CCTTCGACAGCGATGGAATCACGACAATGCGGCAAGCGCAAATTGCAAGAAAACCGCCGGCCATCAGCCCAAAACCGGCAAACTCCATGACCTGTCGGCGCCGCTTCCTTGCACGATATCAACGGCCTGGGAGTTCTTCACAGGCGACTTCTTCGCGGTCCCGCGACGCGACATCGACAAGAGGCGTCCAGGCAGACCGCCAAAGTGTGGTGCCCTGAGTGGCCACGATCCCGTCCAAATTGACGAGAAGCCCCGACGCCTGTGCGGCGTCGGGCCTTCAGCCGCTGCGGCGGCTGACGCGGCGCCAGCTTAACTCACCACAAGGCTCGTCCCAATCTCCCTCAATACATCAGCATCCATTTGTTACGCCTCGTTGTTTATTGTTTCATCGGCGCAATGTTTCGTAATATTTCGTATTGATGAATGTATATTAACAACATTCGCGATTTCGTGATTTGATTTACACCAAGGTCATTTCTATATCAGCTCCGTCGCCAGCGAAAATAGTTCGCTGAAAGGATGATCTGGGCGCCATGAATGCGGAGTGCTCGATCGTCGGTACTAACCGGAGAATTTCCATGAAAACGTTTATCCTTGCCGCCGCGCTGCTTGCGCCCCTCATGGCAGTCCCAGCTCTCGCCCAGGGTGCGGGCGATGCCGCCGGCTATATCGAGACGGCGCCGATCCAGGCGCCCTCTCAGACCCGAGAGTTCATGGATCATGCCGGTCATGTCCGGCATGGGTCTGCTCCGGTCTCGCCGGCCGAACGCCTTCAGATCGACCGCCAGGCCGTGCCGTCCAGCGCCTTTTCCGACAGCGCCTCTTGATATCTTTCCGACGCCGGACAGCCCGGCACCGTCACGACCAACGCCGGGATGTCTCATCCCGGCGTTTCATTTTGTCCGTGATGCTATGCGAATTGTTGAGGCGGCGCCGCCAGCCCCATGGGCGGACGAACACTTCGGGCGACAGGTCGACGCATGGCCACTCTGCGGCCGGACCACCCATTCGCCTGAGACGCGCCATCTGCGCAACAAATTGTAACAATCGAGAAATACGGACAGCTAACAGCCTTGTTAGCGTGCGGTTGAAGACTCAATCCAGAACGGGGCCGGCATGCCGCAGTTGAATAGCCTTACGTCCAGCAGAATTCGGATTTCAGGCGTCGCCATCGCGGCCGGCCTGGCCTTGGCCGGATGCACCGAAGTGGGCGCGAGAGCGCGTCTTGGCGAAGAAGCGGCCGACCCGCGCGTTGCCAGCCGACAGGTTCGATACCAATCTGTCGTGGCCGGCTTTACCGAGTTCCGGCCCGTCGGGCCGATCGATTGGCGGCGATCCAACGAACGCGTCGCGCCGAACTCTCCAGCACGGTGAGAATGGCAAGCATCATGGCGTTCTCTGGAAAAACCCAACCGATCACCTCTTGGACCGCTGACGAACGTGTCGCCATGCGGAGGCTGGCGCGGCCTGTTCGGCTCGGCACGCTTCTCGTTGGCGCCGCCACAATGCTGGGCGGTTGCGCGACCTACAGCCCGGACGGCGGCCTCGGGGTCACCCGTGAAATCGCTACCCGGGAACTGCGTCAGGACGTGGCTCGCGTCAGGGAGCCGGCCGACAGCGAACGGGTAAGATCGCGGGTCGCAGCACTGCTGCGGTCGCCGCTGAGCGTCGACAAGGCGGTTCAGATCGCGCTTCTCAACAATCGCGGCCTGCAGGCGGCCTACAACGATCTGGGAATTTCGGAGGCGCTGTTCGTCCAAGCCAGTCTGCCGCCGAGCCCGACGATCTCATTGGCCCGCATCGCCGCTGGAGGCACGATCGAAATCGAGAACACGTTGCTCGTCAGCATTCTCGGGCTTGCGACCTTGCCGCAGCGGCGCGCCATCGCAGAGATCCGATTTAGCCAGGCCCAACTGCGTGCCGCGGAAGATACCTTGCGTCTGGCCGGCGACACGCGACGGGCCTACTACCGGGTCGTTGCCTCCAGCCAGCTTGTCAATTTTCTCAGCCAAGCGAACTCCGCGGCGCGAACGGCTTCGGAACTGTTCAAGCGTCTCGGTGAAACCGGTGCGGTGAACCGGCTCGACCAGGCGCGCGAGCACGTATTCTACGCCGACGTCGCGGCCCAGCTCGCCAAGGCCCGCCTTCAGTACCAGGCCGACCGCGAGCGTCTGATCAGGGCGCTGGGCCTCTGGGAGAACATTGCCGCCCTCAAGCTTCCCGCGCAGTTGCCGATCCTCCCCAGTCGTCCCGCGTCCCGCGACGCCATCGAACGGGAAGCCCTCGAGAAGCGGCTGGATCTCAGGATCGCCCGCCTGGAGGTCGACGGCGTCGCCCGCCAGCTCGAATTGACCCAATGGTCCGGTTTCATGAGCGTGCTGAATCTGCAGGGCTCGACAATCGAGGAGCGATCCAGGCGCACCGAGCGGACCTATAGCTTGCAGGGTGGCGCACTCGTCGAGAACCGCCAGGTTGAATTCGAGCGGACCCGCCTCAGCGGGCTCTCACTGGAATTCCAGATTCCGTTGGATCTGGGCGAAAGCCGACTGCGGGAGGCGCGAGAGACCTATTTGCGGTCGATCAACCGCTTGACCGAACGCGGCGTCAATGTCCGCTCGGAAGCCCGCGAGGCTTACCAACGCTACCGTGGCAGCTTCGACTTCGCTCGCCACTATCAATCGCAAGTTCTGCCGCTGCGGCAAATCATCGCCGACGAAAGTCAGCTGCGGTACAATGGAATGATGATCGACGTGTTCTCCCTGCTGATCGAGGCAAGAGCGCGCATTGCGGCGAATGCCGCGGCGATCGAAGCCCGTCGGGACTTCTGGATCGCCAATACCGATCTGCAGTTTGCGGTCATCGGCGGCTCGCCAGGTGGCGGAGCAGCAGAAAGTGCACCCACAGCCGTCGCCAGCGCCGCAAGCGGCGCGGCCGCCGACTAACGACGAGGAACCTGTCATGTCCGTATCTCGACGTGGATTATTTGCGACAGCCGGCGCCGGCCTCGCTCTCGTCGGCGCGTCCCAGGTCAGTGGGCTCGCGCAGACGGCGAGCTTGCCCGAGGCGCCCACCATGACCAAGGCGAACACCCAGCCGCCGCTCGCGCCACCGTCCAGCGGGCCGGATTATCAGCCGGTCGTCACCCTGAACGGCTGGACTCTGCCCTCCCGCATGAACGGCGAATGGAAAGAGTTCCATCTCGTCGCCGAGCCGGTCGTGCGCGAGATCTCACCCGGCATGCTCGCCCATCTCTGGGGCTATAACGGCCAGAGCCCCGGCCCGACGATCGAGGCGGTGGAGGGCGACAAGCTTCGCATCTTCGTCACCAACCGGCTGCCGGAAAACACAGCGGTCCATTGGCACGGCCAGATTCTGCCCAACGGCATGGACGGCGTCGGCGGGCTGACCCAGCCTCATATCCCGCCGGGCAAGACCTTCGTCTACGAGTTCCAGCTCCGGAAGAGCGGGACCTTCATGTACCACTCGCATTCCGACGAGATGGTTCAGATGGCCATGGGGATGATGGGCTTCTTCGTCGTCCACCCGCGCGACCCGGCGCTTCACCGCGTCGATCGGGACTTCGTGTTCCTTCTCAACTCTTTCGATATCGACCCCGGTACTTACGTGCCGAAGGTCTCGACCATGACCGACTTCAATATCTGGTGCATGAACAGCCGGACCTGGCCGGGACTTGATCCCTTGGTGGTCGCCAAGAATGACCGCGTCCGGGTGCGGATCGGCAATCTCACCATGACCAATCACCCGATCCACATGCACGGCTACGATTTCGAAGTGACCTGCACGGACGGCGGATGGGTGCGTCCCGAGGCGCGCTGGCCGGAGGTGACGATCGACGTGCCGGTCGGCGCCATGAGGGCTTATGAGTTCCACGCCGTCAACGAGGGCGACTGGGCGCTGCACTGCCACAAGTCGCATCACACGATGGGACCGATGGGCCACGATACGCGCACCATGATCGGCGTGGATCAGCGGCAAATCTCCCGCACGATGCGGGGCCTTGTCCCGGGCTTCATGCCGATGGGCAGCACCGGGATGGGCGAGATGGGCGCGATGGAGATGCCCATTCCCGTCAATACGCTGCCGATGATGACCGGCGACGGCCCGTTCGGCCCGGTCGAAATGGGCGGCATGTTCACGACCATGAAGGTTCGCGAGGGCTTGGCTGCGGGCGATTACAAGGATCCCGGCTGGTACCAGCACCCGCCGGGCACGGTGGCCTATGAATGGAAAGGGCCACCACTCGCCCAACCGACGCGCGCAAGCACGCCTCCCGGACCATCCCCTGCAGCACGCGTGCTCGACCGGGCCGCCCGCCGCGCCCGTGGTGGCGGCGGTCATTCCAACCACTGACATCCAAACAAGGACGAGGATTAAATATGTCAAAGAAATTAGCTCTTCTTGCCTTCGCCGCCACGGTCGCTTTGACCGGAGTTTCGATGGCGCACGGCCCGTCGTCGCCTGCCGGCGAGGCGGGGCATCGTGCGAACGTGACGCGCACCGTGGAATTGACGATGGTCGAGGGCGAAGGCCGAATGCTGTTCGAACCTGCCGAGATCACGATCAACAGGGGCGATACGGTCCGCTTCGTGGTGAAGAATGGCGGCGCTCTCGAGCACGAAATGGTCATCGACACGCTCGAGGGCAACCAGCGTCATAAGGCAGCCATGGAACGCAATCCGGACATGGAACATGCCGATCCGAACTCAGTCAAAGTCGAGCCGACAAAAACGGGGGAAATCGTCTGGCGCTTCACCAATAGCGGCACATTCGAGTTCGCGTGCCTGATCCCGGGCCACTACCAGGCCGGCATGCATGGCCGGATCGTAGTGCGCTGAAGAGCATCGAAGAAGGAGACATCTCATGCATCGTTTCAAAGCTCTCGCCCTTGCCACGGCTTTCGCGACCATGGGCCATATCGCCGCCGCGTCCGCACAATCGGTCAACGGTGAGGTCGTCAAGATCGAAACCGATCGCGGACGGATCACACTGAAGCACGGGCCGATCCCGAACCTGGAAATGGATGGGATGACCATGGTGTTCCGGGTCGCCGATCCTGCCATGCTCCAGCAGGTGCGCGAGGGCGACCGCGTCCGCTTCGACGCCGATCGCGTCAACGGCGCTCTCACGGTGACCCGCATCCAGCGCGCCCGCTGATCTGGGCCCCCTTGAAACGCTTGACTGTCCCGGCGACCGCATTATTGCGGTCGCCGGGTACGAGGGCCGACGCCCCGATTTGATGACTTCCGTTCGAGCTGGCCTCTCGTTTGCGAATGGTCGATTTGGCCGAAGGGCGCGAGGCTAACGACGCTGCAATTCGATCTGCGCATTCCCCGCGACCGCGAGCGGTCGCTCCGCGGTTGCCTATGGCTGCAAAGGACGCAAGATGTCGCTCCCCGGTGGCGTTTTCCCCAAGGTCCGTAGACTGGGAGGTTACCCGAGCTAGGATCAGAACGTGAACAGGTCAATCCGATTTAACAAAATGGCCAATTGGGGCGCGCCGCCACCTCGCCATTACCCGTGTCAAGTGGACATGGGCGTCAAGCAAGAAATGCTGCGAATTCAATTGTCAGTTTCCGCCAAGGCAGGCGTAGATGACCGGTTCATGGTGGCACTGCCCATGGTGATCGTCGACGATCTGGTGATGATGGTAGCCCTGGCTGTGGGCTAGATCGGCGCACTGATGCTCACTCGCTACACAACCGAGGAAGTGCCAGTGATTTTGGGCAATTCTGACAGGCGACCGGTTCTCCCGCGCAGAGAGCAAGACGCGACCAGGGAGAGACCAACTCTCGCGCGCAGACGGTGAGACGCGGCCCAGGCTTATATTATCCGCAGCGAACGCATTGCTGCCTGCGAGCAACAAGCCGATCAGCGCAGCCAGTCTGGCTGATCGCAAAAAGGTCCTCATTTGCGTCTTCCTCCACGTAGAACGTTGCCGACGCTCAGGGGAATTTTGTCCGAATGAGCCGGCAGGGGTTAATCCGGACAACTGGCGGATTTTACCAGGGCTCGTCGCCTCGACCAAGTGTTAGTGATCGGTGCATAGAGCGGCTGACCATGAACACACCCGTCATCAGCGGCGAACACCATCATTTTCCGCAGCCAGAACATCGCGCTCGTGGTCTGGCACATTCGTTCAGGTTTGGTGCCTCTCCATAACGGCGCTCCTGCGAGTCCATCGAACAAAGAGCGCTCTACGGCCTTCAGAGCCAATCGAGCATTCTGTGGCGGCCGTCACATCGCCCGGCAGCCTCTCCTGACACCTTGGCCTTACCGACTGCAATCAGGCTTCGGCCAACTCCAGGAAGGTTCCATGACCAGCAAGGCGACCAAATATCTCGCGATCGCAGCTCTGGCTCTCGCCAGTTCGGTTGCCATCGCCACAACCGATGCCGAAGCCGGCGGCTTCGGCCGTCACGGCGGCGGCTTCCACCGCGGCACGCAATTCGGTGGCGGACACCACTTCGGTGGTCACGATCATTTCCGCGGCCATGGCCATTTCCATGGCCATCGTCACGGCCACGGCCAATTCCACGGCCCCCGTCACGGTCACGGCCATTTCCATGGTCACCGTCACGGTCACTAGCACGGCGGCGGGATTGGTGTCGGCATGGTCGGCTCTGCCGCGACAGTGTCGGACTACCACCGTTCCCGCTGGATCGACACTCCTTACGGCTTGGTCAGGCGCGCCGTGAACATCTGCGACCCTGATCCGCATCCGCGGATTCCTCCCGCTTCTCCGTTGCCCCGGTCGTCAGACCGGGGCTTTTTCCTGCCGAGTTCAAAGACTGGCGGCCAATACGCCGGCGAACAACAGGCTTCGACTTCGCCCGCCACTACCAATCGCAGTTCCTGCCGTTGCGCCAGATCATCGCCGATGAAGGCCAGTTGCTGTACAATGCCATGATGATCGACGTGTTCGCGCTTCTGACCGAGGTACGCGCGCGCAGTGCAGCGAATGCTGCGGCGATCGAAGATCGCCGGGGCTTTTGGATCGCCAATACTGATCGGCAGTTTGCCGCTATTGGCGGCTCGCCGAGCGGGGAGCAGCAGAAAGTGCACCGACAGCTGTCGCCAGCGCCGAAAGAGGCGCCGCCGTTCTCTACGACGAGGAACTTGGCATGTCCGTATCTCGACGGGGATTATTGGCCACAGCCGGCGCCGGCCTCACTCTCATGTCGCGCCCGCGGCGCCGGTCATTCCAACCACTGACATCCAAACAAGGACGAGGATAAAACATGTCGAAGAACTTGGCTTTGCTGGCCTTCGCCGCCACGGTCGTTTTGACCGGAGTTTCGATGGCGCACGGACCGTCATCGCCCGCCGGCGAGGCAGGCGCTCGAGGCCGTGTCACCCGCACCGTGCAGGTGCAGATGGTGGAGCGTGGAGGCCGAATGCTGTTCGAACCGGCAGAGATCACGATCAACAGGGGCGATACGGTCCGCTTCGTGGTCAAGAATGGTGGTGTGATCGACCACGAGATGGTCATCGATACGCCCGAAGGCAACCAGCGCCATAAGGCAGCCATGGAACGCAATCCGGATATGGAACATGCCGATCCGAACGCGGTCAGAGTCGAGCCGGCGAAATCGGGCCAGATCATCTGGCGCTTCACCAATAGCGGCACGTTCGAATTCGCCTGCTTGATCCCCGGCCACTACCAGGCCGGCATGCATGGCCGGATTATCGTGCGCTGAAGGGCATCGAATAAGGAGACTCTCGCGCTCGCCGCTGCTTTCGCGATCATGGGCCATATCGCCACCGCATCCGCACAATCGGTCAGCGGCGAGGTCGTCAAGACCGAAGCGAACGCGGACGCCTGGCGCTCAAGCAAGGACCGATTTCCAATCTGGAAATGACCATGGTGTTGCGGGTCACGGATCCTGCCAGGCTTTAGCAAGCGCGCAATCGCGGTCGCCGGCTACGACATCGCGGCCGAACCGGCCGGGTTTGTAAGTGGTCGACCGATCTCAGGCCAGAGGCCGCGAGATCGCATGAATGGGCTTCATCCCCTGGCCAAAGCGGGCGATGGCCTCACGGTGCGCACCAAGGTCTCCATAGGCCAAGTAATTCACTTTCAGATCAGCAACGCGGCTGAAGGCCGGGCGGGCGAGTTGGGCTCGTACCTCGGCCTCGCGACCATCAGGAGCGACGAGAAAAAGTCCCTCCAGGGCGTGCGCCTGGGATCCTAGCGCCAGATCGAGCATCCGCACGATGCCGGAATAGATCGAGGTGGAGTGCTCGACCTCGTAGGCAGCGACGATCCGGCCTGACGACTTGTTGAGCCATAAGACATCAATGAACTTCACCGCTTCAAGGACCGGCGCGGTCCCTGATGTCGGCAGGGCCTTCAGGCAGCCATCGCCGAGCTTGCCGCCGTCGATCAGCCGGCCTTGATCGTTGGTCGCGATCCAAACGTCAAAGTCGAGCGCGAAGCCGAGGTCACGCAGCCACGACTGAACCTGCGTGTGGCTGTGATCGTTCTCACGCGCCTCGGCGACAAGCCTGTTCGTCCTGCTGCTCTCCTCGCGCACCCGTGCCAGATCCTCTTTCCAGACACGGATATAATCCACGTCGTCTTCACGCGGCGGCGCGGGATAACGCCCACTGCCAAGGTCGAACAGCAATCCCCCGATGGCGCCCAAGTCGTTCGACAAAAGTCCGCGATACCTGGCGTTCAAGGCGAGCACACCCTCGCGCATGGCGAGGAATTCATCCCAGCGCCCAAGCTTGACCTTCGCACCGGTCAGGGCGTTATAGCCCTTGACGATCGCGGTATTGAAGGGTGGCACGAGCGTCGGATGGAGAAAATAGAGTAGGTTGGCCACGGCGGGGCCCAGGCCTTTAATGCCTCGTGCGTCAAGGCGGCGAATGGCGGCGAGAATCTGAGTTTCATTATCGCAGCAGACGCAGCTATCCAGAAGATGAGCGAAAGCGAGCTGATTGTCGGAATTCTCATAAATATCCGGGATCCGAAGCTTCGGCTTCCATAGAAAGGCATGATCGGCGCCTTTGAAGATCTGCCTTTGCTCCGCGATCGAATGGACAACGGTCTCCAGCGAGGAGCCGCGATAGACATTCCCAAAGGATCCCTCTTGGATTTCAGCGACAACCTGCTGAATGCCGCGACGGATCGAGCGAAAGTTCTTGATCCGCTCTTCCCAAAGGAACCATGTCTGGTAGGTGCCGTCCGGATCGCCTCGCCAGCGCTCCAATAACGGTTGCATCAAGTCGGACAACTGCGCCCCCAATTTTGCCGCCAGACTCGACTATGGCCGACTCCGTCGAGCGAGGCTGCCCCGAAATGTCGGCGAGAAACAAGAGTGATGTGATCTTTGGACGTAGGCCTTTGCCGAAGAACCGGATGCCGCCACGCACCCAAGAGACAGTGACAGCCCGCTCCCTCCCCTTTGCCTGGCGCATGATCTCCATCTGAGGACGGCAATGACAGCGAGATCGAAATGGGCTCCGCGCCAGGCCGACAGCTACATCCTTGAAGGACAGTTCAGGCGGCCGCACTCGCCCCGGGGCAGAATGGCCAACCGTTCGCCCCGGGCATGAAGGTGCCCGGCATGTATGCTAAAGCCATACAACGCCATGGCTTTCGGCACCGTCACGTCGTCAGTCTTCACGTGTCTTCTGGGATCACCCCAATCGACGCTTGAGTCCGTGACCGAAGCAGGCGCCCGGCAGTGTATTGATCTGCGAGCGGAAAACAACTCCGGCCTGACGCCGCGGCTGAATCGTCGCCCGATGGCTTCTCATCGCACGACCACGCCGCGAGAACGCGAGAGTTGGTCGTCCGGCGCCAGCCAGCCGAATCGCCGCATGTCGGCTGAGAAGGCCCCGGCCTCGAACGAAGCCGGGGGATTTGCTCGGACTTCTAGATTGATCTGCGTCGTTGCCGCAGATCTCGATATGATTGGCGCTACGCCAGTGAGTCAGAGCCAGCTGCCGGCAACGATGGCCGACAAACCCGATTTAGTGGCCGTGCCCACGGTAGTGACCATGACCGTGACCACCGTAATGGCCATGACCGTGACCACCGTAGTGACCATGACCGTGTAGTGGCCGTGGCCATGGAAGGCGAACGCCGTGGTGGGGGCGGCAGCCGAGGCGCCGGCAAAAGCGGCGACGGCGACGAATGCGATGAGGGTTTTACGCAACATCGGTGCTCCTTTGATCCGAAATGTGGCCTCACATCCCTCAATGTCTGTCGCGCCGCCCCGCGCATCCGTTCATGCCTTTCATTAAAAAAATCGGAATGGCCCGCGCGGTAGCATTTCGGACCTGGAAGACGTCCGGGGCTTTCCAGGTGCATCTGGGTCCCGCGAGGCATGGCGCTCGGCGAAGCCCTCGTCCCTCAGCGCATTGCCTATGCGCGCGAGCCCAGCGGACTGCCGGTCGTGCTGAGCGCCGACGAGTCTCGTCCGGCGCCGCATTCCGCTGCGGGTCGGCGGTAATGGCCGCCTAACCAAGCGGGCGAAGCTGCACACGCAGCGCGACGTAATCTTCGGGAGAACTGGACCGATAGCCGCATCAACGCCGCTCGTTAGAGCGACGCTGGCTCGGTCGCAACCGCGGGCAATCTCTCGATGAACACGAAGGACACGTCGATTGCCCTCTTGTGGGAGCGGCAATAGGCGGTTTCGGTCGAATCGGTCGAGTTGTTTGACGGCGCGCCGCCGCCGCAGACGCCAAAATAGGCACACTCGCTTTGGCATTTCCGCTTACCCGCGAGAATATCGGCGTAGAGGAGTACCGAGTTCTCGTCGAGCCGCGCGCTGGTTGAGCTGACCCAATGGCCGCCTTCTCCCAAAATGCGTGATACGTCGATGAGATCCGATCGCGTTGGTCGTCAATCTCACAAGACAATCTGAAGTCCTGGGCAGCGCGAGGCGGCTCTCGTGCGCTCGGAGAGCGGCTGCGAATTTCAATGGCGTTGACCGTCGGCGCCGAACTGTTTCAAATAAGCGATCAGATTGGAGATCTGCGTCTCGTCCTTGATGCCCCCAAACACCATCCGGGTACCCGGCGTTGCGACCCTGGGATTTTGGATATAGGTGGAGAAATTGCCTTCATCCCATACTTTGTCGAGCGCCTTATAGGCGTCGGAATAATTGAAACCGTCGACGCTCCCGGCACGGCGCCCGAAGATGCCGTTCAACTGCGGGCCGACCAGATTGCGTGCGGTCGGACCGATCTGGTGGCAGGCCCGGCACTGCATGAAGACGCGCTCGCCCGCTGCGGCATCCTGTGCCCTGGCGACGCCAGGGAGCGCAAGGCCAAACGCAACGATCAAAGCGAATATTCGGAAGTTCCTGCGTACCTTCATGTGCATGAGCAGTAGTCCGCTGTTGAGGGATCAATTCATTCTGCTGCGCTTGCGGGCTTCGCGGTGCCCATCCGGGTGCTTACGTGGCCGACCGTAAGCCGCCATGAACGGTGGCCATCGCCGCGAACGGCGATGGCCACAATGCTTGCGATCGGCCGATTTCAGCGATGGCGGTGTATCGCAATGACACGATTGTTGTTGTCGACGATCACGTGATTATTGTTAACATGCGTATAGCGATTGCCACGGAATCGGGCGTGACCTTCGATGTTGTGGTATTGAAGATTCGCCGGCATTTGCATGCCCACTGCCACATTGCCAGGAACGGTTGCTGACGCCATTCCCGTCCGGGTGATGAAAGTATCGAGGAAGGCGCGCTCGTCCGCTGAATAGGCTTGTGCGGCGTCACTCCCCCCTTGCGCCAGCACGGGCTGGATAGATGCTCCCGGAATTAGCGACACAAGCGCCAAGGCGAACAGATTTGCTTTTATGTTCATCGATTCCTCCTCTGTCACGCAAAGCATCCATCCCCATTGTCCCCCTCTCTCTTCACTTCGTCAATTGATCGACATCGATATTTACGTTACGAAATATGACGTAACAATCTGGAAATATGGCGGAAACGTCGATGCTTGACCAGATATTCTCAAAGCAAGACAATGAGGAGGACTTGGGCATGGCGGGAGTTGCTGCGATCGAGCCCGGGGACCCGCGACCATAACCGCGCGCTGGCCCCGGCTGAGAGCTTCGGTATCCTGGCTGTCGTTCAGATACGGGCGACCCTCAGCCGCAATGCATTGCCGATCACGCTGACCGACGACAGCGCCATCGCCGCCGCGGCAATCATCGGCGACAGCAGCAGACCGAAGGTCGGATAGAGCACGCCGGCGGCAACCGGCACGGCGGCCGCATTATAGATGAACGCCAATACCAGATTTTGGCGGATGTTCGCCATCGTTGCCTCCGACAGCCGTCGAGCCCGGACGATGCCCATGAGATCGCCTTTGAGCAAGGTGACACCGGCACTCTCGATCGCGACATCGGTGCCCGAGCCCATGGCGACGCCGACATCGGCGGCGGCCAGTGCCGGTGCGTCATTGACGCCGTCGCCGGCCATGGCGACCACGCGGTTGTCCCGCTTCAGCCGCTCGACAACCGCGCTCTTCTGATCCGGCAAGACCTCGGCTTCGACGTCGTCGATGCCGAGCCGGCGCGCCACGGCTTGAGCGGTCGTACGATTGTCGCCGGTCAGCATGACCACACGGATGCCTTCGTTGCGCAGGGCCTTCAACGCCGCAGGTGTCGTCGCCTTGATCGGATCGGCAATGGCGATCGTGCCGGCGATCCTGCGCTCGATCCCGACAAAGATCGCCGTCGCACCTTCGCGCCGCAGGTCATCCGCGCGAGATTCGAGGCCACCAGTATCGATGCCCTCGGATTGCAGGAAGGCGGCATTGCCGAGGACGACGTGCCGACCTTCGACCAGGCCCTTGGCGCCTTTGCCGCTTGGCGAATCGAAGTCGCTCACTGGGGCCAAGTCGATGCCCCTGCCTTCGGCGGCGGCAACGATCGCCTGAGCGAGCGGATGCTCGGATGCACGCTCGACGGCTGCCGCGAGACGCAGCAATTCGCTTTCGTCGAAGCCATCCGCCGGCACGATCGCCGTCACCGCAGGCTTGCCTTCGGTCAGGGTGCCGGTCTTGTCGACGACCAGCGTGTCGACCTTCTCCAGACGCTCCAGCGCCTCTGCATTCTTGATCAGCACGCCGAGGCCGGCGCCTTTGCCGACCCCCACCATGATCGACATGGGGGTGGCCAAACCCAGCGCGCACGGGCAGGCAATGATCAAGACCGCGACCGCAGCAACGAGACCATAGGCCATGCGCGGCTCCGGCCCGAATATCGCCCAGACCACGAAGGCCACGAGAGCAATCAGGATGACGAGCGGCACGAACCAGCCGGCGACCATGTCGGCCAGGCGCTGGATCGGCGCGCGCGACCGCTGAGCCTCGGACACCATCTGAACGATACGCGCCAGCATCGTGTCTCGGCCGACCTTTTCCGCACGGATGATCAGCGCCCCGGACTGGTTGAGCGTGCCGCCAATAACCGCGTCGTCCTTCGTCTTGGTCACAGGCATGGATTCGCCGGTGACCATGGATTCGTCGACCGACGACCGTCCGTCGATAACGAGGCCATCGACCGGAATCTTCTCACCGGGACGGACGCGCAGCTGTTCGCCGATGGCGATCGTCTCGAGGGGAACTTCCTCTTCCGTGCCGTCCTCGCGGATGCGCCGCGCCGTCTTGGGCGCCAGGTCAAGCAACGCCCGGATGGCGCCCGAGGTCTGTTCGCGGGCCCGCAGTTCGAGCACCTGGCCCAGCAGCACAAGGACGGTAATGACCGACGCCGCCTCGAAATAGATGGCGACGGTGCCGTCACCGGATCGGAACCCCGCCGGGAACAGGGCTGGCGCCACCGTCGCGACCACGCTGTAAAGCCAGGCGACGCCCGTCCCCATGGCGATCAACGTGAACATGTTAAGGTTTCGCGTGACCAGCGACTGCCACCCGCGCACGAAGAACGGCCATCCGGCCCAGAGCACGACGGGCGTTGCGAGTCCAAGCTGGATCCAGGTCGACCGCGCTGGAGGTACCCACTGGTGCAGCGCGGGAACGAGGTGCGCGCCCATCTCGAGCAGCAGCACCGGGAGGGTAAGCGCCAAGCCGATCCAGAATCGGCGGGTCATATTGACGAGTTCGTGGCTCGGCGCGCTATCGGCTGTGACGATTGCGGGTTCGAGCGCCATGCCGCAGATCGGGCACGAACCCGGGCCGATCTGACGGATTTGGGGATGCATCGGGCAGGTATAGACCGTGCCTTCCGCTGCGGGCCCGGCCGGCATTGCTGCCTCGCCGGCAAGATAACGCGTCGGGGCGGCTTCGAACTTGCTCTTGCATCCGGCGGAACAGAAATAATAGGTGCGCCCGCCATGCTCGGCGCGATGCTCCGACGTCTGCGAATCGACGTCCATGCCGCAAACCGGATCCTTGACCTTGTGGCCGGTTAATGACGCCGCGGAATGATGCATTGCCATGGCTGCCTCCGTTTCAAGATGCCCATCCGACCATTTCGCCGTCTTGCGACACATACCCATGCAGGGTATACACTAATCCGGCAAGGCGGCGTACAGAACCCTCCCTTCGGAATCGCTTCCGCCGCGGCAAGATCACGACGGCCGTGGCCCGGGTGTCGAAGTGTTTCGATTATGTCGCGGGCCGCGCCACATCGAATTGCATCGAGGAGGAATCGCGGCGCCGCAGGAGAAGCAACAAGCGCAGCGGGAGAACACGCGTCGGGTAGACTGGGTTGCCTACAGCCTTGAATCATATGGCATGGTTCGCGAAGTGGAGACGAACATGATGACGATCGATCGGCGTTCATTTCTCGCGGCGCTGGCCTTGGCCGGCGCGGGCGGCGTCCAATCAGGCCTGGCCGCCGGTAAGCCGATCGTGGTTATCCACAAGGACGCGTCCTGCGGCTGCTGCGGCGCCTGGGCCGATCACATCGCTGCGGCCGGATTTCCGACCAGAATCGTCGAGGACATCCGGATCAATGCGATAAAGGCAAGGCTCGGAGTGCCGGCGGCAATGCGGTCCTGCCATACGGCCGAAGTCGACGGTTATGTTCTCGAGGGGCATGTTCCAGCGGCGGCGTTGGTGCGCCTTCTTGCCGATCGGCCAGCCGTGCGCGGACTGGCGGTCCCCGGCATGCCGGTCGGGTCGCCGGGGATGGAGGTGCCGGGCGCACCAGCCGAAACCTTTGACGTCATGGCGTTCGGCCACGACGCTTCATCAGTTTTTATGCGTTTTCAGGGATCGACCCAAATTGACGGTTGAGCACCGGCGCCAGTCAGGCAATGCGCGATAAGCTGTCGCGCCTCAGCGCAAGCCGACCAGATTAACGTGTCTCGGGTGCAGTGCCGCCGTCAACAATACGTCGGCCGAACATGCTCTTCCAGACGCCGTCACGAAGAACGAGCGCATGCCAAAGTGCTGCGGCAATGTGAAGGGCGGCAACACCCAGAAAAACCCATACGAGGCCACGGTGAATTGTCGCAAAATCTCGTGACGAAAACCCTAGAAATCCGCGAAAAGCCGGCACGGGCCACGCGCCGAACAGGCGCACTGCCGGCATCAAGGGAGCCGGCCTGTAGGCGAGCCAGCCTGTGGCCGAAACCGCGAGCAGGAGCCCATAGAGACCGGCATGGACCGCGTGTCCCAATTGTCTGAGCAACCGCGATTCTAATCGCGCGGGCGCCCCTTCGCCTATGCGCCAGGCGATCCGGGCCAGGGTGATCCCGACAATTCCTGCCCCAAGTGACATGTGGACCGGCAACCAACGCATCGTCGCCATGCCGGGGCCGCCCATCAGCCAGAATGCCACGAAGACCTGGATCGCCAATGCCGCGACCGTCAGCCAATGGAGCAGCCGAACGGCGAGGCTCCAGATGGGTAGATCCTGAACCTGCTCATTCATTCCCGGATCTCACATTCCGACGCGGTCGCGCCCACGACGTCGATTATCAGCGTTCTCATCGGCGCCATTCGTGATCCGCTCATCAACAGTCCGGAGGCTTCGCGGCTTGGTCGGCAACGGGCCACGGAGGCGCGCTCCGCCGCCGCAAAGACGGCGTTTGCTAAGTTACGACAAGGGCGCAATTGGGGCTTACAGGTTCGCCGCCTGTCGTGACAACTCTTCCAGTTCCCGCTTGCCGAGCCGCATCACGTGAAATAATTTGTAACAGACGTGAAACGCAATCGTGACACAGGCAAAGTATAGCGTGGAGGGACAGTCTTTCGCGGTGCTCCATGTCATCTGAGACAATTTCTCCGCCACTGGACACAATCGTGACGCGCGCGCCGTCGGAACCTGGCGGCGCTCATGTGCTCCTGGTCGACGACGACGGGCAAATTCGCCAACTGGTCGCGAAGTTTCTTCGCGCCAACGGCTTCAAGGTCAGTGCCGCGCGCGACGGCTATGAAATGCGCGAGGTCGTCGACCATTCCACGGTCGACCTCGTCATCTTGGATGTCATGCTCCCGGGCATCAGCGGTCTTGACCTTTGCCGCGAGCTTCGGGCCCAATCCCAAATCCCGATCATCATGTTGACGGCCAAAGGCGACGATACCGACCGCATCGTTGGATTGGAGATCGGCGCCGACGACTATCTGACGAAGCCGTTCAATCCGCGCGAATTGCTTGCACGCATCAATGCGGTCCTGCGCCGGAGCCTCGGCCCGCGCGACAGCGACCCCGGCGCGAGGGCGCGGAAATATATCTTCGAAGGCTGGACACTCGATACTTTGCGGCGGGATCTCATTGACCCGCAGGGCGTCGTCATCGACCTCACCAGCGGCGACTATGATCTCCTGTTGACGCTGCTCGAGGCGCCGCAGCGCGTGCTGACACGCGAACATCTCTTGGATGCTGCGCGGAACAGGTCTGCAACGGGGTTCGATCGCAGCATCGATGTTCAGATCAGCCGGCTACGAAAGAAGATCGATGAAGCGAACAACCCTCACTCGATGATCAAGACGGTCCGGGGCGTCGGATATATGTTCAGCCCAGCGGTAAGACGCGAGTGATCAAATTCGCCAATTCCGTCCCGGGCCGGACGATTATCGTCTTGATGATCGCAATCGGGATCCTTCACGTCGCAAGCCTGTGGACCTATCAAGCGTCGCTGCAAGCCGAGATCACCTCCAACAACGACGAGCGGCTCGCGGAACGACTGGTGTCGATCATGCGCACGGTCATGCGCGTGCCGCCACCCGAACGAGAACTGACCGCACATGCCCTTGCCGGAGGGCCGTTCGACATTCATTGGAGCCTGTCCGAACATGCGGTTCCAGGAGGCCCGGGCGTCGAACGCCTCGGGGGCATGCGCCGGCGGCTGCTCGACATTGCGCCGGAGCTCCATCGCGGCAATCTGGTGATCGGAACGAGCGCCAACCTGCGCGACGACGAGCACATCGCGATGATCTCGATGCAACTGCCGGATCAGAGTTGGGTCAATGTCAGTGTGGTGTCGGTGCGTGTTCTGCCGCTGTCGAGCGACGGCACTCTCTATTCGACGTCGCTGATGGCAGGTGGCCTCCTGCTGGTCGCCGTCCTCTTGCTCAGTTGGCTGACGCGGCCTCTCAAAATCTTCGCCGATGCCGCGCGTCAATTTTCGACCGGGGCCGAGGTCGTCAAGGTCGCCGAAAGTGGCCCGACCGAGGTGAAGCAACTGGCTGCTGCGTTCAACGAGATGCAGGTGCGCATCAAGAAACTCATCGATGACCGGAGCCAGACGCTGGCTGCAATTTCGCACGATCTGAAATCGCCGCTCACCCGGCTGCGATTCCGGGCCGTGGAAGTGCCGGACGAGGAAACGCGATCGGATATCGAAGCCGACATCAGCGAGATGGAGGCCATGATCGAGGGAACGCTGGCCTTCCTCAAGGGCGACCGCTCGGATGAGCCGATGCGCCCGGTCGACCTGGTATCGCTGGTCGAGGCGATCGCGACCGATTTCGAGGAGATGGGCAAACCGACCCGCGTCTCGGCGCCGCGCGCCGTGGTCATTCAAGGTCGAAAGCTGTCCCTCAAGCGGGCCCTGACCAATGTGATCGAAAACGCCATCAAATATGGCGAGCAAGCAGAAATCACTGTGTCGGTGGACGGGCCAAACGCGAGGGTCATCGTAACCGACCGTGGCCCAGGTATCGATGACAAGGACAAAGAAGCCGTTTTCGCGCCGTTCCACCGGCTTGAGCTCTCGCGCAACAAAGAGACCGGCGGTGTCGGTCTTGGCCTGACCGTCGCACGATCCATTGTTCGCGCACATGGCGGCGACGTCTTGTTGGCGGACGCGGCCAGCGGGGGTCTCTCCGTCACGGTGACGCTGCCGGCAGCAACGCGTTAGCCAGCGACGCGGAGCCACTCTAGAGTGAACATGTTGGCCCCAGCGGATGGGCGTCACGCAGCAGCCCGGGTGCAACGGATCGCAGTGCAGATTTGGTCATTCGGAGAGCTTGGTCGTGCGCGCGACTGCCTTCACGGAGAGTATTCAACATGAATAAGCGATCATTTCTTTTGGGAGGCGTCGCCACCATCGCCACGACTGGCTCGGTCTTTGCCGATCGCCAAATGGCACAAGGCATGGGCGGCATGCCTGCTATGGGCGGGACGTCCGGTTCTCGTGATATGGGCGGCATGGCGAAGCCTTCAGGCAGGATTGCCGCGCTACCGGAGGGCGCGCCGCTCCGCGATTTGCCCAAACTTGCCAATGCGAGCAGCACGCCCGGACAATTTGTCGGAACGCTCGTCGCCGCGCCGACCAAGATCGAACTGGCCCCGGGAAAGGTGACCGAAATTCTTGCCTACAATGGTCATCTCGTCGGGCCAATGATCGAGATTGATGAGGGTGACCAAATCAAGATCAGCTTCGAAAACCGTATCGCAGGACAAGAATCGACTATCCATTGGCACGGATTGCCGATTCCACCGCAGCAGGACGGCAATCCGATGGATCCAGTCGCCAGTGGCTCGACCCACCTCTACGGGTTCACCATCCCGGCGGAGAGCGCCGGTCCCTATTGGTATCACCCACACCCACATCGAAACACCGCCGAACAAACCTATCGGGGGCTCGCCGGCCCGTTCATCGTGCGACCGCGCACCAATCCGCTACCCGCGGAACTCGTCGAGACGACGCTGTTCATTTCCAGCATTAGCCTGCTTGAAAACGGCGCGATCGCGCCGAATACGATGGTGGATTGGATGAATGGGCGCGAGGGGGATCATGTCCTCGTCAATGGCCAGCGCAATCCCGTCCTTCAGGCGGCTCCCGGGTCCAGCCGACGCTTTCGCATCTATAACGCCACCAATGGCCGGTATCTGCGCCTTTCGTTCGGTGGCCACACGATGACACTCATCGGCAGTGACGGCGGCTTTCTGGCAAGCCCCGTGCCGGGAGTGACCGACATTCTTTTGGCGCCGGCCGAACGAGCCGATGTTGTCGTCGATTTTCGCCGGGCCGGCGGTCGTGTGACGCTGCAGGACCTCCCCTACGATCGTGGCTGGATGGGCCCCGGAAAGCCGGCCTCCACCAACCGTTCGCTACTGTCCATTGATCTCTCCGGACAGCCCCAGCAGCCGGTAACGCTACCGACAAGGCTGCGAACCATTCCACCGCTGGGAGCATCCATGGCGACCAAGCGCTTGCTGCTCGGCGAACGGATGTCGACGGGACCGAACGGCATGACCATGGAATTCCTGATCAATGGTCGCGCATTCGACATGGCACGCATCGATTTCACCAGCCGCCGGGGCGACGTGGAAACCTGGGAAATTGTCAACCCGACGGATATGGATCATCCGATCCATCTGCACGGGATGCATTTTCAGATCGTCGAGCGAGAAAAGAACGGGCAGAAGGCGGCAGAACCGATCTTGGCCTGGAAGGACACGGTGAATGTGGCGCGGAACGAAACCGTACGCATCAAGGTCCGGCAAGACATACCGGGACGGCGCATGTTCCACTGCCATGTTCTTGAGCATGAAGAGCTCGGCATGATGGGAGTGGTCGACGTGATCTGATCGAATAATTCGGACGCTCTGGAGCCGATCGTTCGCCTAGGCGCGAATGGATATGCCCCTGAGCGGAACCCGCCGGCGAGCGGTTCGTGAAATCGGGTGATGATATCCGGCACGACGAGGTGCTTCGAGAGATGCCAGCCGGCTTGGTCGAGAATGAGGATAGCCGCGTCGTGTGTGACTTGGGCGCTCTCGACGAGGTGCAGGCTCATGGCTGGCGTGTTGGAGGCGGACACGATGATGGCGGTGCAATGCTGAGACTGCGTTCACTTCGAATCCCGCAAGACCGGCACATCCGAGACGCCTTCAAGCCAAAAAGAACTCCGTTCCGGACGAACCGGAACGGAATTGCTTGTAGTGTCGTGGCTTCAGACGATCCAGAAATCCGCTTTCGTCAGATTGAGGCCTGGCGTCAGTTGCGCGAATTGATGAGCCGCTTCGGCGCCGTTGCCGTCCGCGTCATACAGCAGCGCGCCGCTCTTGGGATTGTAGATGATGCGGTCGGTGGCATCATGCGCGGCGGGACCGGCATAGAAGGCGCCGGATGAAAGCTGCCCGGTGCTGCCCAGGCTCGTGAACACCGCGCTCCCGAGTTGGATCGTATCGTACTTTACCGAGAAGTCGGTGATTGTGTCGATATTGTTGGCACCTAGCGCCGTGTTAAACACGAAGGTGTCGTAGCCTGAACCGCCGGTCAGGATGTCGTTGCCCAGGCCGCCGTTGAGCGTGTCGCGGCCAGCGCCGCCATCAAGCTTGTCGTTGCCGGCAAGCCCGTTCAACCGATCATTGCCCCCGAGGCCAAGGAGCGTGTCCGCACCGGCCGTGCCGTTGAGCGTGTCGCTCCCGCTGGTGCCCGAGATGGTCGGCGACGGTTCGGTCGTGGGCGGCGTGATCGTGGGCGGTGTGCCCCCGCTGGAGCCGCTGCTCGCGGTGTTGTGTGCGAGGAAAACCTGCTGCAGCTCGGGCGAATTCTCAAGCGCCGTGTCGCCGTTCTGGGAATTCCAGGCGTATGCGTAGTCGAAGGCCGGCGACGGGACGACCTTGGCCCATTCGTTGATGATGTTCTGTTCCTGCTGGGCCGT
>JAFKKV010000020.1 GCA_017304475.1 Hyphomicrobiales bacterium | reverse complement strand
GCATGACGAAAAGTCTCCACGCGAGCGCGTAAAGTACTGTTCGGAGAGATCTATTCCCCCTCTCCCGGCGCTGTCGCGCCGACCTCTCCCCGCCGGGGAGAGGTGAGGGCGATGGTTCCGGCGCGAGTCGCGAAGGGAGGCTAACTGCTCTGCCGCGCCATCTTGCGCATCCGCCGCCACCTCAGCTCCTCAGCCCCGGCGCCTCGTGCCCGGTGCGGGCGACATATTCGGTATAGCCGCCGCCATATTGGTGGATGCCCTCGGGCGTCAGTTCCAGCACCCGGTTGGACAGCGCGGCGAGGAAGTGCCGGTCGTGCGAGACGAACAGCATGGTGCCCTCATATTGCGCCAGCGCGGTGATGAGCATCTGCTTGGTCGCCATATCGAGGTGGTTGGTCGGCTCGTCCAGCACCAGGAAATTCGGCGGGTCGTAGAGCATCCGGGCCATGACCAGCCGGGCCTTCTCGCCGCCCGACAGCACCCGGCAGCGCTTCTCGACATCGTCGCCGGAAAAGCCGAAGCAGCCGGCGAGCGCGCGCAGCGAACCCTGGCCGGCCTGGGGGAACCAGCCCTCCAGCGATTCGAACACGGTAGCCTCGCCGTCGAGCAGGTCCATGGCGTGCTGGGCGAAATAGCCCATCTTGACGCTGCCGCCGACGGTGACCGTGCCGGTATCGGGCTCGGCGGTGCCGGCCACCAGCTTCAGGAGCGTCGACTTGCCGGCGCCGTTGATGCCCATCACGCACCAGCGCTCGCGGCGGCGCACCTGGAAGTCCAGCCCCTGGTAGATCGGCCTGTCGCCATAACCCTTGTGGACGTTCTTCATGCTGACCACGTCCTCGCCGGAGCGCGGGGCGGGGAGGAAGTCGAAGACCACGGTCTGGCGGCGGCGCGGCGGCTCGACCCGGTCGATCTTTTCCAGCTTCTTCACCCGGCTCTGCACCTGGGCGGCGTGCGAGGCCCGCGCCTTGAAGCGCTCGATGAACTTGATCTCCTTGGCGAGCATGGCCTGCTGGCGCTCGAACTGGGCCTGCTGCTGCCGGGCGTTGAGCGCCGTCTGCTGCTCGTAGAATTCGTAATCGCCGGAGAAGGCGGTGAGCGAGCCGCCGTCGATCTCGACCACCTTGGTGACGATGCGGTTCATGAACTCGCGATCGTGCGAGGTCATCATCAACGCGCCTTCGTAGCCTCTCAGGAACTGCTCCAGCCAGATCAGGCTTTCCAGGTCGAGATGGTTGCTTGGCTCGTCGAGCAGCATGACGTCGGGGCGCATCAGCAGGATGCGGGCGAGCGCCACGCGCATCTTCCAGCCGCCCGAGAGCGCGCCGACATCGCCGTCCATCATCGCCTCGGTGAAGCTCAGGCCGGCCAGCACCTCGCGCGCCTGGCCCTCCAGGGCATAACCGCCGAGCTCCTCGAAGCGGCCCTGCACCTCGCCGTAGCGGGTGATGATCTCATCCATGGCGTCGGCCTGGTCGGGATCGGCCATGGCCGCTTCCAGCGCCTTCAGCTCGGCGGCGACGGTGCTCACCGGACCGGTGCCGTCCATCACCTCGGAGACGGCGCTGCGGCCCGCCATCTCGCCGACATCCTGGCTGAAATAGCCGATGGTGACGCCCCGATCGACCGCCACCTGGCCCTCGTCGGGCAGGTCCTGGCCGGTGATCATGCGGAACAGGGTGGTCTTGCCGGCGCCATTGGGGCCGACGAGGCCGACCTTCTCGCCCCTCTGGAGCGCCGCCGAAGCCTCGATGAACAGGAGCTGGTGGCCGTTCTGCTTGGAAATGCTTTCGATGCGAATCATGAGAGCCGAATGTTGATGAGCGGCTCCTGGCGAGCCCAGGGGCGGCGAAACGGTTGATGACGGCGCCCTTAGGCCATATGGCGCGCCGGCGGAAGGGCCAAGCCGCGATACCGGGCTTCAATTCGAAGCCGCTTGAGGCTTCGGCTGCCGGACGGAGAGGCGCTTGCGGCCATGGCAAGGCCCGCCCGCGCGGCATCGTCCGCCGCGCCAAATGCTCGCCTCCGGTGCGCGAAGCGCGTCGGAACGCTCACTCGGCCGGCCTGAACGCCCAGTAGTCGGCCCCGGCGCGCTGTTTGATCGCGAGGCCATGACGCGAGCCCGGCGGTGAATCGGTCCGCACCAGGTTCTGCAGATCCGACTGGATGCGGATGCTGCGCATCATATAGGCATGGCCTCGGGCGCAGGGCTTGAACAACCAGGGCAGCCCAGGCCACGCGCTGGGCGAATACCATGGCGGTGCCGGCTCGGCGTCCGAAGCATCGATGGTCTCGACGCCGGGTGCGATGAAGATGTCGGCGCCGGCTTCCCCCAGCCGCTTGTTGGCGTGAACCCAGCGGGAGCAGACCAGCGCCGTGTCCCGGTCCGAGGCGTAGAGCGTGATCCGCTGCGCGTGGCGGCGGAACGCATCCGATGTCTGCTGGAACAGCTGCAGATAGACATCGGGCGCGGCCATGACGACATGATGGAACAGGCGTTGCGCGCCGCTGCCGGCTTGCGCGTCGAACCGGTCGATCGCTTCGACGACGAGCCGATTGCCCATGCTGTGCGCGGCGACGTGGATGCGGCTGACGCCGGGCGTCCGCCTGACGGCCTCGATGAAGGTCAGGAAATTGTTGCGGCTTGCCCGCACCTCGTCTTCGTCGCTGGGATAACGCAGCGCCACGCCGTCCGACGGCCAGCTGTAGAGCACCGGCACGCCACCGAAGTGAATGTCCGCGCTCATCAGGGCCAAAGCGCGCGCCGCATCGTCGAAAGCGTTGTTGAAGCCGTGGACGAAGACGACGACCTCCTTTTTCTCGGCCGCCTGGATCGCGGCCGCGAGGCGGCTCGCGAACTGATTGCCCGGCAAGGTGTCGAGCGCGCGCATCGGGCTGAGGCGCTCCTCGATATTGCCCATCGGACGGTTGGGCGCGATCTCGAACCGCGCGAGGCCGAAGGCGAGTTCGCCGCGCCGGCCACTGACGCGGTAGCGCGGTTCGGGATCGCGCTCGAAGGCGCGGTCGGTGGCAAACAGGACCTCGCCCGGCCGAAGCGCGCCCGGCCCGGCAATGGCGGGTGCGGGCATTGGCGGATTGTCCACCGCTCCACGGCGTTCCGGGCTGCCCGGCGGCGGGCTGGTCCGCCTGACCTGCTGGATCACCGGCAGAACGGCGTCGATCGTGCCGGCGTCCATGGCGCGCTGCCAGATCGGCTGTGCCGACTGACTGAACGCGACCGTGTCCCGGCTCGTCACGTTGCCGCGCGCGACGAGCGATTGCAGGGCCTCACTGTCCTGGCTGAACGCCGTCTCCGTCGCCTGAAGCCCGGCCTTCGCCGTTTCCTCGGCAATCACGGATTGGGCACGATAGGAGAGCTGGCGCCAGTTGGCGTCGCGCATCACGATGGTGGCGACCACGGGCCGGAGCTGGACGGCCGCGAAGGTCTCCTGATTGGCCTGCCCGGCGAAGATCTGCATGGCAAAGCGCGGCGAGGCTTCGAAGCCGTCGACCTGGCCGGCGGTGACCGCCATGCCGACCTCGGCAAAGGGAAGGATGACCGATGTCGCGCCGAACTGGATGACGGCGGCTGCGCCGCCGGCATTGGGCACGCGGATCTTCTGCCCCCGCAGGTCATTCGCATCGCTTGGATGACGGCGGGTCAGAAGCGTGTTGACGCCATTGTTCCAGTAGCCGAGGCCGACAAGGCCGGATTGCTGCAGGCTCGCCAGAGCGCCGACGCCGGCACCGGTCTGTTGCACGGCCGAGACCTCCCGGACGGATGCGAAGAGAAACGGCACGTCATAGAGCGCGAAGGCGTCGCGGCTGGCCTCCTTGAGATCCGTCGTCGGCGTGATCGCGATTTCGGCGCGTCCGGACGACAGCATGGCAAGCACGGGACCATCGGCGCGAACCAGTTCGATCGCGAACTGGCTGGACAATCGCTCGCGCAAGGCCGCGGCGAGGCTTTGAACCGATGTTCCGATCGGCGAGTCCGCCGCAAAGGGCGAGACGATGCGCAGCGTCGGACGGGACGCCGGCTGGGCCATGGCCGCCGTGCTGGCGCCCACCAACAATGCCGAGCATGCGGATGCGACAATCCACTTCAACATGGCCAGTCCCTCTCGCTTCACGATAACCGAAGTCGTGGAAAGCGAGAATTGCTCTTTCCGGTTGAATTGTGGATCCCGCGCGCGATCGCACGGCCATGGCGTTGCGCACTGACGCCGTCGATTTTATCGGGCATAATCCGTTTTGCCTGACAGGAGCGCGTTGATTTGAGCCAAGCCGCAGCGGATCTCTCCGTCGGAGAAAACACCTATCGTCGGATCAGGCACGGCATCGTGTTCGGCGAGCTGCGTCCCGGCGAGAAGCTCCGGCTCGACCGTCTGCGCCAGCATTATCAGACCAGCGTCAGCACCTTGCGCGAACTCCTGAGCAGGCTGTCGGCGGAAGGCCTGGTGCATGCCGAGGGGCAGCGCGGTTTCGAGGTCGCGCCGGTTTCGGCCAAGGACCTGCGCGAGGTCGCCGACATGCGCCAGTTCATCGAATGCCACGCGCTGGAACAGTCGTTCGCCGCCGGCGATCTCGAATGGGAGGGCCGGGTGGTCGCGGCGCACCACAAGCTGCAGCGCGTCGAGCAGCGCCTGATGGCCGGGGAAACCGCCGAATCCAGCGTCTGGAAGCGCTATGACTGGGAGTTCCACCACGCTTTGGTCTCGGCCTGCGGTTCGGCCGAGCTCATGGACGTCCACGCCAATATCTATGACCGCTATCTGCGCTACCAGATGGTCGTCGGCATTTTCCGCGGTAAGATCGCGGCGAAGGAACACCGCCTGCTGCTCGACTGCGCGCTGGAGCGGGACGCCGCCGAGGCGAGGCGCGTGCTGGCCGTCCATATCCAGGCCTGTGTCGACGCCATCATCGCCCGCCACGCGCTGCCCTGATCCCGGAGACGGCTCCATGCCTGACGACAGCCTCGAATCGACGGGCGAAAGCGCCTATCGCCGCATCCGCTCCGACATTCTCACCGGCCGGCTGCAGCCCGGCCGCAAGCTGAAGCTCGACGTGCTGCGCGCCGACTATGACGCGAGCGTCAGCACCTTGCGCGAAATCCTGAGCCGCCTCGTCTCGGAGAAGCTCGTCGTCGCCGAAGGCCAGCGCGGCTTCGAGGTCATGCCGATCTCGGTGGCCAATCTCAGGGAGATCGCGGCGCTCCGGCAATTGCTGGAAGGCCATGCGCTGGAACAGTCCTTCGCCCAGGGCGACCTGGAATGGGAAGGCAGGGTGATCGCGGCCCATCACAAGCTCGCCCAGATGGAAGAGCGGATGAAGCGCGGCGACCAGGCCGGCACCGATCTCTGGAAGCGCTATGACTGGCAGTTCCACCAGGCGCTGGTCTCGGCCTGCGGCTCGCAGATCCTGATGCAGACCCATGCCGCCGTGTTCGAGCGCTACCTGCGCTATCAGATGATCGCGCTCAGCTATCGCGGCGACATCGCGGCGGAAGAACATCGCGCCATGCTGGAGGCGGCGCTCAGGCGCGACGCGGCGGCGGTGAGCCGTATCCTGGCCGGCCATATCGAGGGCGGCGTCGCCCATGCCCTGGCGACCGGCACGATCGCCTGACGGCGGCCCGCAGGTCATCCACCACGGTTCATCCTGACACAATTCGACGGGCCACGGCGGCGCGCCGGGCCATGCCGTTCCATGCCTGCTGTTTCACGAACGAAAGGGTCTTGGTTCATGATTCTGCTATTATCGGTAATGACGGCTCATAAAAATAATATCTGAGATTTTTATAAATATCATATTGATCATTCCGCAGCCCTGGCGCTAGCCTGTCGGCACAGCACGGGCTTCGAACCTTCACGCCAGAGGAAGGCCGGCCCCGGCGGCCAATGCCGCAGCCATCAGGAGGAAAGAGATGATCACCCGCCGCGGCGCCCTCACGGGCCTCACCTTGTTGCCGGGCCTGTTCGCGCCCAGCCTGCTGCTCGGCCAGGGCATTCAGGAGCGCACCATTCGCTGGGGCCACCTCAACAATACCGATCACCCCGTGAGCTTCGGCGTGCGCAAATTCGCCGAGGTGCTGGCCCAGAAGAGCGGTGGCAAGCTGAGGGTGCGCGAATTCGCGGCCTCCCAGCTCGGCAATGAAATGCAGATGCAGAGCGCGGTGCGCGGCGGCACCCAGGAGGTGATCTCGGCCTCGACCACGTCGCTCGCCACCGTCGTCAAGGATTTCGGCCTGCTCGACCTGCCCTTCATCGTCGCCAACACGGCCCAGGCGGAAAGCCTGATCCTCGGTCCGTTCGGCCGCGACCTGATCCAGACGCTGCCCGAGAGGGACATGATCGGGCTCGGCTATTGGGGGCTCGGCTTCAGGAACGTCACCAACAGCATCCGGCCGATCGCCAAGGTCGAGGATTTCCAGGGCCTGAAGCTCCGGGTGATCCCCAATCCCGTCTATCTGGAGACTTTTCGCGCCTTCAAGGCGAACCCGGTGCCGATGAATTTCGCCGAGCTCTATACGGCGCTGGAGACCAAGACCGTCGACGGGCAGGAGAACCCCTATTCGGTGACGCTCTCCAACAAGTTCTTCGAGGTCCAGAAATATGTCTCCTCGACCAATCACACCTATACGCAGAACATCATCACGCTCAGCAAGAAGTTCTGGGACCGCCTGTCGGAGGCCGAGCGCGCGCTGATCGGCGAGACCTATGCCGAGACCCGCGATTTCCAGAAGGACCAGACCCGCATCGCCGCCGAGAAGGCGCTGGAGGAGTTGAAGACGCGCGGCATGCAGTTCACCGATGTGACGGCGGGCGAACTCGGCCGCATGCGCGATGCCATCAAGCCGGTGGTGGAGCGGTTCTCGGCCGAATACGACCCGGCCAAGGTGCGCCTGTTCAATGCCGAGCTGCAGCGCATCCAGGCGATCAACTGATACCTCGGAAAGGAGTGTTGCATCGAGGGCAGCCGTCCTTCGAGGCTCGCAAGAGCTCGCACCTCAGGATGAGGTAGGTATACGAATTGCACGAACGTTGCTCATGAAGCGTCGAGCGCGTCACGCCATTCGGCACCGCCGCTGTTGCAATTCTCCACTTTCCTCATCCTGAGGTGCGAGCGCAGCGAGCCTCGAAGGACGGCTAACCGAACTGCAGTGCTTCAACGCGAAGCCATCACCAGGGAACCCGCCCCATGCGCCTGATCGGCAAAGCGCTCGATCTCTATTGCCAGCTCGCCAAGGCGCTCGCCGTGCTCTGCATGGTGGTCATGGTGGTGCTGGTCTTCGGCAATGTGGTGCTGCGCTACGGGTTCAATTCGGGCATCATCGTCTCGGAGGAACTGTCGCGCTGGCTCCTGGTCTGGCTCACCTTTTTCGGCGCCATCGTGGCGCTGCGCGAGCACAAGCATCTGGGCGTCGACATGCTGGTGCAGCGCCTGTCGGCGCCAATGAAACGCGTCTGTTTCGTCCTCAGTCATCTCCTGATGCTCTACGCCTCCTACCTGCTCCTGGAAGGCAGCTGGCGGCAGGTGCTGATCACCGCGGGCGACCGGGCGCCGGCGACCTCGCTGTCGGTCGGCTTCTTCTATGCCTCGGGCGTGGTGTTCGGCGTCTCCGCCATGCTCATCCTCGGCTATGACCTCCTGCGGGCCGTGACCGGCGAGGCAGGCGAGGACGAGCTCATCGCCATCAGGGATTCGGAAGAGGGCTGAGCCCCGCCGCCCGCCTTCGCCTCGAACCGACCGGCCCGCCATGACGATTGCCATCTTCACCTTCTCGCTGCTCGGCGCCATGGCGATCGGCATGCCCATCGCCTTCGCGCTCTTGATCTGCGGCGTGGCGCTGATGGCCTCGCTCGACATTTTCGATTCCCAGATCGTCGCGCAGAACGTCATCAACGGTGCCGACAGCTTCCCGCTGATGGCCGTGCCCTTCTTCATGCTGGCCGGCGAACTGATGAACCGTGGCGGGCTGGCGAGCCGCATCGTCAATGTCGCCATGGCTGTTGTCGGCCATATGCGCGGCGGCCTCGGTTATGTCGCGATCCTCGCCGCCTGCATCCTGTCCTCGCTCTCCGGCTCGGCGGCGGCGGATGCGGCCGCGCTCGCCGCCCTGGTCGTGCCGATGATGGTCGCAGCCGGCCACAGCAAGCGGCATGCGGCGGGCCTCGTCGCCGCCAGCGGCGTGATCGGCCCGGTCATCCCGCCGAGCATCGGCTTCGTGCTGTTCGGCGTGGTCGGCAATGTCTCGATCTCCAAGCTGTTCCTCGCCGGCATCGTGCCGGGGCTCCTGATCGGGCTCGGCCTTTGCGTCGCCTGGTGGTGGGTGGTGCGCGGCGAAAAGCTGGAACAGGGGCCACGCCAATCGCTGAAAGAGGTCGCGCGCGCGGTGATCGACGGCTTCTGGGCGCTGATGCTGCCGGCGATCATCATTGTTGGCCTGCGTTTCGGTGTCTTCACGCCAACCGAAGCTGCGGCGGTCGTGGCGGTCTATTCGCTGTTCGTCGCGACCTGCATCTATCGCGAGCTGAAATTTTCCGAACTCTACGAGGTGTTCGCCGCGGCCGCCGTCACGACAGGCGTGGTCATGCTGCTGGTCGCGGCCGCGCTGGTGTCCTCCTGGCTGATCACGGTTGCCGAAATCTCGACCCAGGTCGTCGACCTCTTGCGCCCCTTCATGGGCAACCAGACCATGCTGCTGATTGCCATCATGGTGCTGGTGGTGATCGTCGGCACGGCGCTCGACATGACGCCGACCATCCTGATCCTGACGCCGGTGCTGATGCCGATCATCCGGGAGGCCGGCATCGATCCCGTCTATTTCGGCGTGCTGTTCATCATCAACAATTCGATCGGCCTGGTGACGCCGCCGGTCGGCATCGTGCTCAACGTCGTCTGCGGCGTTTCCAAGATCAGCATGGAGGAGATCATCAAGGGCGTGACGCCCTTCATGATCGCCCAGCTCGTCGTGCTCTTCCTCCTGGTCCTCTTTCCCATCCTCGTCACCGGCCCGGCCCGATGGCTCGCCGGCTGACGATTCCGCCCCCTTCGCGCGCGGCCTGAAGGCCGCCCGCGCCCAGGCTCCCGGAGCATCCATGACCCCACGACTGACCATCATCAACGGCCCGAACCTCAACCTGCTCGGCACCCGCGAGCCGCAGATCTACGGCCTGACCACGCTCGCCGAGATCGAGGCGACATGCCGGGTGAAGGCCGCCGCGCTGTCGCTGTCGCTCGCCTTTCACCAGAGCAATCACGAGGGCGTGCTGGTCGATCTCATCCAGGCGGCGATCACCGAGGCCGACGCCATCATCATCAATCCGGCGGCCTATTCGTTCACCTCCGTGGCCTTGATCGATGCCCTGAAGGTCTTCCCCGGGCCGATCATCGAGCTGCATATTTCCAACATCCACGCCCGCGACGAATTGCACCGCCACTCGATCACCTCCAGCGCCGCGACCGCGGTCATTTGCGGCCTCGGCCCTTTTGGCTATGTCGCCGCGATGCAGGCGGCGGCCGAACTCCTGAGGACACGATGATGAGCACGCATACCGGCTCTGGGGCTGGCTTTCTGGCGATCTGGAGCGACGTCACCGCCGAGGAAGAGACCGATTACCTGCACTGGCTGACCCGCGAGCACGCGGCCGAACGTGTCGGTATCGAGGGCTTCCTCGGCGTCCGGGTGTTCCGCGCCCGGCTGCGCCAGGCGCGCCGCTATTTCATTCTCTACCGCTTGCGGGATGCCTCGGTCATGGCGAGCGCCGGCTATCTCGCGCGGCTGAACGCGCCGACGCCCTGGTCGTCGCGCATCATGCCGATCCTGAAGAATTTCGCCCGCGGCGGCGGTGCCGTCCTGGCCGAGACCGGGCAGGGCTCGTCCGGTCTCGTCGCCCCGATCGTGCTCGGGCCGGAGGTGATGGATCGTGCGGGATCGATGGTCCAGGCGATCGGCGCTCTCGACCGGATCACCGCCTGCAGGCTGCTGGCGGTCGACGCGGCGGGAACCACGATCAGGACCGCGGAGAAGGGCCTGCGCGCCGACGACCGGTCGTTCGCGGGGCTGCTGCTGATCGAAGCGCTGGACGAGCAGGGGCTCGGCGAGGCGCTGGCCCGCGCCGCCACCGTCGCGGCGGCGGCGGACGCGCCCCTGCTCTACGATCAGGTCTTCACGCTCGACCGCCGTGATCTCGGCGGGCAGGCGGCCGGCTGACGACCAGCCGGCCCGCGCGATCAGACCGAGCGGGTCAGGCCGCCATCGACGCGAATATTCTGCCCGGTGATGTAGCCGGCATCGTCGGAAGCCAGAAAGGCGATGGTGCCGGCGATCTCGTCGGCCTTGCCATAACGCTGCAAGGGCACGCTCTGGCGCCGGGCGTCGGTCGCCGGCAGGCTGTCGATCCAGCCCGGCAGGACATTGTTCATCCGGATGTTGTCGGCGGCATATTTGTCCGCGAAGATCTTGGTGAAGGCGGCAAGCCCAGCCCTGAACACGGCCGAGGTCGGGAACATGGCGTCGGGCTCGCCAACCCAGGCGGTCGAAATATTGATGATCACGCCGGAGCGCTGCGCCTGCATGATCGGCGCGACGAGGCGCGCCGGCCTCACCGCGCTCAGGAAATAGACCTCCATGCCGCGGTGCCAGTCCTCGTCCGGAATGTCCAGGATCGGCGCGCGCGGGCCATGCCCCGCGCTGTTGACCAGGACGTCGACCCGGCCCCAGCGTTCCATGGTCTTGTCGACCAACCGCTTGACGTCGTCATTGGACTGGTTGGAGCCGGTGACGCCAATGCCGCCGAGTTCGCCGGCCAGGGCCTCGCCTTTGCCGGAGGAGGAGAGGATGGCGACCGCGAAGCCGTCCTTGGCGAGCCGGCGTGCCGCCGCCGCCCCCATGCCGCTGCCGCCCGCCGTGATGATCGCAACCTTGCTGGCCATGGCGTCTTTCTCCCTGTTGTCCGATGTCATTGCTTTTAGCCGCGACGGGCCGATCGAACCATGGATTTGGCATGCGCGTGGCCTGTAGTTTTGCTACACCTTCGCCATGTCGCCCATGCCACCTCTCGCCACCTTGCGCGCCTTCGACGCCGCCGCGCGCCATCTCAATTTCCGGCTTGCGGCGGAAGAGCTGAATGTCACCCATGGGGCGGTCGCCCAGCAGGTGCGGGCGCTGGAGGCGAGCCTTGGCGTCGCGCTGTTCGAGCGCGAACCCAGGGGCCTTGCCTTCACCCCCACGGGACGGGCCTTCCATCCGCAGATCCGGCGCGCCTTCGCGCTGATCAATGGGGCGATGGCGGCGATCGAACCGACACGAGAGCGCGAGCGGCGCGGCGTGACGGTGACGGTTACGCCGTCCTTCGCAGCGAAATGGCTGATCCCACGGCTCGGCAGTTTCGCGGCGATCGCGCCCGATGTGGAAGTGCGCGTGCTCGCCTCGGAATCGACAGAGCGCCTCGGCGGGCAAGGCCTGCCGGATCTCGCGGTGCGGCTCGCCGCACCCCCATTCGAGCGTTCGCTGGAGGTCCAGCGGCTCCTGTCGGACGACCTGTTTCCGGTTTGCAGCCCGGCCATTGCCGAGACGCTCTCCGGGCTGGACGATCTCGCCGGCGCGACACTGCTTCACGACGCCCATGATGCCTGGCCGCTCTGGCTGGAACTGGCCAATGCGCCGGCGCCGCGCCGCCTTGGTCCGCGCTTCAACCAGACGGCGCTCGCCCTGTCCGCTGCCGTCGACGGCCAGGGCGTGGCGCTGGCCTCATCGGCTCTGGTGGCTGCCGATCTCGCTCATGGACGCCTGAAGGCCCCCTTCGGGACAGTGCTTCGGCTCGCCTCGGAACGGGCCTTCTACCTTGTTACGCCGAGGCTCACCCGAATCCGCCCGGAGGTTTCGATCTTCCGCAGCTGGCTCATCGACGCATGTGGCAGCGACCTGATCGCCTGAGGGCCACGCTGCGGCGCCGGCGGGAATGACCGAGGCGCCCTGCACGGAGGGGCCTTGTCGAGGTCATCGGGCCTGGATGATCATCGGCCGAACCGGAAAGAGGCTGCCCGTGAGCACCGCCCCGCGCATCGATATCGACATGGCCGCTTTCTGGCAGGATCCCTATCCGGTGCTGGCGCGGCTGCGCCGGGACGCGCCGATCGCCTTCGTGCCGCAGCTCGGCGGCACCGTGTTTGCCGCCCGCGACGATATCTTCGTCTGCGAGAAGCAGATCGACGTGTTCAGCTCGCACCAGCCGGAAGGGCTGATGAACCGGCTGATGGGCCACAACATGATGCGCAAGGACGGCGAGGCGCATATGGCCGAGCGCAAGGCGATCTTTCCGACCGTCTCGCCGAAGACCGTCAAGAACCATTGGACCGCCCAGTTCCAGGGCCATGCCGATCGCATTCTCGATCGCCTCGATCCTGCCGCCCCGATCGATTTCTGCCGGGATTTCGCGCTGCCGTTCTCGGCTGAATGCCTGAAGTCGATGACCGGCCTGACCAATATGCGCTTCGAGGACATGGATGCCTGGTCGCAGGCGATGATCGACGGCATCGCCAACTATGCCGGCCATCCCGAGGTCGAGGCGCGCTGCCGGGCAGCGACCGCGGGCATCGATGCGGCGATCGACGACATGCTGCCGGTGCTGGCGAAGACGCCCGATCAGAGCCTGATCAGCGTCCAGCTGGCGGCCGGGCTGCCGATGGAGAGTGTCAGGGCCAATGTGAAACTCGCCATCAGCGGCGGCCAGAACGAGCCGCGCGACGCGATCGCCGGCACCGTCTGGGCGCTGCTGACCCATCCCGACCAGCTGGATCTGGTGCGAAGCGGCGCGGTGCCGTGGCTGCAGGTCTTCGAAGAATATGCCCGCTGGATTTCGCCGATCGGCATGTCGCCGCGCCGGATCGCCAGACCCTGGACGGTCGGCGACATCACCTTCGAACCGGATGACCGGATCTTCTTCATGTTCAGCTCGGCCAATCGCGACGAGCGCTATTTCGAGCGGGCGGAGCTGTTCGACGTCAGGCGCGATGCCTCGAAAAGCATCGCCTTCGGCGCCGGCCCGCATTTCTGCGCCGGCGCCTGGGCCTCGCGCGCGATGATCGCCGACGTCGCGCTGCCGACGGTTTTCGCGCGGCTGAAGGGGCTGCGGCTGGTGGATGACGAGCCGGTGCGGATCGGCGGCTGGGCCTTCCGGGGGCTGTTGAATCTGCCGGTGACGTGGGATGTGGGGTAGGGGCTGGCGTCGGAGGAGGGGCACCAAATAACCCTCTCCCAAAGGGAGAGGGTGGCGCCGTCAGGCGCCGGGTGAGGGGCGTAGGCGTCTAGAACTGATGCTGACGCTCGCGCCGCATGCTGCCCTCTCCGGAGATGGACGACCCCTCACCCGGCAGCTGACGCTGCCACCCTCTCCCTTTGGGAGAGGGTCAGTTCAGGACTGTGCCCGTCTCCATCACCGCCCCGCCGCCAGCGCCTCCGCCATGATCTTCGCCGTCTCGTCGAAATGCCGCCAGAGCTCGGGATCAACCGGGTTCGGTGCGCCGAAATAGCCGTTGGGCGTCAGGGCGCGGGCGTGTTCGCCGCCTTTCCTCCAGGCGGGCAGGTCGTCGCGGGTGAGCGTGGTCGGCGGCAGGTGGCGCAGCGCGTCGTAATCGACGGTTTCGGGGAAATAGCGGACGATCGCGGCGGTCTCATATTCGTCGGCATGCACCCCGAAGGTGCCGGTCAGGCGGAAATTCTCCAGGTCCGGCCCCGGCTCCCAGGGCACCCAGACCGGCTCGGTGCCGGTCATGCCGAGACGGGCGAACATGCGCCAGCGGAACGGCGTATAGAGCCAGCGCATGCCGGTATCGCCCTGGGCATGGCGGGCCCGGAGCACATCGCGGATCATCTCGTTATGGGCGAGGTCGCCGTGGTGGCTGACGATCAGAACCTGGCGGAAGCCATTGGCGAAAAGCGAACCGAGGATGTCGTCGAGCAGCATGGCGGCGGTTTCCGGCCGGATGCGGAAGCTGCCGGGAAATTCCGCCAGCACGGTATTGATGCCCCAGATATAGGCCGGCGCGACCAGCGCTTCCTTGCCCTTCGCCGTCGCATAGGCCGCGGTCAGGCGCGACACCGTCTGGGCGATGAAGGCGTCGGTGCCGATGGGCAAATGCGGGCCGTGGCATTCCATCACGCCGACCGGCAGGATCGCCAGGGCGCCGCGGGCCGCCGCCGCCGCGATCGCGTCGCCGGTCATTTCGGCCATGGTCGCGGCCATGAGAGGATCCTGTTTCATCGGGTCGTTTCCTGTCTCACACCGCGATCCATTGCTGGACGCGGTCGAAATCGGCGAGCAGTTCGCTGGATCTGCCCGACAGCACCACGCGCCCGCGGTCGAGCACGATGGCCCGGTCGCTCAGGCGCAGGGCATCCTCGGCGCGCTGCTCGACGATGATGGTGGCGAAACCCTCCTCGCGGCGCAGGCGCTGCAGGGTCTGTTCCAGCTCCTCGACGATGACCGGGGCGAGGCCTTCGAAGGGTTCGTCGAGCAGCAGGAGCCTCGGATTGGTCATCAGGGTGCGGCCGATGGCGAGCATCTGCTGCTCGCCGCCGGAGAGCTTGTCGCCCATGTTGAGGCGGCGCTCCCGGAGCCGCGGGAACAGGCCATAGATGTCGGATAGCGCGAAGCGCCCCGGGCGGCCGGCGATCAGGAGGTTTTCCTCGACCGTGAGCGAGGCGAAGATGTCGCGCTCCTGCGGTACCCAGCCGAGGCCGAGGCGGGCGCGGGCATAGGCCGGCAGGCGGGAGAAGTCCTGGCCGTTCCAGCGCAGCGTGCCGCCCATCCGGCCGGCATGGCCCATGATGCTGAGCATCAGCGTGGTCTTGCCGACGCCGTTGCGGCCGAGCACGGCGAGGCCCTCCTGTTCATCGATCACGAGGCTGATGTCCTCGATGACCATGGCGTCGCCATAACCCGAGGCGAGTTTCTCGATCTCAAGCAACGGCATGATGCCCCCGGCGTCCGAGATAGACTTCGCGCACCCGCTGGTCGGCCGAGATCTCGGCGGCCGTGCCCTCGGTCAGGACCTCGCCGGCGACCAGCACGGTGATCTTTTCGGCGAAACGGAAGACCAGGTTCATGTCGTGCTCGATGAACAGCAATGTCAGGTCGCGCGGCAGGGCGTCGATGCGTTCGAAGATCGCCTCGCTCTGGGTGGTCGGCACGCCGGCCGCTGGCTCGTCGAGAATGAGCACTTTCGGCCTGGTCGCGAGCGCGATGGCGATCTCGACCAGCCGGCGCATGCCATAGGGCAGGGCGTTGACCCGGGCTTTGGCCTGTGGCCCGAGGCCGACCATGTCGAGCAGCGCATGGGCTTCCTCGACGGCGCCGCGCTCGGCTGAGACCGAACGCCAGAAGATGGCCGTCCGGCCCTCGCGCTCGAGGATCGCCATCAGCACATTTTCCAGGACGGTGAGGCCGGCGAAGAGCTGGTTGATCTGAAAGGTGCGCGCCAGCCCCTGGCGAACCCGGGCGGCCTGCGACAGCTTCGTCGCATCGACGCCGCAAATGCTGACCGTTCCGGCGCTGCCGGAAAGGGTGCCGGTCAGTGCGTGCACGAAGGAGGTCTTGCCCGCGCCGTTCGGCCCGATGATCGCCTGCCGGCTGCCGGCCTCGACCATCATGGAGACCTTGTTGACCGCGACGAAATTGGCGAAGCGGAGCGTCAGGTCGCGGATTTCGAGAGCGTAGGTCATGTGCCCCTCCGCAGCAGGCGGCCGATGCGCGCCGGCAGGCCGGCAAGGCCGTCGGGCAGGACGAAGACCGAGGCCATCAGCACGATGCCTATGCCCAGATGCCAGTATTTCGGGCTGAAGGCCGAGAGCGCATCCTTCAGCCAGGCGAACAATGTCGCTCCGAGGACCACGCCGGGAATGCTGCCGGTGCCGCCGATGGCGGTCATCATCACCACCTCGGCGGAGCGCTCGAAGCCGAGCATGTCGAGCGAGGCGAAATTGCTGGTCTGAGCGAGCAAGGCGCCGGCCATGCCGGCAATGCCGCCCGACAGCACATAGGTCACCGCCATGTGCCGTGCGACCGGCGCGCCGACCGCATGCATGCGCCGGGTGTTCTCGCGAATGCCGGTGAGCGCCAGGCCGAAGGGCGAGGTGGTGATGCGCCAGATCGCGGCATAGGCCAGGACGAGAACGCAAAGCGTGTAGAAGAACGCCGTCCGGCCGCGGAAGTCGAAGGCGAAAAGACCGGCAATCGGCCCGACCGTGAAGCTCGACAGGCCGTCGGCGCCGCCGGTCAGCCAATGCATCTTGTTGGCGGCTTCGTGGAACAGGAAGCCGACGCCGAGCGTCACCAGGAGGCGGGTGAAATCATTGCCGACCACGACGATGCGGGCGAGCAGTCCCGCCACCACCGCGCTCACCGCCAGCGCCGCGGCGAGCGTGACGAGCGGCTCGGAAATGCCATGGCTGCCGAGGACCGCGACCGTATAGGCGCCGATGCCGAAAAACACGGCATGGCCGAGCGAGACGATGCCGGCATAACCCTGCAGGAGGTCATAGGACAGCGCGAAGGTCGCGACGATCAGGATGCTGGTGATCAGGCCGAGATGGTCGGGAAAGACGACATAGCAGGCCAGGGCGACAGCGATGAGGAGGGGTAAGGCAAGCCGGATGGGGGCCGAGGCGGTCATGCTGGTTTTCCCGCGATCCCCCTGGGCATGGCGATCATGACCGCGACCAGGATGGCGTAGATGACGAAGCCGCCGATTTCGGGCAGCCAATATTTGGACAGGGCGTCGGCGACGCCGAGAGACAGGGCGGCGGCAAAGGATCCCGCCGTCGATCCCGGCCCGCCGATCGCCACGACCATCAGCACGATGACCAGGTATTTCAGCGGAAAGCTCGGGTCCAAGCCGAGGAAACCGACGGCGAGCGCGCCGCCGAGGCCGGCAAAGGCGGCGCCCAGGCTGAAGGCGAGGGCGAACAGCCTGGAGACATTGATGCCGATGCCCTCGGCGGTGACCCGCTTGTCGACCGCCGCCCGGACGCGCGCGCCGAACAGCGTGTGGTTGAACAGGGCGATGAGCGCCGCGAGCGCCCCGAGGCCGCAGGCCATGACGAAGAGCCGATAGCCGGAAATCGCGATGCCGGAAAAGCCGACCATCCGGGTCGCCCAGGCGGGCAGGGGAATCGGCTGCTGCTGCGGCCCGAACAGGATATTGGCAATGGCGCCGGCGGCGAAGGCGAGCCCGATCGAGAACAGCACCTGCTGCAGTTCGGATTTCCGGTAGACATGGCGGATGACCGTGCGTTCGAGCGCGGCGCCGAGCAGGCCGGTGGCGGCGAAGGCGACCGGCAAGGCCAGGAGGAAGGGCAGGCCGGCCGTGCCGACCAGCACGACCAGGACATAGCCCCCGGCCATGGCGAAGGCGCCATGGGCGAGGTTGATGAAACGCATCAGGCCGAGCGTGATCGACAGGCCAATGGAGAAGAGGAACAGCAGCATGCCATAGGCGACACCGTCGACGACGACGGTCAGAAGGCCGGACGCATTCATTTCGCCGGGTCTCTGACGGCTTCGATGGTGGCGAAGGTGGCGTTGACGCCGACGCCATTGGCGATCTCGCCGCGGCGGATATAGATGTTCTCGACGATTTCGCGGGTTGCCGGATCGATCAGCACCGGACCGCGCGGGCTGTCCAGCCGGGCCCCCTTGAGCGCCGCCATGAAAGCCTCGCCGTCGGTCCGGCCGCCGGTCTTTTCGAGCGTCTGATAGATCAGCGCCAGGCCGTCATAACCCTGGACGACCCGGTAGCTCGGTACGGCCGCTGCCCCGAACTTTGCCCGGAAAGCCGCGAGGAACCGCTTGTTCGCGGGGGTGTCGACATCGGTCTGGTAGTGCCAGGCCGAGATCACGTCCCTGGCCGCTTCGCCCATGGCCGGCAGCAGGTTGTCGTCGACCACGTCGCCGGTCACCAGGAGCTTGATGCCGGTGCCTTTCAGGCGCTCGCCGGCCTGTTTGATGAAGGCGATCGAGACGTCGCCGCCCGGATTGAAGGCGAAGATAGCATCGGGTTTGGCTTCGATCGCGCGCTGCAGGAACGGCACATATTCCATCGCCGCCAGCGGCGTCCGATCGCTGCGGAGAATGGTGCCGCCGCCATCGGTGAACCCCTTGACGAACCACTTCTCGGCGTCGAGGCCGGGCGCATAGTCGGAGACGATCGTATAGGCCGTCCTGATGCCGTTGGCCGCAGCCCATTTGCCGAGGCTGTGGGCGACCTGCGACATGGTGACGGAGATGCGGGTGAAATAGTCCGAGCGCTGGGTCAGCACCGAGGTCGCGGCATTGACGATGATGCCGGGCACCTTGGCTTCGGTCAGAAGTCCCGCCGCCGACATGGCGTTGGGCGTGAAGCTGTAGCCGAGGATGATGCTGGCGCGCTCGCGCAGGATCAGCTCCTGGGTCAGGCGGCGGGCGAGGTCGCCGGATCCCGGCCCCTGGTCGTCGCGAATGACCAGACGGACCTCGCGGCCCGCCGCCTTGGTGCCGTTCATCTCCTGGAACAGCCGCATGCCGGTTTCATAATGGCCGCCCTGGTCGGCAAAGGCTCCCGAAAGCGGCAGGATCACGCCGACCGTCACCGGGGCGTCGGCGGCAAGGCCGGCCTTGGCAAACCCCGCCGCGCCGGCAAGGGCCGCCGGAGCGAAGGCCAGAAAATGTCGCCGCTGGATCGTGGCGGCCGCAATGATGGAACGGGCCATGTGTCGGTTTCCCCTGTTTTTGACGACACGTATCGGTTTGCCGGCGTGGCCCGGCTAGCGGGCGTCGGGCACCTGGCGGGTGGCCAGGAACTCCTCGAAGGTCTCGCCGCGCATTTCGGCATAGACCTCGAGATTGGTTTCGCCGACCAGGCGGGCGAATTTCTCCAGCACGAAGAAATTCGCGCCCATGCGGATGAGGCCGATCCAGTCGCGCCGGGCGACCAGGTCGGTTTCCGCCGCGGTCAACCCGGCGGCCCGGCAGGCCGCGGCCTCGTCGGCCTTGAAGGCGGCGCGCGCTTCCGGGGTGCGCATGGCCCAGAAGAAGCGGTTGAGGCGGATCTTCTCGACGCCGGTCCGGATGTCGAAGGGATAGGTGCCTTCGATCTCCTCGATGCCGGTGATCTGCGGATTGCCGGAACGGAGCTCGGCCGGTGCCGGCCGGTGCACCTGGTTTTCCTCGAAGACCAGCGTGGTCATGGCCGTGGTGGTGGCGAGGTAATAGCTCTGGTGGACCTTGGTGATGTTGTCGCTGAGCGCGCCGCGCATGGTCAGCCACATGATCACCTCGGCGCTTTCGGCGCCGCCCAGGCGGACATAGTCGACATGGCGCATCCGCGCGAGTTCCATCGGATCGCGCTCGATCAGGTCAAGGAAGCGCATGTCCCAGTCGGTGTCGTTATGGCCGGTGCGCTCGCCATGGATCTGGTGCGACAGGCCGCCGGTGCCGACGATGGCCACCGAGATATCCTCGGGATAGGAATGAATGGCGCGGCGCAGCGCCTGGCCGAGCTTGAAGCAACGCATGGCGGTCGGCAGGGGATATTGCACGACATTGACCATGATCGGCACGACCGCGCCCGGCCAGCCGCCCTCATGCGGCCAGAGCAGCGGCAGCGGCGAGAACACGCCGTGGTCGAGCGGGCGATCGTGGAACACCGCCAGGTCGAATTCGTCTGCGATCACCTGCTCGGCGATATGGGTGGCGAAGGCGGTATGGCCCGGCAGCATCGGCAGCGGCCGGCGCCCGGCGCCCTCGTCCGCCACGTCATGCTCGGGCGAGACGCCGATCGCAAAGGTCGGATAGAGGTCGTAGAAAAAGGCGTTGAGATGGTCGTTGTAGAGGAAGACCAGGACGTCGGGCTTCTTCTCGGCCAGCCAGTCGAAAGCCGGCTTCGCGCCCGCAAACAGCGGCGCCCAGGCGGGATTGTCCCATTTCTGCTTGTCATAGGCGACGCCGATCGTCGGCACATGCGACATTCCGATGCCGCCGAGAATACGAGCCATTTCCATCTCCTCCAGATGCCCTGGACATTGTGCGGGATGAGGCGGAGACGCAGCCGTTCCGACGGCCGGCGGCGTCTCCGCCCCGGCCGTGCACGGTCTTCATCCCCTCGGGATCCCGCTCTCTTGTTGTTTGCCAGCTTCAGACGCGCATACCGGCGGGTGAAGCCGCAAATCTCTGCAACGCTATCGAAAAGACTTATGAAGAGGTCGCGGGGCAGGGTCCCGGCACAAGCCGGTCGATCGCCGTCGCGCCCCGTCGAGAGGCAAATTTCCAAAGGCCGTCCCGGCGCACCAGGCGATCGTCGAACTGGCCGACCGACAGCGTTCCGGCGCCGTCGGCCTCGATGCCGACAAGCACGGAATAGCTGACGGCTTCGGCCGCATCCGGGCCCTGCATGGTGACCACGGTATTGCAGACGAGATGGCGCGCGAGCCTTGGCGGGCGCGCCCGGAAGGCCGCCAGGATCTGCGGCCGCCCGACGAGCGGGCGATCCGGCGCCGAGGGCCTGGCGAAGACCGCGTCGTCGGTGAAGAGATCGGCCAGTTCGTCCCAGCGGCCGGCATCGTTGAGCAGCGCGAAACGGCGGATCGCCGTCTCGATGGCCCGTTCGTCGGCAGCCGACCGGTCGTTCGCGTCTTGGCTTTGACAGCCCATGGCACGATCCCTTCAGCGGGCCGGGACGGCAGGCGCGGGCAGGAGGATTTCATCGAGCAGTTCGTCGACGGTCACGACATCGCCGAAGCTTTGAAAAACCGTCGAGAATCCAGCGTCGTGATCCTCCTGGTAACGCGCGGCATTGGCGTCGGACACCATCGCCACGCGATAGTCGAGCATCATCGCGTCGCGCGCCGAGGTCTCGCAGCAGAAATTGGTGAGCATGCCGACGATGACGACATTGCGGATGCCGCGGGCGGCCAGCTTCTCCATCAGGTCGGACTTGCCGGGGATGAAGGCGCTGAAGCGCAGCTTGCTGGCGTAGATATCAGCGGGACGGGTGTCGAGACCGGCATGCAACTCCTGGCCAGGCGCGCCCTCGGTCAGGTTGTCGCGATGGCGCGCACCGTTCTCGGGCGTGAAGAAATAGTCGTGATAGACCGGCCAGAGGCTCTTCCCGCCCTTGCCGGCGACCATCTTGACCCAGGCGACCGCGCCGCCGCGGTCACGCAACGCCGCCGCCAGCCGGTTGATGTTGGGAATGATGGCAATGGCTTCCGGTACGTCCCTCACGTAGAAGTCCTGCATGTCGATGACTACGAGGGCCGTTTCCTTCGGCTCGAACCTGTCGAAGACGCGAAGGCGCCCGCGCTTCTTCATGACGCGCTCGACGACATAGGCGGGCATTTTGAACGGCGCCGGATCTTTCATTGGGGAGGTCCAGGTCTTGTCGGCCAGAGGGCGTCTTCAGACGCATGTTTGTCTTGGGAAGGTGCAGCGCGCGGGCGCGGCGGCATAGTTGAAACTCGTCATGTCAGCACCTAAAAGACTTATATGGTCTCGGAACGCATGGCCCCGCAGGGGCACAATCCCCTGACGATCAATCCGAAATATCTGCGCGCGTTCCTCACCGTTGCCCGTACCGGCAGCGTCATCAGGGCGAGCGAAGAGGTTCATCGCGCCCAGTCGGCCGTCACCCGCTCGATCAAGGAACTGGAAGGCGGGCTCAACGCGCCGCTGTTCGAGCGCCGGGCCTATGGCATGCTGCTAACCGAATTCGGCCGCGTGCTGCTCGAGCGGGTCGAGGTCGCCTTCGCCGAAATGCAGGCGGCGCGCAGCGGCTTTCGCGCCCAGTGTCCGCAGGGGCGCTGGAACGACAATGCGCCGGTCTTCTCCCTGTCGCTGAGCCGGCAGAGGCTGCTGGTCTTCGTCGATCTCATCGAGCAGCGGCATATGGGAGCGGTCGCCGACAGCTTCGGCATTTCGCAACCGGCCGTCAGCCAGGTCCTGCGCGAGGTGGAGCAGGGGATCGGCGTGACGCTGGTCTCGCGGACCCCGACCGGCATCCTGCCCAATGGGCTCGGCCTGATGCTGTCGATGCATATCCGGCGCGCGCTCGCCGAGCTGCGCAAGGCCGAAGCCGAGGTCGCCTCCCTGCAGAGCGGCGTGTCGGGCCAGGTCGTGGTCGGCACCCTGTCGCTCGGCCGCAACCGGCTCCTGCCGCGCGCCATCATCGCGCTGACTGAGACCTATCCCAATCTGAAGGTGAGCACGGTCGAGGGCACGTTCGAGCACCTGGCCGTGCTGTTGCGCGCCGGCGATATCGACTTCGTGCTGGGCGGCCTGCGCCCGCCCGAGCATATGGTCGGGCTGTCCTCGGAGGTCGTGGTCGAGGACATGCTGGGCGTCATCGTGCGCCGGGGCCACCCGCTGACCATGCATGCGGCGATCGACTTCTCCGACCTGGAAGACGCCCGCTGGGTGCTGCCGCAGCGGGGCACCTCGACCAGGACCGCGCTGGAGGTGTCGCTCAGCGAGCGCCAATTGCGCGAGCCGAGCGTGATCGTCGAAACCGCCGATATCGCCATCACCCGCGGCCTGCTGATCGGCAGCGAATTGCTCACCGCCGCCTCGCCGCATCTGTTCCAGCACGAGATCGATGCCGGCGAACTCGAAGTGCTGCCCCTGCCGCTGCCGGCCAGCCGGCGCGGCATCGGCATCGTCCAGCGGTCCGACAGCAAGCCGTCGATCGCCGCGCGCCTCCTGATGGACGGCATCCGCCAGATCCACCTGTTGTGAGCGGGCGCGCCGGCCGGTCTCAGTCGGCGACGTTGCTCAGGTTGACATATTGCTCGGCGATCACCTTCCGGGCGGCTTCGGAGCCGGCGATATGGTCGAGCTCGGCCATCTGCATGCCGCGCTGGAACGGCGAATAGTGATCGAATTTGTGCAGGAGATCGGTCAGCGACACCGAGAAGCGAATGGTTTTCCAGACCCGGTCGATGCAGTCGGCGCTGTAGCGGTCGAGGCCGGCGCGCGCGCCAGTAGCGAAATAGCCGACCATGGCACGTGCGAGCACGCGGACATCGGCCACCGCCATGTTCAGGCCCTTGGCGCCGGCCGGCGGCACGATGTGAACGGCGTCGCCGGCCAGGAACAGGTTTCCATATTGCATGGGGTGGGCGATATAGGAGCGCAATTGGGCGACATCGCGCTGGAAGATCTCGCCTTCCCTGATTTCCGATCGGCCCTCGTCGAACATGCGCATGTGCAATTCGTCCCAGAAGCGCGCGTCCGACCAGTTCTCCGGCGCGTCGGAGGCGGGCACCTGCAGATAGAGCCGCGATATGCTCATCGAGCGGCGGCTGCACAGGGCAAAGCCCCGGTCGTGATTGCTATAGGTCATGTCGGCGATCGGGGCTGCTTTCGCCAGCACGCCGAGCCAGGCGAAGTCATAGCTGCGCGTATAGGTTTCGATCACACCGTCGGGCACCGCGCCGCGGCTGACGCCGTGAAAGCCGTCGCAGCCGGCGACGAGGTCGCAATCGAGGACCTTCTCGATGCCGTCATGGGTGTAGTGGACCCTTGGGCGGCCGCTCTCCAGGCCCTCGATGCGATCGACCTTGGCCTCGAAGACGAGCGGGCTCCCGGCCGTGAGCCGCGCGGCGATCAGGTCCTTCACCACCTCCTGCTGACCATAGATCCTGACGCCGCGGCCGGTGAGGCCGGGCAGGTCGAGATGGATGGTGCGGCCCTTGAAGCGCATGTCGAGGCCGTTATCGACGAGCCCCTCGCGCATCATGCGTTCGCCGAGGCCGAGATTGTTCAGCGTGTCGATGGTGCCGGCTTCGAGCACGCCGGCCCGCACCCGCCCCTCGACATAGGCGCGGCTGCGGGCTTCGAGAACCACCGCCTCGATGCCCTGGCGCGCCAGGAGATGCGCGAGGAACAGGCCCGCGGGTCCCGCGCCGACAATTCCGACCTGAGTTCTCATGGTCCGCATTCCCATTGATGTCGCAGTTGGTCGGCGGCTTCTAACGTGCGCCGGAGTGGCCGGACCAATGGAAAACCGTGCGAGCGTCTTTCAATTCGCTTATCGGGAGGGCGTGGCGGAGCGGGGATACCGAACGCAGGTTTGCGTGAGCAGGAAGCTCAAGTCGTGGATGGCCGGGACAAGCCCGGCCAAGACGCGAAAGCCGCGAGGCCTGCTTCTGCGGGGACCAGCCTTGACCCGCACTTCCCCGCCTTCGGCGCGCTTCCAAACCAGTTCCGTCGTCGGAGGCCGCGCCGTTCGTCTTGGCCGGGCTTGTCCCGGCCATCCACGTCTTCAACCTAATCACCTGGTAAGCGATCGAGCCTATTCGCCATGATCGGCGGCAGCCTTGGCACGACGGCGCTGAGCGCGGGCCTCGGCCTTGATCTCCGCCATGTCTAGCGCTTCGGCCGGTCCGCTATCGAGCCCGGCCCTGATCTGCGCGCGCAACGTGTCCAGTTTGGCGGCGCGCATTTTTTCCCGCTCCTCCATCAGCCGCAGGCTGTCGCGCATCACTTCGCTCGCCGAAGCGTAGCGGCCGCTTTGCACCATCTGCTTGATGAAGCCCTCGAAATGAGGGCCGATCGTGTAGCTCGATGCCATCGCTCTATCTCTCCAGTTGGCTGGAAAGTATCATTTTATGATATTTTAGACAAGTATGGCGGCCCGCCGCGAGACCCTGGCGCGTGCGGATCTCGGTCCTCTCCGCTTCGTGACTTGATTTCTAAGACGACCGGTCATATTTGCTGGCCATGGCCAGACACAACACCCGCGAGCAGATCGTCGAAGCTGGATTGAAGACCCTTCTCGAAAAGGGCTTCAACGGCGTCGGCGTGCAGGAAATCACCGCGCTGGCCGGCGTCCCCAAGGGCTCGTTCTACAATCACTTCGAAAGCAAGGAAGCGCTCGGCGCCGAGATCGTCGAGCGCTACGGCAAGGCCAGCACGCGCCGGCTCGTCCTCGCCGATACGTCGATCGCGCCGCTGGACCGGCTGCGCCGCTATTTTCAGTCGCTGAACGAGCGGCTGGTCGAATCGAATTTCGAGCGCGGCTGCCTGCTTGGCAATTTCAGCGCGGAAATGTCCAATCAGAGCCCGCTCATTCGCGACAGCCTCGCCGGGCTCTATGCCCGCTGGACCGAGGATATCGCGGTGGCGGTCAAGGACGGCCAGGCCGACGGATCAATCCCGACCAAGGTCGAGGCCGGCATTCTCGCCGGCTATCTGCTGGACGCCTATCAGGGCGCGCTGCTGCGCGGCCGGGTTGAAAGGGACAATCGGTCCTTCGACCGCTTCATGCAGATCGCCTTCGGCCAAATCCTGACCTGAACCGATCCGATGCCGCCGAAACGAGGCGGTATCGGGCTTCTATTGCCATCCTTTGAGATGACCAGTCGTCTTAAATTCATTCCGCGAGGTGCCATCATGAGCTGTGCAGCCGCTACCGCCGAGCCCGACCAGGGAGCCTTCTTCTCAACCCGTGCCATGACCGTCTTCGCCGTCATCACGGCCGCCACCTTTTCGGCCAGCGGCAGCGCGCCGACGCCGCTCTACCGCCATTACCAGGAGATGATGGGGCTCTCGCCGGCCGTCCTGACGGTGATCTTCTCGGCCTATGTGCTGAGCCTGCTGACGGCGCTGCTGACGGTCGGTTCGCTGTCCGACCATATCGGCCGGCGGCCGGTCATTTTCGGCGCGCTGATCCTGAATGCGATCGCCATGGTCATGTTCATCGCGGCCGACACGGCGGCGGCCCTGACGCTGGCGCGGGTGGTGCAGGGCTTTGCCACCGGCGCCGCGACGACCACGCTCGGCGCGACCATCCTCGACACCAACCGGGTCCAGGGACCGCTCTATAACAGCGTCACCGCTTTTGCCGGGCTGACGCTCGGTGCCCTTGGGTCGGGCGCCCTCGTTACTTTCGCGCCGGCGCCGACGCAGCTGATCTACATCGTCTTGCTGACCGTCTCGGCCCTGGCAGCCTCGATGCTCTGGTTCATGCCGGAAACGGCCGAGAGGCGGCCGGGGGCTCTTGCCTCCCTCCGTCCTCATGTCAGCGTGCCGCCGCAGGCGCTGAAGGCGCTGGCCCGGGTGACACCGGTCAATATCGCCACCTGGGCGCTGGGCGGCTTCTATTTCTCGCTCATGCCCTCGCTCGTCCGGGTCGCCACCGGCCTGACCTCGCCCTTCATCGGCGGCATGGTAGTGGCCGCGTTGCCTTTCGCTGCCGCCGTTGCGGTCGTGCTGGTGCGGCGGCTGACCGCCACGACCATGCTGACGGTGGGGACCTCGGTGCTGGCGCTGGGCGTCGCGTTCACGCTTGCCGGCGTGCATGCGCAACGCGTGCCGCTCATGCTGGTCGGCACGGTGATCGCCGGTCTCGGCTTCGGTTCGGCTTTTTCCGGGACATTCCGGTCGGTCATCCCGCTCGCCGCGCCGAGCGAGCGGGCCGGCTTGCTCGCGGCCTTCTATGTCGAGAGCTATCTCGCCTTCAGCCTGCCGGCGATCATGGCCGGCCTTGCCGCCCCGCTGCTCGGCCTCGGCCTGTCGAGCGACATCTATGGCGCGGTGATCATCCTGCTGGCGCTGACCTCGCTGGTCGCCATGCGGACCTCGCGGGGCGGGGCGCCGGCGACACCCTGACGCTCCGGATCGCCTGCCGCCCGGCAGGTGATCATCTATTTGAGGGAGATCGTCGTGGCCGCGGCGAGCAGGGCGATGACCGTGATCAGCAGGGCGATCCCATGGCCGCGGGCTTCACACAGCAAGCAGAACCAGATGAGGTCGGTCATGGCGGCGCTTTCCGCCCGCACGGGGCCTGTCGCGCCTGCCGATCGGTGAGCGTCGTCACCTTTCAAGGATCTCGCCGAGCGTCATCGCCACCGCCATGTCGCCTTTGACCTTCAGCCGGCCGCCCATGAAGGCCATGCGGGCGTTGAACCGGCCCGCGACCATGGCGGTGAAGTCGTCGTCCCGCATGGCGATCGTGCACTGCACCGCCTCGTCGCCCCGCCGGACACCGGCGCTGCCTTCGCGGAAATCGGCGATCCAGCTGCCGCCATTCGGCCCGGAAAGGTCGAAGCGGCACGCGGCGTTCACTCTCTTGCGGATCTCGGCATTGGCGGTCATCTCGGCCATGCGAGTCTCGAACACCTCGCGTGGCACAGAGAGTTCTTCGGTCCGCCGGGCCGCGTCGCCCTCCTGTTGCATCGACTGGAAATGCTCGAGCACATGGTCGCGGGCATCCTCCGCGACCGCGCCGCTCAGGCCTTCGGCCGCACCGCGTGCCGCTTCGCTCGCGCGCGGGACCATGATCGCCTCGTAATCCGCCACCGCCCGGCGCCAGTCGCCGCCGCGCGCCAGCGCCAGGGCGAGATCGGCGCCATCGGCCATGGCGCCATTGGCGCCTTCGCCGCCGAACGGCGACATCAGATGGGCGGCGTCGCCGATCAGCGTGAGGCCCGGCCGGTTGTCCCAGCGATGGCCGACCGGCAGGGCATACATCGGCCGCAGGGCCAGCAGTTCCCCTTGCATGATGAGTTCGAGCAATGCGGGTGCGAAACCGTCGAAATGCGCGGCGAGCTGCGCCACCGCCCAGCCCGGCGTGGTGCGATCCAGCTCGAGCGCGTTCTCGGCCATGCGCAGCGCCGCATAGACCCGGATATGGCCGTTGGAGCTGCGCTGGGCGACCAGTGTCCGTGATCGCCCCTTCGCGAAGATCTTGCCGCGCCCGACCAGGGCGGCGATCGCGGGATGGCGCCTGTCGACATCGTCGATGCCCAGTTCGACAAAGGTCACCCCCTCGTAGAAGGGCGTGGCGCTCGAAACCAGTGGACGCACGCGCGACCAGGCTCCGTCAGCGCCGACCACGAGATCGAAAGCTTCATCCGGACCGCCCTCGACCACCACTGCATGGCGGCCATCGGCGAGCGGCCGCACGGCCGCGACCTTTTGCCCCCACCGGACCATGCCTTCGGGCAGCGCATCCAGCAGCAGCTGGCGCAGCTGGGTTCTGTCGATCTCCGGCCGGTCGCCCTCGAAATCCGTCTCCTCGAACAGCAGCCGGCCATCGGGGTGGTAGACCTTGCCACCCTGGTCCTCATAACGGGCGAGCGTGCGGAAAGCGTCCTCGAGACCGGCGAGGCGCAGGGCGCGCTGCCCGGTCTCGGCATGCATGTCGAGCGATCCGCCCTGCGGCCGCGCGAGCGGGTGCGCGTCCAGCTCGAACACGGTTGCAGCCATGCCGTTCAGGTGAAGGATGCGGGCGAGCGTCAGGCCGCCCAGCCCTCCGCCGACGATTGCGATCGTGGGATGTTGCGGCATCGGTGCCTCCTGCGATAGTCTGTTCATAGGCTCCTATATATCTATATAGGTACCAATGTAAATATCTAAATAGGATGCAATATAAATGTCTGACGCCGCGGAGACCTGGCAGCCCCGGACGATGCCCAGCCTGCTCATCGCGACGGCGGCGCGCATGCTGGCGCGGGTCGCCGATGGGCGGCTCCGCGATATCGGCATCAGCGTCAGTCAGTTTTCAGTGCTGGTGCCGCTGAAGGACGGCGCGCGCCTGTCGCAAAAGGAGCTGGCGCGGCTGGCCGGCGTCGAGCAGCCGAGCATGGCGCAACTGCTCGCGCGGATGGAGCGCGACGGCCTGATCTGCCGCGAGCCTGATCCGACGGATGGCCGAAGCAGCCTGATCTCGCTGAGCGACAGCGCGCTGGCGCGGATCGGCCCGGCGCGGACCATCCTGTCCCAAGGCAATCAGGAAGCACTGGCGGGTTTCGACCAGGCGGATATCGAGAAGCTCACCGTCCTGCTCCACCGGGTCATCGCCAATGTGAGCGGCGACCATGGCTGCGCGCCGGCCGAAGCCGGCGGGCCGGAGCGGGGTCTTCGGTCAGGCCGGTAAAGGCAATGGCCCGCCGGCATTGACCTCGGCGCTGCGGGCGATGCGCAGCGCCAGCGCATCGGCAAAGCGCCGCGCGACCACCTGCAGGCCGATCGGCAGGCCGGAGGCCGTGCGCCCGACCGGCACCGAGACGCCGGTCCATTCGAGATAATTGACGAAGCGGGTCAGGCCGCCGGGGGCGCCGGCCTCGTCCACCTCGGCGATCGGCACAGCCGGGATCGGTGAGGTCGGCAGGATCAATGCATCGATGCCTTCGAGCGCGGCATTGGCGGCGATGATCCGCTCGGCGCGGCGCTCCAGGCCGGCGAACAGGGTGGGGCCCGACAGGCCGGCGCCGCCGCGCAGGCGCTTGGCGACCGGCGCGCCGAGCGGCGACGGTTCGGCATCGGCGAGCGCGCCGTAGCGGCAATAGCCCTCGACCATCATCAGCTCGCCGCAGGCGGCCGTGTAGGTGGCCAGCGTCTCCGGCAGCATGAGCCGGACGACGCGGGCACCGGCCTGTTCCAGGGCGCGCGCGGCGGTCTCGACAGCGGCGGCCACCTCGCCGTCGACCGCCATGTCGTGGTCGAGGCTGACGAGGCCGATGGTCAGGCCCTTGACGCCGGCCTCCAGGCCGGAGACGAGGTCGAGCCCCGGCGCGCCGGATGTCGAGGCATCGGCCGGATCCGAGCCGAGCATGACCTGGCCCATGACGGCGGCGTCACGCACCGTGCGGGTGATCGGCCCGATCGTGTCGAAGGCGAGCGCCAGCGGCACCACGCCGGCACGGCTGACCAGGCCATAAGAAGTCTTGTAGCCGACCGCGCCGCACCAGGCGGCGGGCAGCCGCACCGAGCCGCCGGTATCGGTGCCGAAGGCGAGCGGCACCATGCCGGCGCCGACCGCCACGCCCGAGCCGGAGGACGAGCCGCCGGGCACCCGGGCCACGGTGAAATCATGCGGATTGACCGGGGTGCCCGCGATGACATTGGTGCCCCAGCCGCCAAAGGCATATTCGACGGTATTGGTCTTGCCGACGACGATGGCGCCGGCGGCCCGGAGCCTGGCGACCACGAAGGCGTCATAGGCGGCGGCCGGCAGGTGATCGCGGGTGACCGATCCGGCGCGGGTCTTCTGGCCGCCGACATCGATGATGTCCTTGACCGCCACCGGCACGCCGTGCAGCGGGCCCCGGCGGTGGCCGCGGGCCAGGAGCTGGTCGAGCAGCGCGGCCTCGGCGCGGGCCTCGTCGGCGAGCACCGTGATGAAGGCCTGGAGCCGGCTGTTGTCGCGGCCGATCCGCGACAGCGCCTGGTCGACGACGGCGGCGGCGGTCGTCCGGCCATCGGTTATGGCGTCGGCGGTCGCGACCGCGCCGAGCGCGGGCAGGGAGGCCAGATCGGTCATCAGACAGTCTCCAGGAAGGGCAGGCCGAGGCGGTCGGCGGCGAGATCGGCGATGGCCAGCGAGGCGGTCAGCCCCGGGCTTTCGATGCCGAGAAGATTGACCAGGCCAGGCACGCCGTGAAGCGCGGGGCCATCGATGCGGAAATCCGGCATGGGCATGCCCGGGCCGTGCAGCTTCGGCCGCATGCCGGCATAGTCGGGTTGCAAGGCGCCGTCGGCGAGGCCGGGCCAATAGGCGCGGATGGCTGCATAAAAACCGGCGGCGCGGGCGGGATCGACGATCAGGTCGGTTTCATCCTCGACCCATTGGACGTCGGGACCGAAGCGGCAGCGGCCCTGCAGGTCGATGGTCGCGTGTACGCCGAGGCCGGCGCTGTCGGGCATCGGATAGACCAGATGCCTGAACGGCTGGCGGCCGGCGAGCGAGAAATAATTGCCCTTGGCGTACCATTGCCTGGGGACATGCTCGCCGGGAAAACCGCTGAGGGCTTTCAGGAATTTCGGCGCGAAATGGCCGGCGGCATTGATCACGGTGCGGGCGGTGATCTCGGTGGGCGAGGCCCCGCCGGTCGCCAGCACGATGCCGTCAGGGCTGATTTCCGCTGATAGGACAGGGGTTTCGAAGGCGACCATGCCGCCGGCGGTCTCCAGGTCGCCCTGCAGCGCCAGCATCAGGCCATGGCTGTCGACAATGCCCGTGGTGCCCGAGACGAAGGCCTTGATGCAGGAGACTTCGGGCTCCAGGTCGCGCACCTCGTCCACCGTCTTCCAGGCCAGGCGGGGGACGCCATTGGCCTCGGCCTGGTCGAAGATCGCCTGCAGCTTCGGCAATTGGCTTTCGTCGGTCGCGACCATCAGCTTGCCGCACATGACCGCCTCGACGCCGCGCGCGGCGGCGTAGCGGTAGAGCAACTCCTTGCCGCGCAGGCAGGCGGCAGCCTTGATCGAGCCGGTCGGGTAATAGAGCGCGGCGTGGATCACCTCGCTGTTGCGCGACGAGGTGCCGGTGCCGATGGCGTCCGCCGCCTCGATGACCAGCGTCTCCTTGCCGGCCAGCGCCATGCGGCGGGCGGCGGCGAGGCCGACCACACCGGCGCCGATGACCACGGTGTCGATGGAAAAAGCTGTCATGGCATGCAGGCACTCATCCGGACCAACCCGCCATTCTTAAGGGGGCGAAGGCGAGGCGGGAAGAGTGGCGGACGGGAAGCTGGTCGGCGGGAGGGCGGGGCGGATATCCGCTTGATGCCGGGCGCCGCGCTCAAAGGTCATTCTCGTCTTGGCCGGGCTTCTCCCGGCCATCCACGAATGCAGCCCGGCTGCCCTTGAAGGCAGGCCCTTGCCTTCGGCAGGGTCCAATGGAACCGTCGGGACGAGGAAAATTCGTGGGTGCCCGGGACAGGCCCGGGCAGGACGATGTGTTGTCCTGATGGTGTATAGGGCGGCGTTGCAACGCCCTCACGGGGGCGATCCAGCGGCGATCACCGCCCCGCTTCGTCCCCCGCTAATTGCCCAGCCACTGGACAAAGCCTGTTGCGATCAGGCCCCACAGCCCTATGCTGATCACCAGCGCGACGCGCCAGGTTCCAGCCGGTCGCTCGAAAGCGACGGCGCGGTCGATCGGGACATGCATCCTTCGGTCGTACATGATCGCCGGTCAGCGCTGTGAACGATGCAACAAATCCTAATACACTCTTGAAATTTGTCCATAGGGTCAGCAACAATTGGTTACGATTGCTGTGGACGGGCGTTCCGGGCTCAGCGCCAGCGCCGATGCAGCCAGAGCCATTGCTCGGGATGTTCGCGTACCCAGCCCTCGACGACGTCGGTCATGGCCTGCATGGCGCCCTGGACGTCGATCCGGCCCTCGGCGTCGCGCGGCAGGACGATCTCCTCGGTCGCCTCCAGGCGGAAGCGATTGCCGGGCAGGCGGATGACCCGGGCGCCGTGAACCGGGCAGTCGAATTCGCGGGCGAGCTTGGCGGCGGTCGGATTGGCCTTGGCCGGGCGGCCGAAAAAGGTGACGTCGACGCCGCGCTGGAGATGCTGGTCGATCAGCATGCCGATATGGTTGTTGCGCTCGAGCTCGCGGACGAGCTGCAGCACGCCCGAGCCGCCTGACGCGACCATCTTGCCCATGGTGCGGCCGCGGATCTTCTGGATGGCGCGCGCCACGAAGCGGTTGTTCGGCATGCGGTAGAGCGCGGTCATGTCGAGACCGTGGGCGGCGGCGGCCACAGCCGGCATTTCCCAATTGGCCAGATGGGCGGCGAAAAAGATCGCCGGCTTGCTGTCGTCGCGCAGCCTTTCATAAAGCGGCACGTCGTCGGTGACCACGCGGCCCTGGTTGGGACGCGCCGCGTCGAAGTCCCAGAGGTCGTCCATGCAGGCATATTCGCAGGCCGTGCGGCCGAGATTGTCCCAGACCCCGCGCAGGATGGCCTGGATCTCGGCCTCGGATTTCTCCGGAAAGGCCGCCTTCAGATTGGCGTAACCGATACGGTTGGCCTTGATGAAGCGGCCGATGCGCTGCGCGACGAAGCCGCCGAGATCGCTGGCCCGGTCGGGTCCGAGCGAACGCACCAGCTTCAGGCCGGCGAGCACGATCATGCCCACCAGCCAGTCGAGCGGCAGCATGGCCCAGGGATAGTTGTGGCGAAGCCAGCGAACCAAGAGCCCGGCCGCCCTTAGATCTTCACGAGGATCTTGCCGAAGACCCTGCGGCTCTCCAGGCGATCGAGCGCCTCCTTGAAGCGGTCCATCGGCAGTTCCGCGTCGATGACCGGGCTGACGCCGTCGGCGATTCGCTTCAGGCCGTCGGCGATGGCGCGGATCGGCGCGCCGAAGGAGCCGAGGATCTTGTACTGCTGCTGGAACAGCTGCATCAGGTTCATCTGCACGGTGGCCCCCGACGTGGCGCCGCAGGTGGCGAGCCGGCCGCCGCGCTTCATGCACAGCAGCGAGCCGTTCCAGGTGTCGGCGCCGGTATGCTCGAACACCACGTCGACGCCCTTCTTCTTGGTGATCTTGCGGACCACGCCCTCGAAGCGGTCGGTGCGGTAATTGATCACGTGATCGGCGCCGATGGCCCTGGCCTTCTCGGCTTTCTCGTCGTCGCCGACGGTGGTGATGACGGTGCAGCCGAGCGCCTTGGCGACCTTGATGGCGACCGTGCCGATGCCCGAGCCGCCGGCCTGGACCAGAACCGTTTCACCCGGCTGAAGCTTGCAATTGTCGAACAGCATGTGCTCGACGGTGGAAAAGGTGATCGCGGCGGTCGCCGCGTCGCTGAGCGAGACGCCCGCCGGCACCGGCACCACCAGGCGTTCCTCCATGGTGACATATTCGCAGGCGAAGCCGTCGATGTGGAAGCCCATGACGCCGCCGACATTCTCGCAGAGATTGTCGCGGCCGGAGCGGCAATAGACGCAGGTGCCGCAGGTCTTGGCGCCGAACATGACGACCGGGTCGCCCCGCTTGAAGCGCGTCACGCCTTCGCCGATCGCGTCGATCGTGCCGGAGGCTTCGGCGCCGGCGACCAGCGGCATCTTGCGCTTGGCAAAGGCCATGCCGCGGAAGCCCCAGACGTCGATATGGTTCAGCGCGACGGCTGCGATCTTGATCCGGACCTCGCCGGCGGCAGGTGCCGGCGCATCCTCGATCTCCTCGAGGCGAAGGTCGCGGTCACCATGGAGGCGGAGCGCGCGCATCAGGTTCTCCTTGAATCCTATCGGCTTTCGCGAGCGCACCGCGCTCATTGAAAACGAGTGGCGCTGCCTAAAGGGCGGGGCGGGCGGCGTCAACTCGCGAGCCTCCCGCGATGCCGGCGGCAAGCTCGCTCGTCATGCGGGAAAACGTCAACTTACGGGTATTGGCCGGCAGCACAAAGGGTTGATGACCGGCATCGGGTCCTCTATAGCAGGCCCGAATGCTAAACGATGCCCTTCGCGGGCAAACGTCGCCTATTGTCTCGCACCATGTACGCCGGATGGCGGCCGCACGGAGACCCCTGATAATGTCGTCCACCTTCGAAGCCGTCTCGAAGATCATCTCGGAAACCTGCGATATTCCGCTCGAGAAGATCACGCCGGAGAGCCACGCGATCGACGATCTGGGCATCGATTCGCTCGACTTCCTCGATATCGCCTTCGCCATCGACAAGGCGTTCGGGATCAAGCTGCCACTGGAAAAGTGGACGCAGGAGGTCAATGAGGGCAAGGCCAAGACCGAGGACTATTTCGTGCTCGGTGCGCTCTGCTCGAAGATCGACGAGCTGGTCGCCGCGAAAAGCACCTGATCTCGCCGGCGCCGGAGACCCGCGTCCCATGCGGCTTGAATATTTTCAGATGATCACGCGCGTCGTCTCGTTCGACGCGCAGGCGAAGACACTGACGGCGGCTGCCGACGTGCCGGCGGAAAGCCCGGTATTCGAGGGCCATTTTCCCGGCTTCCCGCTTTTGCCGGGGGTGCTGATGATCGAGGCCATGGCGCAGACGTCGGGCTGGCTGATTCTCGGCCTGAACAAGCTCACCGCCATGCCGTTCCTGGTCGGCACCAATTCGGCCAAGATGCGCGATTTCGTGCCGCCTTCGACCGCTCTCGAGGTGACCGCGCACCTGATCGGCGACGGCTCGGGTTATGCCGTGACCAAGGCCTTCATTACCCGCCAGGGCAAGAAGGTCGCGGAAGCCGAGATCAAGTTCGCGGTGAAGACTTTCCCCGATCCCAAATTCGCCAAGATGATCCGCGAGTGGGGCGAGCGCCTGGAATTTCCGTTCGAGAAACTCGAAGCGGCCTGACGACGATGCGATAATGAGGAGTGCTTGATGTCGATTGCCCGGGAACGCGAGGCCTGGATCACTGGGATCGGCCTTGTCACGGCGCTCGGCGAGGGGCTCGACGCGCATTGGGCGGCTCTCGGCGGGGGACAGGACGACTGGCTGAAACTCGATTCGGCGACCCACGCGCCCTATCACGTGCATCCGGCCGCCGCGATCGACGTGATCAAGCAGATCCCCGACCGGGGCGATCGCCGCCAGATGGAAGCCTGGCAGCGGCTCGGCACCTATGCCGCGGGCCTGGCGCTCGACGATGCCGGCATCAAGGGCAACAAGGATCTCCTGTCGGCCATGCATATGGTGGTGGCCGCCGGTGGCGGCGAGCGCGACTATGCGGTCGACGGCCAGGTGCTGACCGGCCTTGAAACCTCGAACACGCCCGGGCCGTTCCTCAACGAGCGGCTGATGAACGATCTGCGGCCGACTCTGTTCCTGGCGCAGCTGTCCAACCTGCTCGCCGGCAATATCTCGATCGTCCACGGCGTGGTCGGCTCCTCGCGCACCTTCATGGGCGAGGAAATGGCCGGCGTCGACGCGGTGCGCGTCGCGCTGGCCCGCTGCCATGCCAATCAGGGCGACCTGTTCCTGGTCGGCGGCGCCTATTCGGCCGAGCGGCCGGACACGATCCTGCATTTCGAGCTCGGCCACATGAACTGGACCAAGCCCTGGGCGCCGGTCTGGGAGCGCCAGAAGGACGGCGGCGGCACGGTTCTCGGCTCGGTCGGGGCGTTCCTCGTCATCGAGGCCCGCGAGCATGCCGAAAAGCGCGGCGCCAAGCCGATCGCCAGGCTGACATCGGTGACCTCCGACCGCACCGCGCGCAAGGATGGCCAGGCCGAGCATTCGCTGGCGGTGCAGTGGAACGCCATCTCGCCGCAGCTCATCCCCGGCGCCACCGTCGTGGTTTCCGGCACCACCGGGGTCGCCGGACCGGTCAGGATCGAGCGCGACCTCCTGGATCAGCGGCGGGTGCCGACCCGGGCCACCGGCTCGGTGATCGGCCACAGCGTCGAGGCGACCTTCCCGGCCAATATCGCGCTTGCCGCCATGATGGTGGCGCGCGGCGCGGCGGTGCCGCCGGTCGGCGGCTCGACCGATGAAGCGGCAATGACCCGCAAGGTGAAACAGGCGGTCGTGACCTCGGTCGGCCATTGGCGCGGCGAAGGTCTCGGCCTGGTCGAAGCGGTCTGACGGAGGCTGACATGGCTGCCACGATGAAAGACAAGCACGGCCGCCCGGTGGTGGTCGTCACCGGCATGGGCGTGGTCACCTCGCTCGGCCAGGGCAAGGAAGAAAACTGGGCCAAGCTGACGGCGGGTGAGTCGGGCATTCATGCCATCACCCGTTTCCCGGTCGAGGGCCTGCGCACGACGATCGCCGGCACCGTGGACTTCGTGCCGTTCGACAATGCCCCTGATCTGACCACCAAGATGGCGGTGCTGGCCGCCGACGAGGCTGTCGCCGAGGCGGGAATCGGGACCGACGGCGCCTTTCCGGGCCCCCTGTTTCTCGGCATGCCGCCGGTGGAGATGGAATGGCCGCAACGCCAGGAACTGGCGCGCGCCTCCGGCCAGCACGACGGCATCACCTATGACGACCTGCTGCGCGGCGCGGCGTCGAAAGACTTCTCGCGGATGCAGACGCGGTTCCTGTTCGGTTCGGTCAGCGACGAACTGGCCGACCGTTTCGGCACGACCGGCGCGCCGATCTCGGTCTCCACGGCCTGCGCGACCGGCGCTACCGCCATCCAGCTGGCGGTCGAGGCGATCCGCCGCGGCGACACCGCTGCCGCCCTGGTGATCGGCGCCGACGGTTCGGCCAATCAGGAATCGCTGGTGCGCTTCTCGCTCTTGTCGGCGCTGTCGACGCGCAACGACAAGCCGGCGGCTGCCGCCCGGCCGTTCTCCAGGGATCGTGACGGCTTCATCATGGCGGAAGGGGCGGGCGCCCTGGTGCTCGAATCCTACGAGCATGCCAAGGCGCGCGGCGCCACGATCCTCGGCGTCGTCGAGGGCTGCGGCGAGATGGCCGATTCGTTCCATCGCACCCGCTCGAGCCCGGATGGGGCCCCGGTCATCGGCTGCATCCGCAACGCGCTGGAGGATGCCGGCGTGACGCCGGCCGACGTGCAATATGTCAATGCCCACGGCACCTCGACGCCGGAAAACGACAAGATGGAATATGTCGGCCTCGCCGCGGTGTTCGGCGAGCACCTGAAGTCGGTTGCGGTGTCGTCGAACAAGTCGATGATCGGCCATACCCTGTCGGCGGCAGGCGCGATCGAGGCGGTGTTCACCTTGATGACCATTGCCCGCGGCGTGATTCCGCCGACCATCAACCACAACGAGGCCGACCCGGCGATCCCGATGGATGTGGTGCCGAATGTCGCGCGCAAGGCCGAGGTCAGCCGCGCCATTTCCAATTCCTTCGGCTTCGGCGGCCAGAACGTCTGCCTGGTGCTCGCCAGGGAGCCCGCCTGATGGGCCGCGTCCTGGTCACCGGCGGCGCCAAGGGCATGGGGGCCGCCATCGTCCGGGCCCTGGCGGAAGCCGGCCATGACGTGACCTTCACCGTGCGCTCGTCGGGGGCCGCGGCCGAGGCGCTGGTCGCCGAGGTCAAGGCGGCGCATCCGGCGCGCGACATCGTGGCCCGCGCGCTCGATCTCGCCGACAAGCAGGCGGTGGACGCCTTCGTCAGCGAACTCGAACAGGGCGAAACCTATTACGGCCTCGTCCACAATGCCGGCCAGCCCTATGACCAACTGGCGGCGGTGATGGACCAGGCCAAGGCCGAAGCGGTGATGCAGATCAATTTCTTTGCCTTCACCCGGCTGGTCTCGGCGCTGATCCGGCCGATGATGCGGGCGCGGACCGGCCGCATCGTCGCCATCGGTTCGGTGACGGCCGAGCGTTCGAATCAGGGCAATGCCGCCTATGGCGCGTCGAAGGCGGCGCTCGCCGCCTATTGCCGCACGCTGGCGATCGAGAGCGCCAAGCGCGGCGTCGCCGTCAATGTCGTCGCGCCGGGCTTCGTCGATACCGACATGATGGCCAAATATGCCGATTATCGCGACAAGATGGAAAGCCAGATCCCGGCCGGCCGCTTTGCCAAGCCGGAAGAGATCGGCGGCCTCGTTGCCTATCTTCTGTCGCCTTTGGCTGGCTATCTCACCGGCGCGACCTTGACCATGGATGGCGGCCTGACGGCGTCGATGGGGCTGTCGCGCTGAGTGAGGCGCTGAGCCGGACAGGAATTCATGGATCGGCCGAAGTGCTCTCCCGTCGCGCGCGTGGTCAACTGGTGCCGGGCGACCATCAATGATCCCAACCGGGCGGCCTTCCTGTTCGCACCGCTGCTGGGCTTCCTGCCGCTGCCGCTCGGCAGCTTGGCAACCGCCTGGTTCTTTGCCGGTGCAGTCTATGTTTCGGCGCTCTGGCTGACCGGCCGGCTGAGCTGGGTCTGGCCCGCCTCGACCGCCTTCGGCTGTCTCGTCTGCCTCGCCTATTTCGGCGTGGCGCTCATCTCTCCGGTGCTCTTTCCCAACCGGTTGGCCGGTCTCCTGGATGTCGGCACCACCCTGCATTTCCTGGTCTTCACCGTGCTGGTCGGCGCGCTGGTGCAGTCGCCGCGGGTCGACGTCTTCGACCTGTTCCTGGACGGTATCCGGGCCGGCGCCATTTCGGCTCTGATCTATTCGGCCATCGAGGTGTTCGGCCTGGGCCAGTGGCGCGCCACCGCCGGCATGGCCAATGCCATTCCCTTCGGCGACGTCGCGATCCTGGCCGCCGGTCTGTCGCTCGTCGGCTTCACCAGGCTGTCGCGGCCGCACAAGCTTTTCGCCCTGATCGCGATGGCCGCCGGCTTCGGCGCCTGCCTCCTGTCGCAGACGCGGGGGGCGCTGCTCGCCCTGCCACTGATCGTGCTGGCGCTCGGCATCTATCTCTGGCCGACGATCCGGCGGCGGACGGCCATGGCTGGGCTGGTGCTCGGCGTGGTCACCGTCACCGTCGGCGGGCTCGGCATCGTCGCGAATGTGCCCGATCGCCTGGTCGCGCTGAAAGCCTCGCTCGAGGCCGGCCGGGCGCTCAGGAGCCACGACGAGAGCACGGCGCATCGCGCCATTCTCTGGACCTATGGCGCCGAGGCCTTTCTGGCCCGACCGGTCTTCGGCTATGGCAGCCAGAATGCGGTGGACGAAGTGCGCCGGCGCGCTGCCCGCGACGGCTTCGAGGTGCCGCCTTATCGCCATCTGCACAATGAGTTCATCACCACGGCGGTCGGCCGCGGCCTGGTCGGCCTCGCCGCGCTGCTCATGCTGCTGGCGGCGCCGATCATGGCGGCCATCGGCTCCGTGCGCGACGACCGCTACCGGGACCGGGTCGCCTTCGCGATCATGCTGTCGGGCGGTTATGCGATTTTCGGCATGACCAACCTGATCTTCAGCCACGACCAGATGAACACCGTGTTCGTCTCGGCCTTCCTTATCCTGCTGCTCGGGGTCTATCAGGCGGCGACCGGCCAGACCACGTTCAGCCGGCCGTCGCTCGCCGCGCCAAGGGGGTGACGACGCGGGTGACGACGCGGGTGACGACCTGGCCGTCTCTCCAGCCGGCCGCATTGACCATTTCATGCAAAGGCTCTGGCGCCGGATTTGCATTGCCGCTAGGTCGATGGCCAGGCCAGACGGTTTTCGAGAAGGGTTGAAGGGCACATGACGGCTCAGAAGCGGATCGTTCCGGTGATCCTGTCGGGTGGCGCGGGGACACGGCTCTGGCCGTCGTCGCGGGAGGCCTATCCCAAGCAATTCCTGCCCTTGCTGGGCGAGCGCTCGACCTTCGAGGACACGCTGGCGCGGGTCGCGGACCGCTCGGTGTTCACCGATCCGGTCGTCGTGACCGGAGAGGATTTCCGCTTCCTGGTCGCCGACCAGCTGGCGCGGGCCGGGGTCACCGGCCGTATCATGCTGGAACCGATGCGTCGCGATTCGGGACCGGCGATCGCGGTTGCCGCCGAACTCCTGCGGGCCCATGACCCGGACGCGGTGATGCTGGTGCTCGCCGCCGACCACCTGGTCACCGACAGCGCCGCCTTCGCCGCGACCGCGCGGGCAGGCCTCGATGCGGCCGAAGCCGGGGCCCTGGTCACCTTCGGCATCAAGCCGACACAGCCCGCGACCGGTTATGGCTATATTCGGCCGGGTGACATGATGGACGGCCGGGTGCGCATGGTTGCGGCCTTCGTCGAGAAGCCGGATGCGGCGACGGCGGAGCGGTTCGTCGCCGGCGGCTATCTCTGGAATTCCGGGAATTTCCTGTTCCGCGCCGATGTCTTCCTGGGCGAGCTCCGGCGGTTCGAGCCGGAGATCGCCGATGTCGCGGCCAAGGTCGCCGCGGCCATCCAGGTCGACCAGGCCGGAGGCATGAGTTTCGAGCGCATCGATCGCGAGATCTTCGCGACCTCGCCGGCGAAGTCGGTCGATTATGCGGTGATGGAACGCACCGATCGGGCGGCAGTGATCGAGGCGGACTATGCCTGGTCGGATCTCGGCTCGTGGAACGCGCTGTGGGAGATGTCGCCCAAGGATACCGACGGCAATGCCGCGCGTGGCGCGGTGTCGCTGGTCGACACGCGCAATTCCTATGTGGCGAGCGAGGATATCCATACCGCGGTGATCGGTCTCGACGATGTCGCTGTCATCACCACCAAGGACGCCGTGCTGGTCGCCCGCCGGGGCGTGGCGAACGAATTGAAGACGCTGGTCGCCGGTTTGCGCGGCGCAGAAGCGACCCGCCGGCTCGCCGACGAGCATACCCGCGTGCTCAGGCCCTGGGGCTCCTATGAGGGCGTCGACCGCGGCACGCGTTTCCAGGTCAAGCGCATCGTGGTGAAACCCGGCGCCCGCCTCTCGCTGCAGAAGCACTTCCACCGCTCCGAGCACTGGATCTGCGTCACCGGCACGGCGACCGTCGAGGTCGACGGCACCACGAAGATCCTGCGCGAGAACGAGAGCACCTATATCCCGCTCGGCGCCTGGCATCGCCTGTCGAACGAGGGCAGGATCGACCTCGAACTGATCGAGGTGCAGTCGGGCAGCTATCTCGGCGAGGACGACATCGTCCGCTCCCAGGACGATTACAAGCGGGTCTGACAGGGCCTCAGCGGGCGGCGTTCACCAGCCGCCCCAAGCCCGCGCTGCTCGGCTCGTCCGGGCTCCAGCCCGTGCTCGCGAGCGCGCCTGAGGAAAGGACGAAATCGCGACAGAGCTGATCGTGGAGGCTCGGTGCAGCGAGGCGTATCAGCAGGCGGTCGAGCCCGAAGGGCGGGCTGAACAGTCCAGGTCCGCGGCCGAGCGTCCGGCGCATGGCGGCAATCATTTCGGGCAATGTCAGCGGGGCGCCGTCATCGACGTGGAACAGCCGCCCGTGCGCGCCGGGAGCGGTCAGGGCGAAGGCCGCCGCCGATGCCAGATTGCGGTCGGATACGACCGAGCGGCGGCCGGCGAGCCCGCCGAGCGGCAAGGGCAGGGGCAAGCGGGCCAAGCGGGCGAGGCGGGCCATATTGGCCTTGGCGCCGGCACCGTGAACGACGGCTGGCCGCAGCACGACGGCCGTCGGCAATGCCTGTCGCACCAGGCCCTCGCCGGCGAGCTTGGAGCGGCCATAGGCATCGGTCGGCCGCGCGGCGTCGGTTTCGGTCAGGATCGTGGTGGACCAGGGCCCGGCAATGGCTCGGATCGACGAGATCAGCACGAAGCGGTTGATGCCGGCGGCGGCCGCGGCTGCCGCCAACGCGCCGGCGGCCTCGGCATTGAGGCGCAGCATCGAGGCTTCGCTGGCATCAGGGGGCTGGTGGGCGAGACCTGCGGCATGAACCACCGCGTCGATCCCGTCCAGATGAGGGCGCCAGTCGACCATCGGGCCGGCAAGATCCGGCAAGGCCCATGGGACGACGCCGGGAAGCGTGCCGACATGGGCGGGCGCGCGGGCGCCGGCGCGGACGGCATGACCCTGCAGGCTGAGGAAACGGGCAATGGCGGCGCCGACGAAACCGCTCGCGCCGGTCACCAGGACCTTCATGGTGCGGTGCCGGCGGGCGGCACGACGGGCTTGCGCCGGAGCCAGCCGACGATCGGCGGGACGACCCAGCAGAACCCGACGATGAGGCAGCCGGCCTGCACCACCGGATGTGGCATGGCCAAGCTGACCAGGGCCAGGAGGGCGGTGGCTGAAGAGACCAGCGCGACGGTCGCAGCGACCCGGCGAACCGGCACGCCGCTGTCGACCGCATGCTGGTAGGCGTGATCGCGATGCGGTTCGGCAAGAGCGGCGCCGCGCCGGTGGCGGCGCACGAGCGTGACCGCCGCGTCGGTCAGCGGGTAGAGCACCAGGAGCGGTCCGGCCACCAAGGCGCCTTCGGCGCTGGCGCGTAGCGCCAGCCAGCCGATGACGAGCCCGAGCGGCAAGCTGCCGGCATCGCCGAGGAAAATGTGCGCGGGATGCCGGTTCCACAGCCAGAAACCGGCGACCGCGCCGAAACCCACCGCGGCGGTCAGGCTGGTCGCGGCACCGGCCAGGGCGAGCGGGCCGGCCAGGGCCAGGGCGGCAAAGACAGGGGCGCTGTGCGCCGCGGTGATCTCGTCGATGCCGTCGATGAAATTGACGATATTGACCATGGCGAGCAGGGCGAAGACCATCGCCAGGCGTTCCGGCCAGAACAAGGCTTCGACCGGCAGGAGATGCAGGCTCGCCGGCAGTCCGGCCACCGCCACAACGCAGCAGAGCGCCTGCAGCAGGAGCTTGAGGCGCCAGCGCAGCGGCCTGATATCGTCGCTGAGGCCGAGTGCGGCGAGTCCCAGCGCGGCAAGCGTGAGACAGCCGACCATGCGGTCGGGCCTCGCGCCATAGGCGATGAGCACGACGAACAGCCCGGCTGCCAGCATGGCGAGGCCGGCGCCCTGGGGCACCGGCACGCGATGCGACGAGCGGGCATTGGGCCTGGCCAGCGCCAGGCGCGCCAGCAGCGGGCGGGACAGGGCGATCAAGAGCCAGGTCAGGACGGCCGCTATCGCCGCCGCATAGGCCGAGAAGGTCGCGAGATCGAATGTGAAAATGGCGCGGGTCCCTTCAGCTGAGACTGAGAGAATCCCTCCTCGACTAGCCGCGCCGGCGCGCGGCGGCAAGGGCCGGCGGCGCGACCGGCGACGGCCGGGCGGGCGGGCGCTAGCGCGTGGCGATATGGCGCTCGATCATCTCGACCGAGCACGGGCTCTCGTCGTCGATGCAATAGCGCCAGTCCGGCGCGAAGGGCATGCGTGCCGGGTTCCGCACGACCAGGTCGGTCTTGATGAAGGGAAACTTGAAGCGTTTGACCAGAACCGAGGCCAGCTGATGGGTCGGGTTCAGGGGAAAGCCGAACAATCGCCTTCTCAGCCTGTAGCGATCGCGGATGCGCCTGATGTCCGTGATGTCACCGCCCTCGGCCGCCGGAACCTGATCGATCGTGACGTCCTTGAACAGGTCGGGATGGACGACGGAGAGCTCGAGTTGCGCCCCGACATCGTCGAGCAAGGCATTTTCGAGCGTCTCGTGATCGATGACGGCGGCGACGAAATGCCGCTTGCGCATGGCCGCGGTCAGGGTGATCTCGCCTCTCTGGACGGTGATCCACTTGCTGAAGGAGAGGCGTAGGTCACGCACAAAGGCCGTCATGTCCTCGGTCGCCCGGCGGCCGTGGCCGAGCACGAAATAGGATTGGAGATGGGCGCCGCCCTGCAGGCTTTCGGTGAGGCCGAAGACGCCTTCGCGCCGCAGGCATTTGTCGATCCAGGGCTGCAAGGGCGAGATCGGCCCGATATTGGAATCGTTGGTCAGCAGCAGGCTGTCGAGGGATCTCGCTTCGTCCGCCAGCACACGCAGCGCCTCAGCCCAGGCACCGAAATCGAGGCCGTGATTGGCCCGCCGGATGACCGTTGCGCACAGCTCGCTCAGCCGGGCGAGGTCGTCGGCCGCAAGGGAAGCCGACATGGAGATGAAAATGATTGAAAAACCCGCCTGCCGATAGGCGCGCAACTGCTCGATCACCATGTCCGAGACGCGCGATGTCCGCGAATAGGATGCGTAGAGGCAGAGCCGGCGCGGCAGAGACGCGTCGGCGAAGAGCGGACCGTTACGGTGAACCTCCGGCGGGGCGAGGCGTGCCAGGGAGGTCTTGAGCAGAAGATCCCGGTATGAGCCAGCGACAATGTCCCGGACATTGTCCAGGTGAAGGAAGAGACGCGAATAGCGGATCTTGAAGAGGGAAACCGGCGTCCGCCGGAGCGGCCGATAGGGATGGTCCTGCACTTGCCGCATCAACGCCGCCTCGAAGTCCTGGCCGAGATGAGGGCACGCTGGCCGGCCTAGCCAAAATTCCATAAAGGAGGGGTTATCTACAGACAACTCAATATTCTTGCCCGCGCCAAGATGAGGCAAGTTTGCACGAAATGAGAGTCGTTCTGGCCTTGAAATGGCAGGTGATCCGGCCAGTGATCCCACGCCATCCTGGCCCGAATTAGGCGACCTCTACTGTGTGCTCTGCGATCAGGACACGTGACGGGCAGCAGGCAGGGCGGCGCCGGCATGGGGCCCGCCGACATCGCCGAACGCGACGCTCCGGTCTCTGCGGCGGGAAGCGTCAGCGCCATCTCCCGAGCAGTCGTGCCATGGAGCGCAAGCCCGCGGTGAGCTGCCAGGACGTGCTCGTGCGCGCGGCCGCCGCTTCGGCGCAGGCCGCTGCGCACCCGGCCACTTTCAGGCGAGCGCGGCCCTGACGCTCGCGATAATCCGGTCCTGAACCTCGATATCGAGATAGGGATGCATCGGCAGACTGATGACTTCGCCGGCCAGCCGGTCACTCACCGGCAGGCCGTTTCCGGCCACAGGGTAATGTTTGTAGGCGCCTTGCTGGTTCAGGGGTTTGGGATAATAGATCGAGGTTGGCACGCCCTGGGCCTTTAATCTGGCGGCGAATTCGGCGCGGTCCGCGCCACGCAGCTTGATGGTATATTGCGCCCAGGTGGAGGTCAGGCCCTCCAGCACGACAGGCACGTCGACGATATCGCTCAGCGCTTGACCGTAACGGGCCGCGATGCGATTGCGCGCCTCGATCTCGTCCTGGAAAATCTTGAGCTTCTCCAGCAACACGGCGGCCTGGATCGTATCCAGGCGGCCGTTCATGCCGACGCGCTGGTTGTCATATTTGTCGTCATTGTTTTGGCCATGGACGCGCAGCGAGCGCATGATCGCGGCGAGTTCGGCGTCGTCGGTGAACACCGCACCGCCGTCGCCATAGCAGCCGAGCGGCTTGGCCGGGAAGAACGAGGTCGTGGTGGCGATGCCGATCGTGCCGATCTTGCGGCTCTTATAGGTGGCGCCGAAAGACTGCGCGGCGTCCGACAGGATCCAAAGGCCGTGCTCGGCGCAGAGGGGCTCCAGCGCATCATAATCGGCCGGCTGGCCAAACAGGTCCACCGGAATGAAGCCGACAGGGTTGAGCCCCAGCTCGCGAGCCCTTTTGACACCCATGGCAAGAGAATTGGCGTCGATATTGAACGTGTCGGCATGGACATCGAGGAACACCGGCGTTGCGCCGACCCAGGCCACGACTTCCGCCGTGGCGGCAAAGGTGAAGGCCGGGCACAGCACAGCATCGCCGGCTCCGACACCCTTGGCCATCAGGACCAAGGCCAGCGCGTCGGTGCCGTTGGCACAGGACACCACCTCCTTGCAGCCGCAGAATTCAGCCAGTGCCTTTTCCAGCGCGAAAACCTCCGGTCCCATAATATAGCCGCCGTGATTGACCACCTTCAGGATCGCTTCGTCGATGTCCGCGCCCAATCGGCGGCGCTGGGCACCGAGATCGATGAATGGGATAGGGCTGAGCAAGGCGGCATGGGTCATCGGGCGGGTCCTTCGGCGTCGGACGGTCTTGGCGGGAGCCGGACAGTTTGATTCGGGCCTCTTCAGTTGGAACTAGACGGCTCGGACCTCGGTCCCAAATCACTTTGTCTTTCCGGAGGTGACGAGGCCGGTTCCGGCAGGGCCGCGTCGGCTTCGTGGGGGCGATGCAAGCGGTCGCCCAAGCACGGTTCGGCGGCTGAACCACAGGCCGGCTGACGTTGACATCCCCGGCCTGGGCGTGCACAGGCATGCCGCTCATTCACGGGCGCCTCGTTTACGCAAGCCTCTCGCCGTGCAACGAGCGTGTCGGCCATTCGGTTCGGAAGGCATGCGGAATTCCGCTTGCCTTCCGGCGCGGGGAAATTGTCGATGTCAGCAAATTCCGAGGCGATCGTTTCCGATCTTGTCGTCCGCATAGCCGCCCGCGACTACGTCATCGGTATTATCGGCCTGGGTTATGTTGGCATCCCATTGGCCCTGACGGCGTGCAAGGCCGGGTTTCCCGTGCTCGGTTTTGACATCGACGAAGCGCGCGTCGCACAGATCAATCGTGGCGAGAGCTTCATCAAGCATATCCCGACCACGGCGATCAATCAGGCTGTGAAGGACGGCCGTTTCACGGCGACCACGGATTTCGATCGGATAAGGGAAGCCGATGTCATCATCATCGCTGTTCCGACGCCACTCTCGAAGCAGCGCGAGCCTGACCTGAGCTATGTCGAGAACACGGCCGAGGCGATCGCACCGCGCCTGCGCAAGGGCCATCTCGTCGTGCTCGAATCGACGACGTGGCCGGGCACGACCGACGAGGTGATGCGCCCACGCCTCGAGCGGACCGGGCTCAAGAGTGGAGTTGATTTCTTCCTTGCCTTCTCGCCGGAGCGCGAGGACCCGGGCAATCAGGACTTCTCGACCTCGACCATCCCGAAGGTTGTCGGTGGTGATGGAGCAGAGGCGCTCAGGCTCGCCAAGGCGGTTTATGATGCGCTGATCGTGCGGACCGTGCCGGTCAGTTCCTCGCGTACGGCCGAAGCGGTGAAGCTGACCGAGAATATCTTCCGAGCGGTCAACATTGCTTTGGTCAACGAGCTCAAGCTCATCTACGACAAGATGGGAATCGATGTCTGGGAAGTGATCGAGGCGGCCAAGACAAAGCCGTTCGGTTTCATGCCTTTCTATCCGGGGCCTGGCCTCGGTGGCCATTGCATCCCGATCGACCCCTTCTACCTGACCTGGAAGGCGCGCGAATTCGACGTGACCACGCGGTTCATCGAACTCGCCGGACAGATCAATACGGGCATGCCGCATTACGTGGTCGATCGGGTCGCGGAGGCGCTGGACCGTAGCGCCGGCAAAGGCCTGTCCCGGGCAGCGGTGCTGGTCATCGGCATCGCCTACAAGAAGAACATCGACGACATGCGCGAAAGCCCGTCGCTCAGGCTGATCGAGATCCTGGAAGCGCGTGGCGCGACGACGGACTATCACGACCCGCATGTGCCGGTGATCCCGAGAACCCGCGAGCATGCGGCGTTGACCGGTCGCAAGTCGGTGGCGCTGACGCCTACCGCGATCGCGGCCTACGATGCTGTCTTGATCGCGACTGATCATGACGCGATCGACTATCGAGAATTGGCCGGGGCGGCGAAGCTCGTCGTCGATACGCGCAACGCCTGCACCCGGGCCGGCGTGATCGGCGACAACGTGGTCAAGGCCTGACGGGGCGCCAAACCAGATTGAACGGACGGATCATGACGAGTTTCGCGCTGATCGGGGCAGCCGGCTACATCGCCCCGCGCCACATGAAGGCTATCAGGGCCGTGAACGGTGACCTGAAGGTGGCTTTCGATCCGAACGATTCGGTCGGTATCATCGACAGCCATTTTCCAGACGCCCACTTCTTCACCGAGTTCGAGCGCTTCGACCGGCACGTCGACAAGCTGCGGCGGAAGGGTGAACGCATCGACTATGTCAGCATCTGCTCGCCGAACTATCTGCACGATGCGCATATTCGCTTCGGCTTGCGCGCCGGCTCGGACGTGATCTGCGAAAAGCCCCTGGTCCTCAACCCCTGGAACATTGATGGGCTGGCCGAGATCGAGGCCGATACGGGCCGCAGGATCAACACGATCCTGCAGCTCAGGCTGCATCCGGCCATCATCGCGCTGCGCGACAAGGTGGCGGCATCCAATGCCCGCCATGCGGTCGACCTCACCTACATTACGTCGCGTGGGCGCTGGTACCACGCGTCCTGGAAGGGTGAGGACGCCAAATCGGGCGGAGTTGCCACCAATATCGGTGTGCATTTCTTCGACATGCTGGCCTTTGTCTTCGGGCCGCTGAAGTCGCAGAAGGCGCATCTTCGCGAAGGCGAGCGCGCCGGTGGCTTCCTCGAATATGAAAAGGCCGATGTCCGCTGGTTCCTGTCGGTCGATCGCAACGATTTACCCGAGGGCGCCAAGGGGCAGAAAACCACCTACCGCTCGATCACAGTGGACGGCGAGGAGGTCGAATTCTCCGACGGTTTCACCGACCTGCACACCCGTTCCTATGAGAATATTCTCGCCGGCCAAGGCTACGGCCTTGACGACGTGCGCTTCTCCATCGAAGTGGTTTCGGCCTTTCGCACGCTGCCGCTGACGCTGGGTGGCGAGCGACACCCGGTCGTCACGGCCAAGATCAAGGGCTGATTGCCATGGCCGGTCCTGTGCAAATGCGGGAAGACGCGCGCTTTCCTGGCGTTCTGATCCACGAGAGTTCCTATGTGGACGACGGCGTGAGCGTGGGAGCCGGCACGCGCATCTGGCATTTCGGGCATGTGCTGTCCGGCGTGGCCATCGGGCGAGACTGCGTGCTGGGGCAGAATGTCATGGTCGGTCCACGGGTGACCGTCGGCGACGGCTGCAAGATCCAGAACAATGTCGCGCTCTATGACGGCGTGGAGCTGGAGGCCGGGGTGTTTTGCGGCCCCTCCTGCGTCTTCACCAATGTCAATAATCCGCGCGCCTTCTTGAGCCGGAAGTCCGAATTCCGCCGCACCCTGGTCAAGACTGGCGCGAGCATCGGTGCCAATGCCACCATCGTCTGTGGCAATACGCTCGGCGCCTATTGCTTCATTGCCGCCGGGGCGGTGGTGACGAAGGACGTGCCCGATTACGCATTGATGGCCGGCGTGCCGGCGCGGCGCATCGGCTGGATGAGCAAGGCAGGGGAAAGACTGGGCAAGGATCTCACCTGTCCATTGACGGGCGCGCGTTATCGCGAGACGCCTGAGGGCAGGCTCGAGGAAGTCGACGTGTGAGTGATTGGCGGGCCACGCTCGCCGATATCTCAGCGCTGAGTCGGTATCGTCGCCAGCCTTTTGCAGCCTGGCCGGTGCGGCTAAGTCGACCCGCGCGATGACGAGAGGCGAAAACGACAACCGAATGCGCCAAGCTGCCAGCGAGCTGTTGCGGATCGTCTATCTCAGCGTTGAACCGCTCGTGCCGGGGCAGGGACCCCATACGCATGTGCGGATCGTCGCCGATGGGCTGTCGGCGGCCGGCCTGCCGACGGTTCTGGTGGCCCAGGAGATTGCGCCGGGCGCGCGAAAGTCGATGCTGTTCCGGCTCTGGCTCTATACCCGCCTGACACTCGCGGCGCTTGTCCAGCTCATGCGATCGGACATCGCCTATGTCCGTGCGCATCCGGCCGCCCTGCTTTTCAGCGGGATTGCGCGGATAATGGGCAAGCCCGTGGTGCATGAAATCAACGGCCGCACTGACGATATCGGTGTGACCTATGGGCTGCCCACCTGGGTGACTCGGATGTTGCGAGGTGCCCAGAACTGGCAGTATGGCCACGCCGCCGCGCTGATCGCGGTGACGCCCGGGCTTGCCGCCTGGGTGGTGGGTGTCGTGGGTGACGACAAGCGCGTTCATGTCGTGCCGAATGGCGCCGATGGGACCGTGTTTCGCCCCGATGCCCCCGGGGGGCCGGTGATCGCCCAACCCTATGTCGTTTTTTTCGGCGGCCTTGTGGCCTGGCACGGCATCACCACGATGTTGGCGGCAACCCAGAGCGATTCTTGGCCACAGGGGGTTTTGCTTGTCGTGGTCGGTGAGGGGGCCGGCGGCCAGGCGGTAGCCGCCGCAGCCGCGTCGAACCGACGCGTCGTCGCGGCGGGGTATTTGCCGCGCGCGGCGGTGGCCGGACTCGCGGCGCGCGCCCTTGCGGTGCTGTGCCCCATCGAAGGCCATGGCGCCCGTAGCGCCGGAGGGGTTGCCCCGCTCAAGCTTTTCGAGGGCATGGCGAGCGGCCGGCCGGTGATCGTCACCGACCTGCCGTTTCAGGGCGATCTGGTGCGCGAACTCGACTGCGGCCTCGTCATACCGCCCGCTGATGTCGGCGCGCTGGCGACGGCAATCGGGGCAATCGTGGCGGACTCGACCCGAGCCGATGCCATGGGCCGCAACGGGCGGATTGCGATCGAGACCAGATTTGACTGGCGCTACAGGGTGGAAGACGTGGCCGCCGTCTTGCGCGATTGCGTTGCCGCGCGGCGCAGCGGAGGCCGGCAGTGATGGTCATTGCGGTGCCTCGTCGGCAATATGCGCCGGCCAAGGTCAACGACGCCGGCGCCAAGGCGCGAGCGGCGGCACCGGACCGCAAGATCGAGGCAATCCATGGCCGAGGCTGAGTTCGACCCGAACAACTGGGGCGGCATGGTCGCCGTGTTGTCTTTTTCGCCGATCGCGCGCGACAGTCGCGTGCTGCGCCAATGTGCACTGCTCAAGACTATGGGCCATCGCCCCTTGGTCATCGCCTATGGCGGCGCGGCAGATACCATCCCCTTTGCACTCGCGCGCTGGCCCGTGCCGCAGCCGTCAACCTGGCATCGCCTCAAAACAGCTGCGCGGCAGGTGCCCTCGCATCTTGGACTGTGGGCGGCGCGCGCCGGATTCTGGGTCGAGCCACGCCATCGCTGGGCCTTCGGACAATTGATGCGTGCGCGCCCGCGCCTTGTCGTCGCCAATGACTGGCCGGCGCTGGTCGTCGCGGCGGCCTTCAAGGCCCGGACGGGAGCACTCGTGTATTACGACACGCATGAGTTCGCGACACTCGAGTTCGACGAGAGTCGTTGGTGGCGCTTCGTCTACAAGCCGATGGTGAAACAGCTTGAGCGCGCGGACATTGCTGCCGCTGACAGCGTTTCGACGGTCGGTCCACGCCTGGCCGAGGCCTTGCAGGCGCAATATCGCCTCGCGACTGTGCCTACAGTGGTGCGCAGCATCCCCGACAGCATCGAACTTCCTGGAACCGTGGAGACGCCCTGGCCTTTGCGTATTCTCTATCACGGCCAGGTGCTGCCGGACCGTGGGCTGGAAACGCTGATCGATTCGATCCCGCACTGGCGCGAGCCGCATCGGCTGACCATCCGCGGCGATGGTCAGGAAGGCTATCTCGCCAGTTTGAAACGCCGCGCTGCGGCTATCGATCGGGCCAATCTCGTCGGTTTCGAGCCGGCTGTGAAACCCGACGAAGTCATGCCGGTCGCGGCGCGGTCGGCCGATCTCGGAGTTTTTTTTCAACCGCTCGACACTATCCAAAGGCACTTCACCTTGCCGAACAAGATCTTCGAATATATCGGCGCGGGCTTGGCGGCAGCTGTCTCGCCCGGCGTGGACCTCAAGGGTGTCGTCGAAGGCTATGATGTCGGCGTGGTGAGCCGAGATGCCAGCACCATGGCGATCGCCGATGCCATCAATGGCTTGACGCGCCAGAGCGTCAGTGCGTTCAAGGCCAAAGCGCGTCTTGCCGCCGCCACCCTTTGCTGGGAGGAGGAGCGGGCCGTCCTGCGTGGGGTCCTGTCGCCTTTGCTGGCGCGTGCGGAGACCATGTTCACGCCGTGAACGAATTTGACGTTCACGCGATGAACATGGTAGGCGTCTGCCATGACGATGGCCACCGACTACAAGCTGCCGATCGGGCGGGCCGATGCCGACGACGTCGCAGACAGCGAAACGGAGCGCGGTCACATTGCGAGCCTTCTCGCGTCGGTGGAGCGGGAGGCACATGTGTCGCAGCGGCGCTTGGCCAGCGAACTGGGCGTCGCGCTCGGCCTCGTCAACACCTACATCAAGCGCTGCGTGAAAAAGGGGCTGATCAAGGTTCAGCAAGCCCCGTCGCGCCGCTATGCCTATTACCTGACCCCGCAGGGCTTCGCGGAAAAGTCGCGGTTGACGGCGGAATATCTCGCTTGGTCGCTCACCTTCTTCCGCCGCGCCAGGGGCGAATGCGCAGAGCTTATGGCGGAAGCCAGGCGCCGGGGGTGGCGCAATGTCGGCCTTGTCGGTGGCAGCGACCTGGCTGAGATCGCCATTCTTTCGGCGGCGGAGCAGGGCGTCACGATCGCCGCGGTGGTCGATGCCGGCATGCAGAGGCAGCATCTGCTGAGCGTTGCCGTGGCCAAGCAGGTGGCCGATGTCGCGCCCGCGCCTGATGGCTGGGTTGTCACGGCCATCGGCGACGCGCAGGCGACATATGACGCGCTTGCCGCCGGCGTGGGGCCTGCGGGCGTACTGGTGCCCGCCATGCTGTCGATCACGATCACCGCAGGCGAGGCCGGGCGATGATCGAAATCGCCGATTATGGCGCGCGTGATGCGGTGAGACCGATGCGCCTAGCGTTCCGCAGCTACGCCGGCTGCATACGGAGAGATTAGCTGCAATGTGCGGATTGTTCGGATCGGTCGGCTTCGCGCCGGACCAGGCGAGGATCGACATTGTCGCCCATCGCGGCCCCGACGGGCGCGGCTGGCGTGAATTTGCGAGCCCGGCCGGGCCTGTGTCGCTGGGGCATCGTCGGCTGGCGATCATCGATGTGTCGGATGCCGGGCTTCAGCCGATGAGCGACGCTTCCGGCCGCTTCCACATGGTCTTCAACGGAGAGATCTACAACTACATCGAATTGCGCGAGGAGATGCGCGCAAAGGGCGAGGTCTTTGTCACCGAGTCCGATTCCGAAGTTCTATTGCGCGCCTATATAATCTGGGGCGAGGCGATGCTGGATCGCCTGCGCGGCATGTTCTCGCTCGTCATCTGGGACGACCGCGACAAGACCCTGTTCGCCGCGCGCGACCGCTATGGCATCAAGCCGCTCTACATGGTGCAAACGCCAAAGGGCATCGCATTCGGCTCGGAGATCAAACAGCTCCTCGGTTTGCCAGGCCTGAGCGGGCGCATGAATATGGCGCGCGTCCATGACTTTCTTGCAGCCGGCATCGCCGACCATAGCGCGGAGACGATGTTCGACGGCATCAACCAGCTGCGTGGCGGTGAATGCATCACCATTGCCACCGAGCGTGCCGTATCGCTCGCGTCCTGTGTCCGACGCTGGTATCCCGCCACTGCGGGCGAATTGAGGATCAGCGAGGCCGAGGCTGCGGAGCGCTTTCGCGAGCTGCTGAGCGAATCCGTCAAGTTGCACCTGCGCTCGGACGTGCCGGTCGGCTCATGCCTCTCGGGAGGCCTCGATTCCTCGGCCATTGTCTGCCTGATGTCGAACCTGCTCGGCTCGGGCAAGGGCGGCGCCAAGGTCAACACCGTCTCGGCTTGCTACGCGGAAAAGAGTGTCGACGAAAAGCCGTTCATGGATGCGGTGGTAGCGCACGCGCATACCCAGCCGCACTTCATATTTCCCAAGGCGGAGGATGTCTTCCAGAAGGCCTCCGATATCACCTGGCACCAGGACGAGCCCTTCGGCTCGACATCGATCTTCGCGCAATGGTGCGTGTTCGAGGAGGCCAGGCGTGTCGGCGTGAAGGTGATGCTCGACGGCCAGGGCGCCGACGAACAGCTCGCCGGCTATCATGGCGGCTTCTCCTATTACATGGCCGACCTCACGCGCCGGCGGCGGTTCGGCCAATTGTTCCGCACCATCATGGAACGCAACCGCTATCACGGTACGCCCGTCGCCGAGCAATTGCGCCACTATATCGTTCCACTTCTGCCCAAGGGCATCTCGCATGTCCTGCGCCGAAAGCATCACGCGATGGTGCAGCATGACTGGCTTGGCACCGACCTTTTGCGCGAACGCGGAAATACACAGGGGACGGCATTGCAGGTCGCATCGGACCTGCTCGGCTTGCCGACGGTCACCGATATCCGCAGCCTGTGCCTCACGCTGACCTATGGTTCGAACCTCGCCATGCTTCTGCATTGGGAGGATCGCAACTCGATGGCCCATTCCATCGAGGCGCGTGTGCCGTTCCTCGACCACCCGCTTGTCGAACTCGATCTGGCGCTTGGCAATGACCACAAGATCGTAGGCGGTGATACCAAGCGTGTGCTGCGCAAGGGCATGGCCGGTATTCTGCCGGAGGTGATCCAGGAGCGGCGCGACAAGCTGGGCTTCGCGACGCCGGAACAGATCTGGTTCCGTGGACCGTTGCGCGGCCTTGTCACCGAGGGCATTGAAGCCACGCTGGCGCGCTATCCCGGCCTTATGAATGCCGATGGCGTGCGTGCGCTCGCCGCCGACATGCTGGACGGACGTCGCAACGTCGATTTCACCCTCTGGCGCATCGTCAATCTCGGCCTGTGGGGTGAACGCTTCGGAGTGAGCTTGTGATCGCCGTCGTCCCGCCCGCGACATCCGGCCCCAGCGGGTGTGAGGGCCTTCGGCAAAGCATGGCGATTGCGGGAGCACGATCGAGCGTCCACGGGCGGCGACAAACGGGTATAGGGCTGCTACAGGCGCCTTCTTGCGAAAGGGCACAGAGGTGAGGTGCGGCCCAGCTTGATTGATGCGGCAGATTTGCGCAGTCGGAACGGCCAAGATGTTCGTTCGTAAGGGAGTACAGCTACGATGTGTGGCATTGCAGGAGCGGCTTCGCTAGCGCGCAAGCCCATCGCACGGCTTGGCCGCACGCTTGCTGCCATGAGCAATCTCATCGCCCATCGTGGGCCCGACGGGCACGGCTTCTGGCACGCGCCGGGGGATATTTGCGGCCTGGCACATCGGCGCCTTGCCATCATCGATCTCACGGCATCTGGTCATCAGCCAATGCGCGGCAATAACGGTAGCGTCATTTGCTACAATGGTGAGATCTACAACTATATCGAGCTGCGAGAGAACCTGGCGAAAGGCTGGACGTTCAAGACCCAGTCCGACACCGAAGCAGTGCTGGCGGCCTATGCGCGGTGGGGAACGGGATGCCTGGACCATCTGCGGGGCATGTTCGCCTTCGCGTTATGGGACGAGGACCGGCTTTTTGCCGCTCGCGACCGCTTCGGTATCAAGCCTTTTTATTACACGGTCGTGGACGGCGTTTTCTATTTCGCCTCTGAGATGAAGGCGCTCCTGCCGGTTCTGCCGGACATTGCGACCGACCCGGATGCGCTCGCCGAGTACATGACATTCCAGTACACGATCGGTGAGAAGACGCTGTTCAAAGGCATCCAGTCTCTCTTGCCCGGCCATGCGCTCACCGTCGAGAACGGCGAGGTCCGGGTGTTCCGCTATTGGGATGTGCATTACGACATCGATTGGGACCACACGCCGCAATGGTTCGGCAACGAGATGCGCGACCGGCTGGCTGATTCCGTCAAGGTGCATCTGCGATCGGATGTGCCGGTGGGAGCCTATATATCGGGCGGCATCGACTCGAGCCTGATCGGCATCATGGCTGCGCGCGAGGAAGCCTCCGGCAAGATCGGCTTTCACGGCAAGTTCACGGAATTCCCCGGCTATGACGAGAGCGCCTATGCCGAGGCCGCCTGCCGCATGGGACATATCGATCTGCACCAGATCGACATCACGGCCAAGGACTTCCGGGACAATATCGAGAAGGTTATCTACCACCTGGATACGCCGGTGGCCGGGCCGGGCTCGTTTCCGCAATACATGGTCGCCGAACTGGCCTCGCGCCACGTCAAGGTCGTGCTCGGCGGGCAGGGCGGCGACGAAATCTTCGGCGGCTACGCACGCTATCTCATTGCCTATCTCGAACAGGCACTGAAGGCCTCGATCGATGGTACGCAAAGGAGCGGCAACTTCGTCGTCACACCGGAATCGATCATCCCGCACCTCACCGTATTACAGGAATACAAGCCGCTCATTCGCCAGCTCTTCTCCAAGGGCTTGTTCGGTGAGCTGGATGCCCGCTATTTCCGCCTCATCGACCGCTCCGCTGATATGGCCGACGAGGTCGACTGGTCGGCGCTCGACCGGGAAAGTGTGTTCGCCCGCTTCCAGGGCGTGTTCAATTCCGAGCGCAACGTTCGCAAGGAAGCCTATTTCGATTCCATGACGCATTTCGACTTCAAATGCCTCCTGCCTGGTCTGCTTCAGGTCGAGGACCGGATGTCGATGGCCCATGGGCTGGAATCTCGAGTGCCGCTGCTCGACCATTCGGTGGTGGAGTTCGCAGCGACAATTCCAGCCGACGTCAAATTCAAGGGCGGACAGATGAAGCACTTCATCAAGTCTACCTTCGACGGCGATTTGCCGGTCGAGTTGATGCAGAGGCGCGACAAGATGGGTTTCCCGGTTCCGCTCAAGGAATGGTTCGCCGGTGAATTGCACGACATGGTCACGGACATCTTCTTGACGCAGAAAAATCGCCATCGTGAGTTCTTCAATTCCGAGGCGATCCTCGCCAATTTCGACAAGGCCGAGCGGTTCTCGCGCAAGGCGTGGGGTTTGATGAGCCTGGAGCTTTGGCATCAGCTCTTCCACGATCGCGCGGCGGACTATCGAGGGATGATCGACGAGGTCTCGTCCGAGCACGTCGCTGCGCACTAGGTTCAAAAACAAGGACGGACAGAACGATGAAGGTCTTCATCACGGGAGGCGCAGGTCAGGTCGGCTCGACTGTCGCCGACATTCTCCTGGCGCGCGGCGATACGGTCGTCTCGATCGACAATTTTGCCACGGGCCGACGCGACAACCTCAATGACCAGCGGGACCTGACGCAGGTCGAGGGATCGATTGTCGATGCGCATTTGATCGACCAGCTCTTCTCCGACTTCAAGCCGGATGTCGTGGTACACACCGCCGCTTCCTATAAGGATCCAGAGGATTGGGGCACCGACGCGCTCGTGAATGCCGTCGGCGGCGCCAACATTGCCAAGGCGTGCAAGACCCACAAGGTCGGTCGGCTCATCTATTTCCAGACGGCACTTTGTTACGGCACCAAGCCGGTTCAACAGCCGATCCAGCTCGATCATCCGATCAATCCGGTCAATTCGAGCTACGCCATCTCCAAGACGGCGGGTGAGAACTATGTGCAGTTCTCGGGGATCGACTGGGTGACCTTCCGCCTTGCCAACGTCATCGGTCCGCGCAATGTCTCGGGTCCGCTACCGATCTTCTATGGCCGTCTCTCGGAAGGCAAGAAGTGCTTCGTCACACCGGCGCGGCGCGACTTTTGCTTCGCTGGCGACCTTGCCCGCGTCGTGGTCCAGGCCGCCGATGGCAAGGGGGGCGGCACCTATCACTTCTCATCGGGCAAGGACGTGGCGATCAGGGAACTCTATGACTCGGTCGTGCGCGCCATGAAGCTCAACGATTATCCCGAACCCGAGGTGAAGCCGCTCGGCCCCGACGACGCGCCCTCGATCCTGCTTGATCCCTCGCGCACCTTCGCCGACTTCACAGACGTGACCTTCACCCCCCTTGATGAGATCGCGCGTTTGTCGGTCGAGCGCTGGGAGAGGGACGGGGTGGTCGGGGGCTACACCCATCTGAAGGAAGCCCGTGCCGACATCAATACCGCGGCGAAGGGTTGAAGGCTCAAGGACCATGCGCATCTTCATCACGGGCGGCGCCGGCTGCCTCGGCTCGAATCTGGCAGAACGTTATCTCGAAGTCGGGCACGACGTGCTCGTGTTGGACAATTTCGCCACCGGCCACCGGGGCTCGCTGCCCGACCACCACCCGAGGCTGAGCGTCGTCGAAGGCTCGGTGACGAACCGACCTCTGGTCGACCGGCTCTTCGCCGAGTTCAAGCCCAGCCACGTCGTCCATTCGGCCGCGGCCTACAAGGATCCTGACGATTGGCTTGAAGACGCCCGCACCAATATCGAAGGCACGATCCACGTTGTCGAAGCGGCCAAGGCCGCCGACATCAAGCGCTTTGTCAATTTTCATACCGCTCTAGGCTACGGGCGGCCGGCCTCCGTGCCGATTCCGGTTGATGCACCGGCCCGGCCCTTCACCAGCTATGGTATTTCCAAACAGGCAGGTGAGACCTATCTGGCGATGTCCGGCCTGCCCTTTGTATCGCTCCGGCTGGCCAATGTGACCGGGCCGCGCCTTGCGATCGGACCGATCCCAACCTTCTACACGCGGCTCAAGGCGGGCAAGGGGTGCTTCTGCTCACGCACGATCCGTGATTTCATCGACATGGATGATTTCTTTTCGGTGATGGATCTGGCACTGGCCGAAGGGGCACCGACCGGGCTGTTCAACGTCTCGACCGGCACTGGCCATTCCATCAAGGACATCTTCGACATCGTCGTCGATCACCTCGGAGTAACCTTGTCCGAGCCGGTGCCCGAGGTGGAACCTGGCGCAGACGACGTGCCTGCCGTGGTGCTCGATCCGGCGGCTACAATGGCGGCCTTCGACTGGCAGCCGCGCTACGGCTTCGAACAGACCATCCGGCGCATGCTGGCCTGGTACGACGTCAATGGCGTTACCGCTATCTACAGCCATCTCAAGGCGCCTCCGGCCGTCGCGTCGATCCAGACTTGAAAGGGGAGGCCCGCCGCAGGGCTTGTCCCGAACGTCGGCTCCTTCTAGATCCGCCGCACGCTGACATCAGGATGATCGTGAAGCCATGAGCGAAACTTTCGCGAACAAGAACGTGCTGGTGGTCGGCGGCGCCGGCTTCGTCGGGTCGAATCTCGTGCGCCAAATCTTGCGCGAGCAGCCGCGCAAATTGACGATCGTCGACAATTTCCTGTCGGCCGACCCCGTCAATGTGCCTGATGATCCGGCTGTGCGGCTCGTCTCGGGCTCGATCACGAGCGAGCGCGTGCTGCGCGATCTGGATGACGATCTCGACTACGCCTACCACCTCGCTTGTTTCCACGGAAACCAGTCGTCGATCCACGATCCCTTGATGGATCACGAGAACAACACGCTGACCACGCTCAAGCTGTTCGAGCGATTGAAGGACATCAGGTCGCTGAAGAAGGTTGTTTATTCTGCCGCCGGCTGCGCGGTCGCCGCAAAGACTTTCGATGGTGCGACGGCGACCTCCGAGGACGCGCCAGTCTCGCTCTTCCACGATAGTCCGTATTCCATCTCGAAGCTGATTGGCGAGATGTACGGTAATTATTATTTCACCCGCCACGGCCTGCCTTTCGTCAAGGCACGCTTCCAGAACGTTTATGGACCGGGCGAAATCCTCGGTGCTGGCCGCTGGCGCGGTACGCCGGCGACGGTCTGGCGCAACGTGACGCCCACTTTCGTGTGGAAGTCGCTGCATGGCGAGGCTCTGCCGGTGGAGAATGGTGGCATCGCCACTCGCGATTTCATCTTTGTCGAGGACATGGCGCGCGGCCTGATGGCCTGCGGGCTGAAGGGCGAGCCGGGTGAGATCTATAATCTCGGTTCCGGCGCGGAAACGACGATCCGCGAATTAGCCGAGCGCATCAATGCCGCCACCGGTAACGCGACGCCGATCGCACTGACCCCGGCGCGCGACTGGGACAGGTCCGGTCAACGCTTCGCGGCGACCGACAAGGCGCGCGAGAAGCTCGGCTTCCTGGCTGAAGTGACACATGAGGATGGCATTCGGCGCACCGTGGAATGGACAAGGGCCAACAAGGCAACGATCACGCGGTGCATGATGGGCCATGCTCATTTCGTACCCGAAGTGAGGAAGTTTGCGTGAACTGAAGAGGCCCTCAACAACAAGAGGCAAAAGGGCCGGCCGCTCTCCTGGCTGGATGATCTGATCGATGATGAAACAGTATTCGAATAATCCGGCACTGCAAGATCTCGCCGAAGGCGTGATGGCCTGGCGCCTCTGGTTGCGCTTTGGTTGGCACGACATCATCGCTCGATATCGACGCTCTTGGGCCGGACCACTCTGGCTGAGTACTACGACAGCGGTCTTTGTTTTGGCTCTGGCCTTTGTTTATAGCACTCTTTTCAAGGTTTCTTTGACGGAATTCTTGCCATATATTGCGGTTGGTACGGTTGTTTGGAATTATATTTCCGCGGTATGTTCCGAAAGTGTCATGACATTCGTTGAATCCGAAGTTTATATTCGACAGGTTCGTCGATCGTTATTTGTCTATGTTTTTAGAGTCATGTGGCGAAATATAATAGTTTTCGCAAATCAATTTGTTGTCGCTTTGGTTGTTGTTTTGTTCTTTTCATCTGTATCGTTTTATCATTTATTTGCCGCTGCCATTGGTGTTTTTGCGTTGTTTTTACAAGCGTTTTGGATAGTACCTTTGGTTGGAATGGTCGGGGCCCGTTTTCGTGATCTTCAGCCCATAATACAGAGCGTGCTGCAAGTTTGTTTCTTCGTGACGCCTGTTATCTGGCCCGCGAAGCTTCTGGTTGATAAGGAGTGGGTGGCGCTCGTCAACCCGTTCCATCACCTCATTGATCTCGTGCGCGCTCCTTTGCTGGGTAGCGAACCTGCTCTTCAGTCGTATGTGGCTGTTGCGCTGATGACGGTGGTCGGCCTGACGGTTGCCTACCTGTTCTACGATCGATTCCGCTCCCGCATCATCTATTGGCTCTAGAGGAGGCGGCCATGGTTCGGATCGTGCTCGACAATGTCCATGTCGACTTCCCGCTGCTTCAGCAGGACCAGCGATCGCTCAAGCGACTCCTGTCGGCACCGCTCAAGCCCATGCGCATCATGCTTGACCCGCGCGACAGACCCATCCTTCAGGCCTTGAAGGGCATTAGCCTTTCCTTCGTTGAGGGAGACCGCGTGGCCGTTGTCGGCCCAAACGGCGCCGGCAAGTCGACATTGTTGCGGGTATTGGCCGGCATCTACCCGCCGACCTCCGGCCAAGCGGTCATTGAGGGGCGTGTCGGCGCTCTGCTGACCGTTGGACTCGGCATGCGCGATGACGTTTCAGGTTTCGATAACATCGAGTTCTGCCTGCTTTTGCTTGGCGTTGCTCCCAAGGCAATCAATGAGAAACGTCATGAGATCGTCCAGTTCACGGGATTGGACGAGTTCATCCATTTGCATGTCGGCGCGTACTCGGCCGGAATGCGTACGCGACTCGCATTTGCGATCGCAACGTCAATCGAACCAGAAATCCTCATTCTCGACGAGGTTTTCGGCGCTGGAGATGCAGCTTTCGTGCGTAAGGCGGAGCTTCGTATGACCGATTTGATCTCACGTTCGCGTATCCTCGTCTTCGCTTCGCACGGACCCGAACTCGTCGAGAGGTTTTGCAACAAGGCCATATGGGTCGAAAGCGGCCTCATTCGGGGGTTCGGCGAGGTCAAGTCTGTTTGCGATGCTTACCTAGCGTCAGTCCAAAGCTGAGGTGTCAGGAAAATATTGGCCTGGCGAATCGATCATTTGGTGCGCAGTGCGTCGATAAGGTGACGCGGCCTTGTCCGTGGGCGCATGGAAGCGGTCGCAGTTTGGCTCACAGATGCTGAGAGTGAGAAGGCGGCGCAACAGGTCAGGCGAGGCTATCCTTTCGCGGTGTCAATTTTACTCGCTATTTCGCAGCCGTGGCGTAGATGTCGAGTCCAATCATGCGCGGATATAACGTCTTCAAAAGATCGCGACGAGATTTCCACCTTTGGAAGGGGGGTTCGATATTGATATTTTCCACCCGATATTCGAACGACGAGAAATTTTTGCACATTTTTTTCAGTGATCGGATCGACACAAAATCAGTATGAGGGGCTGCCTGGCCGTCGGTATTGTGATCATAATCCCATTTCTCGAGCTCTGACCGTGGTTGCACAACGCCGGAATAGCCAAGTTGCTCGCGTAGCAAGTAGCGCAACGTTTCTTTGCGTGCCTGCATCCATCTTCGATAAGAGTATGCATAATATAGCATGAGTATGATCTTTCCGCCTGGGCGCAGTATCCGATGGCACTCGTCGATTGCTTTTGCCAGGTCGCCGGTATGGTGCAAGCACCCAATCGTAACGATTGCATCGAAGCTGTCATCGCTGAATGGCGCGGTCAGAATGCTTCCTTGTTGGGCCTCCCCTGGGAGGCCGGCTTGACTGAGACGGTGGCGCGCCATCTCCACGGGACCGCTCGCTATGTCCAGGCCGGTATACCTTGCTCCATTTTCGGCAAGTCGTTGGGCCACAGTGCCGTACCCAAGGCCGACCTCCAGGACGTCCTTGCCTTTCAGTTCGTCGAACGGAATATGAATAAATAAATAGGGGTAGAAGGAGAAGAACCAGTCATCAAATTTTTTAAGAGATCGTTCTGATGCGTCTTTGATTCCCAAGTGGTTTGCCAAATTGGTCCCGCACAATTCGTTCCAATATTCCACGTTTGCGCGGTCTGTTGTCTCGGGAGTTGACGGCATTGTTTTGCTCGGTTCCTGAATTTAATGCTTTCCGTCGAGAATTAAGTTGGAAATTTCGACTGCTCGGGGCGCCTTTCCGGTTCGCAAGGCGATAGTGCTCTTATGTTGCTAATCATGCGTGAAACGGCCCCGCGGCCGGTTGCGCCGGGAGGATGGGGCGAAGTCTGTTCGGCCGAATTTGCGCAAGATGAAGCGACGCAGAGATGATGGAGTCGCTCGCCAGACGAGACGCAGGGGGCGCCAAAAGAAGGTTCCATTGAGAAGGGCGGTGGCGTGGTCTAGCCGATCGAACCTTGTCGCGAAATAAGTCGATGGTAGGCTCTCGATTGGCTCTGGCACGATGTCAGTAACGATTGGCTCGGGCGCGTTGTCAGTAGTGATTGGCTCGGACGCGATGTCAGCAGTGCGCGCCAGAGATCTGCGTTCGCTAATGTCTTTTAGCAATGATGATAGTAAGTCTTGGCGATCATTGAGCGTATCAGAATTTAGCGGAAAATCGGTAGGCCTCTCCAAGAGGGCGATCTGGCGGGCGTCCTCTTCAGTTTCTGGCGGCGTCATCTGCGCGGGGGCGTGCCAGGGCGTTCCAGTCGCTCGGCGGTACTGTATCCACGCCTGGTTCACGCGCAGCGGATATTGTGTCTCTATCGTCTCGGTTACAAGGCGCGCGAGCGAGCGATAGCCATAGGTGCCAGATTGTACAAGCGTTTCATATGCTCTTGTCGTGAAACCTTCCAGAATGTCGATATTGTCGAGTTTGGAAAGTACGACGTCGATGTTGGAAAAATCCTTTTCTAGGGCGATGTAATGGACGTCGGGCTTTATGACGTCCGAATAACTGCCGCGGAAATTAATCATCGGCGTGCGCATGACCGCGGTTTCGAAGACACGCGGCGAAATCTGTCCGATATTGAACGGGGCCTCGATCGGGTCGAGGATCGGCTTGAACTCGTGATATGTCGGCGCCCGGCCTTCGCGTATCTTGAACTCGTCTATCCGCGCTTCCAGATCGCCGTCGAAATCGAATGCGTTTGAACCGGACTCCGCGCCAAGCATAGTTCGGCTGGACCCGAGAAAATCGAACCATGCGTCGCCATAAATGCGACTGTCGTTGTCCATTGCGATATCGTGCGGAACGCCGCGGCCTTCACAGATCTCGACCATGCGCCGGCCGATTTCGTATTTTTCGAAGCCGAGCCGACCGTACTTGGCGCCGATGTCCCGACCACGATAGGCGACCCACGTCTTGCGCTCCGATAGCGGCGCGATCGTCGGCCGTGCCTCAATGAGGCGCTCCGGCATGTAGCCCGTAAGCCCTTGAACGATCGACAGGCCTGGTAATTCAGATTGCGGATAGACCAGCGGCCAGAATTCTCGCTGTATGCAGGTGAGCAGCACATGGAACCCAAGTCGTCGGATTGCCCGATGCAGGACGGCCGTACGATCGTAATCATCCTGCACGCAGACGATCTTGAGGCCCCTGAAATGCGCCATCGCACGTTCATAATGCGCGCTGATATAGCCTTCGAAGCAAAGGCGGGCACAATAGTTGTGAATGACGACATCATAGTCATTAAAATCGACGCCCATTCGTGCGTCGTGTGTGACATGAATGTAATGTACTTGATAGTCAGTGAATTTCTTGATTGCCAATAGATACTCAAGTGTTGTCGGTGTGAACGTCGACATCATCGAGTAGGCGACAAGAATGCGCTTTGGTTTTTCACTAGGCATGAATAAGACACTTGTAAGGTCAATTCACCCGAAGTCGGCTTGACGGCGAGCGATGATTGCGTCGGTGAGATCGAGCATCCTTAGATGCCTATTCCGGACATGCGCGTGGCTATTAGCTCCGGCACGATGGGGCTATTGCCGTTGAATAACGGCTTTTGTCCAAGAGGGCCATCACGGGAGGCCAGGCGTGTGCCGATGGCTGGTGCCGGCCGGCGCCCAGTGACGAGGTGCAGCCTGGTGATCTAGCCCATTATGACGCTCTGAAGCAATGAATGCGCTGCGGCCGCTTTTGTGAGATACGCATTCCTCCGCGGCGAAGCTAAGGCGATCAGTCACAATCGCGGCAAGCGACGGCGTCATGTCCGCCCGGCGACGAGGGGGCCGCTCGACCCAACGCCGTCTCGGCAGCTTCAACCATCCCCTCCCGTCAAGCCCGCCACTATGCTTGTACACTTGGCCTCCGACGCGGGGCCACCGACGCTGAGAGGCTTCGTTTCGTGGCCTAGCGAGCGCGGTTCACTTCGTGACGTAAGTGGCTATCAGATCGGCGATGAGATGCGCGGCACGTCCTTGACCGTAGTCGGGGATATCGTGGCGCGGGCCACAGTTCGGTCCCTCCCAGAGCCGGTTCCAGCCGGCTTCTACCGTCTCTACCCATTCCGTTTCGTCGCGCAACGTCACACAGGGCACACGGTGGAAATAGGCTTCCTTCTGCAATCCTCCAGAATCGGTGAAGACGGCACGCGCGTGATGTACCAGCCGCGTCATGTCGAGATAGCCGAGCGGATCGACGAGTTGGACACCGGCGGGTGAGACGCCGAGTTGCGCCATCAGCTTGCGCGTACGCGGATGGGTGGGCATGACCACGACACCATCGCGCGCCGCCGCCTCGAGCCAGGATACCACCTTCACGAAGCGGGCGGGATCGTCGGTGTTCTCAGCACGATGGATCGTGGCGACGGCGTAAGTGCCGGCCGTCAGTCCCAGCGTCTCGAGAATGCTGGAGCGCCCCTCGGAGCGCGCCACGGCCGCGATGGTGGCGTCGTACATCACGTCGCCGACAGCATGGACGCCTTGGGTGACGCCCTCGGTTGCGAGATTGGCCATGGCGGTCCTGGTCGGACAGAACAGAAGGCTGCTGACATGGTCCGTGACGATGCGGTTGATCTCCTCGGGCATGCGCCGATTGAACGAGCGCAAGCCAGCTTCCACATGCGCGACGGGAATGTTGAGCTTTGCCGCGGCGAGCGCGCCGGCCATTGTCGAGTTGGTGTCGCCATAGACCAGGACGAGGGCTGGCTTCTCTATCCGCATTGATGCTTCGAGCTTTTCGAGCATGCGGCCGGTCATCGCGCCGTGGCCGAGGCTGTTGACCTCGAGATTGTAACTCGGCTTGGGAATGGCGAGTTCGTCAAAGAAGACGTCCGACATCAAAGCGTCGAAATGTTGGCCGGTATGGACCAGGATCTCCGTGAGACCTGCCGCAGCCAAAGCGTGACTGACCGGGGAAGCTTTAATAAACTGCGGGCGCGCGCCGACGATGGTAAGGATACGGGGCATGACTGTCGCGGGCCTTCGGGAGTTGAGAGTTGACCGCCTCTCCTACACCAAGGGAGAGACGCTGCAACCGATCCTCCATCTGGTCGGGTGGGGCGCCGCAGATGGAATGACGGGAGGCAGTTGCGCAGGAGATGTCGTATCGCCTAAGAAAAACTTGCGGACGCGCTCCGATCTTGCCGGCGATCTGACGCCGGCTCAGCCTTGGAACCAATCCCACGATCATGTCATCTTCGTCGTTCGTTCTCTCCGATGGGCGCAAGCCTCGTATCGGAATTCTCTGCCTATCGCCGATACCCGATGACCCGCGCGTGCGCCGCCAAGGCGATCTCTTGACGCAGGATGGATGGGAGGTCGTTGCCATTGGCCTGCCAGGCCATCTGTCTTCTATGCCGACCTGGACCTGCCTCGCCATCGGCGATGTTGGACCGTCCATGCCCGTGAGCGGATCATCTGGGTTCGACGATGAAACTGGCTACAGAAAACGGATAGGCAGATTGCGCCAGGCGATGCGTGCGCCGGTCTCGGAAGGGGGCGGCCTGCGCAATGTGTTCGCAGTCATAGGCGACCTCGTCCTCCGCGACCCGGCCGCTTTGCTCTGGGTTATCGCGAAGTTGCCGGGCATGCTGGCGCGGCGGGTGAAGCGAGCGCTCGGTGCGGCGATACCGTTCCCGGCTGTTGTTCGTCGCCAGTTGCAGCGCGCGCGTCGGGTCATCGAGATTGCCAGACTGTCGGTTCAGCCCACTTACGGCCGCGAAGTCTATTGGCGCCTCAACGATCGTTTTTCGCGGATCCTCGAACTGGCTCGGCCCCACAAGGTCGATTTCTGGCTCGCAAACGACTGGACGACGCTACCGATCGCCATGCGCCTCGCGGCGGAGCAGGGCGTGTCCTACGGCTACGATACGCATGAACTTGCAGTTGACGAATATGCACAAAGTGCGCTGTGGCGAATGAGCCAGCGTCCCGTTATCGCGGCTGTCGAAAAGGATGGAATTGCCGGGGCGGCCTTCGCCACCTGCGTCTCGGATGGCATCGCCGATCGGCTGGCCGAGGTTTACAAACTGCCGGTTCGCCCGGCCGTTATCCGCAATACGCCCATGTACTCGAGGCAATCATTTCGCGCAACGGGCGCCAGGATTGATGTGCTCTATCACGGCGTGGTCGCACCAGGTCGGGGGCTTGAAGCCTGTATCCGGAGCGTGGCGCTGTGGCGACCGGAATTTCACCTGACGGTGCGCGGCCCCGCCGACCCCTCCTATCTGGCGGGCTTGCAAAAGATCGCGGTGAAGGCGGGCGTGGTCGGGCGCGTGATCTTTGACGAGCCCGTGCCGATGACAGAACTTGTCGCCCGTGCTGCGGATTTCGATGTTGGGCTGTTCGCCTTGCCGGACCATTCGCTTCAGAATGTCTATGTCCTGCCCAACAAGTTTTTCGAATACACCATGGCGGGATTGGCCTTGTGCGTCTCCGATCTGCCGGAAATGACACGCCTGTTGCGCCGGCACGATCTTGGCGAGTTGATCGAGGCGGTGACGCCGGAGGCGATCGCAGCAGCGGTGAACCGGCTCGACCGACCGGCCATCGACCGATTCAAGATGAATGCACTCGCCGCGGCCCAGGAACTCAACTGGCAGGCCGAGGGCCGGAAGTTACTCGAGGCCTGCGCCGCAAATCTCCGGCGTTGAGTAAAAGGCGCCCCTTTCAGAGCAAACGTGAACCCACAAAATGGCGAACCCGCTCCGGCAACATGCGCCAAACGTACCTGGCTGCAACGAAATGCAAGGGAGGGCCCGGCTTCGCGAGTTCCGGCAAGTTTGATGGCTGTGTTGTCGCCGGTGCAAGCCTAGGCTCGGGCTGCGTCTGCACCATGTCAACGATCGCCTTGCGGGGCTCTCTTTGTTCCACGCGTACTGTGTCGAGCAACAGGGGGCTGACACGCGTAATGGGGCGGTAGCTTTCGCTCTCCTGGCGTCGCATCAGCTTCGGCGTCGAAACTATCTGGACCCGGGCCCCGCCCGGTACGCGCGAAGCCAAGTAACGGTCGATGCCATTGACGAATGCGGAGTAGGAATAACCCCCCTTGTCAATGATTTCATCATAGGCGCACTGCGTCAATTCAGCTATATAGCCATCGTCTTGCAGCTTGGCGAATACGTCCGCGATATTTGAGAAATCTTTCTTGAGTGAGATGTAATGGCGCCCGGGTTGCACCACGCCGGAATAATCACCTTCAAAAAGAATGAGTGCGGTGCGCAGGCGAATTGCCTCGAATATCTTGGGGGAAATCTGGTTCATGCGCACGAGACCCTCCCGCGCGACCAGATGACGTGCCGCGAAATCAGCATAGGGCATGTTGGCATGTTTCCGGGCCAGCATTTGCAAAGAGCCGTCGTCGTCAAACACGTTCGCGCCGCTCTCCGTCCCCAACGTTGCCCGACAGGAGCCCATGAAACGGTACCATTCGGTGCCATATATTCGATAATGATCGTCGACCTCGATATCGATCGTCAGGCCGGCGGCTTGCGCATGGCGCTTCATCTCGACGCCAATATGATATTTCTCCTGGCCCAAATCGCCATAGTGGTGTGGCAGACGTCGACCGCGATAACCGATCATGACCTCGCGGTCGGCTACCGGCGTGATGAAACGGTCGAGAGTTGGGTCTTCCGGCACATAGCCCGTCAGGGTCGGTAGAAAGTCGACACCTGAAAAGCGTTTGCGCGAGTAGACCTTGTCAAGGCTATTCAGGGGAACGTTGGTGAAGACGGAGTCGATCCGCAATCTCGTGATCCACTTGCGCGCCGTCTCGGTACGTTCGTATTCATCCTGAATGAACAGGAGCTTAGGCCCGGCGTAATTTGCCAGGAGGTTGGCGATCCCTGGTGAGAGGTGATCGTCCAATGACAAACGCACGGAGTAATGGATAACGATGGCGTCGTAGGCGTCAAAATCAAGCTGGTGTTCGCTGTCGTCAATTCCGATCACCTGTCCGGTCGCGGGCAAGAAATGGAAGCGATGACGTGAATAATTCGCGAAGGCCTCAAGATGCTCTTTGATGGTATGCACATGTGTGGAGCTGTCATCGTATAGCATCAGCACATTCAAGCGAGGCCGTTCCCGCTCGAAACGTCTCTGGAGGGTGCTGATCGTATTCAGCAGTTGCGCGAACCGTAGGTCGTAGGATTCGTTTTGTGCCTCCGTCATCCGCTGCTCGACCAGCGCGGGCAGGTCACGGGTTTGTCCGAGCGCCCGGATTGCCTGACCGAAGCCTCTGGCGTCCGTAGCGACATGGAACAGATCAGGACGTGAGGCGAGGGCGTCGATTGGCGTCGTGACCACTGGCAGGCCGCAGGCAAGGTATTCATACGCCTTCAAGGGCAAAGAACGGCGCATGTGGGCGTCCTGCTTGAAGGGTATGAGGCCGACGCGAGCGTGACGAGCGAGCCGGGCAACGCCGTCCACGTCCAGCATGCCACGATAATGCACGTTGGGCTTGTCTAGAAATTCAAGCATGCCGGATACTTGGGGGGCGAGTGAGCCGCAAAGCCAGAAGTCCCAATCCGCCAGCTCGTCGCAAAGCTCCGATAGGAGCGACAGATCAAGGCGGGCGTTGACGCCACCCTGGAAGAACGCCACAGGTCTGCCGTGGGGTGGAGCTTGGTAGTGGCTCGCCTCACTGGCGGACCAGAAATCGAAATCACAACCGTTGCGGAGAGTGATGATGTCGCCATTGTAGTCGCCATTTTTGCGGTAGCTTTCAGCGACGCCGTCCGAAACGGCCACAACAAGATTCACGCTCTTGAGTATATCCTTTACATTCTTGGATATATCTTGTTCTGTAATGTGGATCTTATCTGGAGGACTAAGATAATCTTCCGTTGCATGGTATATTCTTATTTTTGACGATATTATTCTTATAAAATCGACAAAAAATACATTGTAAATCCAAATAATTGGTGCGCGTACGCCTCTGTCGTGAAGGGCGTTCTTGAGGGTCTCTGCTTGATTTGTATTATATTCTGTTGAAACATGAATTATCTCGATGTTATGTTCTTCGATTTTTTCAAAATAAATTATATCACGAGTCGTACTTGGTTGCACAAAGAAGACGGGTATATGCTTGGCAAAGCGAGTGGCGTAGTGATAGCGATTGCTGCGCGGCTCGGTGTGCCAATTTGACCAAGTCAGCATCACGACGGCATCGAAAGAGGTCTTCAGGGTGCTTGATGGCATAGGTTCCGTTCGTATTAATTATGGTCGGCATTGTTGTTTGCATATCTTGCGTAGATAGCCTCTAGAAAGGGCGTCTGCGAGAGATATATCTATGTTGTGCGCAAGCTTACCACATGTGATATTTCTGTCTGCCGGCCGAGTTTTCGACGATTCTGGTTTTTGTTTCGATATGGCGCCAATGATGGCGCTCTGTTCCGCGTGCTGTTAACGGATTGTAATGTCACCGCGCAGGCCTTCGCAACCAGCCGCGAGCACTCGGCGCGCCAGCCAAAGACGCGGGCTTCGCTGTCCATCTTTGCTCCGGTGGCGGAGCCGGAGTAGGAGGGGCCCGTTGCGGTCGCTCAGTCTGGCTGCTGAGCTGCCCCTCCGGTGGGCGGCGGCGCGTTGGGGGACTTACATCCTTGGACCGTCACGATAGGATTGGCGCCCTCAAATTCCCCTCTTTTTGGACGAGTGGCCGAGATATGCCGTTAGCGCCTGGGCATCGCGGCGAGCCGGGCCCGAGCCTCGGCTGCGAGAGCGTGATCGGGATTGCGGGCGATGAACAATTCGAGGGCCGCTGCGGTACCGGCCAGGGCCGCTGCTTCGAACTCCTGACGGATGGCGATATCGCCGTCGCGCGCTCGGGGCGGATTTTCGTGGTCCGGAGCGGTAGGAGGGAGGTGGCTCGGCATGGGCTGGGCTTCGACATCGGCGAGAGGAAGGACAATTGAGGTGAGCAGAACGGCGATCGCAGCCATTCGCCTGAGCCTTCGCGACCGGCGAGTCGGGCGCTCAGCAGGATGCAAGCGAGGGGGTGCTAACAAGCACATGCGAAAAGTCATCCCGTCATCGTGATTCGGGAAAAACGGCAAATCGGAGGCTTGCCTTTAACCCAGCGTCAGCATGGGTGGTGCCATAGTGCCTCCCGCATGCGCGTTGAGTAGCCGCCCTCTCTGCCACGACACCCTAGAGCTGACCATGTGCCTCGCCTGTTCTCTCATGTCTGGAAATCCCTTTCTTGCGGGCATCAAGCATGAGGAAGGAGCTACGGCTGACGGCCAGGTCTTCTATGCCGACTTCGCCACGGCGGCGAGCTCCGCGCCGGCTTCAGCGGCCGCCAGTGGCGTCACGCAAGGTGCGACCAACATCCAGGATATCGACGGTCTGTTGTCGGGTCAGAAATGGAATTCGACACATCTGACTTTCATGTTCCCGACGCGGAACTATTTCGACGGCAGCTATTACGATCAGAACGCACTTCAGGGTTTCCAGGTCGCCACCGCCGCCCAGCAGACCGCGGCGCGCGCCGATCTTGCTGCCTATGCCGCCGTGTCGGGCCTGAGCTTCACCGAAGTCAGTGCGTCGAGCATCACTGGCGCTTACACACCGGCTGTCGACATCACGCTTGCCCGGTCCAGCTATCCCAGCACGTCTTATGCCTATTACCCCTATTCCGATCAGGTGGGGGGCGACGTCTGGCTGGGCACCAATAGCGGTGTCAACACTCCGGTCAAAGGCGATTACGGCTGGCACACCGTCCTGCACGAGCTTGGCCATTCCCTGGGTCTGAAGCACGGCCAGGAGACCGGCGGTCCGGCGAATGTCGCTCTGCCCACGGCTCATGATTCAATGGAATTCTCGGTGATGACCTATCGCTCCTATGTGGGAGCGCCGCTCACCGGCTATACCAATGAGACCTATGGCTTCGCCCAGTCGCTGATGATGGACGACATCGCCGCGATCCAGGCCATGTATGGCGCCAATTTCACCACCCATGCCGAAAACACCACCTACAGCTTCTCGCCGACCACGGGTGAGGAGTTCATCAACGGTGTTGGCCAGGGCGCGCCCGGCGCCAATCGCGTGTTCCTGACGATCTGGGACGGGGGCGGTAACGATACCTACGATTTCTCGAACTATACGACCAACGAAACGATCGACCTGACGCCTGGCGGTTGGTCTGTGTTGTCGGCCGCCCAACTTGCCAATCTCGGCGATGGGCACATGGCCCGCGGCAACGTCTTCAATGCGCTGCAATACAATGGCGACGTGCGGTCGTTGATCGAGAATGCAATTGGCGGTTCTGGCAATGACACGATCATTGGCAATGCCGCGAACAACGTTCTTAGCGGAGGCGCTGGAGACGATATAATCGACGGAGGTGGGGGGAACGATACAATTGATGGTGGGTCTGGCGTGAATACCGCCATATATCATGGCGCGCGCTCTCAATATAAAATTGTTTATCTTTCAGACGGCTCGTTTCAGATTACCGATTTGAGGGTGGGCTCTCCAGACGGAATAGATACAGATAAGAACATTCAATCATTTCAATTTTCTGACGGCGTCTATGCTGCGAGTGCGCTGATTCCGACGACGGTGATCGAGGCATATGGATCGACCAGCCTGACCCAGGTTGGAAATAACTTTTTCCTCTACAATGGTGGGGCTGGCCCGTCGTTGAAATATGCCGGTGCGGCCGTTGTCGTCGGTCAGTATGGCGGCTGGACGCCGATCGGCGCGGAGCAGACGGCAAGCGGCTATGACATTGCCTGGAAGGTGACTGGCACCGATAAATATACGGTGTGGAGCACGGACAGCAGCGGCAACTACCTCTCGAATCTCATTGGCGATGTGCCGGGATCCAGCCCTGCATTGGAAACGCTCGAGCCGGTTTTCCATCAGGATCTAAACGGTGATGGGGTGATCGGCGTTCCCGTGACGGTGATCAGTGTCCCGACGACGGTGATCGAGGCATATGGATCGACCAGCCTGACCCAGGTTGGAAATAGCTTTTTTCTCTACAATGGTGGGGCTGGCCCGTCGTTGAAATATGCCGGTGCGGCCGTTGTCGTCGGTCAGTATGGCGGCTGGACGCCGATCGGCGCGGAGCAGACGGCAAGCGGCTATGACGTTGCCTGGAAGGTCACCGGCACCGACAAATATACCGTGTGGAGCACGGACAGCAGCGGCAACTACATCTCTAATCTGATTGGCGATGTACCGGGATCCAGCCCTGCATTGGAAACGCTCGAGCCGGTTTTCCACCAGGATTTAAACGGTGATGGGGTGATCGGCGTTCCCGTGACGGTGATCAGTGTTCCAACGACGGTGATCGAGGCATATGGATCGACCAGCCTGACCCAGGTCGGAAATAGCTTTTTCCTGTACAATGGTGGGGCTGGCCCGTCGTTGAAATATGCGGGGGCGCCCGTTGTTGTCGGTCAGTATGGCGGCTGGACGCCGATCGGAGCGGAGCAAACGGCAAGTGGTTATGATGTTGCCTGGAAGGTCACCGGCACCGACAAATATACCGTGTGGAGCACGGACAGCAGCGGCAACTACCTCTCTAATCTCATTGGCGATGTACCGGGATCCAGTCCTGCTCTGGAAACGCTCGAGCCCGTTTTCCACCAGGACCTGAACGGCGACGGGGTGATCGGCGTGCCCCAGGCAAGCGCGACGGCGGCGACTGGCCACGACACATTCGTCTTCGCGCCGAATTTTGGCCAGGTCACAATCCCGCATTTCGCGCCCGAAGCGGACATCATCCAAATCGACCGGGCCATCTTTGCGAACATGGATGCGCTCCTGGCGGCGACCCATGACGACTCGCACGGCAACGCCGTCATTACGGATGCCGCTCACGACACAATCACCCTTCAGAACGTCACCATGGGGCAATTGCGCGCGCACCAGGACAGTTTTCATTTCCTGTAACGGGCCATTGCGAGAATAGCGTGCAAGCGTCCGGTGTCTTTCAACCAAAGACAACCACGGTCGGGCAGATTTCGAGGCGGGCCTCAGGCGTTCGGCGCATTCGATGACCTGCCGGCCATGGCCCATCCTGTGAACGATTGGCCCTTGGACGGCCCTCCGCAAGCTACCAAAGCTGATTTCATGGAAATGGAACCCGGCGTGCGCCGGACTGATATGATGGAACACGCCCATAATCGTTCGCCGGATACCGCGGCTTGAAGCCCTCGGTCGCGTTCATGTGAACCGCATCCCCGGCATTCGCTATGCGAGCCGGGAGCTGCCCTTCACCGAGGGGCTATTACCCTCGCCGGTCACATTGACGCCGCCATTGAAAACTAACCGCTGTTTCGTGGCCGCGCATTCTCGTGGCCATTGAGCGCCGAGGCAGCATGATGCTCCGCGCAAGACGATCGGCGGCTTCGCTGCTCGTCGGTGCATATGGATAAACGGTCGCGCAATTTCCGTTGCGACTCTGTGAATTAGCCGTCTCAATCACGCAAGTGACATCGGCTGGTCGATCGGATGGGCGTCAGGGCCCGGCGACATGCCACCCGCGACGGTCAGTGCATATCAGTGCAGCAAACAGCCGCGCGGCTTCGCCGTCGCAGCGGGGCAATGCTTTGCCCTCACGAGCCCGGAGACAGCACAGGTTTGGACGTCAGGATGCAATTACACCATCGCCCCGCCGCCACGGCGGAGGATCCCATCGCGCAGGCTCTCAGGGCCTGTCGCAGGCCGCTCATGGCGGCGGCGCTGTTCTCGGGCGTCCTCAACGTGCTGATGCTCTCCGGCGCCCTCTATATGCTGCAGGTCTATGACCGGGTGCTCGGCAGCCGCAGCGTCCAGACGCTGGTCGGGCTCACCGTGGTGCTCGCCGGCATTTTCCTGGTCCAGGCCGCGCTCGACATCATCCGGCAGCGGCTCCTGACCCGGATCGGCGCTTCCGTCGACCGGCGGCTGGCGGACAGGATCTATCAGCTGACGCTGGCGATCCCGCTGAAGGGCGGGGCGGGCGCGGATGCGCTGCAGCCGAGCCGGGATCTCGACGCGGTGCGCGCCTTCGTCTCAGGCCTAGGCCCTACTGCCTTTTTCGACCTGCCCTGGATGCCGCTCTTCGTCATCCTCTGCTTTTTCCTGCATCCCCTGATCGGCTGGGCGGTGGTGGCGGGCGCCATCGTGCTGTTCTCCATCACCTTGCTCACCGAACGGGCCATACGCGGGCCGTCACAGGCCTATTCGCGGGAAGCGGCGTCACGCGCCGCCATGGCCGAAACCTCGCGGCGCAATGCCGAGGCCATCGCGGCCATGGGCATGCAGGCGGCCCTCACCGGCCGTTATGGCGCGATCAACGCCCGTTTTCTCGCGGCCAACCAGGCCGCCACCGATGCCGGCGCGCTGTTCGGCACGGTGTCGCGCACTTTCCGCATGGCCATGCAGTCGGGCATTCTGGGGCTCGGTGCCTTCCTCGTCCTGTCGGACCAGGCCTCGCCCGGCGTGATGATCGCCTCGTCCATCCTGATGGGGCGGGCGCTGGCGCCGATCGAGCTGGCGGTCGGCCATTGGAAGAGCTTCATCGCGGCCCGCCAGGCCTGGGCGCGGCTGCGTCAGACCATGCGGGCGCTGCCGCCGGCCGAGCCGCCCATGCCGCTCGCCTCGCCGCGCAACATGCTGACGCTCGAGCAGGTGTTCACCGGCGCGCCGGGCGCGCAGACCCCGATCATCCAGGGCATATCGCTGTCGCTGCTCGCCGGCCAGGCGCTGGGGGTCATCGGCCCTTCGGCTTCCGGCAAGTCGACGCTGGCGCGCACGCTCGCCGGGATCTGGGCGCCGCTGCGCGGATCGATCCGGCTCGACGGCTCTGAACTGTCGCAATGGGCGCCGGAGTCGCGCGGCGATTTCATCGGCTATCTGCCGCAGGATATCGGGCTGTTCGACGGCACCATCGCCGAGAATATCGCGCGGTTCCGGCCGGGCGCCGATCCGGCCGAGGTCGTGGCGGCGGCCCGGGTCGCCGGCGCCGACGGCATGATCCGCAGCCTGCCGGATGGCTATGAGACGCGCATCGGCGATGGCGGCACGGCCTTGTCCGGCGGCCAGCGCCAGCGCGTCGCGCTGGCGCGTGCGGTGTTCGGCAATCCCTTCCTGGTCCTGCTCGACGAGCCCAATGCCAATCTGGACATGGAGGGCGAGGCAGCCGTCACCCAGGCGATACGCCATGTCCGCGACCGCGGCGGCATCGCCATCGTCATCGCCCACCGGCCGAGCGCGCTCACCGCCGTCGATGTCGTGGCGGTGATGCGCGAGGGCCGGCTCGTCGCCTTCGGGCCACGCGACGAGGTGTTGAAACGGGTGCTGGCGCCGCAGCCGAACGGGGCAAGGTGATGACCGATATCATGCAGAAATTCATCGAAGCGCGCCGCGCCGGCGCCAAGGGCGCGCGCGGCCTCGCGGCCGGCGGCAAAACGGTCACCGACATCGTGCAAAGGGTGACGGAGGCCGGCAGCGCCGGCGCGACCTGGGTTCGCAATGCAACGGCGAAGACCAGGGCCGTGGCCGATAGCGGGCAGGGCGACAGGGGGATCGATCGCGGCCAGCCCGCGCCGGATCCCTCCGTGCGGCGCCTGATCATCGCGGGCCTCGCCATCGTGGTGGTGCTGGTCGGCGGCGTCGGCACCTGGGCGTCCACCGTGCTGCTGTCGGGCGCCGTGGTGGCGAGCGGCACGGTGGTGGCCGATACCAATGTGAAGACCGTGCAGCACCCCACCGGCGGGGTCATCGGCGAGATCCATGTGCGCGACAGCGTGCGGGTCAAGGAGGGCGATCTGCTGATCAAGCTCGACGACACCGTCACCCGTGCCAGCCTGCAGGTGGTGGTCAAGCAGTCGAACGAAATGCAGGCGCGCATGGCGCGGCTCGAGGCCGAGCGCGACGGCCTGCGTGAATTCGCCGTGCCGGCGGAGCTCGCCAACTGGATGAGCTTTCCCGATGTGGCGCGCGCCGTCGACAGCGAGAAGAGCCTGTTTCTGGCCCGGCTCGAGGCACGTGACGGCCAGGTCAAGCAGTTGCGTGAGCGCATCGGCCAGATCCGCGGCGAAATTGCCGGCATCAGCGCCCAGGAGGCGGCCCGTCGCCGCCAGGTCGAACTGATCGACCGCGAGGTCACCGATGTCGGCGATCTCTTCCGGCGCAATCTGGTGCCGCGCACGCGCCTAGTCGAGCTGGAGCGCGAGCAGGCCCGGCTTGCCGGCGATGTCGGTCAGTTCGTCGCCGAGCGCGCCCGGGCGGAAGCCCGCATTTCCGAAAACGAGCTGCAGATCCTGCAGGTCGGCCAGGACCTGCGCCGCGAGGTGTCGACCGAGCTGCGCGACATCCAGGGTCGGATCGGCGAATTTGTCGAGCGCCGCATCCAGGCTGAAGACACGCTGAAACGCATCGAGATCCGTGCGCCACAGAGCGGCCTGGTGCATCAGCTCGCTTATCACACGGTTGGTGGCGTCATTCCGGCCGGCCAGCAGATCATGCAGATCGTGCCCGGCGACGATGTCCTGGTCATCGAGATCCGCATCCAGCCGCAGGACATCGAAAAGGTCGCGGTCGGGCAGCCCGCCTATATCCGCTTCAGCGCGCTTCCGCATGGCACGACGCCCGAACTGCAGGGCAAGGTGACGCGCGTTTCGGCCGATGTGGTGCGCGAGCCGCAGAGCAACGCGTCCTATTTCACCGCGAGGGTCGCGGTACTGGATGGCGAACTCGCCAAACTCGGCAGCCACCGGCTGACTTCGGGCATGCCGGCGGAGGTGTTCGTCCGCACCCGGGAGCGCACGGCCCTAGCCTATCTGATGAAGCCGATCGCCGACCAGCTCAACCGGGCTTTCCGTGAGAACTGACCGGCCATGGCCGGGCGGGCAGGGGCGTCAGACCGCCTGCCCGCGGGCCTGGTCGATCGAGATGACATTTTTCGGCTTGCGGACTTCCGGGACGAGGTCGGCGACGAGGTCGCGCACCGTCTCGTCGTCGCCGAGCTCGGCGGCCCGCGCCAGTTCGGCCACGATGCCATGCAGGCGCGGCAGCGGGATCGACTGGGATTCGGCCGCCACGATGCCGCGCACGCCGATGTCGAACTGGGGTTCGCGATCCTCGAACAGGAACTCGGCCATGCGCTCGCCGGGGCGCTTGCCGGTATAGACGATGCGCATGCCGCGATCGGGTTCGAGACCGGCCAGCCGGATCATCCGCCGGGCGAGATCGTCGATCCGCACCGGCTGGCCCATATTCAGGACGAGCACGGCCGACTGGCCTCCCTGTTCCTGAGCGGCGGTGACCCGCGCGGCGGTCCAGAGCAGATCGGTCGCCTCCCGCTTGGTCATGAAATAGCGCACCATGGCCGGGTCGGTGACGGTCACCGGGCCGCCCGCCTCGATCTGCGCGCGGAAGCGCGGCACCACCGAGCCGGCCGTGCCGATGACATTGCCGAAGCGCACGGCGACCAGGCGCGTGGCGCGCGGCACATGGCCGCCGACCAAAGCAGGCGCCGCGTCGATCGACTGGGTATAGAGCTCGGCGATGCGCTTGGTCGCGCCCAGCATCGAGACCGGCTTGGTCGCCTTGTCGGTCGAGATCAGCACGAAGACGCCGACATTCGCCGCGATCGCCGCGTCGGCGGTGTTGACGGTGCCGAGCACATTGGTGCGGACGGCTTCCGCCACCTCGCGTTCCAGATGCGGCACATGTTTCAGGGCCGCGGCGTGGAACACTACGTCGGGCGCGAAACCCTTGATCAGCTCGGCGATACGGGCGCGGTCGCGAATGTCGCACAGGCGCCCCTCGACCGCTGCGGCCTTGCCCTCCAGGGTCAGTTCGGCCCGTTCCAGCACGGCATGCAGGGCGGCCTCGGAATGATCGATCACCAACACCCGGGCGGCGCCGATCTCGGCGCTGCGCAAGGCCAGCTCCGAGCCGATCGAACCACCGCCGCCGGTCACCAGCACCCGCTTGCCCTGGACGTAATCTTTCAAGGGGCCCTCGTCGACCTCGACCAGGGGCCGGATCAGGAGGTCGTCGTCAATGACCGCATGCAGCTTGGCCGGCCGCGCCATATCGGTGGAATGGGCGATGTCGAGCCGGATCGCGGGAATGCCGAGGCGCCGGAACGTGCCGACCACGTCTTCGATCTGGCGGACCTGTTTCAGGGCCTCGGGTGCGATCAGCGCGCGCTGGATGGTGATGCCGCGTTCAGCGGCGTCCCTGACGATGGTTTCGACGCTGTCGATCAAGCCCCAGACCGGCACGCCGCGCACCGCCTGGTTCACCTCCTGCGGCACGGTCGTGACAATGCCGAAAACACGGATAGGACCGGCAAGGCCGGCTTCGGCGAGCTTGATCACGCCCTCGGCGTCGGAGGCGCGGCCGATGGCGATGGCCGCGAGCAGGTCGGCGCCGTGCACATTGGCCCGGCGCCAGTTGCGGAAGGCACGATAGGCGACGCGCGGGCCGCCGAGCAGGATGACCTGGACACACCAATAGATCGCCAGCGTCCGGCCGCCGAAAAACTTTCCGGTGTCGATATAGCGCGGCGAGATCAGGTAGTCGGCGATCAGCAGCGTGGCGGTCAGGATCGAGACGGCCTTGAAGATACCGAACAGGTCGAAAAGCGAGGCAAAGCGCCAGCGTGAGGCGTAGAGCGAGCAGAAATGGTAGATCAACAGGGCAAAGGCGGAGAAGGCCAAGCCGGCCAATATTTCGAAGCGGCGACCGAAGTCCGGGATAAAGGGCTCGCCCCGCAGAGAAACCGCGAGGAGCAAGGCAAGGAAAGTGACGCCGAAATCATGCAGCGCGACGCTGTAAGTCTTGAATTGAATTTTTTTCAAGTGGTTGTTCACGCGGCAAAGGATCGAAAGGTACGCTGCGCGTACAGGTCGCCATTATGCTGAAACCTGCATGCGTAGCGGACAGAGGCTATGACAAACCATCGTTTCCGCGGCCGGTCAAGCGTTCCGAGGGGTGTTCATGCAGTGGTTTGGAAGGGGCGGTATCGGCCTGCCGCCGCGGCCATCGGGGCCTGTCGCATGGGCCTCCGCCGGCGCTTGGGTGCCCGGCGTGTCGTCAGCTCTGGGCCGCGCGCAGGGCGCCGATCAGGGAGCGCTCCAGGGTCGAGGCGACCTGGGCCTGCGAGGCCTTTTCGGCGAATTCGGTCAGCATTTGCGGCGGCAGCCTGGGGGCGAGCGTCGACACCAGGCGGATCAGCTCCTCCAGCGTGCCGGCGAAATGCTCCTGCAGGTCGTGACCCATGCCCGCCTCGCGCCGCATCCGGTCCGCCAGTTCCTGCGCGACGATGCGGGCCGATTCGTCCAGGCCGGCACCGGTCACGATGACGCTGTTAACGCAGAGCCGGACGAAGTAGGGAAGGCAACGTTCAACTTCTTCCGCAATTGTTGGCATAGGGTTTCGCAAGTCCGGGCGCCTCCCGCCCACGCCGCCGTGCCGATGCCGACGGGCGGGCGATTTGTCTCACTGGCTGGCGATAAAGGCAAGGAACCATGGCGGGCGCGTGGCTCGAAGTGACGATGGCGGCGGCGCGAGCCGTCGGGCAGGACGACGATGCCGGGAGGCCGGCATGAGCGCGCCGCGCATCCTGTGCATCATCAACGAGGACTGGTTTTTCCAGTCGCATTTCCTGTCCTGGGCGCGCGCCGCGCGGGCGGCCGGCTTCGAGGTCGTCCTGCTGGCCGCCCGCGGCGCCGCCTCCGAGCGGATCGAGGCGGAGGGCATCCGGGTCGTCGCGGCGAAGGCCGCGCGTGCCGGGCTTGCGCCGAAGAACCTGGTGCCGGCGGCCCGCCAGGCGATCGGGCTGATCGACCCGGCCCGGCCGACCATCGTCCATGCCTTCGGATTGCACGGCATGGCGATCGCAGCGCTTGCCCGCACCTTGCAGGGCAGGTTTCCCGCCGTGGTCAGCGTGACCGGCCTGGGTTTTCTTGCGGCCTCCGGCCGGAAGCTCGCCGCGGGCGCGCTCGCCTTCGCCGCGCGCACGGCCCTCGACGGACCCGCGACGGTCTGGCTCACCGAGAATCCGTCGGACGGACCGGCCATGGGGCTGTCGCGCGCGGGCAGGAATGGGCGGATCATTCAACTGGGCGGCGCCGGCGTCGACGTCGCGGCCTTCAGCTCGCGGCCGTCCTTGCCGCGGCCGCCGCTGAAACTCGCGCTGGTGGCGCGGATGATCCGGTCCAAGGGCGTCGATCTCGCCGTCGCCGCGGTGACGGAGGCCCGCCGCCGGGGCCTGGACGTCAGCCTGACCTTGGTCGGCGCCGGCGACCCGCGCAATCCGCGCGCCTATACGGCGGCGGAGCTCGCGGGCTTCGCCACGACCGAGGGGGTCACCATGCTCGGCGCGCGCGACGATGTGGCGCGGATCCTCGGCGAGCACCACGCCTTCATCCTGCCGTCGCGCGGCGGCGAGGGCTTGCCGAAGGCGCTCTTGGAGGCGGCGGCCGGCGGGCTGCCGGCCGTGGTCACCGACGTGCCGGGCTGCCGCGAATTCGTCGTCGACGGGGCGACAGGCTTCGTCGTTCCGGCCGACAATGTCCGCGCGCTGGCCGATGCGCTGGTGCGGCTCGCCGCGAGCGACGTCGACGCCATGGGCCTGAAGGCGCGCGCGCGGGTCGTCGACGGCTATTCGGTCGAGACCGTCTCGGCGGCCGTGGTCGAGGTCTACCGCCGCCTCGCCGCCAAGGCCGCCAGACATCATTGATCGCAAAGGCCCGGCTTGGCGCCGGACGACGGGCGGGCGGTCGTCCGGCTTGACAGCACGCGTGACCGAATAGTAAGTAACTGGTGAGTTACACAAGCGCCCCACCAAGAGGGCCGTGATGTCCGGGAGCAAACGATGGCGGAAGCGGCGAGGCCTCATCCCTGGTCGAGGGCATTGGCGAAGGCCTCCTGGCTCCGGCCCTTCGCGCTCCTGATCATGCTGCTCGTGCTGTGGGACGTGGTGATCCGTGTCCTGGATATCCCGCCTTACCTGGTGCCCGCGCCCTGGGAGGTGGTGAAGACCTTCCGCACCGAAGGCGCCATGCTGATCGCCCAGTCGGTGCCGACGACCATCGCCACCCTCGGCGGTTTCGTGCTCTCGGCCCTGTTCGGCATTCCCACGGCCATGCTGATCGCCGGCTCGCGCACGGTCGAATCCTATTTCTACCCGCTGCTGGTGTTCTCCCAGTCGATCCCCAAGGTCGCCATCGCGCCGCTGTTCGTGGTCTGGTTCGGCTTCGGCATCGCGCCGAAGATCATCACCGCCTTCCTGCTCGGTTTCTTCCCCGTGGTGGTCGCCGGCGTGCAGGGCTTCAAGTCGCTCGACACTGAAATGCGCGACCTCGCGCGGTCGATGAAATGCTCACGCTGGCAGATGTTCACCATGGTCAGCCTGCCGAATGCGCTGCCCGCCATCTTCTCCGGGTTGAAGGTGTCGGTGACGCTCGCCGTGGTCGGCGCGGTGGTCGGTGAATTCGTCGGCTCCAATTCCGGCATCGGCTTCGTGCTGCAGCGCTCGATCGGCAATTTCGAACTGCCGACCATGTTCGCCGCCCTGGTGCTGCTGGCCGTCATCGGCGTCATCCTGTTCTGGATCGTCGATCTGGTCGAGCGCCTGGCCTTGCCCTGGCACGCCAGCCGCCGGCAGGAGTTTCAGTTCACCGCGTAAGCAAGATCTGCATGAGCAAGACAAGGCGGCCGCACGAACGGCCTGCCGCACAAGGGAGAAACAGATGACGTCACGACCATTACATCGCCGCCATTTTCTCACCGGTCTCGCCGCATCCGGCCTGATCGCCAGCCCTGCGCTGGCGCAGTCGGCCCGTCCCGCCGACAAGGTGCAGTTCCTGCTCAACTGGTACCTTTATGGCGAGCACGCGCCGTTCTTCCTCGGCAAGAAGCTCGGCCTGTTCGCCGCCGAAGGCATCGATCTCGAGATCATGGAGGGCCGGGGCTCGGCGGTGACGCTGCAGGCGGTCGCCGCCAAATCGGCGGTGTTCGGTTATTCCGACATGTCGGCCGTGGTGCGCGGTGCTGTGCGCGGCGCCCCGGTCGTCTCGACCGGCGTGCTCCTGCAGAAGAACCCGGCCAGCGCCATGGGCTTTGCCGAAAAGAACATCCGCACCGCCGCCGACCTGAAAGGCAAGACGGTCGCCACCACGCCGGGCGATGCCCTCTCGCAGGTCTGGCCGGCCTTCCTGAAAAAGGCCAACCTCACCGAAGCCGACGTCAAGATCCTGGCGGGCGATGCCCAGACCAAGCTCAACGCGGTGATCTCCGGTCAGGCCGACGTGCTGCTCGGCTATTCCCACGACCAGTCGATGAAGATCAAGGATGTCACCGGCAAGTCGGTCTATCCGATCATGTTCGCCGATTACGGGCTGAATTCGGTTGCGACCGGCGTGATCGCCCATCGCGATACGCTGACCGGCAATCCCGACCTGGTGCGCCGCTTCATGCGCGCCGCGACGCTTGCCGCCGAAGCCGCCGAAAAGGCGCCGGCGGCTGCCGCCGAGGCCATGCTCGAGGCCGACCCCAAGGCCGGCAAGAAGGAGACGCTGACCGAGGGCTTCACCATTTCCGCCGGGCTCTATCGCCTGACGCCGGACCAGCGGCCGTTCCAGACCCAGCCGAAGGCGGTGTCGGACACGGTCGACATCCTCGTCGAATATGGCGGGGTCGATCCGGCGGCGAAAACCAAGGTGGCGAGCTTCTTCACCAATGATTTCCTGCCCGGAAGGGCGACGAATTAGAGGGACACGATCGTCGGTCGAGGTTCGCGCAAGGAGCCGCTCCCCCTTCACCTCTCCCCGGCGGGGAGAGGTCGGCCGCATGGCGCGTGCGAACGCATCTCGCGTTCGCTCGATGCTATGAGGCCGGGAGAGGGGGCGTTGCGGTTTCCGGACCAAGCGCCGCCGTTTCGCATGGCGACGTCTCGATGGGCGCCTCGCCCCCTCTCCCGGCGCTGGCGCGCCGCCCTCTCCCCGCCGGGGGGAGGTGAGGGGCAGGGGCTCCGGTGCCCGCCTCGAAGAACAATCCCCCCGAACTGCAATGCCATTCGGCGCCTGACACTGAGCAAGACCAACCGGATCCTCTGGATGACCGCACCCAAGCTCCGCCTCGTCGATGAAGCCAGGCCCGCCGCCGGGCGGCCGGCGATCTCGATCAAGGCGCTGACCAAGACCTATCGCTCGGCCGATGGCGACGTGCCCTCGCTGACGCCGATCGACCTCGACATCCGCGACGGCGAATTCGTCGCGGTGGTCGGGCCGTCCGGTTGCGGCAAGTCGACGCTTCTGAAGCTCATCGCCGGGCTGATCCAGCCGACCAGCGGCGGCGTCGCGGTCGACGGCAAGCCGGTGGTCGAACCCCCCGACGATGTCGGCATCGTCTTCCAGAGCCCGGTTCTGCTCGCCTGGCGCAGCGTCCTGCGCAACATCATGATGCCGGTGGAGGTGCGAAAGCTCGATCGCGCCTCGCATCTCGCCCGCGCCGAGGCGCTGATCAAGACCGCCGGCCTCACCGGTTTCGAAAACAAATATCCCTGGCAATTGTCGGGCGGCATGCAGCAGCGCGCGGCGATCTGCCGGGCGCTGGTCCATGATCCGAAGATCGTGCTGATGGACGAGCCTTTCGGCGCGCTCGATGCGCTCACCCGCGAGCGGATGAACCTGCAGCTGCAGCGCATCCACCACGAGACCAAGAAGACCATCCTCCTGATCACCCATTCGATCCCGGAATCGGTGTTCCTGGCCGACCGGGTGGTGGTCATGACCGACCGGCCAGGCGCCATCGCCGCGATCTATGACGTGCCGCTGCCGCGTCCGCGCACGCTCGACATGATGGGCGCACCGGCCTTCACCGAGCTGGCTCGACAGGTGCGCTCGCATTTCTATGCGCAGGGGCAGATCGACTAGCCATGTCCGCGCCCCGCATCACCCTGCACGACATCGAAGCCTTCGAGCGCTGGACGCCGTTCGCCCGGCCGTTCCGCTTCGGCGCGGTGACGGTGGAGGGTGCCTGGCAGGCCTTTGTGCGCGTGGTGGTTCAGGTCGAGGGCGGTCCGCGCGCATCCGGCGCCTCGGCCGAGCTGATGCCGCCGAAATGGTTCGACAAGCGGGCCGACCGGAGCGCCGCGGCAACGGTCGCGGATCTGCGTGCCAGCCTCGCCCATGCGGTCGGAACGGCATCCGAAACGCGTGCACCCGACACCGCCTTCGGCCTGCATGCCTCGCATCATGGGGCGCAGAGCGCCTGGGCGCACGCTTGCGATATCACCGCGCTCTCCGCCGGTTTCGGCGTGGCGCTGATCGACAAGGCCGTTCTCGACGGATTGTCCAAGGCGCTCGGGGCAAGCTTCGTCGCGCTGCTGAACGGCAATGCCGTCGGGCTCGACACCAGGCTGACGCCGGATCTCGAGCAGGCGGCCATCCGCCAGATGCTGGCCGGCCTCGCACCGCGCGCTTCCATCGCCATTCGCCACACGGTCGGGCTCGATGACGTCGTCGCGGGCGAGGATGGGCTCGCCACCGAGCTCGACGCCGCTGATTTGCGCTTCTTCAAGATCAAGCTGTCGGGCGATCCGGCCGCCGATCACCTGAGGCTCGCGGCGATCGCGCGCCTGCTGGAGGACCGTGGCACCGATTATCGCGTGACGGTGGATGCCAATGAGCAATATGTCCCGGCCGGCCTGCTCGCGCTGTTCGCGCTGGTCGACGCGGACCCGGCGCTCGCCCGCTTCCGGCAAAGGCTGGTCCTGATCGAGCAGCCCTTCGACCGGCGCGTCACCTTCGAAACCGCGCTGGACGAACGGATCGCGGCGCGCACCGTGATCATCGACGAGGCCGACGACGCCTATGACGCCTTTCCGCGCGCGATGGCGCTCGGCTATCGAGGCGTCTCGTCGAAGAGCTGCAAGGGCCTCTACAAGGCGCTGCTCAATGCCGCCCGCGTCGCCGTCGCCAACAGCCGTTCGGAAGGCCCGCTTTTCCTGCTGTCGGCCGAGGATCTTACCTGCCAGCCGGGCCTTGCCGTGCAGCAGGACACGGCCCTGGTGGCGGCGCTCGGCCTGACCCATGTCGAGCGCAACGGCCACCATTATGTCGATGGTTTCGGCCCGGCCCCCGAGGCGGAGGCCGCAGGTTTCATCGCCGCTCATCCCGACCTCTACGCCCGCCGCGGCGGCCTGATCCGGTTGGCCACGGCGCGCGGCCGGCTCGCCACGGCCTCGCTGTTCGCGCCGGGTTTCGCCTCGGGCGCCGAGCCCATCTGGACTTCCCTCTCACCGCTTTCGCTTTCAACTGAAGGACCATCCGCATGACGACGAAAACCCTTGGTGTCGTGATGAACGGCGTCACCGGCCGCATGGGCACCAACCAGCATCTGGTGCGCTCGGTCGCGGCCATCCGGGCGCAGGGCGGCGTGACCTTGTCAGACGGCTCGAAGGTGCAGCTCGACCCGATCCTGATCGGCCGCAATGCCGACAAGGTGGCAGCCCTTGCCAAGGCCAATGGCGTGGAGCGCTGGGGCACCGATCTCGATGCGGCCATCGCCGATCCGAAGAACCAGATCTTCTTCGACGCCGCGACCACCCAGATGCGCCCGACGCTGCTCGACCAGGCGATCCATGCCGGCAAGCACATCTATTGCGAGAAGCCGATCTCGACCAATCTGCCGGAGGCACTGCGCATTTGCCGGCTCGCCCGCGACAAGGGCGTGAAACACGGCACGGTGCAGGACAAGCTGTTCCTGCCCGGCCTGCAGAAGCTGAAAATGCTCCGGGATTCCGGCTTTTTCGGCAAGATGCTCTCGGTGCGCGGCGAGTTCGGCTATTGGGTGTTCGAGGGCGACTGGCAGGAGGCGCAGCGGCCCTCCTGGAACTACCGCAACGAGGACGGCGGCGGCATGATCCTCGACATGGTCTGCCACTGGCGCTATGTGCTCGACAACCTGTTCGGCCAGGTGAAATCGGTCTCCTGCCTGGGGGCCACCCATATCCCCGAGCGTGTCGACGAAAACGGCAAGCGCTACAAGGCGACCGCCGATGATGCGGCCTATGCCACCTTCGAGCTGGAAGGCGGCGTCATCGCCCATATGAACATGTCCTGGGTGACCCGCGTCTATCGCGACGACCTCGTGACCTTCAATGTCGACGGCACTTTGGGCTCGGCGGTGGCCGGCCTGCACGACTGCATGATCCAGCCGCGCGCCGCCACCCCGCGTCCGGTGTGGAACCCCGACCAGAAGCAGACCATCGACTTCCGCTCGACCTGGCAGAAGGTTCCCGACAACGTCCAGCACGACAACGGCTTCAAGGTGCAGTGGGAAATGTTCATTCGCCACGTGGTCGAGAACACGCCCTATTCCTACACGCTGGTGGAAGGCGCCAAGGGCGTGCAACTGGTCGAATGCGCGCTGCAGAGCTGGAAGGAGCGCCGCTGGGTCGACGTTCCCGCCCTGGTGATTTGAAGGAGGACACGCAGATGTTGGACAAACCGCACACCAAGGCGAGCGTGCTTCTGCCGACCGCCGACCGCAAGCTGGAGCGCTACCAGCTCTCCGCGCCGAAGAGCTTCCCGGACAAGATCACCAAGCCGCTGAACCGCGTGGCCTTGGCCGCCGCCCATATGGTCGCCGACCCCTATGCCGAGGTCGACCCCTGGCTCGGCGTCGCCGTCGACTGGGACCGGACCATGGCCTATCGCGACTATCTCTGGGGCCTCGGCCTCGGCGTGGCGGAGGCCATGGACACCGCCCAGCGCGGCATGGGGCTGGACTGGCCCATGGCGCTGGAGCTGATCCAGCGCTCGGTGAAGGCCTCCAAGGCGACGCCGGGCGCGGTGGTGTTTTCCGGTGCCGGCACCGACCATCTGGATCCAGCCGAAACGCGCTCGATCGACGACGTGATCAAGGCCTATGAGACCCAGTTCGAGGCGATCGAGGCAGCCGGCGGCCGCATCATCATGATGGCCTCGCGGGCGCTTGCCCGGGTCGCCAAGGGTCCGGCGGACTATGCCCGGGTTTATGACCGGATCCTGAGCCAGGCCGCCCAGCCCGTCATCATCCACTGGCTCGGCGACATGTTCGACCCGGCTCTCGCGGGCTATTGGGGCACGCCGGATCTCAACGCCGCCATGGATACGGCGGTCGGCGTGATCAACGGCAATGCCGCCAAGGTCGACGGCGTCAAGGTCTCTCTCCTGGACAAGGACAAGGAGATCGCCATGCGCCGGCGCCTGGACAAGCAGGTGCTGATGTATACCGGCGACGACTTCAACTATGCCGAACTGATCGCCGGCGACGAGCAGGGCTATTCCCACGCCTTGCTCGGCATTTTCGACGCCATCGCGCCGGCCGCGGCGGGTGCGCTGTCGGCGCTGGCCGATGGCGATCTGAAAACCTTCCACGAGATCTTCGCGCCGACTGTGCCGCTGTCGCGCCACATCTTCAAGGCGCCGACCCGCTTCTACAAGACCGGCGTGGTCTTCGTCGCCTATCTCAACGGTCACCAGGACCATTTCACCATGGTCGGCGGCCAGGAGAGCACGCGCTCGACCCAGCATCTCGCCGAGCTGTTCCGCCTCGCCGACAAGGCGGGAATTCTGCGCGATCCGGACCAGGCGGCGGCGCGCATGGCGGCGGTCATGGCGACCAGGGGGATCGGGGGGTGAGCCTCTACGTCACCCCCGGCGAGCGAAGCGAGGGAAGGGGGTCCAGGGCCAACAGACCGCGCTCTCTGCGCATGCGCTCAGGTTGGTCTCGCGGTGTAGACGACCGGGCCCGTCAACCCCTGGACCCCCTTCCCCTCGGCTTCGCCTCGGCCGGGGGTGACGTCAGTGGTTCCTAGGCTCCCCGTTTCGTCGCCGCCGGGCTCGTCCCGGTCAATGCGCCGACGTCACCCCCGGCGAGCGAAGCGAGGGAAGGGGGTCCAGGGGCCGCTTCATCGACGCCCTCGGTGCATGTTCGGCGGGGTTCTATCCGGTGTTGGGCCAAGGGCTCTGCAACCCCTGGGCCCCCTTCCCCTCGGCTTCGCCTCGGCCGGGGGTGACGGCAGTGGTTCCCGCGCTCTCCACTTCATCATGACCGGGCTTGTCCCGGCCATCCACGCCTTTCCTTCCCGATCCCGGCGGCATCCATGCGTGACTTCTCGACCGACCATTTCCAGCTCTCGCTGAACACTGCGACGGTGCGCAAACAGGGCGATCTCCTCGCCATCATCGAGGCCTGCGCGCGCCACCAGATTCCAGCCATTTCGCCCTGGCGCGACCAGGTGGCGACCGTGGGGCTGGAGGCCGCGGTGAAAGCCGTCAAAACCCATGGCCTGAAACTCTCCGGCTATTGCCGGGGCGGCATGTTCCCGGCCGATGCATCCAAGCGCCAGGAGGCGCGCGACGACAACCGCCGGGCGGTCGACGCGGCTAGGGCGTTCGATGCCGCCTGCCTCGTCCTGGTGGTCGGCGGCCTGCCGCATTATGCGCGGCCAGGCTCTGCCGTCTCGCACGACCTCGGCGCCGCCCGCCGACAGGTCGAGGACGGCATCGGCGAACTGCTCGAATACGCCCGCGGCGCCGGGATGCCGCTCGCCATCGAGCCGCTGCATCCCATGTACGCCGCCGACCGGGCCTGCGTGAACACGCTGGAACAGGCGCTCGACATTTGCGACCGGCTGGATCCGGCCCGCACCGGCGCGCTGGGCGTCGCGGCGGACGTCTATCACATCTGGTGGGACCCGAATCTCTACCGCGACATCAAGCGGGCCGGGCGTGAGCGCCTGCTCGCCTTCCATGTCTGCGACTGGCTGGTGCCGACCCGCGACCTCCTGAACGACCGCGGCATGATGGGCGACGGCGTGATCGAAATCTCCAAGATCCGCGCCGCCGTCGAGGCCGAGGGTTTTGCCGGGTTTTCGGAGGTCGAGATCTTCAGCGAGCTCGACTGGTGGAAGCGCCCGATGGACGAGGTGCTGCGGACCTGTATCGAGAGGCACAAGAGCGTGGTGTGAGGGGGCGAATGGCGAGCAACGAGCGGTGACGCCCGGTCCACTCGCTCCACCTTGTCTTGCCTGGCACCACCTCGTCTTGCCCGGGCTTGTCCCGGGCATCCACGCATTCAGCACTCGCCGCTTGGTCAAGTCGTGGGTGGCCGGGACGAGCCCGGCCAAGACGGGGAGGGCGGTGTTCCGCCCCCGGCAAAGCCATTGCTTTACCTCGAGGAGACGCCGGGCTTCAGGCGCGCTTCGCGAGGCTCACGGGTCCGTCACAGCCGGTATTTCACACCCAGCCGGAACGTGTGTGTCGAGACCGTCGTATTCAGGTTGATCCGCACGCCTGACACTGCCGCCGCCGGTGGCAAGCTCACAAATCCATCGAAATGGCCACGCGTCTGGCCATAGCTGTAATCCGCCGTAACGGACCAGTTGCCGGTGAGCCGATATTCGGTGCCCGCGCCGACAAAGGCGCCCCATCGCCGACCAGCTTTGGCGCTGTAGCCGAACTTGTGCACGGACCAGTCGGATGGGTCGAGGTACCAGATCGACCCATCCGGAGCATTCTGCATGCTCTGGATGCCGCCAGTGAGGAACAGCAGGATCCGGTCGGTGACCAGGAAGCCGGCCCGCGCGCCGAAATAGGGCATATTGCCGGCAAGCCGCGAGCGGCTGAAATCGATGCCGGCGATCGGGCCGGCGACGAAGCGGCCGAACTGGAAATCATAGCCCGCATTGAGGCCAAGAGTGCCGCCGGTCAAGGCGCTCCGATCGTAAAGCGTTACAAGGCCCTGAGAGCTGGGGGGATCGCCCGCTGTCGCAACATCCCGCCTGATACCGGCCGTGACGCCGACCCATGGTCCAGTCCAGGACAGCGGCTCGGCCAAGACGGGCGCCGGACCGGCAAGCACTGCGGCCAGCGCGCTGACCCCCAACACCTTTTTCGACATGCGCATGGAGCCTTGATCACTGCCCGGATGGCCCACGTTTCTATACGGGGCAATGGCGTGTGCAACCTGCCAAATGATCGCAGGGGTGGCAGTGAGGTGGTTCTGTCCCCTGGGACCTGTGGCAGCGACGACACCACCTCGTCTTGCCCTGGCTTGGCCCGGGCATCCACGAATTCAGGACTCGAGGCCTGGTCAAGTCGTGGGTGGCCGGGACAAGCCCGGCCAAGACGAGGTGGTTCAGGTGTGATCAGGTGAGCCACGCAGCTTAAGCCGTGGCTTGCCAGATGCTATGGCCGCCAGCCCTGACCCAACCTCGACCAACCCCTCACGCCCTCACGCCCCGCATCACGAAATCCACCACATGGGCGCGCCGCTCCGCGATCACCTCGGCCTTTTCGAAATCGGTCTCGAAGATCACCGACAGCGTATAAATGTTGGAGAAGAAGAAATAGCAGACGCCGGTAATGGTGATCCACAGCTGCAGGGCGTCGAGCCCCGGCCGGATGGTGCCCTTGTCGACACCGGCCTTCAGGATCCCGTCCATCGCGGCGATGATCGGCGAGTTCATGGTGTTCACCCGCTCCGACTTCTTCAGCACCTTGGCGCGCTGGCGGTTTTCGGTGGCGAGCAGGTTGATGAAGGTGCGGTCGCGCACGAAACTGTCGAAGGTGAATTCGACGAAGCGGGCGAGCGCATCGAGCGGCTCCAGCCTTTCGAGATCGAGCCGGTGCTCGGCCGAGCGCGCCTGGTCATAGACCGCCTCGAGGACCGCCAGGTAGAGCTGCTCCTTCGACGAAAAATAGTGATAGATCATGCGCTTGTTGATGCGCGCGCGATCCGCGATGTCGTCGGTCTTGGCGCCCTCGAAGCCCTTGTTGGCGAATTCGCGGGTGGCGACATTGAGGATGCGGGCGCGCGTGCCGACGCTGTCGCGCTTGCGCACCACTTTCGCGACGGGGGCGCTGTCGGACTTCACATCGTCCTCGCGCATGTTTCGGGGCCCCTTCGATCTCGACCAGGCGAACGCTGTGAGGTCGCCTCCTCATGCCGATTCGACCCTTGCCCACACTGCCACGCGGCGTTTGCAGCGTCATGCCGTGGTGTTGCGCCTTCCACCGGGATCGAACGGCAGCGTTCGATGCACGATCCCAAATCTCTCCCCGGTGGGGAGAGGCGAAAGGTGCCTTGCCTGGCTGCACCGGCCGCGGCGCGAGGCCCCCCAACCTCGCGCCGCCTGCCGGCTCCCCTCACTCCACCTTGATATTGGCGTCCCGGATGATCTGGCCCCATTTGGCGACATCGGCGGCATGGGTCGCGCGCAGCGCCTCCGGCGAGCGCTGGGCGGCGGCCGGCGGCTCGGCGCCGAGCTGAAGGAAGCTCTTCAAGGCGGCGGGGTCCTCGATCGCCTTCTGGATCGCGGCATTGAGCGCGGCGACGATGGGCGCCGGCGTGCCCTTGGGCGCGAAGACCGAATTCCACACCACCATTTCGACGCCCGGCAGGCCGGCTTCGGCTGAGGTCGGCACGTTCGGCAGCACCGCCGAGCGGGTGGGCGCCAGCACGGCGAGCGGCTTGACCGCGCCGGCCTGCACCTGCGCCATCAGGCTGGTCACCTGGTCGCAGAGATAACCGATCTGGCCGGCGACGAGGTCCTGCAGCGCCGGGCCCGTGCCGCGATAGGGCACCAGCGTCGGCTGCACGCCGACCCTGTTGTTGTAGAGCACGCAGGCGAGATGCGAGGTGGAGCCGACGCCGGCATTGCCATTGTTGACGCCCTGGGCATTGGTTTTCAGGTGGGCCGAAAAGTCCGCCAGCGTGGCGCCCGGGCTCTGGTTCGAGGCGACCAGCATGATCGGCGCCGAGGCGACGATGCCGACCGGCTCGAAATCGGTGAGCGGATCGAAGGCGAGCCTGGGATAGAGCGCCGGCGAGAAGCTCATGGTGCTCATCGGGCCCATGAGGATGGTGTGGCCGTCGGGCGCCGAGCGCGCCACGCGCGCTGCCCCGGTGGTGCCGGCGGCGCCCGCGACATTCTCGATCACCACCTGCTGGCCGAGCGTCTGCGACATGCGCTCGGCGACGATGCGCGCGACGATGTCGGTGGGCCCGCCCGGCGCGAACGGCACGACCATGGTGATCGGCCGCGACGGAAAGCCCTGCGCCCGGCTCTCGACGGCGCCGGCCAGGACGGTGGAAAGGGCAGCGGCAAGCGCCAGCCTGATCATGCTCACGAGATCCTCCCAATGATGACGCGGGCTTGACGCCCATCGGTCACGCGAGTGTGGGCCGGGTGCAAGGGCGGCCCGTCGTCGCGATTGGCGAGGACGATAGTCAGGAGGGACGGGGAGCGTCAATCAAGTATGTAACTGGTGAGTGGGTAAGAGAAGCAAGAGAGGGGCGGCGGGGCGGTTTTGTCGCAGGGGTATTGGGCCTTCTGTCCGCCGATCTCGATCTGCCGCATTGCGGCGACATATGCCTCATCCCCCTTATCGCCCAGGCATGGGCTAATTCCCGAGCCGAGATCATAAGGTTGGGAATTCGACAGGTTCCCTCGTCATGCGCGCAGCGAGTATTCCTCGATCTGCGGGAGGCGTCGCCATCGTCCATGTCCTGAATGCAGGGGAATGGCGTCGCCTCGTGGGGTCGGGCCTCGGCGGCACGTCTATTCGTGCCACGCGCGTCGATGCCGTGATCCACCGTAGCGGTTCTCTGCCGGAGAGCTCAGGGTGGCCGAGGGCCACGGAGCTTTGATAGGGCGGCCGGTCCTTATGGCCTCTGCCCGGCCTGGGCCGGGGCCGCCGTGACCGTGAGCATCGATGGGGCCACGGGAGTGTCGGCGGCCAGCGTCCTCGGCAAACTCGCCACCGGCACCCGCGTGCTTGGCCTCGGCCGTTGCCGTTCGCGACTCGGTTGCTGCACCGTCGGCGGTGCCGGAATAATCGCGGCCAAACGGCCGATCACCGGATTGGGCGTGTGATCCAGCGCAGCCCCCGACGCCGCGTCGACGCCCATGCCGATGAGGCCGCCGAGCAGCAGGTTGCCCGCGAAGCTGGTGCCGCCTTCGCGCGAGACGGTCGTCTTGACGTCGACGACGGTGGGCTGGAAGCCCTCGCGGGTGAAGGTGGCCTGGAATTCCTTGTTGCGGTCCATGGGCATGGAGCACGGGGCGGTGCAGGTGTGGCCGAGCGAGGTGGTGACGACGGCGCCGCTGGGTTCACTGGTGAAATGGACCTGGTTGGTGGTGCCGCGGATGGCGGTCGCACAGCCGCCCATCATCGTCGCGGCGAGCGCGACGGCCAAAAGATTACGCATACTCAATTCCCCCCGAGCGTGCGCCTTTCGCGCTCCGCTACCGCAAGGTTAGCAAAGGGTGAAGGGGGTGCGTCAAGAAGAAACGGGGTGGGGAGGGGAGGGAGGTTAATGGGGGGAGGGGTGGTGGTTGTGGTCTTGAGACAGGTCTTGTGACGTGGGGCGGCGGGACGCGCGAGAGGGGGCGGGTGCGCTCGGGGTTGCAAGGCCTGGGCGCCTTTCCGCTCGGCTCTGTGGAAGCGAGGGGACTCTGCTGCGGGTCGGTTGGGGGGTGGGGAGTGGTTCGGGTGCGTTTGGGCTTGGCGGGAGCGAGGGCTTCGGCGGGGGGCGTTTTGGCTCTGGCGCGGGGTTCGGAGGGGTTACGCCCCTCACCCGGCGCCTGACGGCGCCACCCTCTCCCTATGGGAGAGGGTTGGGTGGAGTGCGCGTTTTGGGCGAGGGTGCGCGTTGGGTGGGAGAGCGTTGGGGCGGGCGGGGCGGGCCCTGGGGCCCGCCTTCGGTTCAGCGCACCTCTCCCGGCGCGACCCAGAAGGTGGTGGTGCCATGGGTCACCTTGACGGCGCGGTCCGGGCCGTTTTCGGTGAAGGTGACGCGGGTGCCGGCGGCGACGGGCTGGCAGCGGACATAGAGGAAGCCGCGGGCTTCGGTGGTTTCGGCTTCGGTGGTGGTCTCGCCGGCGGCGAGGCGGGTGCTGCGCCAAGCCATCAACTGCGCCACGGGCTGGGCGGTGGGGCAGCCATAGACGCCGGCGGCGATCGTGCCCTGGCGCTCCTGGGCCAGAGCCAAAGACGCTGACAGCGCCAGCAGGCCAAGGGCCGCGATCACGGGTGTTCTCATCGATGTCGTCATGTCCGTTCCATTGCTTGCCGATCCGGCCGCGCATCGCGCCGCCGGCTTGTTCGGCGGCGCGAGGGCGGGCGCGCTTGATGCATGCGGAGATCTGCGTAGATATGACGTTGCGTCATGTCGCGTGTTTCCGGATCGAAACAGACGCCGCCTGAAGGCGCATGCTTGTCGCGCTCGGGCATCGGCAGGGCCGCCTTAGTGTCACTGCTTACTGGTGGGCGGCGCGCCAGCGGTTATGGTCCGGCCAGGTGGTCGGATTCCCCCCTGTTCAGACCGGGGACATGGGCTCCAGATCGGGTCTCGCGTCGCGGCGGCGTGCCGAAGCGGAGCGGCCGTTTCAGCGGGTCGGGAGCAGGCGCCTGCCATGAGCGACAAGTCGATTATCGGACTGTCACGCCTGATGGCGTTACAGCAGGCGGTGGACAGTATCGCCAACAATGTCGCCAACCAGGGCACGGTGGGCTTCAAGGCCGAGCGGCTGAATTTCCGGGAATATCTGTCGGCGGAGCGGGAGCGGCCGGACGAGGACTGGCCGGCCCGGCGCAACTCGCTGGTCGATATCAGGAGCTTCACCGATTTTTCCAGCGGGCCGGTGAGCGCGACCGGCCATCCCTTGAACGCGGCGGTCGCCGGCGACGGCTTTTTCGTGGTCCAGACGCGCGCCGGCGAGCGCTATACCCGCAACGGCGCGTTCCAGGTCGATCAGGCCGGGCGGCTCGTCACCAATGGGGGCGATCCGGTGCTGACGGCGAGCGGGCCGCTGACCCTGTCGCCGCAGGACCAGGCGCCGTCAATCAGCGCGGATGGGTCGATCGTCGCGTCGGGCAAGGTGGTCGGCCGGCTGCGCGTGGTGCGTTTCGCCGATCCGCGCGGCCTGTCGCCCGAGGGCGGCAACCTGTTCCGCGCGACCCGGCCGCCGGAGGAGGTCGCCGTGGGCGCGGTGCGGCTGGTGCCGGGCAATCTGGAAAAGGCCAATGTCAGCGCGGTCATGGAAATGAGCCGCCTGATGGAGGTGAGCAATGCCTATAAGCTCACCGCCGCGGTGGTGATGAAGGACGACAATAACGAGCTCGGCCGGCTCGCCGGCACGGAGTGAGGCCGGCGCCGGCGGCAATTCCGAGGCAGGCGGCGGCGTGGCGGGCCCGGCCAGGTGACCCTTTTGGGGGAGGCCGGTGGCGAAAGCCACGAATCCCCAGGCTTTTCGGCCAGTGGGCGCGGGCAGGGCGCCCGCCCGGCACGGGGCGGCCGTGTTAGACTGCGATGCCCGGCAAGGGTTCAGGTCCGGGTTCCAGTCAACGCGGGAGACACGGCATGACGACAGTGGTCGGTACCCACGCGGTGGGCAATATGGACACCTGGCTGGCCGGCGCGGAGAGCCGCAAGGCGGTGTTCGGGCAGTTCTGTTCGGGCTATCGGATCTTCCGGCACATGGACGGCAACAAGGTCGCGATCGTCTGGGAGGGCGTCGACCTCGCCAAGATGAAGGCGACCTTGGATACGCCGGAAACCGCGGCGGCCAAGGCCAAGCATATGGTGATCGATCCGGTCGAGCTTTATGTCGAGATCGACGAGGGGAAGTGACGGGGGGGAAAGGCTGGGCGTCGGGCAGGGGCGGGGGAGAGGGCAGCGGGCCGACTCGTCCGCCGCGCCGACGTCAGCGCCGGCGAGCCCCGGCACAGGAACCACGATACGTCACCCCCGGCGAGCGAAGCGAGGGAAGGGGGTCCAGGAGTTGCAGGACTCTTCGCCAACCACCCGAAATGCCGTGAATGCATGCGCTGAGGGCGCCGTGAAGTGGCCCTGGACCCCCTTCCCTCGCCTCCGCAGAAGCAAGGGCTTCTGCTATGGCTCGCCGGGGGTGACGTTGTGGCTCCCGTGCGAAGCGAGGACCGCCGCCGGCCCCATGACCGGCGGCCGCAACCTCTCACCTCACGCCCCCGACTTCAACTGCGCCGGGTCGATAGGCAAGGTGCGGATGCGCTTGCCGGTGGCGGCGAAGATGGCGTTGGTCACCGCGGGGCTGACGGCTGCGGTCGCCACCTCGCCGATGCCGCCGGGGGCTTCGGCGCTCCTCACCAGATGGGTCTCGACCACCGGCACCTCGTCGATGCGCATGGGCAGGTAGCTGTCGAAATTGCCCTGCTCGACCCGGCCGTCCTTCAGCGTGATGGCGCCGTGGAGCGCAGCGGTAAGGCCGAAAATGGCGCCGCCCTGCACCTGCGCTTCCACCGTGTCGGGATTGACCACCAGGCCGGCATCGACCGCGCAGGTGAGGCGGTGGACGCGCACTTGGCCGTCGGCTGCGACCTCCACTTCCGCCGCCAGCGCGACATAGCTGCCGAAGGCGAATTGGACGGAAATGCCGCGTCCGCGCCGGGCCGGCAGCGGGCTGCCCCAGGCGGCCTTTTCCGCCGCCAGGTTCAGCACGGCGAGCGCCCGCGGATTGTGGCCGAGCAGCGCCCGGCGATAGGCTATCGGGTCCTGGCCGGCGGCGGCCGCCAGCTCGTCGATGAAGCTTTCCACCACGAAGACATTGTGGGTGGGGCCGACGCCGCGCCACCAGGAGGTGGGAATGCCCGGCGGCTCCACGCGGACATAGTCGACATGGATGTTGGGGAAGGCATAGGGTGGCTCGGCCGCGCCCTCCACCGCGTCGGGGTCCAGCCCGTTGACGAAGGCGGCGGGGACATAGCGCGCCATGATCGACGAGCCGGCGACGCGATGGGTCCAGGCCACCGGCTTGCCCGCGGCATCCAGCCCCGCGGCCAGCCGGTCGTAATAATAGGGCCGGTACATGTCGTGCTGGATGTCCTCCTCGCGGCTCCAGACCACTTTCACCGGGCCCTGCACCTGCTTGGCCACCTTCACCGCCAGGATGGTGCCGTCGACATCCAGCCTGCGGCCGAAACCGCCGCCGAGCAGGTGATTGTGCACCTTGATCTTGTCCTTGGGCAGGCCGGTGACCGCGGCGGCCGCCGCCACCGTGAAGGTCGGCACCTGCGTGCCCACCCAGATGTCGCAGCCGTCGGGCCGGACATGCACGGTGCAGTTCATCGGCTCCATCGTGGCATGGGCCAGGAAGGGCAGCTGGTAGACCGCTTCGATCCGCTTTGCGGCGCTGCCCAAGGCCTTGGCCGCGTCGCCCTCGTTGCGCGCCACCACGCCCGGCTGGCGCGAGGCCTCGTCGAGCTGGCGCACGATGTCGGCGCTGGAGACCTTGGCATGGGGGCCGTCGTCCCACTGGATATTGGCTGCCGTGAGGCCCTTCTTGGCGGCGCCCATATGGTCGGCGACGACCGCCACGGCCTCGTCGATGACGACCACCTGGCGCACGCCCTTCACGGCGCGGGCGGCGGCCTGGTCCACCGTCTTCGGCTTGCCGCCGAAGACCGGCGAGACGGCGATGGCCGCGACCGTCATGCCGGGCACCTTCACGTCGATGCCGTAGAGGGCGTCGCCGGTGACCTTTTCGGCGGCGTCCAGGCGCTTGGCCGGCGTGCCGATCAAGCTGAAGGTTTTCGGGTCCTTCAGAGGCGCATTGGCCGGCAAGGTCAGGGCGGCGGCTGCTTCCGCCAGTTCGCCGTAACCCAGATGGCGGGTGCCGGAGCCATCCGAGACCACCCCGTGGCGGGCCCGGCAGGTCGCGGGCTCGACGCCCCATTGCCTGGCCGCGGCCATCACCAGCAGCGTGCGGGCATTGGCGCCGGCCTGGCGCAGCGGTGTCCAGAAGCCGCGGATGGAGGTGGAGCCGCCGGTCATCTGGGCGCCGAGCAGCGGATTGCCGTAGAGCTTGTCGTCGGGCGGGGCATGTTCGAGCTCGACCTCGCCGAGATCGACCTCCAGCTCCTCGGCCAGCAGCATGGCGAGCGCGGTATAGGTGCCCTGGCCCATTTCGACCATGGGCATGACCAGGGTCACCGTGCCCTGGTTGTCGATGCGGATGAAGGCATTGGGGGCAAAGCCGGGTGCGGCTTGCGCATGGGCCGCGGCGGGCATGGCGAGCGCGACGATCAGGCCGGCGCCGGATTTCAGGAGATCGCGGCGGTCGAGGCGGGGAGCGAGCGTGGTCATGATCTTCTCCCCCTCAGGCGGCCGCGTGGTGAATGGCGGCGCGGATGCGCTGATAGGTGCCGCAGCGGCAGACATTGCCGGTCATGGCGGCGTCGATATCGGCATCGGTCGGTTTCGGCGTCTCGGCGAGCAGGGCCGCCGCCGACATCAGCTGGCCGGACTGGCAGTAGCCGCATTGCACCACTTCGAGGTCGAGCCAGGCCTGTTGCAGCGCCTTGCCTTTGGGCGTCTCGCTCAGGGCCTCGATAGTGGTGACCTTGGCGGTGCCCAGGCTCTCCACCGGGGTGACGCAGGAGCGCGTCGCGACGCCGTCGACATGCACGGTGCAGGCCCCGCAGAGCGCCGCCCCGCAGCCGAATTTGGTGCCGGTCAGCCCGATGACGTCGCGCAGCACCCAGAGCAAAGGCGTGTCGCCGTCGACATCGACGTTATGGGCGGTTCCATTGATGGTGAGGGTAAAAGCCATGGCTGCCTCGCGGAGCTTCGGGGAGATTGGAAGCGCTCCAACATAGGGCCGCGGCCAGGGGATGGCAGCCGGGGCGGGGCCGTGCTCGCGAAGAGTTGTAGGGGAGGGGGAGGACGCCGCGTTTTGGCCGCGCGGGCTCAAAGGGCGCCGACGTCACCCCCAAGGCAAAGCAAGTGCTTTGCCGGGGCGAGCCAGAGCAGAAGCACTTGCTTCTGCGGAGGCGAGGGAAGGGGGTCCAGGGCCACTTCACGGTGCCCTCAGCGCATGCGGTTTGGGAATTTCGCGGTGTTGGGGGAGGAGCCCTGCAACTCCTGGACCCCCTTCCCCTCGGCTTCGCTCGCCGGGGGTGACGGATTGTGGTTCACCCGCGAGATCTGGCCGGAAAGCCGGTCTCGCTCCGACGCCCGCCCGCCCTCATCCCGGCCCGTTGGCCAAGCGCCGCTCCCAGGCATAGGCGTGCTCGACGATCTCGCCGAGGTCTTCGTGCGCGGGCACCCAGGCGAGCTTCGCCTTGACGCGCGAGGGGTCGGCGACCACGGCGGCGGCGTCGCCCGGGCGGCGGGGGGCATAGTCGGTACGGAATTCGACGCGGGTGACCTTGCGCACCGTGTCGATCACCTCCTGTACCGAATAGCCCCGGCCGTAACCGCAATTGGCCACCATGCTGGCGCCGCCGGCGCGCAAGTAGGCGAGCGCGGCGGAATGGGCGCGGACGAGATCGGTGACGTGAATATAGTCGCGCACGCAGGTGCCATCGGGCGTCGGATAGTCGGTGCCGAAGACGTCCATCTTTTGGCGCAGGCCAAGCGCCGTCTGCACCGCCACCTTGATCAGATGGGTGGCGTTCGGCGTCGACTGGCCGGTGCGCCCCTTGGGGTCGGCGCCGGCGACGTTGAAATAGCGCAGCACGACATAGGTCAGGTCGTGGGCGGCGGCCGCGTCGCGCAGCATCCATTCGGTGACGAGCTTGGAGGTGCCATAGGGGCTTTCCGGCCGGGTCGCTGCGTCTTCGTTGACAGGCATGACCTCGGGCGTGCCATAGACGGCCGCCGTCGAGGAGAAGATGAAGTTCTTCACGCCGGTGGCGACAGCCGCGGCCATCACCGCGCGGGTCTTGACCGTGTTGGCGAGGTAATAGCCGAGTGGATCGGAGACCGAATCCGGCACGACGATGCGCGCGGCGAAATGGATGATGGCGTCGGCGCCGTGCTGGCGGATGACCCGTTCGACGAAATCCTGGTCGCCCATGTCGCCGACCACGAGAGTCGCGCGCTTGTCGACGGCCCAGGCGAAACCGGTGGAGAGATTGTCGAGGACGATGACCGGCTCGCCGGCATCAAGCAGTTCGAGGACCATGTGGCTGCCGATATAGCCGGCGCCGCCGGTGACGAGCACTGTCATGCATAACTCCGTTAACCGCCCAGCCCAAGGTGGCGACCCTCACCCGATAGCCGGGAGAGGTCAAGAAACCGCTAGGAGACCCTGTTGCATTGCAGCGAATGGCTGGTGCCCGGTCAAAGGCATGGCCTCCGGGCTGGCGCCGCGGCCGACCGAAACATAGCGCAGGCCCGCCTGTTCGGCGGCGGCGGGATCGAACAGGTTGCGCAGGTCGACCAGCAGCGGCGTCTTCAAGGTCGCCCGCAGCTGGTCGAGATCGAGGGTGCGGAACTCCGCCCATTCGGTGATCAGCACGACGAGATCGGCATCGCGGGCGGCGGCAAGCGCGCTCTCCGCCATGGCGACGCCCGGCAGCAGCGGCGCGGCATGGGCCATGCCGGCCGGGTCATAGGCGCGAATATGGGCGCCGGCCTTGATCAGCCGGGGCAGGATGACGAGGGAGGCCGCCGAGCGCATGTCGTCGGTGTCGGGCTTGAAGGTGAGGCCGAGCACGGCGACGGTCTTGCCCTGCACCGAGCCGCCGGCGGCGCGGATGATCTTGCGCACCATCTCGCCCTTGCGCGCGTCGTTGACGGCGACCGCCGTTTCGACCGAGCGCAGGGGCATGCCGTGGTCCTGCGCGGTCTTCATCAGGGCCAGCATGTCCTTCGGGAAACACGAGCCGCCGAAACCCGGTCCGGCTTTCAGGAACTTGGCGCCGATGCGGCTGTCGAGGCCGATGCCGCGCGAGACATGTTCGACATCGGCGCCGACCTCCTCGCAGAGATTGGCGATCTCGTTGATATAGGTGATCTTCAGCGCCAGGAAGCAATTGGCGGCATATTTGATCAGTTCGGCGGTGCGCCTGTTGACGCTGACCAGCGGCGCGCCGGCTTCCGTCAGGGGCAAATAGAGTTCGGCCATCAGGCTGAGCGCCTCGCCGTCCTCGCCGCCGACGACGATGCGGTCGGGCCGCATGAAGTCGGCGATGGCGACGCCCTCGCGCAGGAATTCCGGATTGGAGACGACGGCGAAGCGCGCCTCGGGACGGATGTCGCGGATGATCGCCTCGACCTCGTCGCCGGTGCCGACCGGCACGGTCGACTTGGTGACGACAAGGGTGAAATGGTCGAGCGCGCCGGCGATCTCGGCGGCGACCGCATAGACGCTGGACAGATCGGCATGGCCGTCATCGGGGCGCGGCGGCGTGCCGACGCAGATGAAAACGGCCTGGCAGGCCGCGACGGCCGGGGCGAGTGCGGTGGTGAAGGCGAGCCGCCCGGCCGCCACCGTCTCGGCGACCAGGGCCTCGAGACCGGTTTCGTAGATCGGCATGACGCCGCGCTTCAGGGCGGCGATCCTGGCATGGTCGCGGTCGACCACCGTCACCTGATGGCCCGACCCTGCAAGGCAGGCGCCGGTGACGAGGCCGACATAACCCGCTCCGATGATGGTGATGTTCATGACGTCGACCCCGGCGCTGGCGGCGGCTTCGGGACGGGCGGTGAATCGGCCCGAAGGCTGGTCGGACGTCAGTGCCAGCAAGCCATGACAGTGGGACGACAGGGGGAAGGCGCGCCCTCGCTAACCCTCTCCCAGAGGGAGAGGGTGGCAGCGTCAGCTGCCGGGTGAGGGGTCGTCCATGTGCGGATGGGGCGGCAGGCGGCGCGAGCGGCGGCTGCAGTCCTGAGAGGTTACGCCCCTCACCCGGCGCCTGACGGCGCCACCCTCTCCCTCTGGGAGAGGGTTAACTGCCCTCAGCCCCTTGCACCCGCGACCCGCTTCGGCTTGGCCGCGCTACGCTCGCCGAGGCAGCGCATGGCGATGTCGAGGCTGGCGAGGCCGTCGGCGCCGCCGACGACGGGGGCGGACTGGCTCTTCACCGCGTCGACAAAGGCGACCAGCTCGGCGCGCAGCGGCTCGGCATAGGCGACCGAGAGGTGGCGCATGGAATAGCTGCCGTCGGGCTTGTAGTCGAAGCACTCGGTGACCTGGCGGGTGATCAGGTCGCCGGTGATGTATTTGTTGCGGGTGGCGACATGCACCGTGCGCGCCTTGAACGGCGTCAGCCAGTTGGTGTTGATATGGGCGAGCACGCCCGAGGCGGTGCGGAACTGCAGAAGCGCGATATCCTCGCGCGCGGCATGGATCGAATTGGTCTGCGGCTGGATCTCGGCGATTTCCGAACCGGTGAACCAGCGGATCAGGTCGATGTCGTGGACCGCGAGATCGATGACCACGCCGATATCGGACATGCGCGGCGGGAAGGGACCGACCCGGGTGATCTGGATCGACAGGATCTCCTCGTCGGCCACCGCCTGCTTGATCGACTGGACTGCCGGATTGAAGCGCTCGACATGGCCGACCATCAAGGTGACGCCGGCCTTTGCCGCGGCATCGATGATGCGGGTGCCTTCCTCGACCGACTGGGCGATCGGCTTCTCGACGAGCACATGGACGCCGCGGGCGATCGCCTGCAGCGCGATCGGCGTATGCAACTGGGTCGGCGCGGCAATGGTCAGCGCGTCGATACCGGCATCGAGCAGGGCGTCGAGGGTGGCGAAGCCGCCGCAGCCGAGCCGGCTGGTGACGAATTCGACCTGCTCGGCATCGGGATCGGCGACGCCGACCAGGCTGACGCCCGAAAGTTCCGAGAAGACCCGGGCGTGGTTCTTGCCCATCACGCCGCAGCCGATGACGCCTACGCGCAGGGGTGCCCCACCGTCCTGGATCCTGGTCATGCTGGTCTTATCCTTAAAAGGTGCTGCACCGGGCAAAGGCCGCGGGCGCCCTCCCTATACAGTTCCAGGCGCCGCCCGTGCAAATGGCCGGCCATCACGCTTGCTTACCGATTGCGTCCCCCGGATACAAAACGGCCGGTGGCGAGCGACTGGCGCGGGGCCGGCCGGGCGCCCACAGCGGCTTGCCGATTTCGGCGTTGGACAGGCGCCCGCCCGTTCCTTAAACACGTCGCCAACGGTATCGAGGGAGGCGGTCATGCCCGTTCTGGCGGATCTCAAGATCAAATTGTACACCGACGGGGCCGAGAAGGCCTCCATCCTGGAAATGGTGCAAAAGCCGTGGATCCAGGGCTTCACCACCAATCCGTCGCTGTTGAAAAAGGCCGGCGTGGTCGATTACGCGGCCTATGCGAAAGACCTGGTGGCGGCGGTGCCGGACCATCACATTTCCTTCGAGGTGTTTTCCGACGACCTGAAGGAAATGGAGGCGCAGGCGCGCGTCATCGCGACCTGGGGCAAGAATGTCTATGTCAAGCTGCCGGTGACCAATACGGCCGGCGAGCCGCTCTACGACCTCATCCACAAGCTGTCGCGCGAAGGCGTGAAGATCAATTTCACCGCGCTCTATACCGAAGCGCAGGTGAAGGCCTCGGTCGATGCGCTGCGCGGTGGCGCGCCGTCGATCATCTCGGTCTTCGCCGGCAGGCTCGGTGACGCCGGCCACGACTATATGCCAGTGATGAAATATGCCGTCGGCCTGGCGCGCGGCACCGATACGATCGAGGTGATCTGGGCCTCCACCCGCGAGGTCTGGAATGTCATCGAGGCCGACCGCATCGGCTGCCATATTATCACCGCGCCGGCGGATATCCTGAAGAAGCTCGAAGGCCTCGGCCGGCCGGCCGAAGCCATCTCGCTCGACACGGTCAAGGGTTTCCGCACCGATGCGCTGGCGGCGGGCCTGACGCTGAAGGTTTAATTGTCTGCACGGAGGACGGCCGTTCAACTCGGGGCGGCCGTTGCATCAGGGGAGGCCGTCCTTCGAGGCTCGCTACGCCGGAGATGCGAGCGAAGCGAGCCTCGAAGGACGGCAGACCCTGGTGCAGCATGATTCAATCCACGCCTCTTCTCTAACCAGCCGGGCCCCTCGTTGATCAAGAGCATCTTCTCGGTCTCGGCGCTGACGCTGATCAGTCGCATCATCGGCTTCGTGCGCGATGTGATGCTGGCCAGCGTGCTCGGCGCAGGCGCCCTGTCGGACGCCTTCAACGTGGCGTTCCGGATCCCCAACCATTTCCGCACCATCTTCGCCGAAGGCGCGTTCAACGCCGCCTTCGTGCCGGCTTTCGCCAAGGTGGCGGCCAAGCGTGGCCATGACGCGGCGCTGGTCTTCGCCGACCGGATCTTCGCCTATCTGATGATCGTGCAAATGCTGTTGCTGGGCGGCGCGCTCATCTTCATGCCGGCGGTGGTGTCGCTGCTGGCGCCCGGCTTCGTCGGCGACGATGCGCGCTATGGCCTCGCCGTCGAGCTGACCCGCATCACCTTCCCCTATCTCGCCTTCATCTCGCTGGTCGTGCTGGTCGGCGGCGTGCTGAATTCCGTCGGCCGGTTCGCAGCACCCGCCGCCACCGCCATCCTGCTCAATCTCGCGATGATCGTGGCGCTGCTGCTCTCGGGCTATTTCCCGACCGCCGGCCATGCGGTCGCCTGGGGTGTGCTGGTTTCGGGCGTGCTGCAATTCGTGCTGGTGGCGGCCGATGCGCTGCGCGCCAATGTCATGCTGGAATTCCGGCTGCCCAGGGTCACCCCCGAGGTGAAGCAGTTCTGGTCGACCTTCCTGCCGGCGGCGGCCGGCTCGGCCGGCAGCCAGATCGCGGTCTTCGCCGACACCATCATCGCCAGCTTCCTGGTCGATGGCGCCATTACCTGGCTCTATTTCGCCGACCGGATGAACCAATTGCCGGTCGGCGTCATCGCGGTGGCGGTCGGCACCGTGCTCCTGTCGGAGATGAGCCGGCGGATCGCCGCCGGCGACGAGGCCGGCGCGCGCCACGCCCAGATGCGCGCCATCGAGCTGACCCTGGTGTTCACGCTGCCGGCGGTGGCGGCCTTCATGATCCTGCCGGACACGCTGATGGGCGCGCTGTTCGTCCATGGCAAGTTCACCGCGGCCGACGCCCTGCAATCGGCCCGCGCCTTGTCGGCCTATGCCTTCGGGCTCGCCGCCTTCGTGCTGATCCGCACCTTCACGGTGACCTTCCATTCGCGCGGCGACACGCGCACGCCGGTCATCGCGATGGTCATCGCGGTGCTGCTCAATATCGGCCTGAAGCTGGTGCTGATGCGGCCGCTCGGCCATGTCGGCCTGGCGCTCGCCACCGGCGCGGGCGCCTGGATGAACCTGATGCTGCTCGGCTGGTTCGCCCGGCGCCAGGGCTTGATGGCGCTGGACGCGCGGGCCAAGCGTGTCCTGCCACGCCTGCTGCTGGCCTTCGTCGTCCTCTGCGCGACGCTGGTGCTCGGCAGGTTCGGCCTGAAGGCGCTGGTCGGCACCGGCGTCAGCGCCGACCGCATCGCGCTCATCGTGCTGATGGCGCTCGGCGCGGTCGCTTATGGCGGCGCGCTGATCGCCCTGTTCGGCCGCGAATTCATCCCCGAGCTGAAGCGGCTGCGGCGGGGCGTGGGGACGCAGGGGTAGGGGCCCACAGACCCTCTCCCAAAGGGAGAGGGTGGCGCCGTCAGGCGCCGGGTGAGGGGTCGTCCATCTCCGGATAGGGCCGTACGCACGGCGAGCAGTGGTGCAAGTTTTCAGAACTTACGCCCCTCACCCGGCAGCTGACGCTGCCACCCTCTCCCTCTGGGAGAGGGTTGATTCGTCAGCGCTTTCTGCTCTTCCCCCAATCCCCCTACCGCTTCCTTTCCGTCGGCGTGACGCTGGCATGGTCGACCTTGCCGCCGCGCAGATAGGTGACCTCGACCGGACGGCCGATGCGGGCGGAGACCATCAGGCGGATGACGTCGTCGGCGCCGGTCACCGGCATGCCGTCGATGAGCAGCATGACGTCGCCTTCGCGCAGGCCGGCGCTCGCCGCCGGGCCGTCCGTGTCGACGGAGGCGATGCGCGCGCCGCTCTCGGCGGCGAGGTTGAGCGCCAGCGCGACGCGGCGCGGGATCTGCACCTGCTGGGCGCCGATGCCGAGATAGGCGCGCCGGACATGGCCATGGCGGATCAGCTCGCCGAGCACGACCTGAGCCGTATTGGAGGCGACCGCGAAACAGATGCCCTGGGCGCCCATGATGACGGCGGTGTTGATGCCGACCACCTCGCCGGAGGACGAGACCAGCGGGCCGCCGGAATTGCCCGGGTTGAGCGCGGCATCGGTCTGGATGACGTCGTCGATCAGCCGGCCGGTCTGGGCGCGCAAGGAACGGCCGAGCGCGGAGATGACGCCGGCGGTGACGGTCGATTCAAAGCCCAGGGGGTTGCCGATGGCGACCACCAGCTGGCCGCGCTTCAGCGCCTTGGAATCGCCGAGCCGGGCTGCCGGCAGCAAGGCGGGGTCGTCGACCCGGACCAAGGCGAGGTCGGTATCGGGGTCGTCGCCGACGAGACGCGCCGACAATTCGCGGCCGTCCTGGGTCGCCACCTTGATGGCGCGGGCGCCGCCGGCCACATGGCTGTTGGTGAGCAGCAGGCCGTCGGGCGAGATGATGACGCCCGAGCCGGTGCCGGGGCGCCGCAAATCGCGGCCGGTGACGGTCAGCTTGACCACGGCCGGGCCGACCGTGTCGACCACCTTGATCACGGCATTGGAATAGGCGTCGAGCAGGGCGCCGTCATCGACGGCGGCAGAGGGGGGTGACGAAACGCTCGGCGCGTCGTCATCGAGGACGAAACGAGGGGCAACAGCGAGCATCGGGGCTCTCCTGGATGGGTTCTCCATCAGATAGGAAAGCCCCGGCGTGGTTGCGAGAGGGGTGCCGTGGCGGTCGCGACCCGGCCGGCCGCCGGCATTCGACGCCGGCGCGATGGCGCAGCGGCCCAGGTTGTGGCTGAATGTGCCGCTACGTAAACCTTGGGGCCGGCGGACATGATCAACGCGCTTGTCGATTTCGTGATCCAGCTCCTCGGGGCAATCCTGTCGGACGTCCCCTACCTGTTCACCAGCCTGTTCGCCGGCGGCCTCGCCGGCCTTGGCGTGGGGTGGTTTTTCAGCCTGGGCCCGGGCCTGGTGACCGGCGGCCTGGTGTTCCTGGTGACGCTCATCGGCTGCAACGTGGCGGCGCGCGGCAAGGCCTGAGACAAGGCTGTCGTGAGACAAGGCTCTCGCGAGACAAGGCTTGGCCGCGGAAAACCGTGCCCCGGTCCGTCCATGCATTGCGCCGTTGCGTCAGGCGGCCCTTGCGCAATGCTGCACCGCCGTTCCATCCTGGCGGCCTACCTCCCGGAGCTTATTCATGACGCCGACGAAATTCGGAATGGGTCAGGCGCTGACCCGCCTCGAGGATGCGCCGCTCTTGAAGGGCGAGGGGCGCTACGTCGCCGATCTCGTGCCCGAGGGGGCGCTGGTCGGTTATGTCGTGCGTGCGCCTTATGCCTTTGCCGATTTCGTCATCACCGACACCTCGGCCGCGCGCGCCATGAAGGGCGTGAAAGCCGTCTTCACGGCGGAAGACCTCACCGGCATCGGCCTGTTGCCCTGCATGTCGGTGGTGCCGACCAAGAGCGGCAAGCCGATCGTCACGCCGCCCTGGGAGGTGCTCTGCTCGAAGACCGTGCGCCATGGCGGCGACGGCATCGCCTTCGTGGTCGCCGATACGCTCGAGCGGGCGAAAGACGCGGCCGAAGCGATCGCGGTCGACTATAGCCCGCGGGCGCCGGCGATCGACGCGGTCGACGCGCTGAAGCCGGGCGCACCGCAGGTCTGGCCGGACATTCCGGGCAATCTCGCGGCAGAAGTGGTGCTGGGCGACGAGGCGGCGACGGAGAAGGCCTTCGCCAAGGCTGCGCGCACCGTCAGCCTGACCGTCGTCAACAACCGCCTGATCACCAATTACATGGAGACGCGCGGCTGCCTCGTTGAATACGACACGAAGGAGAAGAGCTGGACCCTGACCATGGGCAGCCAGGGCGCGCATGGCGTCCGCAACATCCTGGCCGACAAGATCTTCAATATCCCGAAGGAGCGGATCCGCGTCATCACGCCGGATGTCGGCGGCGGCTTCGGCACCAAGACCTTCATGTTCCGCGAATATCCGCTGTGCATGCTGGCGGCGCAGAAGCTGAAGAAGCCGATCGCCTGGGTGCAGGATCGCGCCGAGCATTTCATGGCCTGCTCGCAGGGCCGCGACAATGTCTCGACCGCCACTGCCGCGCTCGACAAGCGAGGCAGGATCCTGGGCGTGAAGGTCGAGACGGTGGCCGATATGGGCGCCTATCTCTCGCAATATTCGACCTTCATTCCCTATGTCGGGGCGCTGATGCTGGCCGGCGTCTACGCCATTCCGGCCATGCATGTGCACCTCACCTATGCCTATACCAATACCGTGCCGGTGGACGCCTATCGCGGCGCCGGCCGGCCCGAGGCGGCCTATCTCATCGAGCGGCTGATGGATCGCATCGCGCTGGAGACCGGCCTGACGCCGGCCGAGGCGCGCCGGCGCAACTTCATCCAGCCCGACCAGTTCCCCTGGAAGACGCCGGTCGGCCGCACCTATGATTCCGGCGAGTTCGACGGCCACATGACCCGCGCCATGGAGGTGGCCGGCTGGGACACGATCAAGGACCGGGTGAAGGCTTCGAAAAAGGCCGGCAAGGTGCGGGGCATCGGCATGGCCACCTATATCGAGGCCTGCGGCGGCGGAAACCCGGAAAATGCCTGGCTGACCCTGGAAAAGGACGGCGGCGTGACGCTCTTGATCGGCACCCAGTCGAACGGCCAGGGCCACAAGACCGCCTATGCCCAGGTCGCCTCGCAGCATCTGGACATTCCCATCGACCGGATCACCGTGATCCAGGGCGATACCGCGCTGATCCCGACCGGCACCGGCACCGGCGGCTCGCGCTCGCTGCCCGTCGGCGGCGCCGCCGTCGATCTCGGCGCGCGCAAGCTCGTCGACGTCATCAAGGAACTGGCGGCGGCCGAAATGGAGGTCGGTATCGGCGACCTCGAGATTTCCGGCGGCGAGGTGCGCGTGGTCGGCACGGACAAGGTGCTGAGCTACGACAGAATAGCCAATCTGCCCGGTGTCGAGGACAAGCTGAAGACCCACGGCACCTGGACGCCGCCGGAGCCGACCTTTCCGAACGGCACCCATATCGCCGAGGTCGAGATCGATCCGGATACCGGGGTGACCGAGATCACCGCCTATACGGTGGTCGACGATTTCGGCGTGACCATCAATCCGGTCATGCTGGCCGGCCAGGTCCATGGCGGCATCGTGCAAGGCATCGGCCAGGCGCTGCTGGAGCGCACGGTCTATGACAAGGAGAGCGGCCAGCTGCTCACCGCCTCGTTCATGGACTACGCCATGCCGCGCGCCGACCATATCCCGAACTTCCACTTCGAGACGCGCAACGTGCCCTGCGTGACCAATCTGCTCGGGGTGAAAGGGGCGGGCGAAGCCGGCACGATCGGCGCCTGCCCGTCGGTGATGAATGCCGTGGTCGACGCGCTCTGGCGGGCCTATGGCATCAAGGAAATCGACATGCCGGCGACGCCGCAACTGGTCTGGACGGCGATCCAGGAGGCGATGGCGGCGAAGAAGGTCGCCTGAGGGCAGGGGCAGGAATTCGGTGAGGCGAGAGCCGCGGACCGAGGGGGCGTGGCGGGACGCCTTGATCTGCTCTTCGGCGAGCCGATGAAGCCCTACGTCATCCCCGGCCGAGCCCGGCAGAAGCCCTTGCTTCTGCCGACGCGAGGGGAAGGGGATCCAGGAGTCGACTGGCCGCCCCATCCACGGGACCTCGGGCTGATATGCAGCGCAATCGTTCTGCGCTGCAACCCCTGGACCCCCTTCCCCTCGCTGCGCTCGGCCCCGGCAAAGCAATTGCTTTGCCTTGGGGGTGACGTAGAGACTGTGCCGACAGGCGGTGCGGCCCCAGCCCCCTTCGCATGACACGCGCCCAGCCATGCCCTTGACGGTCTTGACGTTCATTCCATGATGCGGGAGAGATTGTCTCTTATAGTAGAATGAACGCGAGGCAGGTGGCGGCGATGGACATGATTCAAGTTGCCGCCGCCCTGCTGAGCGCCATGCTGCATGCCGGCTGGAACGCCGCGGTGAAGGCGAGCCGCGACCCGGCCCGGGCCATGACCGCGCAAATGGTGCTGAGCGCGGCCTTCACCGTGCCGGGGCTGTTCTGGTCCGGCCTGCCGGCGAGCGGCGCCTGGATCTGGATCGCCGCCTCGACCGTCATGAACATCCTCACCGTATCGGCGCTGCTGCGCGCCTATGAGCTCGGCGGCTTCGGCATCGTCTATCCGATCGTGCGCGCCCTGGCCGTGCTGGTGGTGGTGCCGCTGGCCGCCGGATTTGCCGGCGACCGGCTGGGCCCGGCGGCCCTTGCCGGCATCGCCGTCATGACCCTGTCGCTGGCGGCGCTTGCCTATGACGCGGCGCGCGACCGGGCGGTGACGGGCCAGGCACTCGCCTGGACGTTTGCCGCGGGCCTCGGCACGGGGGCCTATATCCTTTGCGACGCCCAAGGGGTGCGCGCGGCGGGATCGCCCTGGGCCTATGGCTTCACCGTCGCGCTGACCAATGCCGCGGCCATGTGCTGGCGCCGCCGCCGCTCCGGCGCGCCCTGGACGCAGCTCGGCGGGCAATGGTCGGTCGGCGTGCCGACCGCGCTCGCCGCCATGGCCTCCTACCTGCTCATTCTCTGGGTCTGGAGCCATGCGCCGATCGCGCCGGCCTCGGCGCTGCGCGACACCAGCGCCATCTTTGCCATCCTGATCGCGGTCCTGTGGCTGAAGGAGCCGTTCACCCGCACGCGCATGGTGGCGGTGCTGCTGGCCGCCTCCGCCGTGCCCCTGCTGCGCCTGGGCTGAGCCCGGCCCGCACGCAAAGGCGCGGGCCGGGCGGCGTTCAGGTCACGGGTTGCGGGCGCGCGCCGCGTCGACGCTCAGCGGGCCGGGGCCGGCAAAGGTCAGGTAGAAGAAGACGAAGCAATAGAGGATCGCCAGGTTGCCGTTGTTCTGGATCGGATAGAACGAACGCGGGTGATGGCCCATGAAATAGGCGAAGGCCATTTCGCCGGCGACGATGAAGGCGACCGGGCGGGTGAGCAGGCCGAGCACCAGGAGGATGCCGCCGACGATCTCGATGGCGCCGGCGAACCAGATCAACGAGAACAGCGCCGGTGCATTGGGCGAGGCCATGGGGAAGCCGACGAGCTTGACCAGGCCGTGCTGCAAGAACAAGAGGCCGGCGATGATCCGGAGCAGGCTGAGCACGGTCGGCGCCCAGGAATTGAGGGTCGAGGTCAGGCGGTCCATGGTTCTTCTCTTGTCCTGGGTCTGGTTGCGCGGGATCGATCGCTGTTAACGATCGGTTGACCTTATCCGGGCGCAACGTGAAATCAACGCGTCCGGGCCCTTGGCGCTGGAAACATCCACCGCTGATGCCGCCGGAACCTGCGTCAAGCGGAAGATGAGAGAAAAACATCGGGCCGCAGGGCAATGCTGCGGAGAAAACGCTCCTCATGAAAGCGCGAACATGGTTGAAGGGGGTCCGCTCACCGATCGGCCGCCCCCCCGCCATGCCTGTCCTGTCCCGCGCTGTCACGGGAATCCTGCTCAAAGTCCTCTCGACCATGGCCTTCACCTGCATGTCGACGCTGGTGCGCGTCGCGGGCAAGGAGGTGCCCGTCGGCCAGGTGGTGTTCTTCCGGTCGTTTTTCGCGCTGGTGCCGCTGTTCATCATGCTGGCCTGGCGCCATGAGATCATGGACGCCTTCCGCGTCACCAGCGTCTCCTCGCATATCAAGCGCGGCGTCATCGGCGCCACCGGCATGTTTTCCGGCTTTGTCGGCCTGACCCTGCTGCCGCTCGCCGATTCCACCGCCATCAGCTATGCCGCGCCGCTGATGGTGGTGCCGCTCGCCGCCATCATCCTGGGCGAGCGCGTGCGCATCTATCGCTGGAGCGCGGTCGCCATCGGTTTCATCGGCGTGGTGGTCATTCTCTGGCCGCATCTCGACGTCCAGGCGCTGCGCGCCATGGCGGACGGCCAGACGGTGGGCGCCATGTTCGCGCTCGGCGGCGCGGTCTGCGCGGCGTTCGCCACCATTCAGGTGCGCAAGCTGGTCAACACCGAATCCACCGCGGCCATCGTCTTCACCTTCATGGTGCTCTGCGCCGTCCTGGCGCTGCTCACCTGGCCGGCCGGCTATGTCCTGCCGATCGGCCGGTGGATCGTGCCCGGCGCCTGGCAGGCCTTCATCCTGGTGGCGGTGGGCGTGTTCGGCGGCATGGGCCAGATCCTGCTGACCATCAGCTATCGCCATGCCGACACCTCGCTGATCGCGCCGTTCGAATATTTCTCGATGATTTGGGCCATCGTCATCGGCTATTTCGTGTTCCGCGACGTGCCGAGCGTCTATGTGCTGACCGGCGGCGGCATTGTCGTCGCCTCGGGCATTTTCGTCATCTGGCGCGAGCAGCGCCTGGGCCTCGAGCGCGCCCGCCAGCGCAAGGTCTCGACCCCGCAGGGGTAGGGGACAGCAGCAGGGGAACAGTGCATGACGAACCGTTGGAGCCTGGGCCTGTTCATCGTGGCGGGGACGGGCCTTCTGGCCGCGTGTTCGCCCTGGGCGACGGAGGAGGTGCTGCTGCGCAAGCCGTCGCCCGATGGCGCGCGCGAGGCGGTGCTGATGCACTGCCGCGACCCGGCCAACCCTTCCGCCCGGCAACTGATCGGGGCGGTGTTCAAGCTCGGGGCCGGGCCGGCGCCGGATTGCAAGAGCCTGGCCGCGTCGGCCGCGACCGCCGGCTGGTTCGCTGCCTCGCTGCAGGCGCTGCCGGAGGTGGCTGGCGAGAGCGTCGAATGGGTGGAGGGCGGCCGCGCCGTGTTCACCTTGCGCCGCCGGATCGTCATCAGCGGGACGATCAAGGCAGGCGAGCCTGATGTGCTGGAGGTGCGCCTGCTGGATCGGCCGGAGGTCAGGTGAGGGGCGGGCAAGGGGCGGCCGTGGCGAAGCCGTTTCAGATGCCGTGACCGGGCCGGTATGGCGACCGGCCCTCGCATGACGGCGATAGGGCTCCAGACCCAAACTGGCTGTTTTGAACCACTACCCGGCCGCGCCGCTGTAATCTCCGGTAACGCCTGTTCAATTTCCTTTTTCACGATAACGCGTAAAAGGCCTCCCATCGCCCCGCAGAGGTAGGCCATGAAAGTTCCGTTTATCGACATTTTGCGCTTCGAGGCCGGTTTCTATGAAACCGTGACCGAAAAGACCGCGCAGCTCATCAAGAATGGCCATTTTGCCGGGGGGCCGGTGGTCGGCCAGTTCGAATCGGCGCTCAAGGCCTATACCAAGTCGGCCCATGCGCTCGGCTGCGCCAATGGCACGGATGCGCTGCAGCTGGCGTTGCGCGCTGCCGGCGTCGCCAAGGACGACAAGGTGGTCATTCCCGACATGACCTTCTGGGCGACTTTCGAGGCGGTGGTGAATGTCGGGGCCATTCCCTGCACCCTCGATGTGTCGCGCGAGACGCTGCATCTGACGGCGAAAGCGGTCGCCGAGGCCATCGAGACCTTCAAGCCGAAGGCCTTGCTGCTGGTTCACCTCTATGGCTGGGCCTGTCCGGATACGCTGGCGATCCGCGCGCTCTGCCGGGATCGCGGCGTGATTCTGATCGAGGATTGCGCGCAGTCCATGGGCACGGAGATCGGCGGCGAGAGCCTGATCGGCGGCGCCGCCGTCGCCACGACGAGCTTTTATCCGGCCAAGGTCCTGGGCGCGAGCGGCGATGCCGGCGGCGTGTTCTTCCAGGACGAAGCGCTCGCCAGGGATTGCCGCATCCTGATCAACCACGGCCGCATCAGCCATTACGGCCATGGCATGATCGGCTGGAATTCGCGCCTGGGCGCCTATGAAGCCAATTTCCTGCTGGAGTCGCTTGGCCATCTCGACGCCCGCCTGGAAAGCCGCCGCAAGGTCTGCGCGCAATATCGCGAGCGGATCAGGCTGCCCGGCCTCACCTTCATCGCGCCGGCCGCTGACGTGCTGGAGAACGGCTATCTCTCGGTCGCGGTGATGGATCCGCAAAGCCGGCCGGCTTTCGAGGCCTTCCTGAAGTCGAAGGATATCGGCTACGGCGTCGTCTATCCCGGCGCCATGAGCGAGCAACCGGGCGCCGCCGGCCATATCGGCGGCAGGATCTCCCATGGCAATGCCCAATGGGTCGCGGGCGCGGTGATCAATCTCCCGTGCTTTGCCCATATGCGGCAGGACGAAGTGGATTACGTCGTCGACAGCGTCAATTCATACCGCTGAGCTCGCGGCGTGCGATGCGCGCCGGCCCCGATCAGAAGGCCGGGCGCATGGGCTGCCAGCCATAGGGCGTCTGGATGTAGTACTGACCGCTATTGTCCATGACGAAGGTGTTGCCGCGGCTGTCGCGCTGCGGCACCCCGGGCTGGGTATGCGGCAGCACGAATTGCTGGCCGTTGGGGGCGAGATAGGTCGAGTTGCCCTGCAACTGGTTGCCGAATTCCTGGTTGTTGCGCTGGTAGCCCTGGGAATAGCCCATCTGGGCCTGGCCGCGGGCGCTCTCGGCATCGCGCAGGCCCTGCATGCCGCGGCGCTGCTGATCCTCGATCTGGTTGCGCGAGTTCTGGAAATTCCGCATGCCCTCGGCGCTGAAGCGGCCGCGGGCGGCATATTCCAGCGCATATTGCTGCGGCGGCATCTGGCCGCCCTGCATGCGATATTGCTGATACATCTGCTGGAAATGCGGCAGCTGCATCACCTGCGCCACGATCTGCTGCTGCTGCTGCATCATCTGGGCATTCATCTGCGCGTTCATCTGGGCATTCAGGGCATTGAGGTCCATGCCTTGGGCTGTGGCCGGCAGCGGCGCCCAGCCCATGGCGGCGGCGAGGAGAGCGGCGGGCCATGCCCGGCGGCGACGAAAGGCCATGTCCTGTCTCCTCGTGTCGAAGTGCTGCAGCCTGATGAGGCAGCCGGTCCGGCGCCGCGTCTTGTCCTGGCAGGATGACCTCGACACGGGCCGGCGCCTACCCTCCGTTCGGAGGGGGCGGGGCCTTTGCCGGCCAACCCGGCAGGTCGCGGCCTGCGCGTCGCGTTTCTGTTGAAAACGCCATATATTACCTTGCGTAATCAATGATATTGATGGCGCCTTGCGCGATACTTGTTTCGGCTATCGCCGCCGATCCGCATATTTTGCTTTGAAATGCCCTGAGCCGGCCACGGATGGCCTGTTGTCGGTGGCGTATCGGCATCGTCGCGTATGGTTGCGTGTTACCGTTTCGCAACATATGCAACCAATTCATCGTAACCTGAGTCCTGATATTGCCGGATTCCACACCGTGAGGTAGTGAATCTCACCGCCAAACCAAGTAATTCCTGCTGATTCCGCAAGGGTACAGTAGGTAGAAAAACAGACTTGGCGGCGACGGATTTTTCGATGGGGCGGGCCATGCGCGGCGGCAAAGCAGAGTTTTCGCGGGATTTGGACAATCGGAACGTGCGCCCGCCAAGCCTCTACGGCAGGTTGCGGCGGATGCTCCTGGGCGGCGCGGCCTTGGCCGCGGTCGGCATCGGCGGCGGCGCGCAGGCGCAGACGATCGACACCACGCCGGTCTGGAACGGATCGAGTTTCATCTCGTCCTGGGGCGTGACCAATACCGCGACCTATGGCCAGACGATCACCGGCGACGCCGCCCATCACCAGCTCACCGGTTTCACCTTCTATATCAACAGCAGCAACGCTCCGACGCCGCCGCAATATCAGGCCTATGTCTATCAATGGGATTCGGTGAACCAGCGGGTCACCGGGCCGGCGCTCTATACCTCGGCTGTCATGACGGCACCGGGCGGCAATACCTATGTTCCCGTGACCTTCAATACCGGCACCATCACGCTGACCTCGGGCCAGCAATATGTGCTGATGCTGACGACCTCGGGGATCCCGCAGGCCTGCTGCTCGGCCTACCGCTATGGATCGGTGAGCGATGTCTATAGCGGCGGCAAGTTCGTGTTCATCAACAACGGTCCGGATTTCAACCAGCTCGGCACGGTGACCTGGAGCAGTATCAACTCGGACCTGGCCTTCATCGCCAATATGCTGGCAGGGCCGCTGTCGCCGTCGCTGCCGGCCGGCGCGCCGGTCAATGCGACCAATGTCGCCCGCGGCATCGACAATGCGGTCGCCGGTGGCGCGCAGCTGCCCGCCGCCATCCTGCCGACCTATGTTCTGGTGGGCCAGCCGCTGGTGGCAGCCCTGAACCAGCTGTCGGGCGAGAACAACACCGCCACCCAGGAGGCCGCGCTGCAGGCTTCCAGCCTGTTCCTCAACATCATGCTGGACCCGATGGCGGGCGCCCGCGGCGCCCAGGCCGGCCAGGCCGGCCCCTCGCTGATCCAGATGGCGGACCTGTCCAATCCGCGCGCCCGGCCGGGCGAAGCCGGCTGGAGCGTCTGGACCAAGGCTTTCGCGCAGAGCGGGCGGATCAATGGCGACGCCAATTTCGGCTCGGGCACGACCAATACCGGGCTGTTCGGTGTGGCGGCGGGTGCCGACAAGCGCATTTCGGCGGATACGCTGGTCGGTTTCGCGCTGGCCGGCGGCGGCACCGCTTTCGGGCTGAACAACCGGGGCAACGGCACCGGCAACATGTTCCAGATCGGCCTTTACGGCTCGACCCGGCTCGGCGACGGCTATGTCTCCGCGGCGCTCGCCTATGGCTGGAACGCTTTCGAGATGAACCGGACCGCCGCGGGCGCGCCGGCCGAGACCTATATGTCGCGGGTCACCGCGCAAACCTATGGCGGCCGCATCGAGACCGGGTGGCGCTTCGGGCTGGCCGGCTTCGGCGTCACGCCCTATGCCGCGATCGAAGCCATCGGCTACAGCGCACCGAGCTATGGCGAGACCTTCAACGCGCCGGCCACCGGCGGCCTGGCGCTGACCTTTGCCGGCCGCAGCACCGTCTCGCTGCGCACCGAGCTGGGCGCCAGGCTCGACGCCAAGACCCAGGTCGCGCCGGGCAGCGAACTGATCACCTTCGGGCGGCTCGCCTGGGGCTATCAGGCCAAGACCGACCGCTCGATCGACGCGAGCTTCCAGTCCATGGCCAATTCCGGCTTCACCGTCTTCGGCGCCCGGCCCTCGACCCATACGGCGCTCGCGTCCATCGGCGCCGAGCTCCGGCTGTCGGGCGGCATGCGGCTGTCGACCTCGATCGACGGCGAGCTCGGCGATCACCACCGCTCGATCCGCGCCAATGCCGGGCTGCGCTATAGCTGGTAGGCCCGCCGGCCAGGGGCCGACCTTCCTCCATCACCGTCCGCAGCGCGCGGCCCGCCAAGGGTCGCGCGTTCGGCGTTTTTTGGGGGGCAGAAGGAGATTTGAACTTTGCAGGGCTTGCGTCGGGTGATTGATGGCGTTGCCTGCCTGTTTTGGCTGAGCTGATCTGAAGGCTCTACGTCACCCCCGGCCGAGCGTAGCGAGGGGAAGGGGGTCCAGGAGCCGCTTCACCGCGCCCTCGGAGCATATGTCCAAGTGATTTCGCCGCGCTGGGCGACAGGCCCTGCCACTCCTGGACCCCCTTCCCCTCCTTCGCTTCGCTCAGTCGGCCGGGGGTGACGTGGTGGTTCACATGCGTGCCGTGAAGGTCGAAGCGAAAGCTTCGTCCTTTGGGGATGATACCCTCTCGGGCGATGCCACGCTTCTTAAGCGCCCCCCGCTCAGAACGCCTTGAAGGTGATGATCGTGTGGGTGTCCTGGATGCCCGGGATGACCTGCACCTTCTCGTTGACGAAATGGCCGATATCGACCTCGCGCTCGACATAAAACTTGACCAGCAGGTCGAAATTGCCGGCGGTCGAATAGATCTCCGAGGCGATCTCGCGGTCGGCGAGCTGGGCGGCGACCTCGTAGGACTTGCCGAGCTGGCATTTGATCTGGACGAAGAAGGGGATCATGGCGTGCCTCTTTGCGGTCAGGGAGATTCCATGACGATGGTGCCGTCCGCAAGTGTCGTCCGGCAGATTCCATGCCGGCGGCGCTGTCCGCAAGAGCACCCTGCACGGTCCACCCTTGCACCCTGGACCGGCTTGGCCTACCACATGGAACCTGTCTCGTCGGGGTGCCCTAGCCAGGGCTGAGAGGCCGCCGCAGCGGTCAACCCGTCGCACCTGAACCGGGTCATGCCGGCGGAGGAAACCGAGATGTCCGGATGGTTCGTCTTGAACGGGGGCCGATAATGGCCGCAGCCGCGCTCGCCTGGAATGCCGCCGCCCTGCTCGACAAGATCCGGGCGCGCCATCCGCGTATCCACTGCGTCACCAACGGGGTGGCCCAGGGTTTCACCGCCAACGCGCTGCTGGCGATCGGCGCGATCCCCTCGATGACCACCTCGCGGGAGGAGATCGGCTCCTTCGTGCAGGGCGCCGATGCGCTGCTGGTCAATCTCGGCACGCTCGACGACGACCGCCGCCAGGCGATCCGGCTGGCCATCGCGGCGGCCAAGGCCAAGGCGCTGCCCTGGGTGCTCGATCCCGTCTTCATCGAACGCTCGCCGAGCCGGGCGGCTTTCGCGCGCGAGATCGCCGCCGCTGGCCCGACGGTGGTGCGCGGCAACGAGACCGAGATCGCCGCGCTCAGCCAGGGCCAGCCGGTCGATGCCTATGCCCGCGACCTCAAGGCGATCGTCGCGGCCACCGCCGAGACCGACCATGTGATGGACGGCACGCGTGTCGTCGGCACGCCCAACGGCCATCCGCTGATGGCCAAGGTGACCGCCATGGGCTGCGCCGGCGCTGCCCTCATCGCGGCCTTCCTGGTGGTCGCGGACAATCCGTTCGACGGCTGCGCCTGCGGCCTGGTGGCGGCCGGCGTCGCCGGCGAGATCGCGGCCGAGCATGCCGATGGCCCCGGCAGTTTCGCCAGCGCCTATATCGATGCGCTCTATGGCCTCGATTCCGGCAAGCTCGCCACCCGCGCCCGGGTTCTCTGAAGGGTCTGTCCCGTGACGGTCGATCTCAGCCTCTACGTTCTGGTCGATCCCGAGCGGTCGCGCGGCCGTCCGCTGGCGGAACTCGCGGCCGAAGCCGCGGCCGGCGGCGCGACGCTGATCCAATATCGCGACAAGCTTGCCTCGACGGCCCGGATGGTCGAGACGGCCCATGCCATTCGCATCGCGCTGACCGGTTCCGGCGTGCCGCTCCTGATCAATGACCGGGTCGACGTGGCGCTGGCCTCGGGTGCCGACGGCGTGCATGTCGGCCAGGACGACATGGGCGTCGCCGATGCCCGCCGCCTGCTCGGCGACGAGGCGATCATCGGCCTGACCATCAGGTCGGCGGAGGAGGCCGAAGCGGCCGCGGTCGAACTGATCGACTATGCCTGTATCGGCGGCGTCTTCGCCACCGGGTCGAAGGACAATGCGGGGGCGCCCATCGGCATCGGCGGTTTTGCCGGGATACGCCAGGTGTTCACACGCCGCTGGCCGCGCCTGCCGGTCGGCGCGATCGCCGGCATCGATGCGACCAATGCCGCCGCTCTCGCCCGGGCCGGCGCCGACGGCGTCGCGGTCATGTCGGCGGTCACCCTGGCGGAGGATCCGCGCGCGGCCGCGGCGGCGCTCAAGGCGGCCTTCGTCGCGGGCCGTCCGGAACCGCGCCCATCCAGGAGTGACCAGCCATGACGGCGATCGCGGTGACCATTGCGGGCTCGGATTCCGGCGGCGGCGCCGGCATCCAGGCCGATCTCAAGACCTTCTCGGCGCTCGGTGTCTATGGCGCCAGCGTGATCACCGCCCTGACCGCCCAGAACACGCTCGGCGTGCAGGGCATTCACGACGTGCCGGTGGATTTCATCGCGGCCCAGATCGATTCGGTGTTCTCCGACCTCGCGGTGAAGGCAGTGAAGATCGGCATGCTGTCGCAGCCCGCGGTCATCGCGACGGTCGCCGCCGGCCTGAAGCGCCACAAGGCTCAGAATGTCGTGCTCGATCCGGTCATGGTGGCGGCCTCCGGCCATCGCCTGCTCAACCCCGCCGCGATCAGCGCGCTCACGACCATCCTGATCCCCGAGGTCATGCTGATCACGCCCAATCTGCTGGAGGCGGCGGCGCTGCTCGACCAGCCGGTGGCGAGTGACGAAGACGAGATGCTGGCGCAGGGCCGCATGCTGATCGCGCGCGGCGCGCGGGCGGTGCTGATGAAGGGCGGCCATGGCACCGGCTCCATGAGCGTCGACCTCCTGGTGCTGCCCGACACGGTGGCGCGGCTGGAGGCGCCCCGCATCGTCACGAACAACAGCCACGGCACCGGCTGCACCCTGTCCTCGGCGATCGCCGCAGGTCTCGCCAAGGGCTTGCCGCTCGGCCAGGCGGTGACCGAGGCCAAGGACTATGTCACCCGGGCGATCGCCGCATCCGACCGGCTCGCCATTGGCCACGGCCACGGGCCGACCCATCATTTCCACGCCTGGTGGTGACCCGATGAGCCGTCTCGACCGCCGCTCGACCCTGGCCGCCGCGGCGGCCGGCCTGATCGCCGCCCCGCATGTCGCGCGGGCCCAGCCGGCGCGGCGCTGGCGCATGGTCACTGCCTGGCCGAAGAACCTGCCCGGGCCCGGTTTCTCGGCGCAGCGCATCGCCGACCGCATCGCCACCCTGTCGGCCGGCCGTATCGCGGTGCAGGTCTTCGCCGCGGGCGAGCTGGTGCCGGCCTTCGCGGTGCAGGAGGCGGTGGGCAATGCCACCGTCGAGCTCGGCCATACCGCGTCGTTTTTCGGCATCGGCCGCGAGCCGGCCTCGGCCTTCTTCACCGCCATTCCCTTCGGCTTCACGCCGGCCGAACATGCCGCCTGGATCCTTGAGGGCGGCGGTCAGGCGCTGTGGGACGAGACCTCGGCGCGCTTCGGCTTCAAGCCGCTGATGGGCGGCAATACCGGCGTCTCCATGGGCGGCTGGTTCCGCCGCGAGCTGCAATCGGCCGAGGATGTGAAGGGCCTGAAGATCCGCATGGTCGGGCTCGGCGCCGAATTGTTCCAGCGGCTCGGGGCGACCGCGCTCGCCGTGCCGCCGGCCGATATCTATCCGGCGCTGGAGCGTGGCGCGATCGATGCCGCCGAATTCACCGCGCCGGGCGCCGACATTCAGCTCGGCCTCTATCGCGTGGCGCCGTTCTATTATGCGCCGGGCTTCAACAAGCCGAACGGCTCGAGCGAGTTCCTGGTCAACAAGGCCGTCTGGGACGCGCTGGAACCCGAGCTGAAGGCGGTGGTCGAGGCCGCCTGTCTCGCCGAGCTGACGGTGGCGCTCGCCGAGATCGAGCGGCTCAACATGGAGGCCCTGGCCGTGCTGGTGGCGAGCCACGGCGTCAAGCTGCGCGGCTTCCCCACGGATATGCTCAGCCTCGCCCGCCGGCACGCCGCGGACCTCGTGCGCGACCTCGGCACGCGCAGCCCGATGGCCGGCAAGGTGGCCGAAAGCTACACCGCCTTCCAGGCCCGCGTCGCGCCCTGGACCCGCGTGTCGCTGCATGCCGCGCTCGGGGCGCGGGAGGCCTGAGGGCAGGGGCCCCGGCCTCGAACCATGGAAACAGGGCGAACCCATGCGCATTCTGGCCTTCAGCGACCTTCACCGGGACAAGGAGGCCGCGCGGGCGGTCGTCGATGCCGCCGGGCAGGCCGATGTCGTGGTCGGCGCCGGTGATTTCGCTACCAGGGGCATCGGCCTCGGCGATACGCTCGACGTGCTCGCCGCCATCACGGCGCCGATGGTTCTCGTCGCCGGCAATCACGAGGGCCTCGACGAGATGCGGCACGCCTGCCGCGATCGGCCAGGGGTTCATGTGCTTCACGGCGAGGCCCGGATCATCCAGGGCATGTCGTTCTTCGGCCTCGGTTTCGAGGTTCCGGCCGCACCGGATTATCCCTGGCGGCAGGGGCTGGAGGAGGCGGAGGCCGGACGGCTGCTGGCCGCCTGTCCGCCGGGCGCGATCCTCGTCACGCATTCCCCGCCATTTGGCGTCGGCGACCTGCAGACCACCGGTGCCCATGTCGGCAGCCACGCCATCCGCGAGGCGGTGATGGCAAGGCGACCGCGACTGCATCTCTGCGGCCATATTCACAATGGCTGGGGAACGTCCGGAATGATCGGGCAATGCCCGGTCCATAATCTCGGCCCGACGGTGAACTGGTTCAGCGTAGACTGAGCGGCAGCCGCGAGGACACGCCGCTCGGCGACGTCACGCGACGGCCGGCATCCGCTTCAGCACGACATGGGTGGCGTTCGCCGTCGGCACATGTTCGGCGCAATGATAGCCGAGCTTCGCGGTGTCGATGCCGGCGAACAGGTGTTCGCCCGCGCCGAGCAGAACCGGGGCGATGGCCAGGTGCATCTCGTCGATCAGGCCTGCGCGCAGATATTGCCTGATCGTTGCGACGCCGCCGCCGACCCTGACGTCGCGGCCGCCGGCCGCGGCCTGCGCCTGCCGGAGGGCCGTCTCCATGTCCTCGGTGACGAAATGGAAGGTGGTGCCGCCCTCCATGGCGATGGGCGCGCGCGGGTGGTGGGTCAGCACGAAGACCGGCACGTGATAGGGCGGGTTGTCGCCCCACCAGCCTTTCCACGCGTCGTCGGGCCAGGCGCCGCGCACCGGGCCGAACATGTTGCGGCCGAGGATCCAGGCGCCGACATTGTCGAAGCCGCGCGCGGCGAAGCGGTCGTCGATATCGGTCGTACCGCCGTCCATGCCGAACATCTGGCGGAAGGTGCGGGTCTCGAACGCCCAGTGATGCAGGCTCTTGCCACCGATGCCGAGCGGATTTTCGAGGTCCTGGCCAGGGCCCGCGCCATAGCCGTCGAGCGAGATGGTGAAACCTTCAACGCGGAGCTTGGTCAAGGGCAGGTCCTCCCGGCTTCGAGACGATGCGATTGCAGAAGGCAACTGGTTGCAGTCTGATCGGTTTCGGCCCGTGGCGCAACCAGCTTTCGGCGGGCCGGCCTGCGCGCCGGCCGTTCAGGCCATTTTCTGCCGTGCCGCGCGCTTGGCCTGGTAGGCCCTGCGGACGCGCTCGCGATTGCCGCAGGTTTCCGTCGCGCACCAGATGCGCGAGCGGTTGTTGGTGTGGTCGATGAAAATCGCGTCGCAATCGCTCGCCTGGCACTCGCCGAGCTTCTCCGTGTCGTCGGAAACGAACAGCGCGGCGGCGGTCCAGAGCACCGGCCAGAGCGGCTCGTCCAGCCGCTTCCCCGGCAGGTCGAAGGCGATGCGGCCGGCCTTCCCGGCATGGCGCAGCGCCGGTGCGGCCGGCAGCCGGGACAGTCTCTCGTTCAACGGGGAGAGCAGCGGAGCGGGATTGTCCGCCCGCCGCAGCGCACCGGTCAGCGCCCGGATGTCGGCGCGCAGCGCCAGCGCCTCGCGCCAGACGGTCTCGGCAGCCGCCGGCGATGCCAGCGCCATGGCGGCCAGGCGGTCGTAAACCGCCTGGTTCAGCGATCCGCGCGCCAGGCTCCAGCGCAGGATGGCCTGGTAGTCGACGAACAGGTCCTGTTCGCGTGCGGTGCCCGGCACATCGATCGAATTGATGAAATCCAGGCAGAGCGCGCCGCCGACGAAGCGGTGCGGCCACGGGCTGCCTGTCGGGCTCTGCTTCAAAGGAACCTCTTGCATTTTCCTGGCACTTATCTAATGGGTGTGGGCATTAGATACTAATGGTCTAGCACATTAGATAGCGACCGCAGAGCCTCGTGCCAACCCAGGAGTTTTCCCATGACCGTTCCCGCATCCTCGACGACGATCCCGCGCGGCGTCTGCACCGTCGCCTATCTGGCGGCGGATCATGACGGCGCGAAAAAATGGTATGCCGAGGTGATCGGCGTCGCGCCCTATATGGACAAGCCCGGCTATGCGGAATTCCGCTTCGGCGACTATCAGCACGAGCTCGGCATCATTGACGCGAAATTCATCGGCGTGCTCGGCGGCGGCGAGGCGGCCCCCGCGCCGGCGCCGGGCGGCGCGATCGCCTATTGGCATGTCGACGATATCCAGGCGACGCTCGACCGCCTGATCGGCATGGGCGCCAGGCTGTTCCACCCGCCGCGCGATTTCGGTGAAGGTTTCATCGGCGCCACGGTGATCGACCCCTTCGGCAATGTCTTCGGCATCATGCGGAACCCGCATTACCTCGCGGTCCTGGCGGGCCGGAACGGCCAATGACCGGAGGACGCGACATGGAAAACCCCGATCCGAGCGCCGGCGCCACCGTGGCACGCCTCTGGCGCGGCCTCACCCGACCCGAGCGCGCCGACGACTACGAGGCCTATCTCTACGAGAACGGCATGGCCGAGCTGCAGAAGCAGTCGCTGGGCGTCCAGATGCTGCGACGGGACACGCCCGAGGCCACCGAATTCGTCGTCATGTCGTTCTGGGAAAGCGTCGCCGCCATGTCGCGTTTCGCCGGCAGCGACCCGACCAAGGTCCGGCATCTGGACCGCGATGCCGACTATCTGATCGCGCTGCCCGAGGCGGTGCAGGTTTTCGAGATCAGGGCGAGCAACCTGCCGGGGGCCCTCGGGAGGGAGCGCATCTAGTCCGGCGGCCGCGGAAAGTCGCCGCGCGCCTGTTCATAGGCGCGGGCGACACGCAGCACGGTTGCCTCGTCGAAGGCCCGGCCGGCGACCTGGACAGCCAGCGGCAGGCCGTCGGCGAGGCCGCAGGGGACCGATATGACCGGCTGTCCGGTCACGTCGAAGGGGAAGGTGAGGTAAGGCTTGCCGAAGAACGGAAAGGTTTCGGTCGCCTCGGCATAGCGTTCCGCCGGACCATATTGGTTGGCGGTCACCACCACGTCGCAGCCGCGCAGGGCCGCGATCATGTCCCGGTTGAGGGCGCGGCGCATGCGTTGCGCCTGAATGTAGTGCTCGGCGCCGATGAAGGCGCCGAGGCGCATCCGGTCGCGGGTGAACCGGCCATAGGCTTCGGGGCTCGCGGCGAGCGTCGCCTTGTGGATCGCATAGCCTTCGCTCAGCAGGATGATCCGGCCGCAGGCATTCATGTCGGCGATATCGGGAAGCACGACCTCGACGATGACGGCGCCGAGAGCGCGCAGCACCGCCAGTACGCCGTTCATCGCGGCCGTCATGGCGCGCGAGGCGGCGCCTTCGTACCAGTCGCGGGCGACACCGATGCGCAGGCCCGCCAGCGGCGCGTCAAACCCGGCGGTGAAGTCGGGCACGGCCTGGTCGGCCGAACCTGGATCCGCCGGATCGAAGCCGGCCAAGGCCTGCAGCATGAGCGCGCAATCCTCGACTGTCGCGGCCATGGGCCCAACATGGTCGAGCGAAAAGCTGAGCGGGTAGAGGCCGCGCCGGCTGACCCGGCCATAGGTCGGCTTCAGGCCGACAATGCCGCAATTGCCCGCGGGCATGCGGATCGAGCCGCTGGTGTCGGAGCCGAGCGCCGCCGCGCAAAGCCCGGCCGCCACCGCCACGGCCGAGCCGCTGGACGAGCCGCCGGGCACCCGCTCCGGCGCCCAGGGATTGCGCGCGGGTGGAAAGGGCAGGTCGTGGGACGGGCCGCCAAAGGCGAATTCATGGGTCGCGAGCTTGCCGATGAGGATGGCGCCGGCGGCCTTCAGCCGCGCGAGGCAGGCCGCATCCTCGGCCGGGACATTGTCGATCAGCAGGCGGGAATGGCAGGTGGTCCTGATGCCAGCGGTGGCGAAGACATCCTTCACGGCGATCGGGATGCCGTGCAGCGGCCCGCGCCAGCGACCGGCCGCCGCTTCGGCATCGGCCAGGCGCGCCTCGGCCAGCGCCGCCTCGCCGGCGACCGTGACATAGGCCGCGAGCCGGTCATGGGTAGCGGCGATGCGCGCGAGATAGTGCTCGGTCAGGGCCAGTGCCGTCAGCGCGCCCGCGCGTATCCGGCGGGAGGCCTCGGCGACGGAGAGGTGATGCAGCGGCGTCATGACGGCTCCCCCGACGGCGCGACGAAGACCACAGCGGGTTCGGCGAAGAGGTCGGGCGTCGCGGGCAGGCGCGCGAGCATGACCTGCAGGCCGCGATAGCCCTCGCGCATGAGCGGCAGGTCCTCGGCCGCGATCGAAAGGCCGGCTTGCATCGCGATCGCCGCGAAGGCCGCGAGCGACAGGTCCGCGTCCGGATGAGCGTTCTCTGGGATCATCGGGCTTCACCCGCCGGCCGCTCTTGGGAGGGCGGGTCCAGCAAGGCCATGGCCTCGGCCACCGGCATGACGTCGGCATATTTGGCGTTCATGTCCCAGAGATTGACCGCGTGCGAGGTCGGGCTGCGGTCGTAGACGCATTCCTCGGGCACCACGACCCTGAAGTTCAGCGAGAAGGCATCGACCACGGAAGAGCGCACGCAGCCGCTGGTGCTGCAGCCGGTGACGAACAGGGTATCGACGCCGAGATCGATGAGGTGGCTCACCAGCGGCGTGCCGAAGAAGGCGCTGGGATGTTTCTTCGGCAGCAGGATGTCGCCGCTCGCCGGTGCGATCGCGTCGACAAAGGTATAGCCGCGCGCGTCGATGGTCATCATGGCCGGCACCTTGGCGGCAAGCCGGCCGGCATCGGTCTCGGCATTTTTCGGCGCGACATGCGGATAGAGCACCGGCAGGCCGAGCTGCCGGAAGCGCTGGAGCAGGGGCGCGATATGGTCGACCGCGTCCCAGGCGGCCTCGCCGCAGGCGGTCGGATAGTCCGCGATCGCCTGCCAATAGGGCTGTCGCTGCGTGCCGGTGGTGCGGTACTGGACGTCGATGATCAGGAGGGCGGCGCGCCGGCCGCTGCCTCCGGGCCGGCCGAAACCGGCGGCCTCGTAGCGGCGCTCCTCATCCGCGGTGATGATACCGCTCCAGGGGCGCGACGGTGTGTCCGTGGTCATGGTGGTTCTCCCAGAGGGGGCTTGTTCGGCTGAATGGGCTGCAGTTCGGTCAGCCGTCCTTCGAGGCTCGCAAGAGCTCGCACCTCAGGATGAGGAGGGACGGGTATGGCATTGAGGTTGCTCACGAAGTGTCGCCGATTGCGTGCATTCGGCGCCGCGCCTGATGCAGCTCTCTACATTCCTCATCCTGAGGTGCGAGCCCTTGCGAGCCTCGAAGGACGGCCGACCGATGGGCAGGGAGGCGTCATCTTGAACGCCCCTCAACCCTTGATCTTCAGCGCCTGACGCTCTTGATCACTGCGTCGAACAGGCTGAACAGCACGTCGCCTGCGATGGCGCCGGCGGCGAAGACCTGCATGTCGCTTTCGCTGTCCGGTCCGCGCAGCCTCCGCCAGATCAGCCGCACGGTGATGGCGACCGCCACGGCCCAGCCGGCGAGCGGCGAGGCGATCAGCAGGCCGGTGGCGAAGAGCACGCCGATCTGGCGCTTCGGTCCGCCGGCCAATTGCAGGATCGCGCCGGGAATGGCCCAGAAGAACAGCTGCCAGGCGACGCCCGGCGTGACGCCGGCCAGAATGGTCGCGGCATAGACCTTGTCGACCGGCGGCACGAGATTCTGGCCGAAGAACATCTGGTGGGTGACGAGCACCATGATGCCGGCGATGACGAAGCCGAACATGCCGGCGATGAGCTGCTGCAGGCGTCCCTCGCGCTCGAAGGCCGGATCGGCGCCGCCACCGCGCAAGATGTGGCCGGCCTTGAGGTTGAAGCCCATGTCGGCGAAGGCCGGGCCGGTGGCGACCGAGAAGCCGGCGAGCAAAGCAAGCGCCGGCACCGGGAAGCCGATCATGATGCCGATGATCAAGGTGACCAGCGCCACCGCGAAGGCCGGGAAATAGCCCGAATGCATGGCCGCGAGGCCGACGATCAACTCGTGCACATAGGCCGCGAAGGGGGCGTAGAGCACGAACAGGATGAGCATGCCCGGCGACATCTCGCTCATCATGCCGCCGATCGCGGCGATCAGCGCGGCGATCGCCAGGTAGCAGACCGTGCCGAACCCCAGCGAACGCCTGAGCTCCGCGTCCGACGTGGCGCCGGAGCTTTCGACGGCGGCCGCCGCGGGTTTCAGCAGCACCCGGGCGATCTCGAAGATGACCACCAGGCTCGCGCCGATCAGCACCCCATGGGGCACATAGGCCGCCATCAGGTCGCCGCGCGGGACGATCGCGGCGAAGGGGGCGAAGTCGGCGAGCGTACCGGAATAGCCGCGCAGCAACAGGCCTATGCCGAACATCGAGAGCGCCCAGATATTGCCGAGAAAGGCGAAGCCGAAGGCCGCCATGGGGATGCGGAAGAAGGCGCCGGCGAGGCCGACGGCGAAACCGATGCCCATGAGCACGACCTTGCGGCCGCCCTCGTCGCCGGCCTTGATGGTCTCGGCCACGGCGACGCCCAGCGGCCAGGCGCCGGTGGCCGGGAAAACCCTGCTGTCGAACATGCGATAGAGCAGGTAGGCATCGAGCAGCATGGCCAGGAAGGCGCCGGCGAACATCGGCAGCACCAGGTCCGGGCGGCCGAGCAGGAAGGGCACGCCCATCGGCACGAGCAGGCAATTGGCGGCGCCGAAGGTGGCGGCGGCGGTGGCGCTCTGCGCCAGGTTCTGCACGTGGATCGAGCGATAGCGCCGGAACAGTCCGAGCGGCAGGCGAGCCAGCGCCATGGCCGCCAGCACGCCGATCAGCGAGGTGTTGGGCGTCACGCCGAGGGTGACGACCAGCTGCAGGCCGATGGCGGCGCCGAAAAGGCTGAGCAGGACGATGAGCGCCAGCGTCGCCGGCTCGAACACGCTCGGGTGCCGCTGTCCCGGCACGGCCGCCGCAACGTCGGTCGGCGGCGGTTGCCGCCCCGCCGGTGCGGTGCGCTCGCGGGCCTTGTTCACTGCGTCGGTCATGGCGTTGTTCCCCTGTTTGGGCCCGTGCGGGGCCAGGCCGCCGGTGGCCTGCAAGGGCCGCCGGTCGGTGCGATCGGTGATGCTGCGGAGCCGCGTGGGCCGGTCCCGGCGCGCGCGCGATGGTTTGCGCGGCCGTTTCGGCGCGCCGCACGGGCCCGCCTTGTGTCGGAGGCCGGCCGGATGAAGTGTCGGGTCGTCGAAAGCGGCAGAGGCCGCGCGCCGCCTCAGCGGCCGAGATTGCCGCGCGGGATGTCCAGGGTGATCATCTTGATGTCGGTTTCGCCGAGGCCGAAACCGGCCAGGGCTTCGCCGATGGCGGTGCGCAGCTGTTTCTTCTGCAGGTCGGAGCGGCCGGCGAGCATCTTGATCTCGATCAGGCAGAACCGTTCGGACCGGCCCTCCGGCACGATCCGCGTCTGCGGATCATGGCAGGCCATGACCAGGTCATTGTCGGCGGGGCTGACCCCCAGGGGCTCCAGCGTCGCCGAATTGACGGCAGCCATGACCTCGTTCTGGCGGCCGCGCAAATGGGCGCCGGCGTCGATCCTTATGCTGGGCATCGCATCCCTCCATGCCTGGGTTCCAAGCTTGGCTGGCGACGCTATTTCTCCCTTTGAGGAGCGACAATACAGGTCCTGGCGGCGGAACTGTTCACCAGAGGTGAACGATGGGTGATCAGGACGGGCTGCCCGCGCGCGCCGCTCTGCCGCTCAACTCCGCGGCGACGAAATCGATGAAGGCCGCGACCTTGGCGGGCACGTGCCGCCTGGACGGATAGACCGCATAGACCGAGGAGGTGACCGCGGTCCAATCGTCGAGAACGGTCATCAGCGCGCCCTCGGCGAGATGATCCTCGACATAGAGGCGCGGCAGCAGGCTGACCCCGAAGCCGGCCAGAAGGGCATCGCGTACCGCAAGGCTGGAGGTCGCCTTGTAGCGGCCGGTGACGGCGACGCGCAGCTGCGTGTCGGCGCGGCTGAACTCCCATTCGTCGACATGGCCCGACAGGCTGAACTTGATGCAGTTGTGCTCGCGCAGCGCCTCGGGCCGGGCGGGCGCGCCGTGCTTTTCGAAATAGGCGGGCGCGCCGCAGACGACCTGCTGCATGGTCATCAGCTTTTTCGCGATCAGGCTGGAATCGGCGAGGTTGTCGCTCATCCGGATCGCCAGGTCGAAACCTTCCTCGACCAGGTTGATCCGGCGGCTGTCCATATGCAGGTCGACGGTCAGATCGGGGTAGAGCGCGAGGAAGCGGGGCAGGGCGGCGGACAGCGTCATCAAGGCGAGCGTCGTCGGCGCGGTGACGCGCAACAGGCCGCCGGGCTTGTGCTGCATGGGCCTGAGCGCCGCATCGGCCTCGTCGAGCTCGTCGAGGATGCGCACGACATAGTCGTAATAATGCGAGCCGGCCTCGGTCCGGCTCAGGCGCCGGGTGGTGCGGTTGAGCAGGCGGGCGCCGAGATGGGCTTCCAGTTCGCCGATATTCTTGCTGATCGCCGCCGGCGACAGCTTGAGGCGGCGCGCCGCGTCGGCAAAGCTGCCGAGCTCGACGACCTGACGGAAAACCTTGAGGGCTGTGAAACGATCCATGCGTTGTTCACCACTGGTGAAGGGTGAGTGCTCTGGATTGCACATTGTCTCACAAGCGACAAGCAATTAGCTCGGTCACACGCCGCGAGGCATCTGTTTCGGCAGGTCCCGCGTTCGATATCGGCCAGGGAGGGCAAGACATCATGCCGAAATTTCTGTGCAAGGCCTGCGGGGTCCAGCATCCGGAGAGCGCCACGCCGCCCGCCCATTGCATCATCTGCGAGGACGACCGGCAATTCGTGCCGAGGGCCGGCCAGGAATGGGTGACGCCGGAGGAGATGGCGGTCGGCCGGTTCAACGCCTTCCGCAAGGTGGCGCCCGGCCTCTACGCCATCGTGTCCATGCCGCAATTCGCCATTGGCCAGCGCGCCTTCCTGGCGATCACGCCGCATGGCAATGTGTTGTGGGACTGCATCAGCTTCCTCGACGACGCGACGATCGAGATCATCCGCTCGTTCGGCGGGATCCAGGCGGTGGCTATTTCGCACCCGCATTTCTACAGCACCATGGCCAGGTGGGGCCGCACCTTCGATTGCCCTGTTCTGGTGCACGAGGCCGACAGGCAGTGGGTGGTCGACCCCGATCCGAGCCTGGAGTTCTGGTCGGGCGAGACCAGGGCCGTGCTGCCCGGCGTGTCGCTGCACCGTTTCGGCGGGCATTTTCCCGGCAGTTCGGTGCTGCATCTGGAAGAGCGGCGCACCGTGCTGGTCGGCGACACCGTGCTGGTCACCTGGGACCGGCGGCACGTGTCATTCATGTGGTCCTATCCGAATTACGCGCCGCTGCCGGCCGCCGAGGTCGAACGGATCGGCGGGCGCTTCCAGGCGCTCGATTTCGACGCGCTGCATTCGGCCTTCTGGGGCCGCGGCGACATCGAGCGCGACGCCAAGGCGGCGGTCGAACGCTCGGTGCAACGCCACATCCACGGGCCGGCGGTCGCCATGGACCATCGCGGCGACCTCGTCTGATCCAAGTCCTCGGCGGCTCTCGCCGCCTTCCGCCATTGCGGCAAGCCGTCGCGGGCCATGCGCCCGCGCGATCGGCCGTGCCGTCTTTTTTGTCTCCAACGAGAAAGTGCCTGATCATGCGCGTGACAGTGTTCGGAGGGGCCGGCAGCGTCGGCTCGCGGGTGGTCGCGGAAGCCATGGCGCGCGGCCATGAGGTGGTCGCGGTCGCCCGCAATGCCGCGCGCCTGTCGGGGCTTCCCGCCGGCGCCGAAACGCGGGTCGGCGATGCCAGCGCGATCGCCGACGTGGTGCGGCTGAGCCGGGGCCAGGACCTGGTCATCAGCGCCACCCGGCCGGTGCCGGGGCAGGAGGAGGAACTGGTGACGACCACCAGGGCTTTGCTGGCCGGCCTTGCCGAAACCGGCGTCCGGCTGCTGCTGGTCGGCGGTGCCGCGAGCCTCGCCGTGCCGGGCGGCGGCGGCGCCACCGTCATCGACAACCCCGACTTTCCCGCCGCGATCCGCGCCCTCGCGCTGGCCTGCGCCCGCCAGCTCGAAACCTGCCGGGCCGCGCCATCGGTCGACTGGACCTATCTCAGCCCGCCGGCTTTGCTGCAGCCGGGCACCCGCACCGGCCACTACCGGTTGGGCAAGGATGAATTGCTGGTCGATGCCGCCGGCCATTCGGCGATTTCGATGGAGGATCTGGCGGTGGCGCTGCTGGATGAAGCGGAGCGGCCGGCGCATAGCCGGGTTCGGTTCACGGTGGCCTATTGAGTAAGGCATGGGGCGGGGCGGGATCCCTGGCGGATCCGGGCGACATTTGCGTCACAAGGGAGAATTCGGCCGGCTTGCCGGGCGGTTTTTCCGTCCCCGCCGCGGCTCGCCGGTTTTCGGCCGCACCGGAGACGAGATCGAAGGGGATCTCGGATCCCTCGATGCCCCCGGCCAGCTGATGCCAAGCTATGAAAGCTGGACCATCCGCGGCTCGTCGTGTCCGGTCGCCGAGAACGACGCGCGGCTTCGCCAGAGGGCGCTAGCCGCGTACCGCATTCCGGAAGGCGGCCGACAGGGCTGCCAGCGCATCGCGCGGCCGGCCGTCCTTGACCCGCGAGTGCAGCAGGACCGGCAGGCGCGGCAAATCGGGCAGCCCGAGCCTGCGGCCGACATCGACGGCGCCGAAGGGCAGCATGCGCGGCGCCAAAGCGGCGACGCCGAGGCCTGCCATGACGGCCGCGGCAACCGCGGCAACGCCGCCGCCGACGAAGACTTCCGTCCAGGGCACGCCGGCCTCATCCAGAAGCCGGCCGGCCATCACCCGCACGCCGCAGGGCTCGGCCAGGGTCGCCATCGGCAGGGGCTCGTCGGCGCGATGCTGCCAGCCGGGCGCGGCGAACCAGCCGAATTTTTCATCCGCCAGAATGTCCCCGTCATTGCGCCCGGCATGCAGGCGGACGATCACGGTGTCGAGTTCCCGCCGGTCGAAGCTCTGCAACAGGTCGCCCGACGATCCGATGCGGATCTCGATCAGCAGCTGCGGGTCCTGGGCGTTCATGCGGGCGATCAGGGCGGGTAGTTCCGGCCCCGCGACATGGTCGCTGATGCCGATGGTGAGGCGCTGCCGGGCGCCGGCAAACAGGGTGAGCGCGCGATCATGGACGGCCAGGAGCTCGCGGGCGTGGTCGAGGAAGGCCGCGCCTCGCGCCGACAGCTCGACATAGCGGGGCGTCCGGTCCAGCAGCCGGCAGCCGAGCCGGTCTTCGAGCCGCTGCAGCTTCAGGCTGACCGCGCCCTGCGTCGTCCGCATGGCCTCGGCCGCGCGGGTGAAGCTGCCGAGTTCGGCAATGCGAATGAAGGCCCTGACGGCATCCAGGTCGAGGGGCTGTTCCATCATTTCCAACTGAAATAGCTGATATCAAAATCCATCCTATACCAAAATAATGGAGCGGCATCTAACCTTGAGCGAGGACAGAAATTGAAAGGTCTCCCATGCCGCTGCTCAACATCTCACTGCGCGCCGGAAAGCCGGAAGCCTATCGCCAGGCGATCTTCGATAGCCTCTACCGCGCCATGCGCGAGGCGCTCGATGTGCCCGAAGACGACCATTTCATGACCATCAGGGAGCATGACGCCACGAATTTCCGCTATGGCGCATCCTGCTTCGGCATCAGCCGGAGCGATGATCTCGTCTATATTCAGATCACCGTGTTCAACACCCGTACGCCTGACCAGAAGAAAGCGCTGTTCCGGCGGATCGTCGAACTGCTCGGCGAGAACCCGGGCATCCGCAAGGAGGACGTGTTCGTGGTGGTTCTCGAGGCCGCGAAAGAGAATTGGTCGGTCGGCAATGGCATCGCGCAATTCGCCTGAGGCGATGCGAGGTTCGGCATCACGACCCGGGCGGTCGAAGACCATCGGCTCGCGCGGCATCGGGCTGGGACCTGCCGAACCGTCCGTCGATGCCGCGGAGCCTTCGGCGGCCTCCGGGGAGGATCCCGCGGTGGCCCCGTGCGACACGGCGAAACGGCCCGCACCACCGGCCGTCGTTCATGGCCCTTTGTCGAGGGAAAGCGGCGGCCGGTGCCGGCCGCCGCCTTGGCTCAGCCTCTTGCCGCCGCCGTCGCGGCCCGGATCCAGCTGTCGAACCGTTCCTGATTGGTCTTGATCCATTCCCTCGCATGGCGCTCGATGTCGGGCTCGCGGTTCTCGCCGGCGAGCATCCGGGCATTCTGTTCGGCGCGATCGTTCAGGTGCATCTTGACCAGCTTGAAGAAGGTCAGCGCCGCCGGGTTCTCGGCCGCCCAGCGGCGGTTGACCGCGATGTAATAGACCGTCGGCAGCCAGCCGATATTGCAGGGGTTGGAGGCGCAGCCCTCGACGTCGGGCATCGGCTTGTAGGTGCTCATCTGGTCGCCCGGCAGCGAGACGGTCTTCAGCTCCAGCCAGACCAGGTCGCGGCCGGGCTTGAGCTTCATCGTGGTCGGGTTCGGGTACCACGTGTAGAGCAGGATCGGCTTGCCGGCGGCGAACCGGCCAACCGCGTCGGCGGCGAGCGTGGTATATTCGCCTTGCACCAGATTGACGGTCTTTTCGAGACCCAGCGACTTGATGTGGTTGAGGGCGACGGCGGACGAGCCGCTCCAGGTCGCTGATGGACCGATCATGTCGGCGCGGCCGTCGCCGTTCTGGTCGAACAGCGCGGCGATCTCGGGCTTCGCGAGATCTTCGAGATAGCGAATATTGTGTTTGTCGGCGGTGACCTTGTCGACCATGTAACCCTGCACCGTGCCCGGATCCATGACCGGGCCGACCGGCATCACCTGCTCGACGGTGCGGGCGTAGAGATCGGCATGGTTGGGCAGGATGGTGTCGACGCTGTACATGAGGTCGCCGCGCGCGATCGAGGTGAAGATCGCCGCAGGCGCCAGGGTCTTGGGCGCCTCGACCTTGTAGCCGAGCTGCGCCATGCCGATGTCGACGATCTTCTGGCCGAACCAGAAGGAGTCCCAGTTCGGTCGGGCCGGCATCACCGTGCGGCCGGCGCCCGGCAATCCCGCCTGCGCGATGACCTGTCCGCCGGTCCCGGCGGCGATCGCCGCGCCCGACAACACCCCGAGCGACTGCTTCAGAAATGACCGTTTATCCATGTGAAATTCCCCTCTTGGACTGCCGAGCCGGTTACGAAGGCAAACCCGGTTCAGTCTTATCTGCGATCAGTGGGCGCCGGCTTCGGCCGGCGTGAAGCTGGGCGTGGTCTCAGCCGACGGACGTGAGGTCCGGCTGCGGCTCGTGCGCTGGACCAGGCCCTGGGTGATCCGGTCGAGGCTGATGGCGAGCAGCACGATCGACAGGCCGCCGATGCCGGCAAGGCCGACATCGAGCGCGCCGATGCCACGCAGCACGGTGAGGCCGAGACCTTCGGCGCCGATCATGGCGATGATGACGCTCATCACCAGGGCCATCAGCAAGGTCTGGTTCAGGCCTGCCAGGATCGAGGGCAGCGCCAGCGGCAGCCGGATCTTGACGAGCGCCTGCCACTCGGTGGCGCCGAAGGCCTCGCCCGCCTCGACCGCATCGGCCGGCACCTGGCGAATGCCGAGATTGGTCAGGCGGATGATCGGCGGCATGGAGAACACGATGGTGGCGATGATGCCGGGCACCGTGCCGATGCCGAAAAGCATGACCACCGGTACCAGATAGACGAAGGAGGGCGTCGTCTGCATCAGGTCGAGGATCGGCCGGATCGCCGACCAGAACCGGTCGCTGCGGGCCGCGGCAATGCCTAAGGGAATGCCGACGATGAGGCAGAACGAGACGGCGGTGAGCAGGATGGAGAGCGACATCATGGCCTCGTCCCACAGCCCCATGAAGGCGATGAGGGTGAAGGAGACGGCGCAGAACAGGCCGTGCCACGCGCCGGCGAAGCGCCAGCCGAGCAGCGCGAAAAACAGGATCACCGACCAGAACGGCAGGTAGAGCGTGAAGTCGAGGACGGCGTTCATCACTTGCGCGATCGGCCAGCGCATCGCCTGGAAGGCCGGGCGCCACTCATAGACGAGCCAGTCGACGAAGCCCTGGATCAGCTTGTCGATCGGCAGGAAATACTCACTGGGGAGCCGGTGCATCGTGGACAGCCTTCAAACGCTCTTGGAACTTGCCGGTTCGATGGAACCGCCGGCGGCGGGCAGGACGCGCCGCGGCCGTCCTTCGGCCATGTCGCTGAGCTGCATGAGCACGTCGCTCGCATCCATGGCGCCGATGGCGCGGCCATGGCCGTCGAGGATCGCGACGGGAAGGCGCTGTTCGAACGAGGGAAACAGGGTGGTCAGAACGGAGGAACCGGCGGCCGAGACGACGGTGTCGTGCTGATAGGCCGCGACCGTCCGGCCGGCCAGGCCGCCTCCGGCATTGGCCAGTTCCTGCCGGCAGACATAGCCGAGCGGCATGCGCTGCGCGTCGACGACGAGAGCATGGGCCTTGTCGCCCTTGCGCAACCGATCCAGCACCTCGCTCGCCGACAGATCGGCGGCCACGAGCGGGATGCGCATATGGGCGATATCGCCGGCACAGAGCATTTTCGACCGATCGAGATCGCGTGCGAAGTTCGCGACGTAATCATCGACAGGGCGAAGCACGATCTCCTGCGGGGTGCCGACCTGGACGAAGCGGCCCTCGCGCATGATCGCCACGCGGTCGCTGAGCTTCACCGCTTCGTGGAAGTCGTGGGTGATGAAGACGATGGTTTTCTTGATGTCGCGCTGCAGCTTGAGCAGGGCGTTCTGCAGGTCGGCGCGGATCAATGGGTCGAGCGCGCTGAACGGCTCGTCCATCAGCAGGATATCCGGATCGTTGGCGAGGGCACGGGCGAGCCCGACCCGCTGCTTCATGCCGCCGCTGAGATTTTCGGGGCGCCGGTCGATCCATTCGGACAGGCCGACCCGTTCGATCGCCTCGAGCGCCTTGGTCCGGCGGGGCGCGGCCGGCTCGCCACGCAGGTAGAGACCGAATTCGACATTTTCCAGCACCGATTTGTGCGGCAGCAGCGCGAAGTTCTGGAACACCATGGCGATCTTGGTCCGCCGGATCTCCCTGAGGCGGGCCGGCGAGACAGCGGCGATATCCTCGCCATCGATGAGAATGGCGCCTGCCGACGGCTCGACCAGCCGGTTGAGGCAGCGCACCAGCGTCGACTTTCCAGAGCCGGACAGGCCCATAATGGTGAAGATCTCGCCTTCGCGGACGGCGAGCGAGACATCGGAGACCGCCAGGACCTTATGGGTTTTCTGCAGGATCTCGCGGGATGGAAGCCCTTGGCGCGCGAGTTCGATCGCCTCGGCGGGATGGGTGCCATAAACCTTGAACAGCCTGCTGGCCTCGAGCTTTACCGTCATGGGCTGTTCTGTCTCTTTGCGTTCGGCCAGCGCGGGCCGGATCCGTTCCTGATGTGCATTTCGCATCCCTGCGGGTGATGGGGCAGCGCTCGCGGGTCGACCGGCCATGGGCCCAATGCCCCTTGTTGCGCGCCTCGCCAGCCAAGCGCCGACGTGACGCCTTCCGGCAGCATCCTGGGTGTGAAGCCTTGGAAAATCTGAGCTTTCGTGGATGTCCGCCGCTGTTTGCCCGGTCATGAGAGCAAATGGCCTTCACAAAGCAAATCGATAATTTTCATGACAAGTTCGATTTTTCTGATGGGTGAACACGAATTTCAACAGCCGCGCCATGTTGGTTCATGCCATCAAAATAAACGAATATGGAATTGAAATTATCGATTTGACCGATGCCTCAACCCACCCCGCATAGTCACCCTGGATCGGCCAATCGAGCGCCGCGAGACGAAGCAGGGAAGCGGGATGACCAGCGGGACAACCACGAGCAAGACGGACGGACACCTCGACGACCTGCCTGGCGCGATCGACTGCGCCCATTGGACGGCAGGCGAAGGCGAAGCCCTGTTTCTCATTCACGGCATCGGCGCCTCGCACGCCACCTGGGACCGGATCGTCGGCCACCTGAAGGCCGACTTCCAGTGCATTTCCTACGACCTCAGGGGCCACGGCGTCTCGCCGCTACCGGATGGTCCCTTCGGCCTGGACGCCCTGGTCGCCGATCTCGAAGCGCTGCGGGCCAGGCTCGGCATCGAACAGGCGCATTTCGCCGGCCATTCGCTCGGCGGCATGATCGGCCCGGCCTATGCGCGCCGGTTTCCCGACCGGGTCAAGACGCTGGGACTGTTGTCGACGGCCGCCGCGCGTACCGAGGACGACAGCGCCAAGGTGCGCGGCGTGGTCGCCGCCATGGAGCGCGACGGCATTCCGAACATTCTCTCCACCCTGGTGAACCGCTGGTACACCGACGATTTCGCCAAGGCCAATCCCGATATCGTCGCGGCCCGCCTGGCCCAGATCACCGGGATGAGTGCGGCGGTCTTCCTGAACGTCTTCCATATCTATGCGGAGACGGAAATGGCGCCCTGGCTCCACGAGGTCAGCGCGCCTTCGCTGGTGCTGACCGGCGAACTCGACGGTGCCTGCAATCCGCGGCTGAACAAGATCATCCACGATCTGCTGCCCGTCTCCGAGCTGGTGATCCTGGACGGTCTGAAACACTCGATCCTGATGGAAGCGCCCGAGCGGGTCGCAGCCGAGCTCCGGCGCTTCATCCGGTCGGGCCGGGGGCAGTGATGGGCGGCCGAAGGACGGAGGCACGGCAATGAGCGAGACGAAACCGACGGCCGAGATTGCCGGTGCCGGACTGGCGGGGCTTGCCGCCGCGGCGGCGCTGGCGCAACGCGGATGGAAGGTCCGCGTGCATGAGAAGGGACGGCAGCTGCGCGAGATCGGCGCGGGGCTCTATCTCTGGGAAAACGCGCTCGACGCGATGCGCGAGATCGGCGTCTATGACAAGGTCGCCGAGGTCGGCGTGCGGTCGATGACGCCGCGGGCGCTGCTCGACCACAATCACAGCGAGATCGAGCTGCGCCGGCCGGACGATGTCGTGCCGGAACTGATCGTCGTGCTGCGCACCGAGCTGCACCGCATCCTGGCGGAATGCGCCTTGGACCACGGTGTCGAGATCGTCACCAATTCGCGGGTGCTGGGCGCCGACCCCGAAGGACGGCTGGAATTCGAGAGTGGCTACGGCCCGAAGGCCGACCTGGTGATCGGGGCCGACGGTGTCTTCTCCAAGGTGCGCGATTCCCTCAAGCTCGCCACCGACATCATCGAGCTGAAGGATGGCTGCGGCCGTCACCTGATCCCGCGCAAGGCGGGCGACAGCCTGGACGAGCGCCGGGTGGAAATGTGGAGCGGTGGCCGCCGCATCGGCATGGCGCCGGCGAGCAAGGACCACCACTACGTCTTCCTGTGCTGCCCGGAGAGCGACATTGCCGGGCGTACCCAGCAGCCTTTCAACCTGGAGGCCTGGGTCGAGTCGCATCCCTGGTACCGGGACTATCTGGAACGCCTGCCGCGCCATCCGGCCGAACATTGGCGGCCGTTCTACAATGTCCACTGTTCGTCCTGGTCGAAGGGCCGGGTGTGCATCATCGGCGATGCCGCCCATGGCATGGCGCCGAATCTCGGGCAGGGCGCCTGCGTGGCGATGGTCAATGGCGTGGTGCTGGCACGCACCCTGACCGGCGCCCACGATGTCGAGGGCGCGCTGAGGCGCTGGGAAACCAGCGAGCGGCCCTACATCCTGCAGACCCAGCGCATGTCCTATCTCTATGGCGCTGTCGGCACGCGTTGGCCACGCAAGCTGCTCGGCCTCAGGAGCAAGATCCTGCCGATCATCGCCAGGACCGATCGGTTCAGGCGCAGCCTGCGCGTCGCGCTCGACCACCGGCCTCTGCTGCAGACGACGCCCTGAGGCGCTTGCCGGACGACAACCGACAGCGCCCGCGGCCAACCACTCCATCTCACGACGAAAGGACCAGACCACCATGCCGATCATCCGTGTCGAAATGTTCGAGGGACGCACGAGCGAACAGAAGAACAACATGACGAAGGAGCTGACGGACGCCTTCGTGCGCACCTGCGGCAGCACGCCCGACCAGGTGCAGGTCATGATCACCGAGTTTTCGCCGAAGCATTGGGGATCGGGCGGCAAGCTCGCCAGTGAAAAAGCCAAAAGCTGACAGCGGCGGGGGAGACGCAGATGGCATTCGTGCAAGGCCAGGGTGATCCGGTCATCTTCGTTCACGGCAACGGCTCGACCCATGAGACCTGGGCGGGCGTGATCGGTCATCTCGGCCAGGACTTCCGCTGCGTCTCCTACGATCTGCGCGGCCATGGGACGGCGCCCGGGGACGCCGGCCGGCTGGACATCGAGGCCTTCGTCGAGGATCTCGAAACGCTACGGAGGGAGCTCGGCTTCGCCCGCGCTGCCTTTGTCGGCCATTCGCTCGGCGCGGTCATCGCGGCCGCCTATGCGCTGAAACATCCAGACCGGGTGACGGCGCTTGGCCTGCTGGCCGCACCCGCCGCCCGCACAGCCGCGGACCGGCTGGCGGCGGACGCACTGATCCACAGCCTGAGGACGCGCGGTGTGAAGGCCACCATGTCGACCCTGGTCAAGTCCTGGTACACCGACCGCTTCGTCGCCGAGCACCCGGAGGCCCTGCGCGACCGCTTGAGCCATTTCGACACGATCGACGACGACGTGTTCATCCGGACCTATGCGCTCTACAGCCGCACCGACATCGACGCTTGGCTCGCCCGGATCGGCGCGCCGACCCTCGTGCTGACCGGCGAGTTCGCCAGGGGCGCCGGCGCCGATGTCGCGGGTTTCATCGCAAGCCGCCTGGCCGATGCCAGGCTGGTCGTCATCGCCGGCTTGAAGAACGGCATCCTGACCGAGGTGCCCGCGCAGGTCGCGGGCGAAATCCGCGCCTTCCTGCGGCCGCGGCAAGCGGCCCCGGCCATGCCGGCCTGAATCCCTTGAGCCCGCGCCGTCCGCACCCTATCGATGAGGAGGATCGATGACCCCTGATCAAGGCGACGGCTATCTGATGGCTCTCTCGCGGCATATCAACTGGAACCTGCTCTACACCTTCGTCGTCGTCGCCGAGGTCGAAAGCCTGTCACGCGCCGCTCAGCTTCTGCGGCGTGGCCAGCCGGCGATCAGCGCCGCCCTGAAAAATCTCGAACGGCAGCTCGACCACCAGCTGGTCGAGCGTGGACCACGCCATTTCCGGCTGACCGAGGCCGGCAAGCTGCTCTATCGGGAAGCACGGGAAATCTGCGGCGCGATCGACCGCATTTCGGCGCTGCTGAAGGATCCGGGCGAGGTGCTGACCGGCAATGTCAGGTTGACCATTGCGAGCCACATGACGAGCGGCCTGATCGATCAGTCGCTGTTCGAATTCCACCAGCGCTACAAGCGCGCCACCATCTCGACGACGGTCATGAACAGCCGCGAGATGCTGGAGGCCATGGCCGACCGCCTGATCCATTTCGGCATCGGGCCGATCTTCAGCAAACGGCCGGAATTCGAGTATTTTCACATCTTCAAGGAGTATTGCGCGTTTTATTGCGGAGCGAGCCATCCGTTCTTCGGGCGAAAGGATATCGACCTCGCGGAAATGCAGGATCATTCGGCGATCATCTATCGTTCGTCGATCGAGTCCGACACGCTGCAGTCGATTACCGAACTGACCAAGCAGTTGAAATTCGCCATGCCCTCGACCGGTGTCGCGAACAATCTGGAAGAGGTGCGCCGGATGATCGTCTCGGGGCTCGGGATCGGGGCTATCCCGGTCCAGATCGCTGAACGCGACGTGCGCGACGGCATCCTCTGGCGCCTGCCGCCCTATGAGGACGTCATGCCCATCGACGTCTTCCTGATTACCAATGGACGGGTCCGCCCGAGCGCGACCGAGGCCGCCTTCATCGACGTGCTCAAGGAGGTCGTGCTCAGGACGCCGGAGGAGAAGCGGGTCTACGCCAAGGATACGGTGTCCTGAAAGTCGCGTTCGGAAGATGTTCTGAACCACCTGCGTGAAGCTCGGACGGACAGTCTTCGGTCGCGTGGTTTGCGGAGAAGGTGGAATTTTCCGAGCTGCGGCAATGTGTTCTTGCCGCGGCGGCCGGTCTCTCGCGGTCGGAATGCGCTGATGGCGCCGACCCGGCCACCCTCACCCGGCCGCTGCCGCGGCCACCCTCTCCCACGCAGACGTGGGCGAGGGTTGACGCGCGTAAACCCTCGCCCGCAATGCGGGGGAGGGTGGCGCCGTCAGGCGCCGGGTGAGGGTCTGAAGAGAGCCATCGTTGCCTCGCGGGGGCGTGGATCGATGCAGCCCGATCACCGCGTGGCATGCCGCATGAGACACCGGAGCCGGGAGGTCCGGACCGGCTGGGCAACATGCTGCCGGCGATCCCTGCCCAGAGCCTATCGTCGCGGCGCCCATCTCCACGCGCAACGGCCACCTGCCCTCTACGCCATGGACGGCGATGTTCCTCCTGGGCGACAAGGGCGGGTTGGACGGAAAACCACCTCACCAAGGGACGAGACCATCATGCCGATCATCCGTGTCGATATGTTCGAGGGACGCACGAGCGAGCAGAAGAGCAAGCTGACGAAGGAATTGACCGAGGCTTTCGTGCGCACCTGCGGCAGCACGCCCGACCAGGTTCAGGTGATGATCACCGAGTTCTCGCCGGCGCATTGGGGCGCGGGTGGCACGCTCGCCAGCGAAAAGGCCAAGAGCTGATCGGCGGCGGCAGGAAGCTACCTGCCGCGGCGGTTCGCGCGGGCCACGGCCCGGGAAGGAGCGCCCCCGCTCAGGGGTGCTCGAGCGTGGCCAGGAGCTCTTCGGGTGGCGGCGCTTCCGGCCAGCGCGGCACGTCGTCGGCGATGACGAGCCAGGGCTGTTTCCGCTTCGCCCAGATATGGGCGACGACATGGAGCTGGTCGCTCCGGTCGAGCGTGCCGGCGCGGACCACCACCAGCCCGGGCCGGACGCTGTTGGTGTTGTAGATCCGGGTGTGGCAGGTCGCGCAGACGCGCTGGCGGGAGATCCGGCCGCTCGGCGAGGTCAGTTCGTACAGAGCTATCGGCCCGGTCACGGTGAAGGCGCTCTCGGCGATCACGACCTGCTGGCTGAAGGCGCTGCCGCTCCAGGTCTGGCAATCCAGGCAGTGGCAAGCATAGCTGCGTGGCAATGCGTCGAGGGCAAGCCTGTAGCGGACCGCGCCGCAACGACAGCCACCCTCGATACCGCGTGTCATGGGCGTCATCCCTCTTTCCCCCCGCCTGCGCCCGCCGCGGCGGTGGTCTCGTCCGGTTCGCCGGCCTTGCTCGCGGCCACCCGGGTGAATTTCTGAAAGCGGCCGAGCGCCGCCGGTTTCGGCTGGTCGGGAAAGACCGCCAGCCAGTCGGTGGCGGCGACCTCGCCGACATACATGTCGCCATGCGAGTCGAGCGCGATCGCATGCGGCGAGACGAACTGGCCGGGTTCCAGGCCTGCGCCCTTGCCCCGGTCGATGCGGGAGACGAGCTTGCCGGACCGGTCGAGAATGCTGATGCGCGGACCGAGATTGGGCGTCAGCCGGTTGACCGGCTGATAGGGCGCGAGCTCGCCGACGATGCAATGGGGGCAGGGGCCTGGTGTGATGGCCATCCCGCTCGGCCGGTGCATGTTGTTGATCTGCGTTTCGTAGCGCCCATGGCCGTCGAACACCTGGACACGATGGTTCTCGCGGTCGGCGACATAGACCCAGCCATCGGCGTCGCAGGCGATGTTGTGCGGCAGGTTGAATTCACCGGGGCCGCTGCCCGGCCGGCCCCATGAGGCGAGATGGCGGCCGTCGGGCGCGAAGCGATGGACGGCGGCATTGCCGTAGCCGTCGGAGACATAGATGTCGCCCTTGGGCGACAGCGCGGTGTGGGTGCAGCGGCAGAAGGGCCGGCCGCTCATGAAGGCGGCGGGTTTCTTCGGCTCGCCGATCTGCAGCAGCAGCCGGCCGTCCAGGCTGAATTTCCGCACCGTGTGGTCGCCATTGTCGGTGAGGTAGATCGCATCGTCCGCGCCGATGCTGGCGCCATGGGCATTGGTGAAGAGGCCGTGGCCCCAGGAGGTGATGAAGCCCCCGGTCCGGTCCATCACGACGACGGGGTGCTCGCCGCGATTGAACAGATAGACCCGGTCGCGGCGGTCCACCGCGATGCCGGCGACATCGCCGAGCACGATCTCGGCCGGGAGCTTGGCCCACTCCGCCGCGACGTCGAAGCTGAACGCGCCCTGGCCCCATTGCTCGGTCATGAACCGCGCCCTCCCGTGCTGCTGCCGGACCGGTTCGCCGGTCGCATCCACCGGCAGTGGAGGGCGCCGCCGGCGCGATGTCAAAGATCGGCTGCCCCGCTCTTCCGGCGCGGCTCCGCGACAGGCCCTATCCCCGGTGCATCAGGATCATCTTCTCCTGCGCCATTTCGCGCATGGTGTAGGGAATGCCGCCAATGCCGTAGCCGGATTCGCGCCGGCCGGCGAAAGGCATCCAGTCGGTGCGGAAAGCGGTCGGGTCGTTGATCATCACGGCGGAGGCGTCGAGCCGGTCGGCGGCGCGCATGGCGACGCCGATATCCTGGGCGAAGACGCTCGCCTGGAACGCCACCGGCAGCGCATTGGCCTCGGCCAGCGCGTCGTCCAGGCGCGCATAGGGATAGACGCAAACCACCGGGCCGAAGATCTCCTCGCGCGAGACGCGGGCGTCGCGTGCCGGGCCGAGCAGCACGGTCGGCTGCAAGGTCGTCTCGGACAGGCGGCCGCCGCCGGTGGCAATCCGCGCGCCGCCGGTGACGGCCTCGGCGATCCAGGCGGCGATCCGGTCGGCCTCACGCGGATGGATCAGCGGTCCCACCTCGGTATCGGCGAGCGTCGGGTCGCCGACGCGCAGTTTCGCCACCCGCGCGACCAGGCGCTCGGTGAATTCGGCGGCGATATCGGCATGGACGAAGATGCGCTGGGTCGACACGCAGACCTGGCCGGCATGGTAATAGCCGCCCTTGACGATCGGCTCGATGATGCGGGCGAGATCGGCGCTGCGGTCGACGATGGCCGGCGCTGCGCCGCCATGTTCCAGCGCCGAGCGCGCGCCATGGCTCAGCTTGCCGTGCAGGTACCAGCCGACCTTGGCCGAGCCGATGAAGCTCAGGAAGCCGATGCGCCGGTCGGTGGCGAGCTTCTCGGCCAGCGCGTTGCCGTCGGGGATGAAGGTCTGGCACCAGGCTTCCGGCAGGCCTGCCTCATGCACCAGGGCGACGAAATCGCGGCATGACAGCGGCGTCGGCCCGGCCGGCTTGATGATGACGGGGCAGCCGACGGCGATCGCCGGGGCGACCTGGTGGACGATCAGGTTCAGCGGGTGGTTGAACGCCGAGATGGCGGCGACGATGCCGATCGGCTCCTTGGTGGTGAAGGCCCAGCGGTCGGCGCCCGCCGGCGACAGGCCCATGGGAATTTCGCGCCCGGCGAAATTGCGCATTTCGTCGGCGGCATTGTGCACGCCGTCGATGGCGCGATTGGTTTCGACGATGGCGTCGGGCAGCGGCTTGCCGCCCTCGCGCGCGATCTGGCGGGCGAAATGGTCGCGGCGGGTTTCCATCAGCCCGGCGAGGCGGCGCAGCACCGCGATCCGCTCATAGGGCTTGAGCCAGTGGTCGCGGTCGCGGAACACCCGTTCGGCCGCCTGCAGCTTGGCCTCGAGGGCCGCCTCGTCGTCGGTCTCGATCGCGACGATCGGTGCGCGGTCATAGGCTTGTACGACCTGTAGCATCGTCGGTCTCCTGCTCTCGCCGATGTCGACCTCGACCCCGCTGCCGCGCGCCTGGCCGGCGTGCCGGCGGCCATGGCGGCGGGCGGTCGATCGCTGGCGGCATTATGGCGCGCCTGCGGGCCGCAGCGGAAGCCCCGGGACGGCGCCGGCGGGGCTCCGTTGCAGGGCCGGCCGCCCGCGCGTGGGTCACATCATCGTCAATGCGTGCGTCCGGAGCGGCGCGCCGATTGCGCCGCGGCGCGGGCTCGTTATCGTCGCCGTCCCCGTTCGGCGACCCAGGAGCCTTGGATGTCCGACCTCTCAGCCTTTCCGATCGCCACGCGCTGGCCGGCCGCCCATCCGGACCGCCTGCAGCTCTATTCCCTGCCGACGCCGAACGGCGTCAAGGTCTCGATCATGCTCGAGGAAATCGGCTTGCCCTACGAGCCGCATCTCATCGATATCGGCAAGAACGAGAGCTGGACGCCGGAATTCCTGGCGCTCAATCCGAATGGCAAGATCCCCGCGATCATCGATCCCGACGGGCCGGGTGGCAAGCCGCTCGCCCTGTTCGAATCCGGCGCGATCCTGATCTATCTCGCCGAAAAGACCGGCAAGCTGCTGCCGGTCGATCCGGCGGCCCGGTACGAGACCATCCAATGGGTGTTCTTCCAGATGGCTTCGGTCGGGCCGATGTTCGGCCAGGTCGGCTTCTTCCACAAATTCGCCGGCCGCGAATTCGAGGACAAGCGGCCGCTGCAGCGTTACGTCACCGAATCCAAGCGCCTGCTCGGCGTGCTGGAGACGCGGCTGGCCGGCCGGCAATGGATCATGGGCGACGACTATACCATCGCCGATATCTCGCTCCTCGGCTGGGTACGCAACCTCGTCGGCTTCTACGGCGCCGGCGCGCTGGTCGATTATGACAGCCTCAGCCAGGTGCCGGCCTGGCTGGCGCGCGGCCTGGCGCGTCCGGCCGTGCAGCGCGGCCTGGAGATCCCCAGGAGGGGGTGAACGGAGGCGCTTCGGCACTCTCCGCAAAGCGCCCGGCCTGCATGCCGGGCGCGGTCGGCCAGGCCCAGCGAATGTCTTTTGACATGGACAGGAAAGCCGTAATGTGCGGTCGCTAGCGGTCGCGCATGGCTGATGTCCGGGGTCTTATTGTGAGTGACGATTTTTCCGGCGATGTCGCGGCGATCGCGCATATCGAAGCGGTCCCAACCATCCTGGACATCGTGTGCCAGACGACCGGCATGGGCTTCGCCGCCGTGGCGCGTGTCACCCAGGAGCGCTGGATCGCCTGCGGCGTCCGCGATGATATCGCATTCGGGCTCCGGCCCGGCGGCGAGCTGAAGGTCGAGACGACGATCTGCGACGAGATCCGTGACAGCCGGCAAGCCGTGATCATCGAGAATGTCGCGCAGGACACGCGGTTCTGCGGGCATCACACGCCGGCGCTCTACGGTTTCCAGAGCTATATCTCGATGCCGATCGTGCTGCCCGACGGCACATTTTTCGGGACGCTCTGCGCGATCGATCCGCAGCCGAGAGCGATCAACACTCCGGCGATCGTCGGCATGTTCAGGCTGTTCGCCGACCTGATCGCCTTTCATCTGGATGCCCGCAAACGGCTGGCCGCAAGCCAGGCCGATCTTGCCGCCGAGCGCCATACGGCCGAATTGCGCGAGCAGTTCATCGCAGTGCTCGGCCATGACCTGCGCAATCCGCTGGCGGCGATCGAGGCCGGCACCCGGCTGGTGCTGAAGGCCGAGCCGAACGACAAGTCGCGATCGGTCCTGCTGATGATGCAGCGCAGCGTCAACCGCATGTCGGAGCTGATCGGTCATGTCCTCGACCTGGCGCGCGGCCGGCTCGATGGCGGGCTGCCGCTGGAGCGCCACTCAGGGGAAGTGCTGAAGCCGACGCTGGAGCAGGTCATCGGCGAATTGCGATCCACGCAGCCCGAGCGTGTCATCGCGGCGGATCTCGCCTTTGACGGCCCAGTCGATTGCGACCATGTCCGGATCGGCCAATTGCTGTCCAATCTCGTCGCCAATGCGCTGATGCATGGCGACCAGGACGCGCCGGTGAAGGTCATCGCGCGCAAGCAGGGCGACCTGTTCGAACTGGCCGTGGTCAATGCCGGCGCGCCGATCCCGCCCGGCATCCTCAAGGACCTGTTCAAGCCGTTCGTCCGGGCGTCGGCGCGGCCCAGCCAGCAGGGGCTGGGCCTCGGGCTCTATATCGCGTCGGAGATCGCGCGTGCCCATGGCGGCAGCCTGGACGTCGCTTCGGCGGACCATGAGACCCGCTTCATTTTCAGGATGCCGGTGGTGCGTCCGGCCTGAGCCACGGCTGCGCCGGCCAGGCGCCGGTGACCAGGCGCCACCCGGTCAAGCCGCCCGTCCCGGCGCCGGTGGACGCCGGACATAGCCGCGCGACACGGCGCGGTCGCGGTCCTCGGCGAGCGTGCGGATATCGGCCATCAGGGCCCGCAGCGCCGCGCGCAGGTCGCCGCCGAATTCGGCGATGACCGCGTCGATTTCGACCTCGGTCGGGCCCTTGTCATCCTGCCCGCCGGCGTCGACCACGTCGCTGGCCATGGTTGTTCCTCATCCTTTCGCCCTGCATGTTCCTTTTATGTTCTTGTTTTGTACGTGCAGCAAGAGGCCGGCCGCTACCTGTGGCTGGTTGTCGGTTGCAAAACGGCACAAATTCACATGTTCATCATGGCCAAAGCGGCGGCGGTGCGATCCGGCGGCCAAGCGTGGCCTCAGCCGCGATTGGTTCATGCGTGGTTCACCTGATCCCCTGCCTATTGGCGGCGGGTGGCGAAGTGCATCGAAGGAAAAGACATGAGCGACAATATTCTCTCTCGCAGGGGCTGGCTGCTGGCCGCGCTTGGCGGCCTCGCGGTCGTGACGGTCGGCGTCGCGGAAGCGGAAGCGCGTGACGGCCACGGCCATCGCCATGGGCACCGTCATGGGCATGGTCACGGGCACCGGCACGGTCATCGCCACGGCCATCGGCATGGCTGGAGCGGTCATTGGGTGCCGCCGGGGCATCGCCACCGGCACCATCGCCACGGCCCGCCTCCGGGCCATGGCTGGCGCCGTTCATCCGGCTGGTAAGGTTCAGGATCGATCGCCGGCGGGCCCATCGGCTCGCCGGCCTTGATCCGTTGAGAAGAGCCGCAGCTATCCCTGCGCCGTCGGGCGGACGACGATCTCGCCGACATCGACATCGTCCGGCTGCTCGATCGCATAGGCGATGGCACGAGCGATCGCATCCGGTGGGATCGCGAAAGCATCGCGCGCGGCGATGAGCCGCGCCTTCACCTCCGGATTGGCCACCGTGTCCAGGAAGTCGGTGCGCACGAAGCCGGGCGAAACGACGGTCACCCGCAGCTTGTCGCCGGCCTCCTGGCGCAGGCCCTCGCAAATGGCGCGCACCGCGAATTTGGTGCCGGAATAGACCGCCTGGTTCGGCACGGTCTTGTGGCCGGCCGTCGAGGCGGTGGTGACGAATTGGCCGAAACCCTGGGCGCGGAACACCGGCAGCGCCGCCGCGATGCCGTAGAGCACGCCCTTGATATTGACGTCGATCATCGCCTCCCATTCCTCGACGCGCAGGTCGTCGAGCGGCGAGATCGGGCCGATGCCGGCATTGTTGACGAGCACGTCGAGCCTGCCGAAGCGCGTGCGGGCGCATTCGACCAGGGCGGTAAGGTCGGCGCGCCGGGTGACGTCGGTCCGCAGATGGACGGCTTCACCGCCGGCCGCCGTGATCCGGGCTGCCAGGGCCGCGAGGCGATCGGCGCCACGCGCACCGAGCACCAGTTTCGCGCCGCGTTCGGCGAGCAGCAGCGCGGTCGCCGCGCCGATGCCGCTGCTGGCGCCGGTCATGGCGACGACCTTGCCTTGGATGGCTGACATGGGGGCTCGCTTTCGGGTTTGGGGGAGGGGAAAAAGTGCTGATGAATCAACCCTCTCCCAAAGGGAGAGGGTGCCCGCGTCAGCGGGCGGGTGAGGGGTCGTCCATGTCCGGATAAGGCGGCATGCGGCGCGAGCGTTGCATCAGTGCTGCGAGGTTACGCCCCTCACCCGGGTCCTGACGGACCCACCCTCTCCCTTTGGGAGAGGGTTATTTGGTGCCCATTACATCAGCTTCTCGAAGGTGATCGGCAGGTCGCGCACGCGTTTGCCGGTGGCGTGGAATACGGCGTTGGCGATGGCCGGGGCGACGCCGACAATGCCGAGCTCGCCGACCGCCTTGCCGCCCAGCGCCGAGGCGTGGAGATCGGGCAGGCCGACCGAGATCACCTGGATGTCGGGGATGTCGGCATTGGTCGGCACCAGGTAATCGCCGAGATTGTTGTTGATCACCCGGCCGTGCCGCGCGTCGACCAGGCCTTCCTCCAGCAAAGCCTGGCCGATGCCCATGATGATGCCGCCCTTCCACTGGCTTTCGGCCAGCTTGGGGTTGTAGAGCCGGCCGGAATCGAAGGCTGAGACCATGCGCGAGACGCGCACCGTGCCGAAATCCTCGTCGACGCGCACCTCGACGAAATGGGCGCACCAGCTGTGCATGGAAAACTCGCCATCGGTCGGCGCGCGCATGGTGGCGACGGTGGTGAAATTGTCGTAGCGCCGGTCTTCGGCCGTGTGGTTCTCGGCCAGCGTGTCGCGCAGGGCCTCGACCTTGTCGCGGCCGAGGCGGGCCATCAGGTCTGCGATGGCGAGATCCGGACCGCCCTGGCGGGGTGAGGCGATCCGGCCATTGGCGATGATCAGCGTGTTGGCCTGCAATGCGCGGAACGGCGAGGCGGCATCGTTGATGGCAAGGCCGATCAGATCGTCGCGGGCGGCGAGCGCTGCCTTGTGCACCGCCCCGGTGATCAGGTTGGCGAATTGCGAGCCGCCGGAGACCGGCGCGCGCGGCAGTTCGGAGGAGCCGAGCCTGACCCGGACCTGCTCGACGGGCACTCCGACGGCATCGGCCGCCGTCTGGGCGAGGATCGTATAGGTGCCGGTGCCCATGTCGGTGCCGCTGCTCAGGACCTCGACCGTGCCGTCGGCGAGAATACGCACCAGCGCCTCGCCGGCGGTGCGGCGCACCGGATAGGTGCCGGCGGCCACCCCCCAGCCGATCAATTGCCGTCCGTCGCGCATGGAACGCGGCGCGGCCGTGCGCTTCGACCAGCCGAAGGCCTCGGCGCCGGCGGCATAGGCTTCGCGCAGCCGGCGGGTCGACCAGGGCTTGCCGGCCTGCTGGTCGCGCTCGGCGTAATTGATCAGCCGGATCTCCAGCGGATCGATGCCGGCGGCGTAGCTCAGCTCGTCAATGGCGCTTTCCAGGCCGAAGGCGCTGGGGTTTTCGCCCGGCGCCCGCAACGGTCCGGGCAGCACGGTGTTGACCGGCACGACATTCTGCCGCGACGACAGGTTGGGCGTCGCATACATGATCGTGGTGACCGCGCCGAGCGGCTCCACCGAGACGCCGTCGACCGCGGTCTCGTTGGCGCCGCGCTGGATGATGGCGACGAGCTTGCCGGTGCGGTCGGCGCCGAGCGATAGGGTCTGGCGCGTCGCCGGCCGGCCGCCATAGGCGGTGAAGGTCTGCGGCCGGGTGACCGCCAGCCTGACCGGCCGGCCGAGCATTTTCGCCGCCATCACGGCAATGGCGCCATGGGCATAGGCGAGCGCCTTGGAACCGAAACCGCCGCCGATATAGGGCGAGACCAGCCGGACCTTGTCGAAGGGCAGGCCGAACCATTCGGCATAGGTGCGCGCCATGCCGTCGATCCATTGGCTCGGCTCCCAGACGGTCAGCCCGTTCTCGTCCCAGCGGGCGATCAGCCCATGCGGCTCGATCGGCACATTATATTCGCGCGGGGTGCGGTATTCCGCTTCGATCCGGATGGGTGCGGCGGCGAAGGCCGCCGCGGCGTCGCCCCATTCCGCGGTCATCGGGGGAAGGGGCATGCCGTCGCCGGCCCTCGGGTCGTCGAGGCCGGTGACTGCCGGGGCTTCCTCATAGGCGACGTCGATCAGCGCCGCGGCGGCGGTCGCCTGCTCGAAGGTCTCGGCGATGACGGCCGCGACATGCTGGCCGTTGAAGGTGATGTCGCGGGCAAGCGGATGGTAATGCGGGGCTGCGGCCGGCGCGCCGAGCCAGCTCGAGGCGCCGTGCAGCGGCAGGGCATTGTCATGGGTCAGCACCAGCAGGACGCCGGGCGAATCCTCGGCCGCGGTGACGTCGATGCTGCCGATCCGGCCGGCCGCGATCGTGCTCTGCACGGTGACGGCATAAGCGAGGCCTTCGACCGGGTGTTCGATCGCATAGGTCGCGCGGCCGGTGATCTTGGCCGGACCGTCCAGGCGCGACAGGCGCGCGCCGAGCGCGCCGCCGCCATCGGATGCGTCGCCGCGTTTGGCCGATGTGTCGAGGCTGGTCATGCCGTCTCTCCCAGAGTGAGGATGGCGCGCGCGACGACGCGCGGCGCGAGATCGATCTTGGCGTGGTTGGCGCCGCTGGCGACCGCGCCCTCGACCGCCAGCAGGCTGGCGCGCCTGACCGTTTCCGGTTCCAGCGGCCGGCCCCTGAGGGCGGCCTCGACGGCGGGTGCCCGCCAGGGCTTGGTGGCGACGCCGCCGAGCGCCACCCTGATGTCGCTGATGGTTCGGCCGTCCGCCTCGAATGCGAGGCCGACGGCGGCGCTCGCCGCGGCGAATTCATAGGACTGGCGGTCGCGCACTTTCAGGAAGGTCGAGCGGCGCGCCGCCGGCGAACCGGGCAGCGTCACCTTGGTGATCAATTCGCCCGGGGCGATCGGGTGCTCATGATCGGGCGTCGCGCCCGGCAGCAGGAAGAAATCGTCGATCGCGACCTGGCGGTCGCCCAGATGCACCACCGCGTCGAAGGCGGTCAGCGCCACCGCGAGATCGCCGGGATAGCTGGCGATGCAGGCCTCGCTCACGCCCAGCACAGCATGGTTGCGGGTGACTCCGCCCTGCGCCGCGCAGCCCGAGCCGGGCTCGCGCTTGTTGCAGGCCGGGAAGGTGGCGGGGTCGCGGAAATAGGCGCAGCGCGTGCGCTGCATCAGGTTGCCGCCAATGGTCGCCATGTTGCGGATCTGCGCGGAGGCGGCGAGCGACAGCGCTTCGGCGACGGCCGGGAAGAAGGTCTTGATGCCGGCATGGCCGGCGACATGGCTCATCCGGGCGAGCGCGCCGATGGAGGCGCCGCCGGCATCGGCACGAACCCCGTCGAGGCCGGCGAGATGGCTGATGTCGATCACCTCGTCGGGGTCGGCGACACCGCATTTGGCGAGGTCGAGCAAGGTGGTGCCGCCGGCCAGCAGCATGGCGCCGGGCAGCGCCGCCCATTGCCGGGCTTCGGCGATGGATGTGGCGCGCAGATAGGAGAAGTCCTTCATGACATCACCTCCGCGGCCTTGCGGACCGCCGCGACGATATGGGGATAGGCGCCGCAGCGGCAGAGATTGCCGGCCATGGCCTCGCGGATCTCGTCATCCGATCCGGCATGGCCTTCGCGAATGCAGGCGACCGCCGACATGATCTGGCCGGGCGTGCAATAGCCGCACTGGAAGGCATCCTCAGCCAGGAAAGCGGCCTGGACCGGGTGCAGCGTGCCATCCGGGCGGCTGAGGCCCTCGATGGTGGTGACCGCGCGCCCCTCGGCCTGCACGGCAAGCGTCAGGCAGGACAGCACGCGTTCGCCGTCGAGATGCACGGTGCAGGCACCGCACTGGCCCTGGTCGCAGCCCTTCTTGGTGCCGGTGAGGCCGAGATGGTCGCGCAGCGCATCGAGCAGGGTGACACGCGGCTCGATCGCGAGATCGAAGGCCTCGCCGTTGATGTCGAGATGGATGGTGGTTCGGTTCGCCATGGCTGTCCGGCTCCGATGGGGTGGGACGAGGGTGCGAAAGGGGCATGAAACATGCGGCGGCGGAGGCCCTGCGGGGCCTGGCGTCGCCGGAGGCTCGCGGGGCGAGCGGAAAAATGTCAGCGCCGGCGTCCATCAAAGAACGCACTTGGCCTCCTTGCAAAGTCACGAAGGCATGACATGTTCAGTCGTGGGTGAGATAAGGGCTCGAAGCCGCCCCGGCCAATAAACGGAGGCGCCTCCGTTTATGCAACATAGAGGTTTGACCCCACGGGTTCAAGCCCCTGTCGGCGTGGGAGTTGATCTTTGGCTGCCGAACCACCCGCCGCGCCCGAGGCGGACAAGCCCGACGGCGACAAGAGGGCTTTGCGCGCCGATGCCCGGCGCAACCGCGACCGGCTGGTCGAGGTGGCGGCCGCGGCCTTTGCCGAGCATGGGCTGGATACCTCGCTCGAAGATATCGCGCGGCGCGCCGGCGTCGGCATCGGCACGCTTTACCGGCACTTTCCGACCCGCGAGCACCTGGTCGAGGTCACCTATCGCCGCGAGGTCGAGGCGCTGATCGCGGCCGCCGACGAACTCGCCGCCGCCGGGCCGCCGGATGCGGCACTCGCCGAATGGATGCAGCGCTTCGTCGGCTATATCGCCACCAAGCGCGGCATGGCCGACAGCCTGCGCATCCTGCTCACCACCAAATCGGAACTGTTCGCCCCATCCTCGGGCCTTTTGCCCCTGGCGCTGAAGCGTCTCGTCGACGCCGCGATCGCCGACGGCTCGATCCGGGGCGATGTCGACAGCGCCGATGTCCTGCACGCACTGTCGGCGACCTATTCGACCCCCGACACGCCGGACTGGCAGGCGCGCTCGCGCAGGCTCGTATCGCTGCTGATGGACGGTTTGCGCTGGGGCGCGGCCAGGGGGCGGTGAGAGAGGGGCGCCCGCCGGCATGATCGCCGGGACAATGGCCTGGCGTGTTTCCGTGGCCAGGGCGTCGCGATTCATTCATATTCGCCCGATCATGCGCGCATGGAGACCTGCAAGACCATTCTGGATGCCATGGCCCCCGTACTGACCTGGTCGACAGACAGCCTGCCGGAGCGCGAGCGCTTCGATTACTGGCGCGAGGAGCGTGGCCGGCGGCTCTCCGGCGTCACGATCGAATTGCCGCCGGAGCGACGCGCCGCCTTTCAAGGCGAGATCGCCGTCCAGCCGGTGGCCGGCGCGACCCTCGCGGAGATGCGCGCTTCCGCCTATGTCGTCAGCCGCACGCCGGCCGACATCGCCCGCGTCGCCGCCAACAGCCTGGTCATTTCCCATCAGATCGCCGGTCCCGGCTGGTGCGAGACGCCGGCGGGCCGCTTCGACGTGAAGGCCGGCATGATGGGCGTCGGCTATTCGGAAATGCCCTATTCGGGGATCCCGAGCTCGCAGTCCGACTTCCACTTCCGCGTCCTGCAGATCCCGCTATCGGGCGACGCGCTCCTGGCCCGCCGGTCGCAGAACCTGTTCAGGACGCCGCTGGCGACAGATCAGCGTTATGCCCGGCTGCTCGCGGCCTCGTTTCGGGCCCTGGTCGACAATGTCTCCGGCCTTGCCGGCGCCGAGGCCGACCATGCGGTGGCCGATCTTGCCCAACTGGCTTTGCTGGCGGCGGGCGCGGCCGGGGGCGGCGCGCCGGAGAGCCGGGGCGCGGTGCGAAACGCCTATCTCAATGCGGCGCGGCGCCTGGTTCGGGACAATCTGCACCGCCCGGAATTGTCGGCCGACCTGGTGGCGGCGCGGCTCGGGGTCTCGCTCCGGCAGGTCCACCTCCTGTTCGAGCCGACGGGGACGAGCCTGCACCGGACGATCATGACCCAGCGGGTCGCCGAGGCCTGCCGCCTGCTGGCGGCGCTGCCCGACCGGCCGGTGACCGCGATCGCCTTTGCCTGCGGCTTCGAGAGCCTGGCGACCTTCTACCGCACCTTCAAGACGATCACGGGTACGACGCCCAACGATTACCGTGCGGCGCTGTTGACGGCCGAGGCGGAGCCGGCCTGGCGCGGCTGAGCCAATCGCGGGACGCTTGCTGGCGCTTGCCTATGGTCTGTCGCCGCCGGCGGCTCTCGCAACCATGGCGACGATGGTCTCGAACAGCTCGCGCTGCGCCTCGCCGGCGCTGATCTCGCCGGTCGCGGCGGCATGCGACAGGGCTTCGGCGGCCCCCAGCATGGCCCAGAGGCCGGCCGGCGCAATGACCCCGGCGCCGGCGAAGGGGGTGAGCACGGCGCGGCATTTCTCGATGAAGATCAGCTCGTAGTCGCGCTTGATCTTTTCGAGTTCCGGCGAGCCGGCGAGCGCCGCGATCACGCCGGGGATTTCGCGCCCCTGGAGCAGAACGCAGTCGACATAGGATGTGGCGATGACCGTGGCGATGCCGGTCAGGGTCGGTTCGCTCGCCCGGAGCGCCGCATCCATCAGCGCGGTCTGGCGCGTGTCGAACTCCTGATAGAGCGCCGCCAGCAGCCCGCCGCGGGTGCCGAAATGGTCATAGACCACGGGCTTGGTGACGTCGGAGAGCTCGGCCAGCCGGCCGAGCGTCAAGGCCTCGGTGCCTTCGTCGCTGACCAGCCGCCAGGCGGCGTCGAGAAGCTGGCGATGGCGCTCGGCCCGGGTCAGGCGGCGACGCGGCCGCTCGCCGGATGTCCGTGGGTCCGTGGTGCTTGACATGGTTATATACCAAAAGTAACTTACTAAAAGTATATAACTTCCTCCTTTCCCCTGCAACCCGCGCGCCGGAGCTTCCGCCATGCATGCGCTCATCGTCGTCGCCCATCCCGAAACCACCTCGCTCAGCCACGGCGTCGCCGCCGGGATCGCCGAGGGCCTATCCCTGTCCGGCGCCGGCCGTTCCTTCGAAATCGCCGATCTGACGGCGGAGGCCTTCGACCCGCGCTTCGGCATGGCCGATCTCGCCGTTCACCGCCGGCAGGAGGCGCCGCCCGCCGATGTCGCCGCCGAACAGGCGCGGATCGATCGCGCCGATGCCCTCGTGCTGGTCTATCCGGTCTATTGGTGGTCGATGCCGGGGCTGCTCAAGGGCTGGATCGACCGGGTCTTCGCCAATGGCTGGGCTTTCGACTTCCGCCCGGATGTCCCCTTGGAAAAGAAGCTCGGGCGCCTGCGGGTTCACCTCGTCGGCATCGGCGGCGCCGACGCCGGAACCTATGCGCGGCACGGCTATGCGGGCGCCATGCAGACCCAGATCGATCATGGCATTTTCGACTATTGCGGCGCCCGAGTCGTGAGCTCCGCGCTCATGCTCGACTCCGAAGGCCAGGATCCGGCCATCCACCTGGCGGCGGCGCGCGCCATCGGCTCCGATCTCTTCCAGGCGGCCGGACAAGGCGCGGCGAAGCAGGCGGCGTGAAGACGAGCGGGGGAGCGCGCCCATGCCCTAATTTTCCTCATGGCTCGGCCCAGTTATCGTCGTTTGCCAGGGCCTGAAAGGGGCCATAGATGGCTGGCGGGTCATTCACGCTCAGGAGGTTTTCTTGGTCTCACGCCTGTTCCCCCGCATGGCCGTCGGCCTTCTTGCCATGGCGCTTGGTTTCGCTCCCGACGCCCATGCCGGCCCCGTGCCGGATGCGGAATTGAGGCTCGTCGTCGATCGCGCGATGAAGCCGGTCATCGAGGAATTCGGCATTCCGGGCCTCGCGGTCGCGGTGACCATCGACGGACGGCGCCATTTCTTCGACTATGGCCTGGCCTCTCGCCAGCCGCGGGTCGCCGTCACGCGCGACACGCTGTTCGAGCTCGGCTCGATCAGCAAGACATTCACGGTGACGCTCGCCACATCGGCCGAGATCGCCGGCAAGCTCTCGCTCACCGGCCGGATCGGCGACTATCTGCCGGAACTCGCCGGCAGCGCGCTCGGCGGCGTTCGCGTGCTCGATCTCGCCACCCATACGGCCGGCGGCTTCCCGCTGCAGATGCCCGACGAACTCCGCAGCCACGACCAGATGATGGCCTATTTCCGCAACTGGCAGCCGCGCTTCGCCGCCGGCACCCAGCGCACCTATGCCAATCCCAGCATCGGCCTGCTCGGCATGATCGCGGCCCGGAGCCTGGGACAAAGCTATGAGCGCCTGATGGAGCGCCAGCTGTTTCCGGATCTCGGTCTGCGCCGGACCTATATCAATGTCCCCGCCGACCAGATGAAATCTTATGCCTGGGGCCATACGGCTTCCGGCGCGCCGGTGCGGGTGGGCCCGGGCCTGCTCGCGGCCGAAGCCTATGGCGTGAAGTCGAACGCCGTCGACATGATCCGCTTCCTCGAGGTGAATATGGGCATCGGCCAGGTGCCGGAGGCGACCAGCCGGGCGGCCCTGGCGACCCATACCGGCCATTACCGGGCGGGGCCCTATGTCCAGGACATGGTCTGGGAGCAATATTCCTATCCCGCGGCTCTCGCCGATCTCGTCGCGGGCAATGCGCCGACGGTCAACCGCAACCCGGTGCCGGTCAGCCGGATCGAGCCGCCCATGGCGCCGCGCCAGGACGTGCTGATCAACAAGACCGGCTCGACCAACGGCTTCGGCGCCTATGTCGCCTATATTCCAGCCCGGCGCATCGGCATCGTCATGCTCGCCAACAAGAACTACCCGAACGAGGCGCGGGTGCGGGCGGCCTATGCCGTGCTGTCCAGGCTCGCCGAATAGCCGGGCGCGTCGGGGCGCGGCCGGCGCTCTGCAGGGGCCGGCCGGCGTCTCACGGACATGACGGTGTCGGCCTCGTCCGGCACCGGATCATTTGACGACCTTGACCTCGATGCTGTTGTTGTCGCCGAGGGTGACATTGATCTCGGTGAAGGGCCCATAGGCCGTCTCGACGCCGTCGACCGACACGCGGCCGTCGAGATTGACCACGACCACCCGGGTGCCGAGCTTCAGCCGGGTCGTCGTGCCGTTCTGCTCGACGTCGGAATTGCGCGGGGCGCTGCCGCTGGCGAAGACATTGATCTTCTTGCCATTGATCGTCGACGACGAGATCAGTGTCGGCCCGAACGGATTGCAGGCGGCGAGACCTGCGCCGAGCGCGATCACCGCGATGAAGTTCCGGCGCGAATGGGTGATGGGCTGAAGTCCCGACATGTCCTGTCTCCGGCAGCGCGTTGAGATGTCCAACGCTTCTGGGGGCATTCTGGAGCAAAGCGGATGGAGTGGAATTGCGGGGTATTGCGTGGGGTTGCGAGGGGTGGATGGGAGGCCGACGGCGACAGGATAGGGCGTCGCCATCGGCCGCATCACGCGCATGATGCCATGGGGACCGAAGCCTCCAGGCGAGATCCGAAGCTGAAGGACGGTGCGCAGCTCACGGTCAATTCCCCTCCAGCAACACCTCGCTCACCTCATCCGAAAACCGCTTCTTCCGCCCGGCCAGCACCACCCCCTCCGGATCATCAGGATCCGGCGTCGCGCGGGGCATGCCGTGGTCGAGGAGGGCGCGGGCGCAGCCGATCCAGTCGCCGTCCTCGACTGGCTGATTGAGCGAAGCCCAGGAGAGCGTGCCTGAGGCGTTGTCGCCGAAGCCGTGCTCCGCGGTCCAGCTGGCGCCGTGTTCGAGCAGGAAGCGGGTGAGCGCGGCATTGCCGCGAAACACCGCGAGATTGAGGGCGGAGGCGTTCCAGTCGCCGCCTTTGGTCTCGATCGGCCAGCCGAGCTCGACCATTAGGCGGGCTCCGGCATCGCCGCCTTCGGCCGCCATCTCGGGCAGGAGGCGCAGTTGCGCCGCCGACAGCGAAGCCGGCAGATCGGGCCGCCCGGCGGCGATGCGCCGGGCTTCGGCCGCGTCGCCGCGGGAGCAGGCTGCGACGAAGACCTCGTCCTCGGGCAGCGTGGTCTCGGCCCCCTTCGCGCGCAGCAGGCCGGCGACCTCCAGGAGGCCGAATTGCAAAGCCAGCCGGTAAGGCGTCAGCCCGTCCCGTGTCGTCGCCGTCAGATCGGCACCGGCCTCGATCAGCGCCGCGACATGGGTCGGCGAGCGCCGCCGCCGGATCGCCCGGAGCAGTGGCGAGCCCGTGTGGGTGAGCGGCGCATTGCCGGCCGGCTCGTTGGCGTCGCCGCCATGGCGGAGCAGCATTTGGAGCGGGGCGGGGTCGTCGAGATCGAGCGCCCGGTAGAGCGCATTGGTGCCGACGATGCGCGCTCCATGGGTGAGCAGCAGGCGGGTGCAGGCGGGGCTTTCCAGGGAGTGGTAGAGGGATTCGTTGTCATTGGGATCGGCGCCGGCCGCGAGCAGCATTTCGGTCAGCGCCGCGTCGTGGTTGTTTCCGGCGGCGCCATAAAGCGCCGAGAGCGGATAGTCCGGATCCGGCTTGTCGAGCGAGGCCGGCGGCCAGCGGCTGTCGATGCGTTGGTTGGGATCGGCGCCGGCGGCGAGCAGGAGCCGCGCGCAAGCGTGCAGGCCGTCGCGAAAGGCGTCGAGCCGGACGAGGCTCGACTGGGTGACGGCGACCAGTGGCGGCAGGTTCAAGGGGCCGCCCGGCCGGTTGACCCAAGCCGGATCGGCCTGGATGGCCCGGCGCAGCGCGGCATCGTCGCCGACCGCGCAGGCCAGATAGGGGCTCTCCGTGGCGAGGCCGGGATTTTCGGTGAGCACACGGGCGGCGACACGCGGATTGGCGCGGTTGGTCGTGCCGGCGATATCGCCGGAATAGACCAGGCCGAGCCAGCGCCGGACCAGTGCCGTGCGCTCGCCGGAGGCTGCCGCCTGCACCTCGACATAACCCTTCAGGTCGGCCCAGGACAGGAAGCCGTGCTCGCGTGCCAGGCACGACTGGGCGTCATGCAGGCGAAGGCCGAGGCCGGATATGGCGGCATCGCTCAGGCCGGCGGTCGCGGGCAGGCTTTGGCGGAAGCGCGAAACGGCCCCGGCGTCGCCGGCGCGGTAGAGCCGGATCAGCTCCTTGGCCTGCTTTTTCAGGTGGTCGAGATTGAGCTTATGGGAAGAGCGATCGGGCGTGCCGGTCATCGGAAAACCTCCGTGCTTCACATCGCCGACGGTCCGCAAAACCGGCTGCACAAAGGTTTGGAGTGCTCACTGGAAGCAGCAAGTGGGTTCGACCCTTCCCGCGGACCCGGGTGCGGCTTGCTCCGCGCGGGCAAAATAGGATGGGGCGATCGGGCGGTCAATCCGGGGCTTGGGTCGAAATCTCTGATGGCCGTTGCATGTCGGCCCGCCGGCGTCACGCCCGCCTGAACATGCCCGGCGTTATGCCGTGCATGGCGCGGAAGGTGCGTGAGAGATGGCTCTGGTCGGCGAAGCCGGCGGCGAAGGCGGCGTCGGCGAGGCTCGCGCCGTCCGCGATCAGCCGGTTGGCGTGGCGGAGCCTGCGGTCGCGGATGAAGGCGGCGGGTGTCAGGCCGGCCACTTTCTTGAAGTCCCGGATCACCTGGAAGCGGGTGACGCCGGCAGCTAAGGCGAGCCGCTGCAGGTCGAGCTCGGACGCGAGATTGTCCTCGATCACCTGTTCGTAGAGCGCGAGCCGGCGTTGCGATCCCGAGCCCTCGATCGGCTCCGGTCGGCCGTCGCCGCCATGGCGCAGGATGAGCTGGCGCAGCGCGACCAGCATGGAGGTCTCGGCGCGGGTCGCGTCCTCGGCGGTCGAGCCCTGGTGAGCCGCGCCGAGCGCCTCGGCGAGATCGCGATCGGCAATGACCTCGCGGGCGAAGAGCGGGGCGCCGTCGCGCCCGAGTTCGGCCGAGATCGTGCTCATCAGCCCGACCGAGGGATAGAAGGTCTGGTAGGCCCAGCCGTCATCGGCGCCGGCCTCGCCGTCATGCCATTCCTCGGGATTGACCACGAGGACCGAGCCGGCCGGCGCGACCAGGCTGCGGTTGCCGACGCCGACGCGTTCGCAGCCTTCGGTGATCAGTGCGATGACATAGGTCGGGTGAGTGTGGCGGTCATACCGATGCCGGCGGAAGCGCGCCTTGAGCAGGCCAAGGTCGCGGAAGCGCGGGTGGCGCCAGAACTCCGTCCTCTCCTCTGCCGTGTCGGTCATCATCCCGGTCAATCTGGTTCAAGACGGCCGCCGGTCAAGCGCCCTAGGGTTTCGGCGACTTGTTTGCGAACGCACCAGCCGCACCGGGCTGGCAGGAGACGACCATGCGCCATAATGACCCCGTCGCCGCCGTCACGCCAGAGGTGATCGCCTGGCGCCACCGGATCCATGCCCATCCCGAACTCGGCTTTCAGGAGCATGAGACCGCGCGTTTCGTCGCCGCGCAGCTCAGATCCTTCGGCCTGGAGGTGCATGAGGGCATTGGCGGCACCGGCGTGGTCGGCGTGCTGAAGAGCGGTACGGGCAAGCGCGCCATCGCGCTGCGCGCCGAGCTCGACGCCCTGCCGGTGACCGAGCGCACGGGCCTTGCCTATGCCTCCACCAAGGAGGGCGTCATGCATGCCTGCGGCCATGACGGCCACACCGCCATGCTGCTCGGCGCGGCCAAGCTGCTCAGCGAGAAGCCGGATTTCGACGGCACCGTGCATTTCGTGTTCCAGCCGGCGGAGGAGAACGAAGGCGGCAGCATGCGGATGATCGAGGCCGGCCTGTTCGAGCGTTTCCCGGTCGAGGCGGTCTATGCCGTGCACAACTGGCCGGGGCTGCCCTTCGGCACCATCGCCACGCGGGTCGGCGCGCAAATGGCGGCGGTCGACAATTTCGAGCTCCGGTTCACCGGCACCGGCGCCCATGTCGCCATGCCGCATCTCGGCGACGATCCGATATTGGCGGCCGGCGCCTTTATCGGCGCGGTGCAGCGCATCGTCAGCCGGGCGGTCGATCCACAGGTGCCGCTGGTGGTCAGCCTGACCCAGGTCCATGGCGGCAATGTCGGCAATATCGTGCCGGGCGAGGTCTGGCTGCAGGGCACCTGCCGCTTCTTCGATCCGGCGCTGTCCGACACATGCGAAAGGCTGATCGGCGAGATCGCGGCGGGCATCGCCGCCGCCCATGGGGTGGCGAGCAAGCTCGACTACAAGCGCGGCTATCCGCCGCTGATCAACACGCCGGAGGCGGTCGCCGTCGCCGCCGCCGCGGCGGCGTCCGCCGTCGGCCGCGACCAGGTCTCGACCGAATTCAGCCCGAGCCTCGGCTGCGAGGACTTCGCCTATATGGTCCGCGCCGCCGGCGGCTCCTATGCCTGGATCGGCGCCGGCGCGGTCGGGCCGGGCGAGGGCCTGCACGGCAACCGCTACGTCTTCAACGACGCCATCGTGCCGATCGTGCTGCGCTACTGGGTCGACCTGGTGGAACAGGCCTTGCCAAAGGTCTCGGCGTCATGAGCGGCGGGGCGGGCCGCCGCGTCATCGCGAGCCGTGGCGGTGGTCGGGTCGTTCTCGATGGCGCCGACATGATCATGCTGGGCGCCAACGACTATCTCGGCCTGTCCACGGATGAGCGGGTGCTGGCAGCAACCCGCGACGCGCTCGGGCGCTACGGCACCGGCACCGGCCTCTATCCGGTCTTCGCGACCACGCCACTGCACGAGGCGCTACGCGAGGGGCTCGCCGCCTTTCTCGGCGTCGAGGCGGTGGCGCTGTTCTCGTCGGGCGGGGCGGCCAATGCCGGCGTGCTGACGACCCTGGTCGAGGCTGGCGACGTCATCATCTCCGATCGCCTCAACCATGCCAGCATCATCGACGGCTGCCGGCTCAGCCGTGCCGACGTCATCGCCTATGGCAATCGCGACGTCGACGATCTCCGCGCAGCGCTGGTCAAGGCCGGGCCGGCCCGGCGCAAGCTTATCGTGACAGACGGCATTTTCAGCATGGAGGGCGGTGCCGCGCCGCTCGCCGAGATCCATGCTCTGGCGCGGCGGTACGACGCACTGCTTGTGGTCGATGAGGCGCATGCGCTTGGCGTCGTCGGCCCGGAGGGCAAGGGCACGGCGCCGCTTAGCGGCATCCCCAACCGCGCGCCGGGCCTGGTGCTGACGGGCTCGCTCTCCAAGGCCATGGGTGGCGCCAGCGGCGGCTTCGTCGCCGGCCCGCAAGCGATGATCACGCAGCTCCAGGAGCGCTGCCGCAGCTGGATCTTCACCATGGGCCTGACCACGGCCAATGCCGCGAGCGCGCTGGCGGCGCTGGAGATCTGCCGAACCGATGCGGCGCCGCGCGAGCGGCTTTGGGCCAATCTCGATCATTTGCGGGCGGCCTTCCGCTTCTATGGCCTCGCCTGTTTCGACAGCGACAGCGCCATTACCGCCCTGAAGATCGGCGACGATGACCGGGCGCGCCGGATCGGCGAGGCGCTGCGGGCGGCCGGAATCTATGCGCCGGCGGTGACCTTTCCGATCGTGGCGCGCGGCGAAGCGCGGCTGCGTATCCAGGTGAGCGCCGCGCATCAAACGGCCGATCTCGACGAGGCGGCGGCCGCGCTCGCGGCCGTTTTGGCTGATGAGCGGGCGTGAGCGGCAACGCTTGGCCGGCAAGGGCAATCCGACGATGAGACAGATCCTGGTCTATGGCGACAGCGTCACCTGGGGCATCATTCCAGGCACGCGCCAGCGGCTCGCCTTCGACCGGCGCTGGCCGATCGTGCTGGAGCGCCGGCTGAACGCCGAAGGGGCGGGCGTCCGGGTCATCGAGAACTGCCTCAACGGCCGCAAGACGGTGTGGGACGATCCGTTCCGGCCCGGCCGCAATGGCGCGACCGGCCTGGCCGAGGTCATCGAGCTCAATTCGCCGCTCGCCCTTGTCGTCATCGCGCTCGGCACCAACGACTTTCAGGCGACCCATGACATCAGCACCTGGATGGCCGGGCAGGGCGTGGCGAGGCTCGTCGACATCATCCGGCAGGCCGCCATCGAGCCCGGCCTGCCGCGCCCCGCCATCCTGATCGTGGCGCCGCCATGCATCGTCCAGCCGAAGGGCGAGAACGTCGCCAAGTTCGTCGGCGCCGAGCGACGCTCCGAAGGCTTTGCCGGCGTCCTGCGGGCGGTGGCCGAAGCCAAGGCGGCGCGGTTTTTCGACATGAACGCGGTCACGCCGGCCAGCCAGGTCGACGGCATTCATCTCGATGCTGATCAGCACGAGAGGGTGGGCGAGGCGATGGCGCCCGTGGTCAGGCGGGCGATTGACGGGGTGTGATCAGCATGAAACCGCTGCGGCGGTTTTTGCACGACGCTTGGCCGTCCTTCGAGGCTCGCAAGAGCGAGCACCTCAGGATGAGGACCGGAAATAAGCTGCATCAGCGTTGCTCACGAGGCGTCGCCGGTGTCGTGTGTTCTGCACCGTCGTTGATGCAGCTCTCCACACTCCTCATCCTGAGGTGCTCGCTCTTGCGAGCCTCGAAGGACGGCCGACCCGGATGCAGGTCTCCGTCATCGCCCGAATGTCCGATGCGGCATCAGGTCGCCATCATTCCTGGATGAGCGCCTTCGTCTATATCCTGCGCTGCGCGGACGGTTCCTATTATGTCGGCTCGACACGCGGAGACGATGTGGCGCGCCGTGTTTCGGAGCACCAGAGCGGGCTGCTACCGGGCTATACATCCAGACGTCGCCCGGTTGTGCTGGTCTGGGCCGGCCATTTTCCCCGCATCGTCGACGCGATCGCCTTCGAGCGTCAGGTCAAAGGCTGGCGACGGGCAAAGAAGGAAGCTTTGATTGAAGGCGAATTGGAACGCCTTCCGATGCTCGCTTCCCGACTTCACGCGCAAACATGAACGGCAGAGGAGCTTGGTCCCGCTTGCGTGAAGGACCGTTCTCCCCCCGCCTCAGCTCGCGCTGGCGACCACGATGAGGCGACGCACCTCGCCGCGCAGATAGGCCTGCAGGAAGCGGTCGTAATTCCGGAAGGAAATGCAGCCGTTGGAATCGCCGCGCGGCCCGAGCATGTAGGTATGGGCGAGCAGGCCGGCGCGGCCATGAATGGCGCGGCTGCCGCCGACCGGATTGAGCCGGAGCGCCCGCACGCCGTGGAACAGGCTCTCGCGCTCGGTCAGGTCGTAGGTATGGGGCGGGGTTGCGCCGTGCATGCGGACATGGACGTGGCGCGGATCGTCCATCTTGTCGCCGAGGCCGGAATGGGCTTCCAGCCGCTCGCCATTGGGCAGGTAGACCGTGCGGGCGGTGATGTCATAGACGGCGGTGCCGGGGGCGACCACCGGCCCGGGGCCGGGCATGATGCCGCCGAGCAGGCGGCCGCCGCCGCTGCGCACCGGCGCGGTGCCGGCATCATCAGAGGGCGCATAGGCGAGTTCCGGACCATTGGCCGGGCGCTGCTGCGCGCCGAAGAAGCGTTCGAAGAAGGAGCGGTTGTCGACCGGTGCGGCGGGCGCCGCCGGCAGGCTCGCCGTGCGGGTGCGCCGCGACGGCTGCGGGCTCGCGATGCGCGACCGTTCCGGCGGGATGGCGGCCTGCAGTTCCGGCGGGCGCGGCACCGGCATGGGCGCGCCGAGCACCAGCCGGTTGCGCGCCTGGGGCACCGGCACCGGCTGATCGTCGTCGATATCCTCGGGCACGGTCGGGAGCGCGGCCAGCACCATGGGCGGGCTCTCGGGCGCTGCGGCCGGGGCGGCGAGGCTCGCCTCGGCGGTCGGGACCCGTCCGGGCTCGAGAACCGGGATGGGCAGGCCGGCGATGGCGGTCGGCGCCGGCGTGAAGGGGCGCAGGCTCGCCTGGAGCGGCATGTTCAGGCCGATCGGGCGCGCCACGGGAGCCGCCTCTGAGCCGGGATCGAGCAGGCCGTCATAGCGGTGGATGGCGGCGAAGCCGACGGGCAGAGCCGGGTCGAGCAGCGGATCGAGCCGCGGGTTCCGCCGGCCGGCCGGCGCCATGCTCGCGGTGCCCCACATCAGGCTCGGCGCGGCGGCGCGCGGTGTGCCGTGGCCGATACCGCTCGTCACGACGAGGGCATGGTCATCATGGGGCCGCAGGGCGAGACCGGCCGCCACGCTGGCCGCGACGGCGAGGCCGAGCGCGGCGCTGAACAAGGCGAGCTGGGGCAAGCGGCGCCGGGCCTTCGGATAGCGGGAGCGCGAAGCCAGGCCAGGGGGCCGACGGGTGGTGTTACGCATACGTCGCGCTCTCGGGATACTCGGATACTCTGTCCCCGACCGACACGCGCCAGCCGTCGCTCCGCCGGGCTCGTCGACACGAGCTGGGCGGACCGTCTCGGACCGGTCCTCGGTGCAGGGAAGCCCTAATGACGTTCAGCTTCCATAAGGCGCGCGTCTGGTTAATCCGGGGTGAATCAAAAACATCTTTTTTGCTTGCAATCGCGGCCTCGCCGCCAGGCCTTCACCGCGAGGGCCTGGACATGCGGGGCGCCAATCATCCGAAGATCGCGGCGCTTTTGGGGCTTGACCGTGCCTCCGCTGCATCACAGGGCAGGGCTGCCGAGTGGGGCCGAACGGTCCGGACAGGTCCGCTGGCGGATCACGCCTGCGCGGCGAGATAGGCGCGCACCGCGCCGCCGAGCCGCTCCGCCGCGGCGGTCAGCGCGGCGAGGTCGTGACCGGCGAAACCGAGGATGAAGCCGTCGGGACCGGCCTGGACCATGCGTGTCTCGGCCAGCAGCCAGGCCTCGATGCCGGCCCGTTCACGGATCCTAGCGGCTGCCTCGGCGGGCAGGCCAGGCGGCAGCCTGGCGAGCAGATGCAGCCCCTGCGCGGGCACGACGATGTCGAGCAGGCCGCCGGCGGCGCGGTCGAGCGTCTCGGCGGCCCTATCGCGCGCGGCGCGATAGCGCATGCGCATGCGGCGGGTATGGGCGGCCAGGCCGCCATCGGCGAGCAATGCCGCGACCGCGCCCTCCGTCAGGCTCGGCGGGAAGCGGTCGAAGGCGCCGCGGACGGCGACGACCCGCTCGATGAGGCCGGGCGGCAGGACGACATAGGCGAGCCGCAGGCCGGCGAACAGCATCTTCGAGAAGGTGCCGAGATAGATGATCCGGTCGCTGCCCAGGCCGGCAAGCGCGGTCAAGGGCGGGCCGGCGTAACGGAACTCGTTGTCGTAATCGTCCTCGAACACCCAGGCCTGCGCGGCGCGGGCCCAGTCCAGCAAGGCGATCCGCCGTGCCATGCTCATGGTCACGCCGATCGGAAACTGGTTCGACGGTGTCACATAGGCCGCCGTCGCGGTGCTCGCCCGCAGGCAGCCGGCCGCGACGTCGAGGCCTTCGCCGTCGACCGGCACCGGCACCAGCCGCGCGCCGGCGGCCTGCAGGGTCCGGCGGGCGACGGGATAGCCGGGATCCTCCATCCAGACGGCGTCGCCGGGCCGCAGCAGCGCGTCCAGGCACAGGCGCAAGCCATGCTGGACGCCGCTGACGACGAGGATGTCGCCGGGGTCGCAGAGGATGCCCCTGTTGGCCGCGAGCTGCGCGGCGATCTGGCGGCGCAGCGCCTCGCTGCCGCGCGGATCGCCGTAACCGAGGTCGAGGCTGGTCGCGGAGGCGATGCGCCGCCGCATGACCCCGGCAAGCTGGCGGAGCAGGATCGGGTCCGCATAGGTCTGGCCGAGGGCGAAGGCGCCGCGCGGGATCTCCGCCACCCGATGGGGGGCTGCCTCGGGCATTGCGGTGCGGCGCGGCAGGCGCGCGGCGACATAGGTGCCGGCACCGCGCCGCGTCTCGATGAGGCCGTCGCTCTCCAGGTGCTCGAAAGCGACCACGATGGCGTTGCGCCGGATGCCGAGCTGGTCGGCCAGCGCCCGGCTCGACGGCAGCCTGAGACCGGCGGCCAGGCGGCCGTCGAGGATCGCCGCGCGAAGGCTCGCATGGACCTGCCGCGACTGGTTGCCGGCGGTGCGATCGAGCTGGAGCGGAATCTCCAGGACCTCGCGGCGTCGTTTCGAAGTGGTTGGCACAATTAATTCCGGATTGGTCCTCGCATCGACCACTTTCGCCGTGCGAGGCGTCTTTATCAACCACCGGAGGCAAAGATGCTGGATAAGGCCGCGAGCAGCTACCCGATCGACAAGACCAACCGCGTGAAGCGGCGGCACGACCGCGGTTTCTACGACCATGCGACGGTCCACGCCCTGCTCGACGCGGCAGCACTCTGCCATGTCTCCTATGTCGTGGACGGCCAACCCTATTGCACGCCCACCCTGTTCTGGCGCGAGGAGAGTCGGCTCTACTGGCACGGCAGCAGCGCCAGCCGCATGCTGCGCAACCAGTCCGAGGGCGAGCCTGCCTGCCTGACCGTCACCCATCTGGACAGCCTCGTGCTGGCGCGCTGCGGCTTCAACCACTCGGCGGATTATCGTTCGGTCATGGCTTTCGGGCGGGCCCGGCTGGTCGAGGATCCGCATGAGAAGGAGCGCGCTCTGGTCATGATGGTCGACCGTTTCTTCCCCGGCCGGACCGCCGGGCTCAGGCAGAGCAGCAAGCAGGAGATCAAGGCGACGGCCGTCGTCGTGATGGATATCGAGCGGGCCTCGGCGAAGATCCGTGCCAAGGGGGTCGCCGACGATGACGATGACTATGCCTTGCCCGTCTATGCCGAGCGCCTGCCGGTCAGCACGGTGATCGGCGCGCCCGAGCCCTGTCCGCGGCTGCTCGCCGATGTCGCGCGCCCCACGACGCTGAGCGGCTATCGGGGCGGACGGCTGCTGGAGGAGGCCCTCGCGGAAGCCTATGCGGCGGCCTATGGCTGACGGCGAAGGCGGGCAGGGCCTGCCATGCGCGCGCTCGCCGGATGGTTCGCGGTGCTGGCCGGCTGGTTCAGGGACTGGCTGGCGCGGCTCGACGGCGGCGGCCCACCGCCGACCCCGCCGAGCCCGGGTTAGGTTGGTGCGAGGCGGTCGTGGGTGCCTGGGATAGGCCTGGTGCTCAGGACAGGTCCGTGTAGGACGATGTGTTGACTGCACCTCATGCCGGGGCACGGCGCAGGTCCTGGGCCCGTCTTCAGCGGGCCCTCGTCTTGGCCGGGCTTGTCCCGGCCATCCACGACTTGACTATGCCGTGACCGATGAATGCGTGGATGCCCGGGACAAGCCCGGGCAAGACGAAGTGGTGCGCGCAAATGGAAGTGGAGCCAAGCCGCAGCCGGCCGCTCTGTCCGTATCGGCCATCCCGCCCTATTTCTTCTCGACGTTCCAGAACAGCATGACCGGCGCGGTCAGCACGCCCGAAATGTTGGTGCGCCTGGCATAGGGCTGGTCGAACTGGCCGAGCACCCGATAGGGCTGCACCTCGGCGAGCCGCCGGTGCAGCGCCTCGACCGCGCTCTTGCGCGCGGCGTCATCCGTCGCATCGACCACCGCGCCGCGCAGGCGTTCGGCCTCGGCGTCGCAAGGCCAGCCGGCCCAGGCGCGCTCGCAGCCCATATTGGTGCCGATATTGGTCATCGGCGACTGCATGGTCGCGCCCGAGGCATAGGTGACGAACAGGTTCCAGCCGCCCTGGTCGGGCGCGCCGCGGTTCTGCTGGCGCGTGGTCACCGTGCCCCAGTCGGAGAACTGGACGTCGACATTGAAGCCGACCTTCTTCAGCGCGTCGGCGGTCACCTCGGCCATGCGGCCGATGGCGGCGATGTCGTTGCTGGTGGTCAGCACCAGGCGCTCGCCATGATAGCCGCTCTCGCGCAGCAACCGGCGGGCGGTGTCGAGATCGGGCTTGGCATAACCCTCGGTGCCGGCCTCGGTGCCATTGGGGCCGCCGCAGACGAAATAGGCGTTGCAGCGGCGCCAGAACTGCTCGTCGCCGAAACCGCCGGCGAGGAAATCGGCCTGGTCGGTGGCATAGGCGAGCGCAAGCCGCGCCTTGGGATTGTTGAACGGCGGGTAGAGGTGGTTCGGCCGCAGCATGACCTGGTTGGCGAGGTTGGAATAACGCTCGACCCGGATGCTGCGATTGCCCGTGATGACCGGGATCAGGTCCTGGCTCGGCTGTTCCCAGATGTCGATCTCGCCGGTCTGCAGCGCCGCGGCGGCGGTCGCCGGATCGGGCATGATCAGCCATTCGACCCGGTCGACCTTGACCACGCGGCCGCCGGCGAGACCATCGGCCGGCTCCGCGCGCGGCACGTAGTCGGGGTTGCGGTCATAGACGACCTTGGCGCCGCTGCGCCATTCGGTCCGGTTGAAGCGGAACGGGCCGCTGCCGATCGCCTCCGTCACCGGCTTCATCGGATCGCTCGCGGCATCGCTTTCGCGCATGATCGCCGGGATCTGGCCGACCGCCGAGCCGAGCGCGAAGGGCACGAGAGCGAAGGGCCGCTTCAGCCGCAGCACGAAGGTGCGGTCGTCGGTTGCCTCCATCCGGTCGGTATATTCGCCGAGCTTGCCGCCGATGGTGTCGCGCGCCATCCAGCGCTTCAGCGAGGCGATGACGTCGCGGGTGGTGACCGGCTGGCCGTCGTGGAATTTGAGGCCGGGGCGCAAGGTGAAGGTCCAGGCCAGGCCGTCGGCCGAGGTCTGGAAGCTCTTGACCATTTGCGGCCGAGGCTGGAGGTTCGAGTCCCAGGCGAACAGCGTCTCATAGATCATCAGGCCGTGCATGCGGGTGATGACGATGGAGGCGGCGACCGGGTCGAGCGTCTTCAGGTCGGCATGGGGAGCGACGCGCAGCACGCGTTGCGGCGCCGGCTGGGCATAGGCCTGGACGGTCGCGAAGATCGATGCGGCGGCGAGGCTCAAGGCAACGAGGCGCGTGCGGGTCAAGGCGTTTTCCTCATGCGATGCGATCGAAGGCAAGTATTCGCGAACGGTGGCTGGCCAGCAAGAGACTGCCGTCGGGCCGCAGGCCTGCGCAGGGCCGGTGACGCCAGGGGCCGTGGCTAAGCTCGATCAGCGCGCGGGCCCCGGGCAAAGGCGTCAGCCCGGCCTCGATCCCCTCCGTGCCGGCGAAGGGCACCAGCGCCGTGCCGTCCTCGCGCAGCACCATGTCGCGGCCGGAGCGGCGCGAGCGCCAGCGGCCGGCAAGCGCCGTGTCGAGGCGGGTTCCGTCGGGCACGCGGACCAGGCGCCGCGCGACGCCGCCGAACCGCCCCTCCAGCACATCAGGGCCGGGCTGCCTGAAACGCGCATCGAGATAGGCCGGCAGGCTGGCGAAGCCGCCTGCGCCATCGGCGGCGAGGCTTTCGAAGCCGCCCATGAAGCTCAGTGCATCGGCTGAGAGTTCCGCCCAGAACGGCCCGTCTTCGGCCGCGAAAAGCCCTGGCACGAGGCCGCGCGGCGGCGCGGGCAAGGGCGCCCCGGCAAGGCTGGCGAGGATCCTGAGCGCCGGTCCGAGCGCATCCTCCTCGCGATTGGTCAGCACCACGACGCCGGCGCCGAGCAACGGCGCCATCAGCATGTGGTTGCGATAGCCGGGCAGCGAGCCGCCATGGCCGATCCAGGCGAGGTCGCCGAGCGCGCCGCAGACGAGCCCGAGCCGGTAGCGGCTTTCGCCGCCGTCGCGGAAAGGCCGGGGCGCGGTCAGCCGGTCCAGCATGCCGGCCAGCGGGCCGCGGCCGGACAGCAAGGCGGTCCCCCAGCCGGCAAGCGCCGCGGCGCTCGCCACCATGCCGCCGGAGGCCGAGAAGTGGAAACCGTAGCGCCCGCGCCGCCATGTCGCGCCGTCGCGCCAGTAGCCGCTCGACAGCCCGGCGACCAGTTGGGTCTCGTCCTGGACGAAGCGGATGCCGAGGCCGAGGTCACCCATCAGGTCGTCGACGGCCTGCGCATAGGACGTGCCGAGGCGGCGGCTCAGGACGATCTGGGCCAGGCGCCATCCGGTGTTGGAATAGGCCATCTCGGTGCCGGGCTCGGCATTGAGGGCAGGCAGCCCGAGGGCGCGGCCGGAGAGCTCGGTTTCGCCGAGACCCGTGGTGAAGGGCACGCCGTCCTGCCAGAGCAGCTCCATCATGTCGGGCAGCGCCCCGGTCATGTCGAGGGCGCGGCCGAGCGCAACACGGCCGACCGCCGGCGAAGCACCGGCCAGGAGGCTGCCGAGCGGAGCGTCGAGCGGCACGCCGGCCCGCAGCAGGAGCACCGCCAACATGTGCTTGCTGATCGAGGCCTGGCGATGGTTGGTGTCGGCCGTGAACGGCACGCCATGTTCGATGACGGCAAGGCCGCCGGCGCTGTACTCGCGCAGGCCGCCCCGGTCGAACAGGGCGATGGCGCCGCCGGGGCCGCTCTCGGCGGTCCAGCGTGCGGCCATGTCGGCGGCTTCCGCCCGTGCTCTCGCCCAATCCAGCATCGGTGGCCGGCACCCTGATCTGTTGCGGGAAACGATCCTTAGCGGGCTTCCGAGGGATGCGTCGAGACGGGCGGCGGGCAGGGCAGCACTGACCGGAGCCGGCCTCCCGCGCGATCGGCGGGGGAAGGGCTGATGCCGCAATTGCGGGCTTCTCCCGGCGTGCTATTGGAACGACAATGTCGCATCGCCTTGGTTCGGCGAAAAATGATGTGCGTGCGCGTGGGAGCCGGGAGATGAAGAGGCCTGTTGTCGGCGTGATCGGGAATTCCTCCCTCGTCGACAATCGTTTCAACGTGCAACTGGTCGGCGAGCGAAATCTCAGGGCGGTCGCCGAGGTCGCCGGCGCGCTGCCGCTGATGTTCGCCGGCATGCCCGAGATCACCGATATCGGCGCCCTGCTCGACGTGGTCGACGGCGTGCTGTTGACCGGCGCGCGCGCCAATGTCCATCCGACTCATTTCCGCACCGAGCCCAATCCCCGGCACGAGCCCTATGACCAGCCGCGCGACGCCATGGCGCTGGCGCTGGCGGAAGCCTGCGTCGCGCGCGGCGTGCCGATCTTCGGCATCTGCCGTGGCTTTCAGGAAATGAACGTCGCCTTCGGCGGCTCGCTGCATCCGGAGATCCGCGAGCTGCCCGGCCGGATGAACCACCGGATGCCGCGGCTGGAGACCGGCGAGGTGCATCCGGATCCGGCGGTGGTGTTCGCAGATCGCCATGACGTGGCCCTGGTGCCGGGCGGCGTCTTCGCCACCTTGCTCGGCCGCGAGACGATCCGGGTCAATTCGCTGCACGGCCAGGGCATTCTCGATCTCGGCGAGCGGGTGGTGGTCGAAGGCGTGGCGGAAGACGGCACGATCGAAGCGATCCGCATCGCGGATGCGCCGGGCTTCGCGCTCGGCGTGCAATGGCATGCCGAATATGACCCGCAGCGCAATCCGGTGAACCGGACGCTGTTCGAGGCCTTCGGCGCGGCGTTGCAGGGGCAGAGGGCGCCGGCCGGCGCGGCGGCTTCGGCACGCGGCTGATCGAGACCCGTTTTCAAAACGGCCACGGATGATGGCCCGAGCCGCGGCATCGATCGGGCCGCTTGGGCTCGCGGCGGCTCATTGCTTTGCGCGTTTGCGGACGGGGAGACGTGCGCCTGGCCGCTCGAATGCGCGGCGTATTAAATTTAGACGATATCGATTGACTCGTCTAAATTTTGTGACAGTATCTCTCGTAACGTTTTCGAAAAGACGGGCGAGGGGTATTTTGCAGCACAGTTTCGACCGATTGCTCGTCTGAGTTTCCAGCCGACGACGCGATCACGGATCACACCACAGGGCGGTCGCTTGACGGCGCGACACCAGGGCTGAAAGCCCCGGTCGCGGCCGGCTGCCCGACCTGAGCCTTGCATCACGACAGCATCGCCGACCGGCCCGCCAGCGGGGCGGCTCGCCTCGCCATGACCGAATGACGGCGGAAATCGCCGCGGACCAGACCAAAGGGGATTGTTCATGACCGTGCCTTCGCACTCCAAGCTCTCGCGCCGGACATTTGCCGGGCTCGCCGCCGCCACATCGATTTGCGGACCCTTCGCGGGTTCCGCCGCGGCCCAGGACGTCGTCAAGATCGGTGCGATCTTCCCGCTGACCGGCGCCAATTCGGTGTTCGGCAACCAGAATTACCAGGGCGTCGACATTGCGGTCGACCTGATCAACGACGCCGGCGGCATCAATGGCCGCAAGATCAGCCTGTTCAAGGGCGACGGCCAGAGCCCGCAAGGCGCGATCAGCGAGACCAACCGGCTCGCCTCGCGCGAAGGCGTCGGCATCTTCGTCGGCAGCTCGACCAGCGCCGCCGGCATGGTCGCAAGCCAGGAGGCGGAACGCAATGGCGGCTTCTACTGGGAAGGCATGGCGGTCGCCAATTCCTATACCGAGCGTGGCTTCAAACATGCCTTCCGCATGGGCCTGAGCGCCTCCGGCCTCGGCCAGCCGGCTCCGCTCTACACGGCGGAAGTGCTGGCGCCGCTTCTGAAGATCGAGCCGAAAAACCTCAAGGTCGCCGTTGTCGCCGAGGACTCGGCCTTCGGCGTCGACGTGTCCAAGGCGGCAATCGAACAGGCGGAAAAACTCGGCATCAAAATAGCCTTCCGCGAGCTCTATTCGGCGCGTACCACCGATCTGTCGCCGCTGGTGCTGAAGCTCAGGTCGCTTTCGCCCGACGTCATCATCGCGACCCAGTTCATCAACGACGCCATCCTGCTGCAGCGGCAGATGAAGGAAATGAGCTATACGCCCAGGGCCTTTGTCGGCACCAGCGCCGGCCATTCGACGCTGTCCTTCGCGGAGGCGATCGGCAACGACGTCAACGGCATCTTTTCGTCGTCCTTTCCGCTGGAAGCCAATCCGGCCTCGCTGTCGGAGGGCGCGCGCGCCGATCTCACGGCCTTCGCCCGGCGCTACAAGGCTAAATACAATGTCGACCCGGCGGTGCAGGAATCGCTCGGCTTTGTCGTCGGCCTCTCGCTGATCCGCGACGTGATCGGCAAGGCGGCCTCTACCAAGGCCCAGGACCTGCGCGCGGCGGCGCTGAAGGCCGACGTGCCCGTGGGCGCCTATATCAATGGCTGGGGCATGAAATTCGACGACAAGGGGCAGAACCAGCGCGCCTTCGGCAGCGTCGTGCAATGGCAGGACAAGCGCATGATCCCGGTCTACCCGCAGGCGAGCAAGCTGAAGGAGCCGATCCTGGTGCCCCTGCCGGCCTGGAACGCCCGCTGAGGCGCGGCCCCGGCGCCGGCCGGTGCGCGAGCGCCGGCCGGGCCCGGCCCCAAGGGACCCCCTTCATGGATATCTATGCTCAGCTGGCCCTGTCGGGCCTCTTCATCGGCGGCATCTATGCCCTGATCAGCGTCGGCCTGACGCTGGTGTTCGGCGTGCTGCGCGTGGTCAATTTCGCCCATGGCGAATATCTCACCATCGCGATGTTCCTCACCTATTTCCTGTTCCAGCGGGTCGGGCTCGACCCGTTCCTGGCCGGCGCCGCCGTCGTCCCCTTGATGTTTCTCCTGGGCCTGGCGACCGAGCGGCTCTTGATCCGCCCGACGCTGGACGCGCCCCATGTGGTCCAGGTCTTCGTCACCTTTGCGCTGTCGCTGTTCCTGCAGAACCTGCTGCTGGCGCTGTTCACCTCGGATTTCCGCACGGTGAGGACGGCCTATGCGACCGCCTCGTTCCAGATCGGGCCGCTCTACCTGTCCTGGCTGCGCCTCGCCATCTTCGTGGCGGCGATCGCGCTCGCGGTGGCGCTGGCCGCCTTCCTGAAATACAGCCGGATGGGCAGTGCCATCCGCGCCACCGCCCAGGACCGCCGCTCGGCGCGGCTGGTCGGCATCGATGTCGACCGGGTCTATGCCATCACCTTCGCGCTCGGCTGTGCCCTGGTCGGGGCCGCCGGCGTGCTCTTGGCGCCGCTGCTGCCGGTCAATCCCTATAGCGGCGCCGACATGATCCTGATCGCCTTCGTCATCGTCGTGCTCGGCGGCATGGGCAGCATCGCCGGCGCCGTGCTGGCGGGCCTGATGATCGGGGTGGTCGAATCCTTCTCCAGCTATTTCCTCGGCGGGGAAATGAAGCAGTTCGTCTATTTCGTCTGCTTCATGCTGATCCTCGCCTTCCGCCCGGCCGGCTTTTTCGGCCGCAAGGGCGCCGAAGTCATGGACGTCACATGAGTGCCGACATCATTCTCTCCCGTTCCGCCGCTCGCGCGCCCTCGCGCCTGGCCGGTGCCTGGCGGTCGCTCGCCGGTTTCGCCCTGCTGGCGGCGCTGCCGCTGGTCTTTTCCGACCCGTTCACGCTCGGCATGGTCACGCTGTCGTTCCTGGGGGCTGCCGCCTCGCTCGCCTGGAATCTCAGTGGCGGCTATGCCGGCCAGCTCTCGCTCGGACACGCCGCCTTCTACGGCATCGGCGCCTATGCCTCGACCTTGCTGTTCCTCAAGGCCGGCATCAGCCCGTTGATCGGCATGTGGCTGGGCGCGGCGGCCAGTGCAGCCGCGGCCGTCGTGCTCGGCGCCATCACCATGCGGCTGAAGGGGTCGTTCTTCGTCATGTCGACGCTCGCCTTCGGCGCGGTGATCCATATCAGCGCCATCAACCTGCGCGACCTGACCGGCGGTTCGTCCGGCCTGTCGATCCCGCTGCAGCCGAGTGCCGCCAACCTGATCTTCGCCGACAAGATCGCCTATGCCTATGTGGCGCTCGGGCTGGTGGCGGCCTATTACGCCGCGACGCGGCTCATCGCCGGCAGCAAGATCGGCTATTCCCTGGTGGCCTTCCGGGAAAACGACGACGCGGCGCGTGCCTTGGGGATCCGCACCTTGCCGCTCAGGATCGGGGTCTTTGCCCTGTCGGCGGCGATGATCAGCCTCTGCGGCACGTTCCACGCCCAATATTACCTCTATATCGATCCCGACAGCGTGGGCAGCCTCAACCTGTCGCTGAACTTCGCCCTGATGGCGATCGTCGGTGGCCTCGGCACCGCCTATGGCCCGATCCTCGGCGCGCTGATCGTCACGGCGGTGGCCGCCACCATGCAGGCCCATCTCGGCGACCAGATCTCGGGCCTGACCCAGCTCGCCTATGCGGTGATCGTCATCGCCGTGCTGCTGGCCGCGCCCGGCGGTCTCGGTCCGGCCCTGGCCAAGGTGCTGACGCGGAGGCTCGCATGGCGACCCTGACGGCCCGCGGGCTGAACAAGAGCTTCGGCGGCCTCGCGGCTGTGCGTGGCGTCGGATTCGAGGCGCATCCCGGCAAGGTCCTGTCGATCATCGGCCCCAACGGTGCCGGCAAGACGACGGTGTTCAACCTCTTGACCGGCTTCATCACGCCGGATGCCGGCGAGGTGACCCTGGACGGACGCTCGATCGCGGGGCTGGCGCCGGAAGCGCGCTGCCATGCGGGCCTGGTGCGGACCTTCCAGATCGTCCAGCCGTTCCGCGGCTTGAGCGTGCTCGACAATGTGGTGATGGGGGCGATGCTGCGCGTCGGTTCGATCGCTGCCGCGCGGGAGATCGCGCGTCAGGTGCTCGAAGAGCTCGGCATGGCGGCGCTGGCCGAGGCGCCGGCCGGCAGCCTGCCGATCGGCGACCGGAAGCGGCTGGAAATGGCCAAGGCGCTGGCGACCGCGCCGGGCGTGCTGCTGCTCGACGAGGTCATGGGCGGCCTGATCCCGATCGAGGTGAAGCGGATGATCGCCTTCATCCGGGGTCTCAGGGATCGCGGTCTCGCGATCGTCGTCATCGAGCATCACATGAGCGCGGTCATGCAATTGTCGGATCACATCCTGGTTCTGCAGAACGGCCAGCCGATCGCCGAGGGAACGCCGGGCGACATCGCGCGCGACCCGGTGGTGCTGTCGGCCTATCTCGGGCCGAAATTCGCGATGGCGGAGCACCGGCCATGCTGACCGTGCGCGATCTCAATGTCCGCTACGGCGACGTGCTGGCGCTCGAGGCGCTCTCGTTTGCGGTCGGCCCCGGCCAGATCATCGGCCTGGTCGGCGGCAATGGCGCGGGCAAGACCACCACGCTCTCGGCCATTTCGGGCCTGGTGAAAGGGCGCACCGGCACGATCGAGCTCGACGGCCAGGACATCACCCGGCTCGCCGCCCATCAGATCGTCGAGCACGGCCTGATCCACGTGCCCGAGGGGCGCCGGCTGTTTCCCTTCATGACCGTGCAGGAAAATCTCGAGATCGGCGCCTATGGCAAGGCGGCCCGGGCCCGCAAGGGCCGCCAGCTCGACGTCGTCTTCGGCCTGCTGCCGAAACTCGCCGAGCGCCGCCAGCAGCTCGCCGGCACCTTGTCGGGCGGCGAGCAGCAGATGGTGGCCATCGGCCGCGGGCTGATGTCCTGTCCGCGCCTCCTGATGCTCGACGAGCCGACGCTCGGCCTCGCGCCGATGCTGGTCGAGGATATCTTCGTCCTGGTCAAGACGATCCGCGACAGCGGCGTGCCGGTGCTCATCGTCGAGCAGCAGGTCGTGCACGTGCTCGAATGCGCCGATTATGCCTATGTGCTGGAGAGCGGGCGCTGCGCGATGCAGGGCCTGGGACACACCCTTCTTCAAGATGATGGATTGCGCCGTGCCTATCTCGGACTCTGACCTGAGCGCGCAGCAGATCGACACCAAGGAGCGGCGCAAGCAATTGCGCATCGGCCGGCGCCGTTCCGAGATCCTCGACGCCGCCAAGCAGGTGTTCCTGGCGCATGACTTCGCCGCCGTGACGATCGACGAGATCGCCGAGGCCGCGGGCTTTTCGCGCGCCACGATCTATCTCTATTTCAAGAGCAAGCAGGAGGTTTATACCGGCGTCCTGCTGCGCGACCTCGACCGGATGATCAGCGGCCTGACGGAGGCGTTGAACCGGGCCGACACGGTGCGCAACAACCTCTACCGGATGTCGACCTCCTATATGAATTTCTTCCGGATCCATCCGGAATATTTCACCACGCTGTCGTTCTTCTTCTTTCCGGGACGCAAAGAAAGCCTGCCCGAAGAGGCGGCGCAGACCATCGAGAACCGGCTGGCCGACGGCATTTCGGCGATCGAGGAAGCGATCCGGCTCGGCATCGAGCGCGGCGAGGCGCGCCCGGTCGATGCGCGCGCGGCGACCCTTTCGCTGTGGGGCCAGTGGATGGGCAATGCCTATCTCGCCATTACCGGCCACACCGCCATCTACGAACGCACCATCGAGCAGGTTTATGCCGACGGCATCGAGATCTTCCTCGAAGGCCTGACCATTCGACAGCACGGATGAGCCGCAGCTGAAGCACCCGCGCTAGCGCCGACCCGACCTTCCATTCGCCTTGGCAACACCGTTTTCACGGAGCGACGACTCATGGCCGTAGAGACCCATATCCTGAGGGGCAACGGGCGCGTCCCGAATTCGCGCCTGCCGCTCTTGATCTATCGCGGCGTCGTGACCGGCGGTCCGGCCGCGATGGAAGACGAGCTCCGCCGCAACGCCTGGCCGCCCGACTGGCACAGCGGTTTCGGCATGTATCCGCGCCATCATTTCCATAGCGACACCCATGAGCTGATCGCGGTGACGCGCGGCACGCTGACCGGTCGGTTCGGCGGCCATGACGGCATCAGCGCCATGCTGTCGGCCGGCGACGTCGTGGTCATTCCGGCCGGCGTCGGCCATTTCGGCGAATCCATCACCGACGATCTGCGCCTGACCGGGGCCTTCCCGGTCGGCTTCGGCGTCCACGACTTCCGGCTCGGCTATCCGGACGAATATCCGCGCATGGCCGAGCGCGCCAGGAAAGTGCCCATCCCGGCGACCGATCCGCTGTTCGGCCCGGGCGGGCCGCTGCCGGAGATCTGGGCACGAGCAGACAAGGGAAACCACTGACATGCCAATCGCTGAAATCGTCGGCGGCGGGATTGCCGGGCTCGTCGCCAGCATCATGCTGGCGCGCCAGGGCTGGTCCGTCCGCGTTCACGAGAGAAGCCCCGCATTGCGTGCGAACGGCAACGGCATCACCATTTTCGAGAACGGCCTGCGCGTGCTCGAAGCGCTCGATCTCGACGATGATGTCTGTGCCCGCGGCTACCAGCTCGATCGTTTCGCCATCTTCCGCAATACCGGCCAGATGATCGTCGAATACGATCCCTTCGAAGCCACCGGCGGCCGCATCGTCATGTTCCAGCGCCAGGTGCTGATCGACTTGATGGCGAAAGCGGCCCGTGCCGCCGGCGTCACGATATCGGTCGGTTCGAAGGTCGTGGGCGCCGAAGAGGCGGGCATCGTCCAGCTCGAGGGCGGCGAAAGGCTGGAGGCCGACCTGGTCGTCGGCGCGGACGGCATTCATTCGAGCGTCAGGCGATCGGTCGCGGGGCAGGTCCCGCTCGGCAAGCATCGCAAGGGCGCCATCCGCATGCTGATCCCGATCGAGGCGGGCGACTTTGCCGACGGCAACACCCGCGTCGCCCGCGAGTTCAACCATCCGAACGGCCGCCGCGTCGGGCTGCTGCCCTGCTCGGACACGGTGATGTACATGATCCTGGTCTCGCTCAGGACCGATACCGAGGCCCATGCCATTCCAGTGCAGCCGGAACTGTGGGAGGAGTCGTTCCCGGGTCTTGGCCGTTACTTCGCCCGGATCGGCGCGAACGGCCATTACGATGCCTATCACTCGGTCTCGCCGCCATCCTGGCACTATGGCCGCTGCGTGCTGGTCGGCGACGCCGCCCACGGCATGACGCCGGCGCTCGGGCAGGGCGCCTGCTCCTCGATGATGACCGCCTATGCGCTGGGCTCGGCCAAATTCGGCGAAGCGCCGCTGCCGGTGGTGCTGGAGCGCTGGGAAAAGAGCATCCGGCCGCTGATCGATTTCACCCAGACCTATGCCGAGGGCATTACCGAGGGCCGGCTCGATCCGAACAACGAGGTGTTCTTCAGCGATCCGAGCCTTCGCCCGCTGCTGAACGCCGATATCCCGCGCCTGGTGCAGGACCCCGCCATGGCCCTGCAGGCTGCCCGTTGAACAAGGACCACGACCATGCTGAAAGCACCTCCTTCACCCGAGAGCTACGACACGCTGGCCGATACGTCGGGCTATGCGCGCCCCGCCGATGATTTCGGCGACACCCAGGCGGCCGGCGATCCGATCGCCAACCTGGTCAAGCTGCGCCGGATGCTGATCGACAAGCGGCGCTACCTGGTTCAGGACGCGATGACCTATCCGGTCGTCTTCGTCGGCCGATCGCAGGACGTGGCGGAGATCCAGACGCTGATCAGGGCGCTGGACGAGGCGATCGCCCACGAGCGCGCGATGGGCGATGCACTGAGCCACGCCCCATAGGCCCGGCCGCTGCCGCCCGCCCTCACCGCGCCGGACGCGGCGCGGGCGGCGGCGGGCAGGTGGCGCCGCTGCCGAGCGAGCGCTGGACCATGACGCTGTCGGACCAGCGGCCATGACGATAGGCGACCGCCGGCAGGAGGCCGACTCGGGCAAAGCCGAAACTCTCGTGCAGGCCGAGGGAGGCGGCATTGTCGCCGTCGATATAGCCGATCATCTGGCGGAAGCCGGAGGCCGCGCAGGCATCGATCAGGCCCTGCATCAGCAAGCGCCCGACGCCACGGCCGAGATGGCCGTGGTGGACATAGATCGAGTGCTTCACCGTGTAGCGATAGGCCGGCCGTTTGCGGAACAGCACGGCATAGGCATAACCGACGACCTCGCCGTTGATCGTCGCCACCAGATGCGGAAGGCGGCGGTTGCGCAGGTTCTTGCGCCGGTCGCGCAGGTCGTCCGGCTCGGCCGCTTCGCTGTCGTCGAGCCGCTCCTCGATGCCCTGGCGGATATGGCGGCGGTAGATCGCCAGCATGGCCTCGACATCGGTGTCGCGCGAGGGCCTGACGACAATGGCCTGCGGGTTCTCGGTGGGCGTATTCTGGGGCGCATTGTCCATGGGTTCAGGTCACCTCCGTTCGCCCGAGCTTATTCGGAGACGACATAGGTATGAAGCCGGACGCGGCCCGATGCGTCGATCTCGCGATAGAGGCCCTGGATCTCCACCTCGAAGCCGGGGAAGGTGTTGAAGCAGGTCTCGAACATCCTGAGATAGTCGATCATCGGCTGGGCCCGCTCGCTGAGCCGCTCGCCCGGCACGATGGTGGCGATGCCGGGCGGATAGACCACAAAGGGCGTGGTGGCGATGCGGCCGGCGATCGCGTCGATCGGCAGGTAGTCGACGTCGTTGCGGGTGAGGCAGCGCGCCGCGTCGTGCGGCGACATGACGATTTCGGGCAGATGCTCGGACGAGAACTGCCTGGCCTGCAGGGCGCTGACATTGGCGTCGCGGAAGAAGCGGTGCATGTCGGCGCAGAGATCGCGCAGCCGCACGCCGGCATAACGCGCCGGCCGGCGCCGGAAGAATTCGGGGATCGCCTCTTCCAGCAGCGCATTGTCGTCATGCAGCTTCTTGAAGGCGACGAGGCCCGAGATCAGCGTGCCGGCCTTGCTGGCCTCGACGCCGGGGGTGAGCAGGAACAGCAGCGAGTTGAGGTCGTTCTTCTCGGGCACGATGCGGTTCTCGCGCAGATATTGCGCGACGACGGGGGCGGGAATGCCGTGCTCGGCATAGGCTCCGGTGGCGCGGTCGAAACCCGGGGTGAGCAAGGTCAGCTTGTTGGGATCGGTCATGGCGAAGCCCTCCGCCATGCCGGCAAAGCCGTGCCAGCCGGCATCGGGCGCCAACTGCCAATAGGCCGGATTGGTGGCGAGTTGGTCGGTGCCGACGGTTTCCCAGGTAACGTGGTGCACGCCGCCCTCGCGCGAGACGTCGGGAATTTCCACCCGGTCGGGCACGAAGGGCTCGAAGAACCAGCGCCGCTCCGGCCGCGCCTCCTTCTCCTCGAACTCGCGGCGCACCGCGCGGATCTTCTTGCGCAGCTCGATGCCGAGCCGGATCGTGTCGTCCCAGAGCACCTCGCCGGAGCGGCCCTTCATCATCTGCGCGCCGACATCGAGCGAGGCGAACAGGGGATAGAAGGGTGAGGTCGAGGCATATTGCATGAAGCTCTCGTTGAAGCGGCGGTGCTCGACCCGTCGCTTCTGGCCGCGGATATGGCGGTCCTTCATGTGGATCTGCGAGGCCTGCGAGAAGCTCGCCAGCTGCTTGTGGGTCGACTGGGTGGCGATGATGCCCGGCGCGTCCGGGCCGAGATCGGAAAGCCCCATGGCGAAGCGCCCGGCATAAAGCGGGTGGAACTTCATGAAGCCGGCCCAGGCCTCGTCGAACAGGATGTAGTCGCAGAGGTGGCCGATGCGGTTCAGGATCATCTCGGCGCTGTGAATGGTGCCGTCATAGGTGCATTGCTCGACCACGGCGACGCGGAACGGCCGGGGCTTGCGCCAGGCCTCGGGGTCCTTGACGAGCGGATGGTCGCGAATGCGCTCGCGCAGCGCCTCCTCGTCGAAGGCCTCCCAGCACATCGGGCCGATCAGGCCCCAGGCATTGCGTACGGTCGGGATATAGACGGGAATGCCGCCGCCGATCAGCAGGGCGCCGTGATGAGCGGCCTTGTGGTTGTTGCGGTCGAACAGCACCAGGTCGCCGTCGGTGACGAGGGCCGCCAGCGCCACCTTGTTGGAGGTGGAGGTGCCATTCAGCACGAAATAGGTCTTCTCGGCGCCGAAGATCTTGGCGGCTTCCTTCTGCGCCTGCAGCGCCGGGCCCTCATGGGTCAGGAGATCGCCGAGATCGAGCACGGAATTGTCGAGATCGTCGCGGAACACCGCTTCGCCGAGATGTTCCATGAACACCCGGCCGATCGGGCTGCGCGAATAGAACACGCCGCCATTGTGGCCCGGGCAGGTCCAGAGCTGGTTGCCCTCTTCGGCATAATCGACCAGCGCGCCGAAAAACGGCGTCTTCAGCGTCTCGGCATATTGCTTCAGGCGGCTGATCAGGTTCTTGGCGATGAAGGCCGGGGTCTCCTCGGACAGGAAGACATAGCCGTCGATGAAGTCGAGCACTTCGACCGGCAGGTCCTCGAAGCGCTTGCGCCGGATCAGGAGGATGATCGGGAAATCGAGGCCGCGGCGGCGCATCAGGTTGATCAGCGCGGCGGTCTTGCCTTCCAGGCCCTTCTTGCCCCAGTCGACCACCATGCAGCCGATGGCGGCATCGGTCTGCACCGCGATCTCGGCATCTTCGAGCTTGCGCGCCTTCACCACCTCGAAGCCGGACCGCTCGATCTCGTCGACGATCTGGCCGAACCGGATGCCCTCGAGATCGTCGCCGTCGAAGGAGGGCGTGGCGAACAGGAAAGTGAATCGTCGGAAATAGTCCATGGGTGCCCCGATCATGTCCGCTGCGTGCTGTCGTCGCGTTAGATGACACCGCAGTGACATCGGCTGTCGATAGGGGGCCGGGACGGAAAAAATGCGAGGGGCGGCCTGTCACGGCCGCCCGCCGCGCGGTACGTGATGGTCAGAGTAGATGGCCCATAGCCTCGACGATCCAGCGCCATTCCCGGCCGGCGGAATGCGCCGTGTCGTCGCCGCGCAGGATCGCCAGGAGTTCCTGGTAGCGCATCGCGCGGGCGTGGTGTTTGCGGTACTGGTCGAGCTGCCAGTCGAGGAAGGCCTTGTCGGGCGTGCGTTTCATCGCCCGGGCCGAGCTTTCCAGCCATTCCCCGGCGATCGAACGGCCGGTGTCGGAGCCGGGCGCGAGGCCTTGCTCGATCGCGGTCCTGACCCGGGCGAGCGTCGCATCGGCCGCGGCGGCATAGGCCGTGGCGTCGAACGCGCCGTTCCACATGTCGGCCATGCCGGCTCGCACCTCCTGGATATAGGCCTTGTCCGAAATGATGGTCATGATCTCGGTCCAGGCGTCGACCTGTTCCGGTGTCGGGTCGTCGGGCAGGTCCGGCGTGCCGGCGTCGATCATCCGCTGCTTCCAGGCGGGGTCCATCTCGGCGCCGTCGGCCACCGCGTCATAAAAGCGCTCGATCGCGGCGCGGCGATCGGCTTGGGAAAGACTGGTCACGGTCCATAACCTCCTCAGATCGTTCAGACTGGGGTGGGGGATCCTCAAGGCCGCCCGCAATGCCGCAGCGATCCGGCGCTTGGCGCGGATCTCCACCTCGAGGGTTTGCAGCCGGAGCCTCAGCACCTCGCCGAGCGCCAGGTTGCGCGACAGGGCCTTGCCGATCTCGGCAAGGCTCAGCCCGGCATCACGCAGCGCCAGGATCAGGTCGAGCCGCGCGAGGTCGGCGCCGGAATAGATGCGGTAGCCGCTGGCGGCGCGTGCGGAAGGCGGCAGCAGGCCCTTGTCCGAATAGAACCGAAGCCGCCGGACGGAGATGCCGCTGCGCTAGGCGAGCTGGCCGATGGTGTAGCCTGGTTCGTTCATGAGGGGGTTCTACGGGCTCCACCAAGTGGAGAGTCAAGAACCCCGGCGGCCGGCGCGGCGGCCGCCGTTTTCATGCCGGCCCGGCTGCCGCCGGCCGGGAGGACACGTCAGCAGGCGACGTCAGGAGGCGACGCTGACGGTCTCGTCGAAAGTGCCGGCCGTGCCCTGGGCGGCCGCATCGCGAAAGGCGCCGGCCATCCAGGCCATCACCGCCAGACCTGTCATCGGCCGGCCGATATGGTAACCCTGCGCCAGGTCGCAGTTCATGTCCTGCAGCAGGGCCAGGCTCGGGGCATCTTCGACCCCTTCGGCGGTGACCCGCAATCCGAGGCTGTGGCCGAGCCCGATCATGGCGCGGACGATCTTCCGGCATTCCTCCGATGCGGCCATCGGACGGACGAAGGAGGTGTCGATCTTGAGCTCGGAGAAGGGCAGGCGCGCCAACTGGGCCAGCGACGAATAGCCGATGCCGAAATCGTCGATCGACAGCTGGAAGCCCTTGAGCCGCAGGCGCGTCGCGAGATTGAGCGTGGTCAGGGGGTCGACCATGGCGCTGGTCTCGGTCAGCTCGAGGATGATCCTGCCGGGGTCGATGCCCCGTGCATCCACCGCCGCCGCGAGGCGATCGGCCAGCCTGATGTCGTCGAGCGATCGGGCGGAGAGATTGATCGCGAGATGCAGGGGCGAGGCGGCAAAGGACGAGGCGAGCCAGTCCAGCGCCTGATCCAGGACATGGTCGGTCAGGTCGCCGATCAGATTGTTCGCCTCCGCCAGCGGGATGAAGGTGGCCGGCGGGATCGCCCCCTTGGTCGGATGCTCCCAGCGCGCCAGAGCCTCGAAGCCGAACACCTTCCGATCGGCGCAGCGGATTTTCGGCTGGTAGGCGAGGCTGAACTGGCGTTCGGCAATGGCCTGTTCAAGGTCATGGGTCGACACCGCGCCTTCGGCGATCGACGGGCCGCCGCCCCTCGGCGCGGGTTCGGCCGCGCCGGCTCGTCCGTCCAGCTCCATCAAGGCCTTGAATTTGGCGAAGGTGAACGGCTTGGCGAGCGTGCCGAGCACGTTCAGGCCGTTCTCGGTGGAGGCGCGCCGGGCTGCATCGAGCACGCGCGATCCCGCACCGCTGGTAATGATGATCGGCGCCTTGCAGCCGCGGCGCGCGAGCTCCAGCAGAACCTCGACACCATCGACCCGCGGCATGACCAGGTCGAGCGCGATATGGGTCGGCTTGCGCAGTTCCAGGGCCTCGAAAAATGCCCATGCGCTGTCCGTCGCCTCGACGGAAAGGGCCATGCGCTCGGCCATGATCCGGATCGTGCTGGCAACCGCCGCATCGTCATCGAGGATGAGAAGGGATTGTTCCATAAGCCCGGACCCGCACTGCCTGGAGGCCGCCGGCCCGGCGCTCGCGAAGCTGCCCGGTCCGGCGGAGATGTCACCGATACGATTGCCGGGCGGACGTTACACCGGGAGATACTAACAATTCTCGTGCGAGAGCTTCACCTTCCGCAGCAACGCGCGTTCGATCGAGCGAAATGATCGCCGGCGCCGGACGGGCAGGGCGGTGCAGGCCTTGCGCCCGGCCCCGGGGCCCTGTGTCAATGTCAGCCGGTCGAGCCGAGCGCCAGGCGCAGCATGCGGGCGAGATCCGACTTGCGATAGGGCTTTGCGAGCAGCAGCACGCCCGGATCGAGCCGGCCGTGGTGAATGATCGCATTCTCGGTATAGCCGGAGGTGAACAGCACCTTGCAGCCGGGGCGGCGCCGCAGGACCTCGTCGGCGAGCTGCCGGCCGTTCATCGGGCCCGGCATGATCACATCGGTGAACAAGAGGTCGATCGCGCGGCCGGTTTCGATCACGGCGAGCGCCTCGGTGGCGTTTGCCGAGGCGAGCGTGACATAGCCGAGCCTTTGTAGCTGGGTCACCACATAGTCACGCACCAGCGGGTCGTCCTCGACGACGAGGATCGTCTCGTTGCCGCCGCTGGTGGCCGCCACCTGGGCGGGTTCGCTGTTCGCGGGCAGTCCGGCGGCCGGCGGCAGGTAGATCTTGACCGTGGTTCCGTGACCTTCCTCGCTGTAGATCTTGATGTGGCCGCTGGATTGCTTGACGAAACCGTAGACCATGCTCAGGCCGAGGCCGGTGCCCTTGCCCGGTCCTTTCGAGGTGAAGAACGGGTCGAACACCTTGTCCAGCAGCTCGGCCGGAATGCCGGTTCCGGTATCGCTGACCGCGATCAGGACATAGGGGCCGGCGCGGACCTCGCTATGCCTGCTGGCATAGGCCTCGTCGAGATAGGCGCTGCCCGTCTCGAGAACGAGCTTGCCGCCGCCGGGCATGGCGTCACGTGCATTGAGCGCCAGGTTGAGCATCGCCGTGGCGAGCTGGGTGGGGTCGATCAAAGCCAGGCAGGTCGCCTCGTCGAAGGCGAGCTCGATCTCGATATGCTCGCCGAGTGTCGGCCGCAGCAGCTTCGAGGTTTCGACGATGAGCGCGTTGATGTCGGTCTCGCGCGGCTGCAGCGGCTGGCGGCGCGCAAAGGCGAGCAGGTGCTGGGTGAGCTCGGCGCCCCGTCCAGCCGCCTCGTCGATCATGCGGGCGATGGTCGCAAGCTCCGGCTCCGTGGCGACCGCCTCGGCGAGGATCTCGATGGTTCCGGTGATGACGGTCAGGATATTGTTGAAGTCATGGGCGATGCCGCCGGTCAGCTGTCCCACCGCATCCATCTTCTGGGCCTGGCGGAACCGCTCCTCGGCGGCGATCTGCTCGGTGACGTCGCGAATGAAGCCGTTGAAGACGAAGCCCTGCCGGCGCTTGAGCGCGGTGATGCTCAGCTCGACCTTGATCTCCTCGCCGTTCCGGCGGAGCGCGTCGAGCTGCAAGCGGCGGCCGAGGATCTGTCCCTTGCCGGTTTGCAGAAAGCGCGCCAGGCCGTTCCGGTGGGCCTCGCGGTGGACGGGCGGAATGATCAGGTCGCCGAGCGTCCTGCCGAGCACATCCTGGCGCGGCCAGCCGAAAATCCGCTCGGCCTGGCGGTTCCAGTCGATCACCGTTCCCGCCTCGTCCATCTGGACGAAGGCATCCAGCGCCGTATCGACAATGCCATGCGCCAGCTGCTCGCTTTCGAGCAGGGCCTCCTGGGCCTGGCGGCTGCTGGTCATGTCGCGGCCGACGAGGAAATGGCGTTGCACCGGTTCCGACCAGGTGCCCATCCAGGTCAGCGGGACCAAGCGGCCGTCGCGGTGGACGAGACGCGCCTCGAAGTCGCGCATTTGCCGGCCGCCGATCGTCGCCTGCATTTCCGCGCGGGTCGGTGCGAGGTCGTCGGCCTGGATGAAGGCGGCTGCGTCGCGGCCGACCATGGCGTCCGGCAGATGGCCGAGGATCGCCTCGCTGCTCGGGCTGACCTGGACGAGATGGCCTTTCGCGTCGGTGACCAGGATCAGATCCTGCGAGGATTCGAAGATGCGCCGGCGCTCCTCGATCTCCTGGTTCAGCGCCCTCTGGGTCTTTCGCGCCTCGGTGACGTCGCGCGCCGTCTTGGACGCCCCGACGATCGCGCCCGATGCCGACCGGATCGGCGAAACGCCGAGCGTAATGTCGAGCTCCGTGCCATCCCGGCGCAAGCGCCGTGTCTCGTGATGCTCGATCCGTTCGCCGCGACCGACACGATCGAGAATGTCCCGCATCTCGCCGTGCCGGTCCGCGGGAATGATGATGTCGATGCGCTTGCCCACGGCCTCCGGCGCGGAATAGCCGAACAGTCGCTCGGCCGCCGGGTTCCAGGCGGTGATGGTGCCGTCGAGCGTCTTGGTGATGATGGCGTCGTTCGACGACTCGACCACCGCGCTGAACAGGCGTTCCCGGTCGTCATGCCGGTCGCGCTCCGCGGCGGCATGCTGGCGCACCAAGGCGAGCAGCCGGGCAAGCTGCGCCTGCAGGACGCTGGTCTCGACCAGCAGGACCGCGAGCACGAAACAGGCGGCGAGCAGCCCGTAGAGGCGGCCGACATAGAAGCCGAGATCGAAGCGGGCGACATTGAGGATCGCCGACAAGGCGATGTCGAACAGCCAGGCGCAAAGGACCACCATCAGCCAGATGTCGAGGACCGAATGGGGCCGCCGCCGCCACAGGACCAGGAGGGCGCCGAGGCTGAAGCACCAGACCGAGGACACGACGGCGATCATGGCCGGGGTGTAGCGCCCCTCCCTGAGGAGGGTCGGCAGGATGTCATGGGCGCCCGTGGTGACCCAGGTCAGCGCGGCGACCGCGGCGATGACCGCGACAATGCTCCGGGTGATCGCGACCGGGGCCGAGCCGCGGATCCTGGGGCCGCCGTCGGGGCCCTTCTGCAGGGCATAGCCGATCGTGAGCAGGGGAAAGCCGGCATGCCAGAACATGTAGAGCCAGACGGTCGTCTGCCGGTCGGCCCCCAGCAGGCCGGTCGGGCTGAACAGACCCGGAAAGGTCAGGGCATGAACGACGGCGATGATGGCGGTGAAAAGGTAGCCGCTGGCGAGCAGGAGAAGGGAGCGTGATCGCAGAATGCCGAACTGGACGAGCAGAAGGATGACGGTGATCAGGTCGATGATCGCCAGGGAGAATTGATAGCCCGCGACGAAGGCCGGCATTTCGGGCAGTTTCATGCCGGCGAAGGGCACGGCCAGCAGGAAGAACAGCGAGGAGATCCCGACGGCGGCCCAGGCCAGCTTTCGATCGAAAGCGGTGGCGGGCAAGGTCGCGAGAAAATAGCCCTGTTTGTCGCTGTCCGGCATCATGGTCTCCTGCCGGGCAGTCCGGTCATGTCAGGTGCGGAGGGGACATGCCGAGGGCTCCTCGAAGCCCGCGACATCCCGTCCCGGAACAACCGATAGCGGGTCGCCGGTCCTTGCGGCAAGGGGCTCGCGCGCCGCCGCCGGGCGCATCGCCGGTCAGTCACCGGCACGGTCGTTTCGGGCCGCCAGGCATTGGGTGACCGCGGCCAGGAGATCGCTCGGCCGGAAGGGTTTGCGCACGCTGGCGACGGCACCGAGCTGGGTGGCGATGCGCAGAAAATCCGGCGGGGAGGAGGAGGTCACCTGAAACTCGTAGCCGGAGATGACGATGATCGGGATGGCTGGCCGCAGCAGGTGGATCCGGCTCATCGTCTCGAAGCCGTCCAGGTCGGGCATGAAGATGTCGACGATGGTCAGATCGAAGGATTGGGCCTGCAGGAGTTGCAGCCCCTTCTTGCCGGTGCTGGCGACGGCGACATCGTGAGACTGCCTTTCGAGCAGTATTTTGATGGTCGTCAGGACCGCGTCGTCGTCATCTATTACGAGAATGCTCGCCATCGACGGCCCCGGTTGAGTCGACGTGCCAAAAATGAAGCCGGCAGAGTTCTCCGATTCCTTATCCGGGACAAGCCGCTATCGCCGGCGCGAGGCCATGCTCCGTCGCTTTTCGTCCGCTGATCTTGCGAGGGCGATGGTGACCTCGGCCTGTGCAAGGCGTGGGGCCTGCGGCACTGAGGTTCCCCTGCGAAATCCGCAAATGCGGATGGGCCGGGCCGGCCTCAGTGCCGGGGCGCGGTGAAGAAGGCGACGGGTTCGGCCGCCTCGACAATGGCGCCGCCGGCCATGACGATCACCCGGTCGGCGACCTTGCGGGCAAAGGCGCGCAGGCAGCCCGAGGCGGATCGCCTTTCTGGCCGTTCAGCCTCTCCCTTCATGCGCCGACGACATATCCATCGCCGCCGTGACGATGGCGCGCCTCAGCCAGATGTGCCGGGGCGCGTCCTGCTGGCGGGCGTGCCAGGCGAGGCTCATCGTGAAACGCCCGAGATCGAAAGGCGGCGGCAAGGCCACGAAGCGCTGCATGGCCGCGGCCGCCCGTGCCAGGCTCGACGGCAGGGTCATGACGAGGTCGGAGCGCGCGGCGATCTCTACCGCCGCGAAGAAGTTCGGCACGCGCAGCTTCACCCGTCGCCTTCGCCCCATGCGTGCGAGCGCCTCGTCGACAGGTGCGGCGCCGATGCCGGTGATGCTGACCACGATATGATCGAGGGCCAGAAAGCGGTCGAGCGTGAGTTTTTCGGCAAGCGCAGGGTGATCCGCCCGCATGAGCGTCACGAGGTCCTCGTCATAGAGGCCGCGCCGGCGGATGCCGGCCGGCGCTTCGTCGATCACCGCGACCATGGCGTCCGCGTCACCATGTTCCAGCGTTTCCATGCCGTTCGTGCCCGGCGCGACGATGTCGAGATCGAGGCACGGTGCCTCGCAAGCGAGACGGGCGAGCAAAGGCGGCGTCAGCACGGCGGCCTGCAGATCGGGCATGAGAAGCCGGATGCGGCCCGTCGCCGTGGCGGGATCGAAGACGTTCGCTTCCAGCATGTCTCCCACACCGGCCAGGATCCCGCGCAGCAGGGGGCGCACCTCTTCGGCACGCGCGCTGAGGACGTAGCCGCCGGGCCCATCGACCAACAGGGCGTCCGAAAACAGCGCGCGCAATCGCCCGAGCGCACGGCTCGCAGCCGGCTGGCTCATGCCGAGCCGGTGGGCGGCCCGTGTGACGTTCCTCTCCTCCAGCAGGGCGTCAAGCGCGACCAGCAGGTTGAGATCGATCCGACGTAAATCCACTTCGCGCATATTGATAATCTATCGCATGCATTGGACGCATGAAAGTGCCGCACTTATTCGTCTCTCCGTCGAGCGAACGGATGGAGGGCCGATCATGTATGTGGTGCTTGGAGCAAATGGACGGGCTGGCGGCGAGGCGGCGCGCGCCCTGATCGCACAGGGGAAGGCCGTGCGTGTCGTCCTGCGTCGCAGGGAACAGGGCGAAGAATGGGTCGCTCTCGGCGCGGAGGTGGCCGTCGCGAGTATCGAGGATGCCGATGCGATGGCCGATGCGCTCAACGGCGCGTCGGGAGCGTTCCTGCTCAATCCGCCGCCGGTGAGCGGTGATCCCTATGCACGGACGGAAGAGCTCGGCGCGGCGCTGGCCGATGCGGCACGGCGGGCGCGTCTGCCCAAGGCCGTCATCCTGTCGTCCATCGGTGCGCAGCATGCCTCCGGCACCGGTGTCATCGCCACTCTCAACCGGTTCGAGGCACGGCTCGACGGGGTGGCGCCGGCGACCGCCTTTCTGCGCCCGGGCTATTTCGTCGAAAACTGGGGCGACGTGGCGGCTGCCGTCATGGCGGAGGGCGTGCTGCCGAGTTTTCTCGAACCCTCCCAGAAAATCCCGATGGTCAGCACGATCGATGTCGGGCGGACGTCGGCAGCCCTGCTGGGCGAGGACTGGACGGGCAAGCGGGTTCTGGAGCTGGGCGGGCCGGAAGACTGGAGCGCCGGCGATGTGGCATCGGCCTTCGCGGCGGTTCTCGGCCGTCCGGTGGTGCCGCTGCCGGTGCCGCCGGAGCGTCGCGCCGCGCTGCTGGCCGAGCAGGGCGTGCCCGCGGAGGTCGCGGCCGCGCTTCTCGGCATGTATGAGGGCATCGCCAAAGGTCTGTTCGTGCCCCAGAGCGGCAACGAATACCGGCGCGGCGCGATGTCCCTGGCGACGGCGATCGCGCGTCTCGTCGCAACGGTCGAACCGCCTGGATCGGCGTTGCCCTGATGGATGCCACGGCACATTGCCGATGGCGGTTGCCGGCGCCCCGAATGGGCCGGTTCCCTGCGCAACAGGGTCAAATTCGTGGCTGGCCGGGGCAAGCCCGGCCAGGACGAGAATTGTCCTTGGAGGCAAGGGCGCCGGATCGGCCGGACGGCGGCCGCCGCGCCGCGGTCACGCTGCCAGGCGGTCGATCAGCGCCAGCATGGTGCGGAAGTCCGGCATGGGCGTGACGGCATCGATGCGGGGCAGGATGCGGTCCCTGATCAGGGCATTGCCGGCTTCGCCTGATGTGCCGAGCGGGCCGCGGAAGCCGTGGCGGGTCCAGGCGATCTGCTGGACGTCCGGGCTCATCAGGGTTTCGATCAGGGCGCCGGCCTTGTCGTCCACGGCGAGCAGGGGATGGGCCGAGAAGACCGTCGGCTGGGGATAGAGGACGACCGGCCTGGAGGGCGCCGCCGCCTCCAGCCTGCGCCAGCGCGCTTCGTCCTCCAGCACCCATTCGACCAGCTGGTTCTCATAGCCGACGATCAGCGGCTGGGCGCCCGGGCCGCCGGCGAGATAATCCTCGAACATCTTGCCCGACGAGCTCGGCTTGTAGCCCATGCGGGCGAAGATGGTCTCGACCTTGGCGCCGATGGCGGCGGGTGTCGCGCCGGTCGCGACCTCGCCGGCGAGCAGGTTGGCGGCGAGGCCGGCGAACATGAAACCCGAATTGGACCGGTTGGGATCGGTCGAGAGCAGGCGGGCATTGCCATAGAGGCTGGCGACGCCGATATCCGACCAGCGCTTGTTCGCGAGGATCGCATCGAGCAGCTTGGCCAGGTCGAGGCGATAGCGGACGTCCGTATCGGCCTGGGCAAGGCCGGCCGTGACCAGGCCTTTGGCGATGTTGTCCCAGGAATAGACGACGAGCGGCGAGTTCAGGATGACCTGGTCGCGCTGGATCCGGACGCCGTTGGCACGGGCGAGGTCGACCAGGACCGACGAGGACGGCCAGAGGAATTGCGGGTTCTGATCGAGGATGGGCCGCTCGCGGGCCATTTCGATACTGCCGGCGCGCCGGGCATCGAGCACCAGGCCGCCATGCCGGCGCAGCGCGGCGGCGACGTCGGGATTGGCGAGGAAGCGCTCCTTCTCGCCGCCGACGAAACCGAACAGCTTCGTCGTCGCCCCGAGATAGCCGCGAACGAGCGGATTGGAGCGGCCATAGAGGACGGCGCCAGTCGCGGTTGCGCTGAGACCGAGGATGCCAAGGCCGAGGGTGCGGCGGCTGATCGCCATTCAGGCAGCTCCGTTCTGGCGACGTGGCGCAGGCGTTGCCGCGCCGCCGATATCCTCGGCGAGCGAGCGGCCGAGCAGCTTCAGCTCGACATCGAGCGCGTCGAGTTCGGCCTGCGCGAAACTGTCGGAATAGAAGGTGAAGGCCTGGTCGAGCCGCGTCATCATGTCGTGGATCCCGGCGACACGGGCAGGATCCCTGGCCCGCTGGCCCTCGACCACCACCAGCCCCTCGGCGATTTCGACCGAACGCGGCAGGTAATAGGACAGGAAGCGCCTGACAGAGGCGAGCTTCCCGGGTTCCGCCGCGAGCCGGTCGAGGATGGCCTGGGCGATGCCGGCCATATGCGCGGCCGTGTTGGCGGCATCTTTGGCGGCGAGCCGGCGCGAGGCCTCGTTGAGCCGCGCGACGAGCTTTTCGCCCTCCTCGATGAGGCCCGCCACGAGTGCCGCCTGGGCGCGGCCGACGCGCTCCGGGTCGATACGATCGATCGGCCGGGGCCGGGCCAGCAGGAAGGCGAGGCCGAGATAGATGCCGCCGGCGACCGGGACGACCAGCGGGAAGGGCAGGTCCAGGCCGAACACGCCGACGGGAAGGGCGATGGCCGCCGCGACGCCGCCCGCCACATGGTTCCAGCCGCTGGCGCCGCCAAGGTCCATGCCTCAATTATATCCTCTGACGGCGCGGAAGGCCTCGACCAGGCCGGAGCGGCCGTCGAACACCCGCCCACCGGTCTCGCCCGCGAGGTGGTCGAGCTGGCTGCGGTCGGCATCGCCGAAGGTGATGCCGAAGACCGGCACCTTGTGGCCGTCGCGCCGCCAGTCGGCGAGGAAGCCCGAGAGATCGCCCTGGCTCCGCCCATCGGTCATGATCACGATGGCGCCGAGGAACTTGCCGGTGCCGAGATCGGCCGCCATGGCGCGCAGCGCCGCCCGCGCGCAGGCATACATGTCGGTGCCGCCATCGGCCCGCAATTGCGCCCCCCAGGCTTTCAGCCGGGCCTGGTCGGGGGCGGCGCCGGAGCCCTGTTGCAGCGCGCCCGGCGTGCTTGCGAAGGGGATGGCGTGGATGCGGTCGTCGGGCGACCATTGCACCAGCAGGCCGCGGGTGGTTTCCGGGGTGAACAGGAAGGCCATGGCCTCGCGCAGCTGGCGGATGCCGGCGCCCTCCATGCTGCCGGAGACATCGAGGCAAAGCCCCGACAGCGACGGCCGGCGCAGGGCTTCCTGATAGAGATTGAGCGCGGCCCAGATCACCTTCGGATCGGGCGGGCGGACCGCGGTGATCGGCCGGGAGGGATCGAAATTCCACTCCGCAACGGGCCTTGCCGCATCGGCGCGGCCGAGCGGGATGCGCCGGCCGGTCGCTGCGATGCGCGTCTGGGCGTCCCCCGAAAGCAGGAATTTCTGCAGGTCGAGCACGAAGCTCTCGACCTCCTGGCCGCGGCCCCGGTCGACGAGGCCGAGCGGACCGTCCGACACCGCGACGCCGTCCTTCGGGTAGACCAGCCAGAGCGGTTCGCCGCCACGCGCGACGAGGGTCTCGTTGGTCTCTTTCAGAACCGCTTCATAGTTCCACATGGCGTCGTAGCGGATGCCGCGCTGGTCCTGGTCGAGGAACAGCTCGCCGAGCCAGCCGCTCGATCCCGAGCTGCGCTCGACACCGCGCAGCAGGGCGCGCGCCTTGCGCCTGACCTCGGTGCTTGCGAGCGCGGCCTCGGTCAGGACATCGTCGCGGCCGACCGCCGTCGTCAGCATGGCGAGATAGGCGCCGGCGCCGGAATTGGACTGGGTCGCCGAAGACATCAGGAATTTGAGATCGCCCCGCTCCACCGCGTCGATGATATCGGCGGTGGTGACATCGCGCGTCGTCCAGCCGAGCGCCTGGGCTTTCGACCGGCGGATGCCGAGCACGACCGGGCTCTGCGAGATCGACGTGAGATGCCTGACCCGGCGGCCTTCGTCGAACAGGTCGATCCAGATCGAGGCGGCGGGCCAGACGATGTCGGCGGCGAGCGGCGTGGCGGTTGCGCGCAAGCCGAAGCCGATATCGAGCGATCCCTGATAGGTGAAGCTGCACCGGGCGCCGCGCGCGGTACAGAATTCCTGCACCAGTGGCTCCAGCGCCTTGTTCTCCGAACCGGCGAGAATGGCGATCTCGGGACCCGGGCGCGAACAGGAGCCCAGGCCGAGGCCGAGCGTCAGGGCCGTGGCGACGAGGGCCAAGAGGCGTGCGAGCCGCCGGCTGATCGGTGCAGGTGCCGTTCTCACCCATCCGGTGGTCACGCCGCGGGGCTCGTCAGGGCGGTCTTCAATTCGCTGGTCAGCTCAGCCATGCGGGTTTCGGCTTCGGCACGCTTCTGGCGTCCCTCGCGTTGCACCGCCAGCACGCCGGCCACCGTCTCGATGAGGTCGCGATTGGTCTTTTCCAGCGTGGCGATATCGATGATGCCGCGCTGCGCCTGCTTTTCGATCTCGACGGCCTGGTGGCGCATCATGTCGGAGGCCTGGCGCATCATCTCGTTGGTGGCGTCGGTCACGGTCTTCTGCAGGTCGAGCGCCGCCGACTGGCGGGTCAGGCCGAGCAGCAGCACCATTTTCTGCTTCCAGACGGGAATGGTCAGCTGGGTGGTCGCCTGCAGGCTCTCGATCAGGGTTTCGTCGCCGGCCTGCACGATACGGATCTGCGGCAATTGCTGAATGCCGATCTGCCGCGCCTGCCGCAAATAGAAGACGCGCTTTTCCAGCCGGTCGAGCGCCTGCAGCGCGTCCTGGTAATCCTGCGCCGCCATCAGGCCGTCGCCACTGGCGCGCTGGCCGTCGGCCGCGGCCTTCAGCTCCGGCAGGCGGCCATTGCGAAACTCCCGCGCGAAATCGTCACCGGCGGCGATATGGGCCTCGAGCACCTGGATCGAGCGCCTCGTCTCGTCATGCAACTCATCGAGCAGCGAGATGTCGCGCCTCAGGATGTCCTTGTGCTTGTCGAGCTCGATATTGACGCCCTCGATCTGGCCCGCGACATCCTCGAACCGGCCGATGAAGCGGCGCAGGCGGCTCTCCGCCGTGGAGAACAGCTTCTCGAAGAAACCGGCCTTCTGCACTTCGGCCGGATCGAGGCCGCGCGCCTTTTCGATGACGTCGAGCAGCAGCTTGCCGGCGTCGCCCATGTCCTTGTTGCGGGTCTGGCTCAGCACGCGGTCGGCGAAGGCGACCACGTCGCGCTGCGACTTGTCGCCGAAACCCGCCACCAGGGCGCGATCGCCGAGATCGATACGCCCTTTGATCTGCGCCACCAGATCGGGGTCGGCCACGACGACCGGCAGGTTGTCCGGCTTCGTCGCAGTGATCTCGCTCATGCCTGCTCTCCCTCGCCGACAATTCGACGGCGCGGGAGAGATTTACGACGGGTTCATGACAGTTGCGTGATGGCGCCCTGTTCGGGCGCCTATCGGTGGTTGTGCGGCCGGCCGGATCCGCCTCAGGCCCACTCGCCCTTGCGGAACACCGGCACGCGCCGGCCGTCGGCATGGACGCCGTCGATGTCGATCTCGCCCGAGCCGATCATCCAGTCGATATGGATCAGGCTCTTGTTGCCGCCCTGGGCGGCGATCTGCTCGGGGCTCAGGCTGGCGCCGTCGACGAAGCATTTCGAATAGCACTGGCCGAGCGCGATGTGGCAGGCGGCGTTCTCGTCGAACAGCGTGTTGAAGAACAGGAGCCCGCTCTTCGAGATCGGCGAGGAATGCGGCACCAGCGCCACCTCGCCGAGCCGGCGGGCGCCCTCGTCGGTGTCCAGCACCTTGTTCAGCACCTCTTCGCCGCGCGCCGCCTTGGCCTCGACGATGCGGCCGGCCTCGAAGCGCACGGCGATATCGTCGATCAGCGTGCCCTGGTAGGACAAGGGCTTGGTGCTCGAGACGTGACCGTCCACTCGCCGGGCATGCGGCGTGGTGAAGACCTCCTCGGTCGGGATGTTCGGGTTGCAGGTGACGCCGTTCTTGGCGGTCGATGCGCCGCCCTGCCATGCGTGGCCGTCGGCGAGGCCGACGGTCAGGTCGGTGCCCGGCCCGCTGAAATGCAGGGCATGGAAGCGCTGCTCGTTCAGCCATTGGGTGCGGCGGCGCAGGCCGGCATTGTGGGCGCCCCAGGCCGCCACGGGATCGTCGACGTCGACGCGCGAGGCCTGGAAGATCGCGTCCGCGAGCCTGGCCACCGCGACATCGGCCGGTTCGCCCGGAAACACCTGGGCCGCCCAGGCGGAGCCCGGATAGGCGACGATGTTCCAGTTGACGTCGAAGCCGACGATCTTTTCGAGCGCCGGCTGGTAGGCGAGCGAATTGGCCTTGTTGGCGCGCGCCACCTTGGCCGGGTCCTGGCCCGCCAGCAGCATGGGGTTGTCGCCGACAATGGCGAGCCGCGCGGTATTGCCGGCGAAGGCCTTGGCGGCGCCCTCATAGAGCCAGCCGGGTGCCCGGTCGAAACTCGCGTCGGCGCCCGACCGGTAGCGCGCCAGGGTGACCTCCTCGTCGGACAGGATGGGCGTGACGAGGCCGGCGCCGGCCTTATAGGCATGTTCGGCGATCCGCCGGACCAGCGGCAGGGCGGCGACCGGCGCGGTCAGGAACAGGTCCTGGCCCGGCTGCAATTGCAGGCCGACCTTGACGGCCACCTCGGCCAGCCTGTCGAGCTTCACCGGGTCGATCGATGCGGAAAGGTTGGGCTGCTGCATGGTCATGGGATTTCGCCTGCCGGATGAGGATCGTCAGCCTATTTAGCCGCGTCGGCGGCCATTGTGAAACGCCGGCCAGCCTTGCTTCGGCGGGCCGGCCGGCGCGTATGCCGGGAGAGGTCGGCAGGAAACGTCGCTTCGCGACCCGGGCGGGGGGGCGGTTTCGCAGGCGCGAGGGCCGGAGGGCTGGCGTTCGCGCGCATCTTTCAGACGAGCCTGAATGCGTCGCCCTTCGAAATTTCGCGCCGGAAGCGCTACTCTTTACCTCTTCCCGGCGGGGAGAGGTGGAGCGTGGTGGTTCTTGTGTGCGCCTCGAAGGTCGGAAAGAGGGCACATGACGCACTGAAAAGACGCATATTTGTGAGATGTATGCGAACGTTAGAGTCCGGGGCAGGATGTCGGGCGCCGTGCCACCGGGCCGCGAGAATTCCCTCACAGACGTCAGGAAACGCGGCCATGATGGCTCCGGCAAACCGGATCGGGAGACCTTCATGCCGGAGACGATCAGCATCGGCGGACTGAAACTCGAGTTCCTGCACAGCAAGGACGACACGGCCGGCAGCCTCGACATGTTCAAGATGACGGTCGCGCCGAACGCCCGGATGCCGGTGCCGCATTATCATGAGAGCTGGGACGAGGCGGTCTATGGCCTCGACGGCACGTTGCGGTTCCGCATCGACGGCCAGGACGTCGATATCGCTCCCGGCCAGTCGGCCTTCATCCGGCGCGGCGTGGTCCACGGCTTCAGCAACACGACGCAGGCGCCGGCCGTTTGCCTGGCCGTGCTCACGCCGGGCGTGCTCGGGCCCGGCTATTTCCGCGAAGTGGCCGCACTGATCGGCGCCGGCGCGCCGGACCCGGCGCGCATGAAGGAGATCATGCTGCGTCACGGGCTGGTGCCGGTCGCGCCCTAGGCGCGACGATCCCGCAGCCCTCGGCGCGCTCAGCGTTCGACGAACAGCTTGAGCCTGGACAGGGCGTCGTCCCATTGCCGCGACACGTCGTCGAGATAGGCCCTGATCGCGGCGATCGGTTCAGGGCGGAAGCCGAACTGGCTTTCCCGGCCGATGCGGAGGCTGGCGACCAGGCCGGCCTCTTCCAGCACACGCAGGTGCTTGGTGACGGCCTGCCGGGTCAGGTCGGTATCCGCCGACAGGCTGGCGATCGATCGCGCCTGGCCGTCGCTCAGGCGGGTGAAGAGCGCCAGGCGGGTCGGGTCGCCGAGCGCCGCGAACAAGGTGGCGGGGCCGGGCTCCCGCGCCCTCGCGCCGGCGCCGGAGGCGTCAAGCTGCGACATGGCCGCACCCCGGCTGTTCAGCGTTCGACATGAGCCTGGATGTTCCTCATCTGCTCGCTCCAGCCGCCGTCGTTCATGCGGAAGGCTTCGGCCCTGCGATGGCCCGGCACTTTGTCGAAACCGGATTCGATGACGGTCAGGCGTGTGCCGTCCGCTATCGGTTCCAGGTGGAACTCGACCAGCGTCGGGGTCTCCTTGCCGTAATCGACGGCGGGATCGACGGCATAGGGATGCCAGGTGAAGGAGAACAGCCGCGGGGCCGCCATTTCCTTGACCCGCGCATTCCATTTGACGTGTTCGTAGCCGGGATAGGTGATGTGGCCGGTGGAAATTTCACCCGGCACGAAAGGGCCGTCGAGCTTCACACGAAACCATTCTCCGAACTCGCGGTGATCGGTCAGCGCGCGCCAGACCCGCTCGACCGGAGCATTCAAGGCGATGGTCTTTTCGATACGATCAGACATATTGGCAACCTCCTGGTTGCCTATTAATGGCAAAGGTTGCGAGTTTGCGCAACCAAATTGTTGCGCTTTCATCAGATGCGCCTTCGGGCGACGCGCCGGGCGAGCCGGCCTCGGCGCCGCGCCGGATCTGTCACGCAATCGAAAGCGGCAGGGATCTATGCTTAACACCAGTGCCTGCACCTGATTTTGACTTGGCCCGCCGCCGCATTCCGGGGCGGGCCTCTTCTTGGCACGAGCGTCCAGTAGCTTCAGCGTCAGACGGCTTGGGTGTCAGATGGTTCGGGCATCAGGTCCGGCGCAACCGCAATGGCCGGACGTTCTCGCGCTGGACGATCCCCTTGGCTTCGAGGTCCAGCTGGACGGCCTTGCTCCACCAGCCCGCCTTGGCACCACCGGGAAACAGGTCCCCGGGCAAATGGGCGAGCACCGCGGCCTGCACCTCCGCCACCGTCAGTCCCGGCGACCGTGCCGGCAGGACGGTGAGGAAGGCCTGTTTCATCGCGTCGTACATGGCCTTGTCAACGCGTGTGGCCTGACCGGGATGATTGACGTTTTCGATGGTGATCTTGTCCGTCCTGGCCGCCGTCATGATGGGTCCTCCGGTTCCGTCGCAAGGCCTGGTCGGATGGATCCGGACCGCCCCTGACATTCCCCAGGACGAAGAGAGGCGACGCTTTCCGACATTGCGTGGCGATTTTCGCCGGTCCTGAGGGCAAAGGACGAGCTGATTTTTTGATTTGCTTCGGCCAAGTCCCCGGGTGTAGCGTCCCGCCATCGTCGGGAATGTGGCCCGCGCACCGGCGACCGCGAGACGCATTTGCTCGCGCGCTCCACGTCAGGGAGCATTGTCGTGACCCATATTCGCACCGCATTCGATGTGGGCTCGTTTCCGCAAGACCAGGCGCGGATGATGCGGGAAGCCTATCGCGATGCCTGCGCCGAACTGGCGATCTCCCGGAAACAGTCCGAACAGCGCCGCATGGTGGCCCTGTGCGTGCGGGAAATGATCGACCTCGGCGAGGACCGCAAGGACAGGATCATCCGGACCGCCGTCGTGCGCTGCCGGAGCCTCGGCAACCTGATCGGCAGCATGGAGGCGGCCGCCGACTGAGGCGGCGCATCGGGCGAGCGATCTCTCTCTCGCGTCAGGAGTTCGTCAGGAACCGCGTGATGGCCGCGGCGACGGGTTTGGGTCGCTCCAGCGGCAGCATGTGGGTTTCGCCGGCGATCAGCTCCAGCTTCGCCGCGGGGATGGCCGTTGCCGTTTCCCGCATCGCCGCGACATCGAAGAACTGGTCGGCGTCACCGCCGAGGATCAAGGTCGGGGCGCGGATCGCCGCGAGCCAGCCGGGGCCTTGCGCGACATCCTCGTTCAGGGCCGCCGACAGGCTGCGGATGATGGTCGCCGGCGGGTTCAGCTTGGCGGCCAGCTTGTTGCGGGCAAGCCAGAGGACGAGCCTGACGGTGAGGTTCACCCAGGCGCGCCGGCTGAGCGTCGCGAATTTGCGCGCCATGCCATAGAGGTCGCCGCGTTCGAGGTCGTCGATCAGCCCGGCGACCCGGGCTCGGCCCTCGGCCGAGAAGCGGTGCGCGGTGATCAGCAGGATGAGCCGGTCGACGAGATCGGGATGTTCGGCGGCGAGGCGGGCCGCGACGAAGCCGCCAAAGGAAATCCCCATCACCGTCGAAGGGCCGATCTCGGTGCGCATGATGGTGGCGACATCGCCGACGATCCGGGCCATGTCGTAACCGGCCGGCGGATCGGCATCATAACCGAGCACGACGACCGTGCTGTCGGGCGGCAGCAAAGGCATGATCTGCCTGATGTCGCGGGCGGCGCTCCCGGCGCTGAAGCGCCGGACGAAACCCTGGCCGCCATTGACGACGACGATGCGCCGGGGCCCGGATCCAAGCCTGACATAGGGGATACGGCCGAGGAAAAGGCCGGTGGCCGGTGGCGTCGTCGACGGCGTCATGCTGCCGCATCCTGCTGGTTCGGGAGACCGTCCGGGCGGGCTCCCATTCACTGGACAGAAGGGCGGAACCGGCACGGCGCTGCGCTTGTAGAGCGTTTCGCCCGACATCGGAAGCAAGCTGTGACGGGCGGCATGGCGCGGCGGTCACGCCTGGACCGTCGTGCCGGCGGGGAAGAGCGAAGGCGGTCCGGCCGGCGGCGAGCCCGGCGCCAGCTGCATCTTGCACCGCAGCGACGCGGGCCCTAGTGTCTTTTTCGCCGAACGATCGTTCGGAACAACGACCGAGAGCCTGATTTCGCAACGCCATGGCCGACCGCGACCCGAAGAAAATCGAGCTGGATGCCGGCGCCCATGTCCTGTCGGGCAATCTCGGCCGGACCGTGCAGCGGCTGCGCAAGGCCTATAACCTGTCGCTGTCGGAATTGTCCGAGCAGTCGGGTGTCGCCAAGTCGATCATCAGCCAGATCGAGCGCAACGAGACCAATCCGACGCTCGCCACGATCTGGCGGCTGAGCCAGGCGCTCGACGTGTCGATCGAGCGGGTGCTGGCGACCGCGACAGAAGAGCCCTTCCTCGAAAAGCTGTCCAAGGGCGACACCCCGCTCCTGGTCTCGGACGACGGCAAGTGCCGGCTGTCGATCACCGGCTGGATCAAGACTGTGGAATGGCTGCAATGGTACGATTTCCATTGCGATCCCGGCGGCGTGCTGGAGAGCGAAGGCCACCAGCGCGGCTCGGTGGAGAGCCTGTCGGTGCTGGAAGGCGAATTCGTCGTCGAGGTCGGCGACCGGGTCGAGACGGTCAAGGCCGGCGAAAGCGTGCGCTACCGCTGCGACGGGCGGCACGTGATCCGCAATGTCGGCACCGAAACGGCACATGCCACCATGGTGTGCATCCTCAAAGCCGCCGTGATGGATTGAGGAGGTCGGCAGTTCGACTCTCTCTCCCGCTACCAATATCCACGCGGTTCGTTTCGGCGGCCCGGAAAGACGGGACGCTGAATTAACCCTCTCCCAGAGGGAGAGGGTGGCAGCGTCAGCTGCCGGGTGAGGGGTCGTCCATCTCCGGATAGGGCGGCATACGCGACGCGCGCCGGCATCATTTCTCGACGCTTACGCCCCTCACCCGGCGCCTGACGGCGCCACCCTCTCCCTATGGGAGAGGGTTGAGTTCGCGCGCTGCCAGCGCGTGGGGCGGGGGGTGGTTTCATCCGTTAATTCAGGCTCTTACCCGCCACTTCGCACGCCCCGATTCCGATTCAGCCTCTTCATGTGCTGAATCCGCTCCAGCGCCTCCACCCAACAAAAAACCCCGGCTCGCGCCGGGGTTCTTCATGTTTCGGTTCAAGCCGAGAACAGCTCACCGCCAGGCGATGACGTTCTGCTTCTGCGCGCCGAGACCCTCGATGCCGACCGTCATGGTATCGCCGGCCTTGAGGAATTTCGGCGGCTTCATGCCGAGGCCGACGCCGGGCGGGGTGCCGGTGGTGATCACGTCGCCGGGCTCCAGCACCATGAATTCCGAAGTGTAGGAGACGATGGTCCGGACGTCGAAGATCATGGTCTTGGTCGAGCCGGTCTGCATGCGCTCGCCGTTGACGTCCAGCCACATGCCGAGCTTCTGCACGTCGGCGATCTCGTCGACGGTGACGAGCCAGGGGCCGAGCGGGCCGAAGGTCTCGCAGCCCTTGCCCTTCATCCACTGGCCGCCGCGCTCGATCTGATAGGCGCGCTCGGAGACGTCGTTGCAGATGCAGAAGCCGGCGACCACCGACAGGGCGTCCTGCTTGGAGACGTAGCGGGCGCGTTCGCCGATGACGATGGCGAGTTCGACCTCCCAGTCGGTCTTCACCGAGCCCTTGGGCAGCATCACGTCGTCGTCGGGGCCGACGATGCAGGAGGGTGCCTTGTTGAACAGGATCGGTTCGGTCGGGATCGCCGCGCCGGTCTCGGCGGCATGGTCGGCATAGTTGAGGCCGACGGCGATGAAATTGCCGACGCCACCGACACAGGCGCCGATGCGGGCGCCGGCCGGGGCGACCGGCAGCTTCTGCCAATCCGCCTTGGCGATCTTGGCCAGCCCCTTGCTCGACAGCGCCTCGCCGGCAATGTCGGGAACGATCTCGGAGAGATCGCGAATTTTGCCTGCGGGATCGACCAGACCGGGCTTTTCCTTACCCTTCGGTCCGAAGCGTACCAGTTTCACGACAGTGCCTCCCATATTTGACGTCGTCGGCGCGGATGATGACCGGCCCGCCGGATTGCGCAAGCGCGGCATCGCATCGGGGCCGTGCGCCAAAGCCCGTTGCCTCGCGGGCTTTGCTCAGGCTTTGGGCAGATCCGCCAGGATCGAGGCCACGATGTCCTGGGTCGCCCGGTCCCGGCCGAGTGCGCGTGCCTTGCCGGCCATGGCGGCGAGCCGGGCGCGGTCGGTTACCAGCAGGGCGGAGACCTCAGCGGCGAGCCTTGCCGGATCCGGCTCGAACAGGCCGGCGCCGGCCTGGACGACATGGTCGACATTGGCGGCTTCCTGGCCGGGAATGAAACCGTAGATCAGCATGGGCAGGCCGCGGACGCTGGCTTCCGCAATGGTGCCGGGGCCGGCCTTGGTGATCAGGAGGTCCGAGGCATGCATGAGGTCGGACATGCGCTCGACGAAGCCGAGCGGCACGACCGGCACCGGCCAGGGCCGGTCGGCGAGACGCGCCTGCAGCCTGGCATTCTTGCCCGCGATCACCACGATCTGCGCCGGTGGCGCGCCGCCGGAGCCGGCAAGGGTCTCGGCCATGGCATCGACAATCGCCTCGATCGGGCCGATGCCGCCGCCGCCGCCCATGACCAGCACGGCGGGCAAGGCAGGGTCCAGCCCGAAGGCGCGGCGCGCCTCGGCCCGGTCGGGCGGCGCCGCGGCGAATTCGGCGCGGATCGGCAGGCCGTGGGCGTGCAGCCGGTGCTTCGGCAGGCCGCAGGCCATGGCGGTCTCGACCGCCTTGGCGGTCGGCAGGTAGATCGCGGCGTTGTCCGGATGCAGCCAGAGCGGATGAATGCCGCCGAGATCGGTGACGACGGTGACGTAGGGGGTCGCCGGCGCCAGCCGGGCCAGCACCGGGATGACCAGGTCGTTGACCAGCGGATGCACGGACACGACCAGGTCCGGGGCAGCTTCGCGGATCAGGCGCTCGATCTTGCCACGCGACATCCGCCGGACCAGGGCAGACGAAGACCCTCCGACGGCGGGCCGCGCCGTGACGCTCCACATGGCGCGCCACAGCCGCGGCGCGCGGTTGACCAGGGTGTCGTAGGTGCGCGGCAGGCGGCTGAACGGGAAGCTGATATGGTCGGTCAGGAGATCGACAATGGTGACCGAGGCCTGCGGGTTCTGGCGCAGGAATTCCGCTTCCAGGGCGCGGGCGCTGGCCAGATGGCCACCGCCGGTGCGGCTCATCAGAATCAGGATCCTGAGCGGCGGCGTGGTCATGACAAGGCCTTCACGGGCAGGCGCGGGCGTCGGATCGGTGTGCAGCACGTGGGGCCTCCAGCCCCGCTTCTAGCCGGTGTGGGTAACGCGGGCTAGTCTGGGCGACCCGATCGGCCGATGTCGTTAGGCTCTTGCGGCGCCCGCCCAAGGGGCCTCATATGGGCCAACCCAATCCGGAGAGCCGCCATGCCCGCCCTGCCGACCGCAGCCGATGTCGCCGATGCCGCGCGCCTGATCGCGCCGGTTGCCCGCCGCACGCCGCTCCTGACCTTGCCGGAGCTCGACGCCCTGACGGGGGCCCGGGTGTTCCTGAAGGCCGAGCCGCTGCAGCGCACCGGCTCGTTCAAGTTCCGCGGCGCTTATAACCGGCTGGCGCGGCTGACCGACCAGGAGCGCAAGGCCGGCGTGGTCGCCATGTCCTCCGGCAATCACGCGCAAGGGGTCGCGACCGCGGCACAGTTGCTCGGCATGCCGGCGGTCATCGTCATGCCCAAGGACAGCCCGGTGCTGAAGCGCGAGCGGACCGCCGCCGCAGGCGCCGAGATCGTGCTCTATGACCGCGAGAAGGAAGACCGGGTAGCGATCGCCCAGGAGCTCGCCGCCCGGCGTGGCGCGACGCTGGTGCCGCCTTATGACGATTTCTACATCATGGCGGGCCAAGGCACGGTCGGGCGCGAGATCATCGAGGAGCTGACCACCCAAGGCCTGCTGCCGGACACCGTGCTGGTCTGCTGCTCGGGCGGCGGGCTTCTGGCCGGCGTGGCGCTGGCCGTGCACGAGCGCGCGCCCAAGGCCAGGCTCTACAGTGTCGAGCCGGAGGATTTCGACGACCATGCGCGCTCCTTCGAGGCCGGCAAGCGGGTCGCCAATGTCAGGCTCGGCGGGTCGCTCTGCGACGGCCTGTTGGCACAGACGCCGGGCGAACTGACATTTGCTGTCAATCAGCCGCATGTCGCCGGTGGCGTTACCGTGTCGGAAGACGAGGTCAAGCGGGCGGTCAATTTCGCCTTCCGCGAGCTGAAACTGGTGGTCGAGCCTTCGGGCGCCGTGCCGCTGGCAGCGCTCTTGTCCGGCCGGCTGGACGTGCGCGGCCAGGTGGTCGCAGCCGTCGTGTCGGGCGGCAATGTCGACCCGGCGCTGTTCGCCAAGCTGGTGGCCTGAGGCGAGCGGCCGGAGAGGCCAATCGCCGGCACCTTGAAGCCCGTCAATGGAAGCCAGACGCATCCATGTCATCGGGGCGGGGCGCATCGGGCGCCCCGTGCTCGCTTTTCTCAGGACCGCGCCGGCATGGCGCCTCGGCCTTTGCCTGGTGCGTGATGCGAACCGGGCGGGAGAGCCCGAGGCGACGGCGGATGCCGAGCGCTTCTTCGCGGAACCCGCCGATCTGATCATCGAGGCGGCGGGTCCCGAAGCCTTGCGCCGCCACGGCGCGCGGGCGCTGGCTTCGGCCGATGTCTGGACGGTCAGCGCCAGCGCGCTCGCCGATCCCGGTCTTTTCGCTGGTCTCGAAGCCGCCGGCCGCGCCCATGGCCACCGGCTGCGGCTTCTGCCGGGGGCGCTCGGCGGCCTCGACGGCGTGGCTGCGGCCTCGGTCGATCCTGACGCGAGGCTGCAGGTCACGGCCTCGCGCCCGGGAATGACCGGGATCGCCGGCGAGGTCTTCGCCGGCCGGCTGGACGAGGCCGTGCGGCGCTATCCCAACGAGATCAATATCGCGGTTGCCGCGGCTCTGGCCGGCCCGGGCGTCGCGCGCGCGTCGGTCAGGCTCGACGACCCGGGACCTGATGGAGCCCATATCCTCGGGCTTTCGGTCGACAGCCGCTTCGGCCGGTTTTCGGCGGTTGCCGAGATCGAGCCCGATCCGGCCAAGCGCATGCACCCGGTGGCCGCCTGCATCATCGCCGCGTTGGAGCGGGAGACCGCGACGATCTGGGCGGGGTAGACGCCCCGCCTCAAGCGTCGAGCACCAGATCCGAGGCCGGCACCGCTTGGCAGGAGAGGCACTGGCCGGCGTCGAGCCCGGCGGTCGGCACCAGGTGGGTCACCGCGCCGTCGAGCACGGTGAGCGCGCAGCTCTCGCACTGGCCGACCCGGCAGCCCGAAGGCGGCGACAGGCCGAGCTCCTCGGAAAACCTGAGCAGGTCGCCACGCTCGGGCGACCACATCGCGGTGCGTCCTGAGCGGGCGAAGGTGACGGCGAAGCGGCTGGTGTCGCCGGAGGCCAGGTCGCGCCGCGGCGGCGACACGAAGGCTTCGCTGAAGATCTCGAAGGCCGGCACGCCGCGCCGGATCAGGCCCCGGGTGATGTCGACGATCATCGCTTCCGGTCCGCAGAGATAGAAGCGGGCGCGCCGGTCGATCAGCTCCTGGCCAATGCTTTCGGCGTCGATCCGGCCAACGGCATCCGCGATGTCGCCCGCGTCCGGCCGGCTGAAATGGGTGACCAGATCGAGCGAGGGCAGGGCCGCCGCCAGGCTTGCGATCTCCGCGTGGAAGGCATGGGAGGCGGCGTTCCGGCTGCCGTAATGCAGCGTCACCTGCGGCGGTGACGGCGCGCGTCGGAGCGCGTGGAGATAGCCGAGGAACGGCGTGATGCCGATGCCGGCGGCGATCAGGACGACCGGAAAATCGGCGGCTTCCGGAATGACGAAGTCGCCGGCCGGCACGCGCGCCTCGATCCGGCTCCCCGCGCCGAGCGAGGCGGCCGAGAAGGATGAGAAGAGCCCGGCCTGGCCATCGCCGACGATCGGCTTGATGGCGATCCGATAATGCCCGGCGGCGTCGATCTGGCTGTCGCCGCAGAGCGAATAGGACCGCTCGACCGGGCCGCTGCCGGGAATGTCGAGCGACACGGACAGGTGCTGGCCGGGCCGGAACGGCGGCAGCCGGCCGCCGTCCTCGCCCGACAACTCCAGCTCGACGATGCCGCCGGCCGCCTCCCGCCGCGCCGCGATGCGCAGGCGGCGTTGGCCGCGCCAGGGCGAGACCCTGCTGGTCGCGACCGGCCGGATGTCGCAGGCAAAGGATTTGAGCGAGGGTGCGCCGCTGACCGGATCGGCATGGTCGGCATCGATCAGCCGGTTGAAATTGCTGCCTTCATCGGAGAAGGGATCGTAGCCCGGCAGGCCGAGATCGGGCAGCGCGCGCCACCAGCCGAAATCGGCCACCGCGACATCGCGGGCGAGCGACCGGTCGATGGTCGCCTTGAAGCGGGCCTTGCCCGCACGGGTCGAGACCTCGACCCAGGTGCCTTCGGTGATGGCCCTGGCATCGGCGATGCTGCCGGCGAGGGTGACCATGGGCTCACGGGCGCGCCGGCGCAGCGACGCCGCCTGGCGGTGCTGGCTATGGCAATAATAGGGGCTCTTGGCGCAGGTCAGGATGAAAGGACGTTGGCCGGCGGCGGCGAGCGGCGCGTCGGCATGATCCTCGAAAGCCGGAAGCGGCGCCTGACCATGGCGCAGCATCCGCTCCGAATAGAGTTCGACCCGGCCGGTTTCGGTGGCGAAGCCGCGGATGCCCTCGGGGCCGCTTTCGGCATATTTGCGATGGCGGGTTTCGACCGGCCTGCGGATGCCGGCGGGATGGGCGCGTAGCGCGTCGAGGGTCAGGCCGAGCGGCGCGAGGCGGTGGCGCCAGCCCGCTTCGATATCGCCACCGAACATGCGATCGCCGAAACCCAGCCTCTTGGCGAGGTCGCAGACGATCTCGGCATCCGAACGGGATTGGCCGACGCGCGGGATCATGGCCGGGCGGAGCTGGACGAGCTCCTGCGCCGCCTGGGTCACGTCGAAGCCGAGCTTCAGGCCCTCGCGTTCCCAGGGGCTGCCGACCGGCAGGAGAATGTCGGCCTGCTGCGCGGTCGGATTGTCGAAGAGGTCGCAATGGACGGCGAAGTCGAGCGCCTGCAAGGCCTTGCGCCCCATCATGGCGTCGCCGCGCGACAGCAGCATATTGGCGCCGAAGGTCATCAGCGCCCGCACCCGATAGGGCCTGGCGTCGAGGATCGCGGTGTAGAGCTCGCGCGCGGTGACCATGCCGAGCGCCGCCGGCCCGATCGGCCGTTCCCTGGCGCCGAGCGCCTTCAGGCGCTGGCTCTCGGACAGCAGCGCGGGCTCGCTGATCGGATTGGCGGCGAGCGCGGTCGGCACGACATTGCCACCCTTGGCGTCGAAGCAGCCGGTCAGCGCGTAGAGCGTCGCCATGGCGCGCGATGTCTGGGTCGAGTTGGCGTGCTGGCCGATGCCGGTCCAGGCGAAATGCGAGACGGCCTTCGCCTCGGCGATGGCATCGGCCAGGGCGACGATCTTGTCGGCGTCGACCCCGGTGATCTCGGCGACCCGTTCGACCGGATAGTCGGCGCAGCGCGCGGCATAGAGGTCGAAGGCCGGCCGGCAGGCGATGCCGGCGACCTCGAAGGTGCCGGTCAGCGCCAGGTCCTTCGCCCAGGCCGCTTCCGGATCGCGCCGGCGGTCATAGGCCACGACCCGGCCCGCCGCGTTGTCGAAGGCGGCAAAGTCGTCGCCGTTGCCGGCCTGCGGATCGACATCCCCCATCCTGAGGAAATGCCCGTTATCGGCGCGCACCAGCAGCGGCCCATTGGTCCAGGCCCGGACGAAATCCCGGTCGAAGCGGCCGGCGGCGATCAGCCGGTGGGCGAGCCCCAGCGCCAGCGCGGCATCGGTGCCGGGGCGCACCGCGAGCCAATGATCGGCCTGGCCGGCATGACCGGTCCGGCGCGGATCGATGACCGCGAGCCGGGCGCCGCGGCGCTGCGCCTCGGCGAGTTCCCCGGCTTCCGCCAGCCAGACGCTGGAGGGATTGTGGCCCCAGAGGATGATCAGGTCGGTGCCGGCATAGTCCGGCAAGGGCAGCACGGTGCCGAAGGTGAAGCCGTGGGCGACGTCCTTCTGCCAGTTGCAGATCTCGGTGGCGTTGCAGACATTGGGGCTGCCGAACAGCTGAATGAAGCGCTCGACCCACTCCACGCTGTCGACCATCGGGGTGGCGCTCGGCGAGGTCAGCGCGAAGGCGACCGCCTCGGCGCCGTGGCGCTGCCTGATGTCGCCGAGGCGCGCGGCGACCTCGTCCAGCGCGGCGTCCCAGGAGATGGGCACCCAGCCGGGATCGGCCGATCCCTTCGGCGTGGTGCGTTTCAGCGGCTGGGTGAGGCGGCGCGAGGAATGGGCGAGTTCCGGCGCGGCCCGTCCCTTGGCGCAGACCGCTCTGCCAGTCGGATGGTCGGCTAGCGGCGCGACCTTGATCAGCCGGCCGTTTTCGACCGTGTTGAGCGTTCCGCAGCGCGAGCGGCAAAGCGTGCAATAGCCGGGAACATTGACAGCCATCGGTCGCTACCGCCTGGTTTCCAGCGCCAGCTTACACCGGATCGAGCGGCACCTTGGTATATTCGCTATGCAGATAGGTCTTGGGGGCCAGTCGCGTGATGCGGAAGGCGGCGCCGCAATTGGGATCGGTGCAGCCGATATCGGCATCGGTCGACATCCAGTCGCAGCGCTGGGTCGGCCGCTGCTTGGCCATCAGGAAGGGCAGCACGGCCAGCATGGCGTAATAGCCGAAGGTCGGACGGTCGGGCGGAAACTCCATGACGCCGCCGCGCAGGAAGAAGAAGTCGCCCTCCTTGTGCCGGCAGACCATCGGCCGCGACGTGTCGCGATGGACGACCTCCACCTTGAGGTCGAAGAGCTCGAAGGCATCGTCGCTCATGGCTGTCTCCGGTGCCGTCAACGGGCACCGACCCCCTTGGTGTTCTGGTTGGTCCACATGATGCTGGTATGGCGTCCGCCCGGCACGCGCTCGAGGCTGTAGCAGTCGCCCTCGGGTCCGGAGGCCTTGGCGGTTACCGCCGCGATCGCCGCCTTGTCCGCGGCGTCGAGCTTCAGCGCCGCGACCGCGACGAGATCGGCCAGGTGCGCGGCGGTGCGCGCGCCGACGATGGCGGTCGCCACCCGCGGCTTGTCCAGGACATAACGGGTCGCCACCGCCGACAGGCTGACGCCATGCTTGGCGCCGATCGCGGCGAGCGTCCGCAGCATCTCCTGGAACAGCGCCCAGGAGCCGAATTCGTCGATGATCAGCCGGTATTTGACCAGCGACCGGTTGGCCATCGGCGGCTCCGGCTCGGCGGCGCCCAGCCAGCGCTCCGACAGGAAGCCGCCGGCGATCACGCCATAGCATTGCAGCGCGATGCCGTGTTTCTCGGCAAGCGCCGCCATGCCGTGTTCGGGCCGGTGGTCGAGCACGGAATATTGCAACTGGTTGCTGGCGACCGTCACGCCGCTCGCGACGATCTCCTCCAGCCGCGCGCAGTCGAAATTGGTGGTGCCGACCTGCCAGATCTTGCCCTTGGTCTGCATGTCCTTGAGCCAGCCCATGGCCTCGACATAGCCAGGCACATCATAGTCCCACCAGTGGAACTGGACGAGATCGAGCCGCTCGACGCCGAGGCGGGTGAGCGCCCGGTCGATGAGGAATTCGAGGTCGGCATATTTCAGCACCGGCAGCAGGTCGCGGTCCGGCACCGCCTTGGTCTGGACGGTCAGGAGCTTCGCCAGGTCGGGATGGCGCTCGCGGAACGCGCCGATCAGTTCCTCGACGCCGACATAGTGGTCGGCGCAGTCGAAATTGGTGAAACCCGCCTCGACGAAACGCCGCATGTCGTCGATGGCCTGGTCCTTCTCCACCGCGTCGCCGTGGCGCTCGGCCAATTGCCAATTGCCCTTGGTGATGCGCGAGACCTCATAGCCAGGCGCCAGTTCGATACGTTCCGCGGTCACCGGATCACTCCCGCTCAAAAGCCGATACGCTTGAAGAAGGCCGCCATCTCGTCGAGCGTGATGACCCGCTCGGTGACGAGCTTGCCGCCCTCGATCTTCCAGATGAGGGCAGGGCCGGAGACGTCGCCGTTCTTGTCGAACTGGAACGGCCCGGTGGCGCCGACATAACGGATGCGGGTGCCGGCCTTCAGAAGCTCCAGGGCGCGGCGAATGCCGTCGACACCGGGCAGCACCTCAGTGCCGGCGGGATCGGTGACCTGGCGCATCTGGTCGCGGATGGCGGTGCCGTCGAGGGTGGCCGCGGCCTGCATGGCGAGCGCGGTGACGACGACGGAATCATAGACCGTGTGCAGGCCGGGTCCAACCGGCGGACGGCCGAACTTCGCCTGGTAGGCGGCGTTGAAGGCATCGACCGAAGGGCCGGCGACCTGGGCATTGTCGATGCCGGCGGCGCGGCCGAGGAAACGTTCGCCGACCGCCTTGATGAAATCCTCCGAGCGCAAGGTGTTGTGCAGGATCATGGTCTGCGGGCCGCCGAGCGAGATCCATTCGCGGGCGATGGTGGCGCCGTCCTGCGACAGCGCCAGCAGGACCAGCGCGTCGGGCTTCAGCGCCAGGGCCTGGTTGACCTCGGCGCGGTAGGACGGCTGGTTCTCGTTATAGGCGAAGGCACCGGCGACATTGCCGCCCATGGCCTCGAAAGCCTTCTTGAAGTCGTTCTGCAGGGTCAGGCCGAAATCATTGTTCACATAGATGACCGCGACCTTCTTGTAGCCGCGGTCGGTCGCCGCCACCGCATGGGCGACGCCCATGACCCGCGAGGTCGGAATGGTGCGGAAGAAATAGCCGTCGGTGCGGCCCTGCTCGGCCATGGTGGTGAGCGTCGGCGTCACCGCGCAGCAGGATACGAGCGGCACGCGGGCCGCCGTCGTCACCGAGGAGACGATCGGCAGCGCGATGCCGCTGCCGACCACGCCGACGATGGCAGGCACCTTCTGCACATCGACCAGGAAGCGCGCGGCCTCCAGGCCGACGGTCGGCTGGCCGGTATCGTCGCGCAGGATCAGCTCGACCGGGCAGCCCTTGATGCCGCCGGCGGCATTGACGTGCTCGATGGCGAGTTGGGCGGTGTCGGCGATCGGCTTGCCGATCGGGCCCTGCGGGCCGGTGAGCGGGATGATCGCGCCGATCCTGACCGGGCAGGCGGCGGCCGGGGCGGGCGCCTGGGCCCGGGCCGGCACCGTGGCAAGGCCGGCAAAGGCCAAGGCGGACAGGGCGAGTGCTAGTCTTGTTTTCATGTCCGTCTCCCGGTTTGTTTCAGGTTGCGAAGTTTCAGGCGGGTCAGCGCGCCCGGACGCTGGTCCGAGCCGATCAGGCCGTTGGGCCGGAGGATCAAGGTGGCGATCAGAAGCGTGCCGATCATGATCGCCTGGATGGCGCCGCCCTGGGTCTGCAGGCGGGTCGGCAGGAACGACACGACCGTGACGCCGGACAGGCTCCACAGGGCCCAGACCAGGAAGGCGCCGACAATGGCGCCGCGATTGCTGCCGCTGCCGCCGACGATCAGCATGGCCCAGACCTGGAAGGTCATGATCGGCAGAAAGTCGAAGGGGCTGACATAGCCGATGAACGAGGCATAGAGCGCGCCGGCCAGGCCCATGAAGGCCGCGCCGATGACGAAGGCGGTCAGCCGGAAGCCCTCGACCGATTTGCCGAGCGAGGCCGCCGCCGTCTCGTCGTCGCGAATGGCGCGCAGCACCCGGCCCCAGGGCGAGCGCACCAGGCGTTCGAGCGCGACATAGGACAGGATCATGGCGCCGCCGGCGATGCCGAGATAGATGGCGGCGAAACCCAGCGGCGGCAGGGATGCGAAGGGCCGCGGCACGCCCGGCATGCCGCGGCCGCCGCCGGTGACGGGGTCGAGGTTCATCAGCAGCAGCTGGATGGTCGCGGCGATGCCGAAGGTCGCCAGTGCCAGATAGTCGGTGCGCAGCCGGATCGTCGCCAGCCCGATAATGACGGCGATCAGCACGGTCGCCGCCATGCTGGCGACGAGCGCCAAGGGGAAGGGCAGCTGGATGCCGCTGACGAACTCCGGATTGGCCGGCACGGTCAGGATCGCCTGGGTATAGGCTCCAACCGCGATGAAGCCGACCACGCCGGCATTGAACTGGCCGCACTGGCCCCATTGCAGGTTGAGGCCGAGCGTCGCGATGGCGAAGATCGAGGCGACGGTGGCGAAGAAGATGAAATAGGAGAGGAGCCCGGTCATCGGTTTTGCCCGAACAGGCCCTGCGGGCGGATGAAGAAACAGGCGAGCATGATCAGGAACGGCACGATGGCCTTGTAGGCGGTGGGCAGGACGAGCGTGGAGAGGTTCTCGGCGATGCCGACGAACAGCCCGCCGATGACCGCACCGGGAATGCTGCCGACGCCGCCGAGCACCGCGGCGGTGAACAGCGGCAGGAGCAGGTTCGCCCCCATTTCGGGACGCAGTTGCACGGTGAGGCCGAACAGCGTGCCGCCGAGCGCGCCGAGCACGCCGGTGATCAGCCAGGTGACGCGGATCGCCGCCTTGGGGCTGATCGCGCAGGTCTGCGCAAGGGCCGGGTTTTCCGCGACCGCCCGCATGGCGAGGCCGTGGCGGGTATGGTTGAGCACCCACCAGAGCGCGCCGAGCGCCAGGACGGCGGCGGCCAGCACCACCACCTGGTCGGGCATCAGCCTGATATCGCCGGGCAGCAGGATCGCCATCTGCAATTCGCGCGAATAATATTCCGGCTGCGGGCCGAAGATCAGCAGCACCAGGTTGCGCACCACCAGCGCCAGACCGAAGGAGGCGAAGATCAGCACCAGCGGCCCGGCATTGCGGCGGCGCAGCGGCGCGAAGACCAGGGCATCGCCGAGGAGCGCGGCAAGGCCGGTGACGCCAAGCGAAATCAGCAAGGCGAGGCCGATATAGGCGCCGAAGGAGAAGGGGTCGATCGGCACGCCGGTGCCGCCCATGGCGAGCACCACGGCGAGCGTCGCATAGGCACCGACGGTCAGGAGCTCGGCATAGGCGAAATTGGCGAAGCGCAGGATGGCGAGGCCAAGCGTGATGCCGATCGCGCCGAGCGACAGGATGGCCCCGGTCATGATGCCGTCGACGATGAGCTGGGCGATCATGCGGCGACCCTTCCGCCCATGAAGACCGTGCGCAGCTCGGGATCCTCGGCCAGCGCCTTGGCAGGCCCCGCCATGGCGACCCGGCCCTCGACCAGCACGATACCGCGGTCGGCGGCGGCAAGGCCGGCCTTGACGTTCTGCTCGACCATCAGCACGGCGACGCCCTCGGCGGCGATGGCGCGCACCGCGGCGAAGATCTCGGTGGTGATCTTCGGCGACAGGCCGGCGCTCGGCTCGTCGAGCAGCAGCACGCGGGGATGCATGATCAGCGCGCGCGCGATCGCCAGCATCTGGCGCTGGCCGCCCGACAATTCGCCGCCATAGGCGCGGCGGCGCTGAACCAGGTCGGGAAAGCGGTGATAGGCCTCACCGATCCGTTCGCGCGCCAGTGAGCCGCGCAGCCGATGGGCGCCGGCACGCAGGTTCTCGTCGACTGTCAGGCCGGTGAAGACGTTCTGCAATTGCGGCACATAGCCGAGACCGGCGGCGGCAAGGTCCTCGGCGGCCGTGCCGGCGACCGAAACGCCCGACAGGGTGACCTGGCCGGAAAAGATGGAGACGAGCCCGGCGACCGCCTTCATCAAGGTCGACTTGCCGGCGCCGTTCGGGCCGAGCAGGGTCACCACCTCGCCGGCGGCCACGGCAAGGGCCGCGCCGCGCACGATCGGCAGGTCCGGATGATAACCGGCGGACAGGGCTTCGACGCTGAGCGCCGGCGCC
>JAFKKV010000062.1 GCA_017304475.1 Hyphomicrobiales bacterium | reverse complement strand
CAGCACCCGGGCCACCACCCGCTCACGCAGATCAAGGGAATAGGGCTTCGGCATATCTGCTGGCCTCCGCCCAGCAGATAGTTTGAATCAGAACCGAAGCTCCAAGGGAATCCCCCTTCGATTCAAACTGAGCCGATCGCGCTCTAGCGTCAGAAAGAGCTTCCGCATGATCCACCTCTGGATGTGTCGTGGGTTGTTCAGGCGATGCCCGGGCGAGCGCCGGTCAGCACGGCGACCAGGTCCGCGAGGCTGGACACGGTCAGGTCGGGTCTCGCTTCAGCCGCGCCTTCGCCGGACAGGCCGAGCAGCCGGCCCGGGCGATTGATCCAGGCGCAGGTGAGGCCGAGCTTATTGGCCGGCGTGACATCGGCGCGCAGGCTCTGGCCGACATGCAGGATGCGCTCGCGGGGGATGCCATGGGCCATGAGATCGGCGATGCCGGTGTCGAAATGCGGCCAGTCGGGTTTGTAGGCGCCGACCCGCTCGGCCGTGACGACGACATCGAAGGAGAAGCCGAGCTTGGCGCAGGAACTGGCGAGCGAGGCATTGTCGATATTGCTGAGCGCCCCGACCTTGGCCTTGGCCTGCAGGGCCTTTAGCCCGGCATGGCTGTCGCCATAGGCCGGCCAGTCATGCGGGGTCGCGGCGAAGCGCTCGCGTTCGTCGAGGTCAACGGCGACGGAGAACTCCCCGGACACCCGCTCGAAGCAGCGGCGCAGGATGTCCGGGTAGAGATGCGCCGGGCGTTCTTTCTGAATGTCGGCACGCGCCCTGTCGAAGGCCATGAGCAGGTCCTGGCCTGGCGCCGAGACGCCATGGCGGCAGGCCCACTGGCCGAGAAAGGCGATGATCGACGGCTCCCAGTCGATCAGGGTTCCATAGACGTCGAACGTCACGGCATCGAAGTCGGCAAGGCGCAGCGTCATGGATATCCTCGGGTTGTCCGTGGTTGTCAAATTAGCGATAATCGCTTATCGTTTATCAGTCAACACCGTCAGGAGCTTCCCCATGACCAAGCTTGCGGGCATGATCGCCGCCGCGGCCACGCCGTTTTCGGACGCCGAAGGCGCCGTCGATCTCGATGGCCTCGTCGGCCATTGCCGGCGATTGCTGGCGATCGGATGCGACGGGATCAATCTCTTGGGCACGACCGGGGAGGCGACCTCGCTTCCTGTCGGCGGGCGCATCGCAGTCATGAAGGCGGTGGCGGCATCGGGGCTGCCGCTCGATCGCTTCATGGTGGGGACCGGCGCTGCATCGCTCGCCGACGCCGTGGCCCTGACGGGCGCGGCGGTCGAGCTCGGCTTCGAGGGCGCGCTGGTGCTGCCGCCATTCTATTACAAGGGCATCGACGAGGCCGGCTTGAGCGCTTTCTACGAAGGTCTGATCGCCCGATCCGACAGAACCAGGCTGAGGCTCTACCTCTACAATTTCCCGCAGAACACCGGCATCCGGTTCTCGACCGCATGGATCCGTCGCCTGCGCGATCGTCACCCCGACATCGTCGTCGGCTTGAAGGATTCCTCCGGTGACATCGACGCCGCGCGGGCCCTGGCCCACGACCTGCCGGGCTTCGCGGTTTTCCCCAGCACGGAGGCGGCCGCCGCCGAGGTCGGACCGGGCGTCTTCGCCGGCGTCATCTCGGCCTCGCTCAATGTCACGGCGCCCTGTTTCCGGCATGGCCGGGGCGCCGGCGACCTCGGCGACCGGATGGCCAGGGCCGTCGCGATCAGGGCGGCGCTGTCCGAGGTCCCGCTGGTGGCAGCGGTGAAATGGGCGCTTGCCGATCTCACCGGTGCGCCGGGCTGGCGCCTTCTGTGCCCGCCGCTCGTCCCGCTGGACCCCGCGCAGGCGGCGCATCTGGTCGCGACGTTGGCCAAAACCGACTATTCTTCGCTTGGTGATTCATTCAAGGCCTGAGGAGCCGAACCGCGTTCGGTCTTCAGCCCATTTTCGAGGATGCGGATGGCGCCCCGCCAATCGTCGCTTGCAGCTCTGCCTGACGAGGCGGGGGAGGCTCGTTCGGCTTCCGTCGTGATCGTCGATGCCCTGCGCGAAGGCATTATCCGCGGCACGTTGCGCGGTGGCGAGCGGGTCCGACAGGATGCCGTGGCGACCCGTTTCGGCGTCAGCCAGATGATCGTGCGGGAAGCCTTCAAGCACCTTGTCGGCGAAGGCTTCCTCAAGGCTGAGCCGCGCCGGGGCGTCAGTGTCGCCGTTTTGAATCCCGATGAGGCCTGGGAAATGACCCAGCTTCGCAGCTTGCTCGAAGCGCAGGCGCTCGAATGGGCCATCCCGGAGATGACAAAGGCCGATCTCGAGATTGCGGCGCGGACTCTCGCCGAGCTCGACCGCGCGAGGTCGACGGACCGGATCATCGCGCTCAATGCGCGTTTTCACGAGGCTCTCTACGCGCCGGCGCGGAAGGAGCGCACCCTGGCGATCATCGCCAATCTCCGGCTCAACTTCGAGCGCTACCTGCGCTTCACCTGGGAGGAGACGCTCCATCTCGATCAGTCGCAGCAGGAGCACCAGGAAATCCTGGCTCTGTGCGTCGCCCGCAATACCGAAGCCGCTTGCGCCCTGTTGAAACGGCACGTGCTGGCCACTGGTACATTGCTGGTCGAGCGGCTGAAGGCCCGCGCCGCCGGGTAGTCGGGCGCACCGCTCGATCGAAGTGGCCCAACTGGCTTCATCGGCGAAGTGCTGGGTCCTGCTGCGCCCGCACCCGCCGTTTGACGCCGCGCACGGCGGCAAGCTGGCCGCGCCGAAGGCTCAGCGCGTCCCGCTCGACCTGGCTGAGGCGGTCGAGCTTGAGATGGTCGAGCAGGACCTCGAGCGCGTCGCCGATCCGGCCGATCTGTCGACCATAGCTGCCGACCTCGTCGAGCACGGCTTGCTCGACCTCTGGGTGCGGCGTCTGGCCGAGATTGATGTTGACGAAGCCGAATTGGGCGCCCTGCCGATAGAAGGCCCAGGGATCGATCGGCTGTCAGAGATCGTGCGCCGCGAGCGCCGGCTGAAACGATCGGGTCTGAAGCGGCTTGGACATGACGGCCTCCTTCCCGCCGATCGAGCAAGAAGGAGGCCAAGCCGGATGTGCGATGCGCCGTGGGCTCTGTCGCCTGTGCGGTTTCAGGAGGGCGAGGCCTCAGCCGTTGCGGAAGGCGTAGCCATAGCCGCTGAGCGCCGGCGCGCCGCCGAGATGGGCGTAGAGAACCTTGGAGCCTTCGGGGAAATAACCCTTCTTCACCAGGTCGATCATGCCCTGCATGGATTTGCCCTCATAGACCGGGTCGGTGATCATGCCTTCGAGGCGGGCGCAAAGGCGGATCGCCTCCTTGGTCTCTTCCGAGGGCACGCCATAGACCGGATAGGCATAGTCCTCGACCAGCACGACGTCATCCGCGCCAAGGTCCTTGCCGAGCTCGACGAGATCAGCGGTGTCCCGGGCGATCTTCAGCACCTGCGCCTTGGTCTGCGCCGGCGTGAAGGACGCGTCGATGCCGATCACCTTGCGCTCGCGGCCGTCCTTGGCGAAACCCACCAGCATGCCGGCATGGGTCGAGCCGGTGACCGTGCAGACGACGACATAGTCGAAGCTGAAGCCGAGCTCCTTCTCCTGGGCGCGGACCTCCTCGGCGAAGCCGACATAACCGAGCCCGCCGAACTTGTGCACGGAAGCGCCGGCCGGAATCGCATAGGGCTTGCCGCCCTTGGCCTTCACGTCGGCGATGGCGTCTTCCCAGCTCTGCCGGATGCCGATGTCGAAGCCTTCGTCGACCAGTTGCACGTCGGCGCCCATGATGCGGCTGAGCTGGATATTGCCGACGCGGTCATAGACGGCGTCCTCGTGCGGCACCCAGCTCTCCTGGACCAGCCGGCACTTCATGCCGATCTTGGCGGCGACGGCGGCGACCATGCGGGTGTGGTTCGACTGCACGCCGCCGATCGACACGAGCGTGTCGGCATTGGAGGCGATGGCGTCGGGCACGATATATTCGAGCTTGCGCAGCTTGTTACCACCGAAAGCGAGACCGGAATTGCAGTCTTCGCGCTTGGCGTAGAGTTCCACCTTGCCGCCGAGATGGGCGCCGAGCCGTTCGAGCTTTTCGATCGGCGTGGGTCCGAAGGTGAGGGGATAGCGCGCGAATTTTTCCAGCATGATGCCGCCCTTTGGGTGCGAGGAAACCGGCACTGAAATTAGCGAATGGCCGCATGAATGTGCTTTCGAAGTGGGGCCGGAAAATCAGTGTTATTTCGACCAGTTTTCGCATGAGAGATATTCTGTTTCGATTGGAAAATGATTTTCGAAAGAATCTTCTTTGTTGCGTGATCCGCCCCGTAGCCTCAGATCAGGGTCATGTGCCTGAGCGAATGGGTCAGCGCGATTTGCGTTTGCCGCATCAGGATCGCGGCGAGCGTTTCATCCGAAATGTCCGGCGCGACGAAGGTTTCCAGCACGATGTGCCCGAAAACCGAGCCCAGCCAGTCGAGCGGCCTGCCGGTATCGGTATTGATGACGATGAGGATTGCATTGCGAGCGATCTCGCGGAGCAGCGCCGCCGGCCGGCTGCGGTTTTCCGTGCGCGCGCAACTGCTGTCCGGCCGCGACGACAGCCAATTCGCCCGGAACCGGGCGGCGTCACGGACCAGCAGTGTGCCGGCCATGGGCCAGGCGTCGTGGATCTGCTGCATTGGATGCCGCAGGGCGGCGACGTCGGCCTCGGTGAAAACCAGGATGATCGTGCTGGATGGCGTCGGCGGCTTGAGCCATTCCGCTGGCTCGCTGCCGGCCTCTGCCCCGTGGTGCAACCTGCTCGCCATCTTCGGTCCACCCTCCCGATCCGACCGGCAAAGCCTAGCGAAAAGCCCGCCGAAGGTGCTTTTGACCTTGGATTGCTCGCAGAACAGGCTTCCACTTCGGCGATGCCCGGCTAGAGTTTCTCCTCGATCGTGCCGCCAATGACGAAGGATCTTCTCTGCATGGAAATCGCTACGCAGGCTCCGGAGCTGTCCGCCCAGGACAAGAAGATCCTCAAGGCGCTGCAGGAGGACGGCAGGCTGTCGAATGCCGAGCTCGCCAAGAGGGTGGGCCTCAGTCCGTCGGCCTGCTGGAACCATACGCGCCGGCTGTTCGACACGGGCGTCATCAAGGGCGTGCATGCCCTGGTCGACCCGAGGGCCGTGCAGCGCGAGACGGCGGTGCTGGTCGGCATCGTGCTGGATCGTTCGACCCAGGACAGTTTCGCCGAATTCGCCGCGGCTGCCCGTGCTCTGCCCCAGGTTCTGGAGTGCTTTCTGGTCGCCGGCGAGGTCGATTATTTCCTGAAGATCCGGGTGCGCGATCTCAGTGCCTTCAACCGCTTCCACAGCGAGAAGATCCTGGCCTTGCCGGGCGTCCGGCAGGTGCGCACCTTCTTCGTGCTCGACGAGATCAAGACCGACGGTCTGCTGGCATTCTGAGGAGGCAGGCACGGCCGTGACCGGTCCGGAACCGGCGCGCGCCATCGGCCTGTAGCGTCCCGGCCGCGCCGGCCGGCGGCCCTGGCATGCGCACCTTTTTCGACCCCTCCGAACCGCCCACAACCGCGTGTCGCGGCGGCCTGTGCGGCGCGCATCAAAAGATGGGGGAGACGGCGCACCCCGTCGCGCGATTTAGATTTCATTAACCATGCCGGGGTAGCGTTAACTCCTCAGTAAGGACCTGCCTTTGTGACGACCACCGCTCCCGCTCAGACCACCAGCGTCCCCCCCGTCCAGAGGAAATCCATCCGCTTTCCCGCGCGCTCGTTCATGGCCTTTGCACTGGCGCCCGAAGCGCCCTTGCACGAGTGGCTGGAGGCGCTGGATCGCTGGACCGAGAATTCTCCGGGCTTCTTTGCCGGCCGGCCCGTCGTGCTGGACCTGAAGATCCTCAAGCCCAGGGCGAGCGAGGTCGGCGCCCTGGTCGCTCAGCTCGCCGAGCGCGGCATCCGGATCTATGCGATCGAGGCCATGGGCATCGATTCGCTTGGCCCCGACCTGCCCCCCGTGCTGATCGGCGCCAAGACGTCGGTCATCTTCGAATCAAAGACGCAACGCGAGCCGAAGGCCGCAACCGCCGAGCCCGCGGCGCCGGAGCCCAGGGAAGAGGCGCCGGCCTCGAACTCGCTGATCATCCAGACGCCGATCCGCTCCGGCCAGTCGGTCTATCATCCGCAGGGAGATGTCATCGTCCTCGGCTCGGTCGGATCAGGCTCCGAGATCGTCGCGGGCGGATCCGTCCATGTCTACGGGACGCTGCGCGGCCGGGTCTTCGCCGGCGCCACGGGCAATGACAAGGCACGCATCTTCTGCCGGAAGAACGAGGCCGAGCTGCTGGCGGTGGACGGTTGGTACCACACCGCCGAGGACATGGAGCCTTCGGCGCGCGGCAAGCCGATACAGGTCTTTCTCGAGAATGGCGCGATCCACGTCGCGGCCCTCAACTAACGGATTGGAGACAAGGATATGGGCAAGGTCGTCGTGGTGACATCCGGCAAGGGAGGCGTCGGCAAGACGACCTCGACTGCCGCTCTCGGGGCAGCGCTTGCCCAGGCCGGCAAGAAGGTGGTCCTGATCGACTTCGATGTCGGCCTGCGCAATCTCGATCTGGTCATGGGCGCCGAGCGGCGCGTGGTCTTCGACCTGGTCAATGTCGTGCAGGGCCAGGCCAAGCTGACCCAGGCTCTGATCCGGGACAAGCGGATCGCTTCGCTCTACCTGCTGCCGGCCTCGCAGACGCGCGACAAGGACGCGCTCACCGAAGAGGGCGTGGCGAGCGTGATCGCTCCGCTCAAGGAAACCTTCGACTACGTCATCTGCGACAGCCCGGCCGGCATCGAGCGCGGTGCCCAGCTGGCCATGCGTTTTGCCGACGAGGCGGTGATCGTCACCAATCCGGAGGTGAGCTCGGTGCGCGATTCCGACCGCATCATCGGCCTGCTCGATTCCCGGACCTTGAAGGCCGAGCGCGGCGAGAGCGTCACCAAGCATATCCTGGTGACCCGCTACGATGCGGCGCGCGCCGCCCGCGGCGACATGCTCAAGATCGAGGATGTCCTCGAGATCCTGTCGACGCCGCTGCTGGGCATCGTCCCGGAGAGCCAGGCGGTCCTGCGGGCCTCGAATCTGGGCTCGCCGGTGACGCTCAACGAGCCGAACAACGCGGCCGCGCGCGCCTATATCGAGGCGGCGCGACGGCTCGATGGCGAGCAGGTTCAGATGGTCCTGCCCGTCGACAAGCGCGGCCTGCTCGACCGGCTGCTCGGAAGGAAGGCGGCATGACCTTGTTCGACCTCTTCAGGCGGCGCAGCAGCGCGCCCGTGGCGCGCGAGCGCCTGCAGGTCCTGCTGGCCTATGAGCGCAGGAACCGTGGCCAGCCCGATCTCGTCGCCGTGCTGCGCGAGGAGATCATGGCCGTGATCGCCAGGCATGTGCAGGTCGATCAGGACGACGTGCGGGTGACCATGGATCGCGGCGAGACCATGTCGACGCTGGAGATCGACATTCAGATCCCCAATGCCGGCGCCATGGCCGCGGCCATGTGACCTGCGCGGCGAAGCCGAACCCATCGATCGAAGCCAGAAGCCGCCGCCGGCATGAGCCGGCGGCGGTTTGCGTGTGTGGAGGCCTTTGCCCGGCATGGAGCGCGGCCGGGCGGCCTGAGGTCTAGACGGCGCGCGGCGCCGCTAGTACCGCTGAACAGGGATCATGACCTGTTGATTTTGGCGCAACAATTCGTGGATGCCCGGGACAAGCCTGGGCAAGACGATGTGTTGACCTCGCTGTGTGCAGGGCCAAGGTGTGGTTTCTGCGCTCGGTCGATCCGGCACCCGCCGCTCCGAGGACAATTCTCGTCTTGCCCGGGCTTGTCCCGGGCATCCACGACTTTAACCCAGCGAAAAACGTCGCCGCGCTTACTCGGTCAAAGAGCCCCAATCACGGAGCGACGCCGCTAGATGATCCCGCCATTGGCGCGCAGCGTCTGGCCGTTGATCCAGCCGCCGTCCGGGCCGGCGAGGAAGGCGACGGCTGCGGCGATATCCTCGGGCGCGCCGAGCCGCTCCAGCGGGGCCATCCGGGCGAGGTGCTCGACCAGTTCCGGCGGTTTGCCGTCGAGGAACAGGCCGGTGGCGGTCGGTCCGGGGGCGACCGCATTGACGCTGATCGAGCGCCCGCGCAACTCCTTGGCCAGCACGCCGGTCATGGCTTCGACTGCGGCCTTGGTGGCGGCATAGACGCCATAGGTCGGCTGCAGCAGCCCGACGACGCTGGATGAAAAGTTGATGATCCGGCCGCCGTTCCGGAGGCGGCGCGAGGCCTCGCGCAAGGTGTTGAACGTGCCCTTGAGATTGACGGCGATAAGCCGGTCGAGGCTGGCGTCGTCGGCTTCGGCGATCGCCGAGAGCGCCATGATGCCGGCATTGTTGACCAGCACGTCGACCCCGCCAAAGGCGGCCTCGGCCGCGTCGAACAGGCCGCGCACGGCCGCCGCGTCGCTGACATCGGCGTTGCCGGTCAGCGCCCGGCCGCCCCTAGCTTCGATGACGCGGGCCAGCGCTTCGGCCGGCGCGGCATCGCCGGAATAATTGATGACGACGGTGAAGCCGTCGGCGGCGAGCCGTTCGGCGATGGCTGCGCCGATACCGCGCGAGGCGCCGGTGACGATGGCGACCTTGGTGCTGTTCGCCTGGGTCATGGTTTTCTCCTGGTGATCGCGAGCGGCACGTCCGCTTTCGATGAGGCGACCATGAGCCTTTCTCTGTTCCGGATAATCGGGCATTTTCTGGCATCACTATCCGGGGATTGCGAACAATAAGATGGACAGGTTCGATGCCATGTGGGTGTTCACGCGGGTGGTGGAGCGCCGCAGCTTCACGCTCGCGGCCGAGGATCTCGGCCTGCCGCGCTCGACCGTCACCGATGCGGTAAAACAGCTCGAGGCGCGGCTCGGCGTCCGCTTGCTGGAGCGCACCACCCGGCATGTCGCGCCGACGCTCGATGGCGAGGCCTATCACCGGCGCTGCCTGGCATTGATCGCCGATGTCGAGGATGCCGAAGGCGCCTTCGGCGGCGCCAAGCCGAAGGGGCTGCTGCGGGTCGACGTCCACGGCACCCTGGCGCGCCATTTCGTGCTGCCGCGCCTGCCGGCCTTCCTCGACGACTATCCCGGGATCGAGCTGTTCCTGGGCGAGGGCGACCGGCTGGTCGATCTCGTCCGCGAGGGCATCGATTGCGTGCTGCGGGTCGGCGATATCAAGGACAGCGACATGATCGCGCGGCGGGTGGGGCTGCTCGACGAGATCACCTGCGCGGCACCGGCCTATATCGCGCGCTTCGGCCTGCCGGAGAACCCGGAGGATCTGGCGGGGCACCGCATGGTCGGTTTCCGCTCGTCGGCGACGGGACAGCTGATGCCGCTGGAGTTCACCGTCGGCGGCGTTCTGCGCCATGTCAGCCTGCCGGCGACCGTCTCGGTCAATGGCGCCGAGACCTTTGTCGCGGCCGCCCGTCTTGGCCTCGGGCTGATCCAGGTGCCGCGCTATCATGTGGCAGGCGATCTCGACCGTGGCACGCTGGTCGCGGTGCTGACCGGCAATCCGCCGTCACCGACGCCGGTCTCGCTGCTCTATCCACGCAATCGCCAGCTTTCGCCGCGCGTCCGGGTGTTCATCGATTGGCTCGGCCGGGCATTCGGCGACGGCCAGGGCGGCCGATCTCAGGCGCCCTTGCGATAATAGGCCTGCACGGTCTCCCAGGCGATCGTCTGCAGGAAAGCCGCAACCGCGGGGTCGAGGCCGGCGGTATAGGCAAACCCGGCGGGCGATCGGTTGAACAGCGCCGCATAGATCGTCGCAGCCGCGAGATAGGTGCCGGCAAGGCTCGGATGGCGCTTGTCGGCGATGTAGAGATTGATGTCGGGGCGCTGGGCGATGGCGCGCGCGAAGGCCAGTCCCGCCGGGATCACCAGCGCGCGGTTGGCATTGCCCGCCCGGGTATAGGCCTCGGCGAGTTGGGCGGTCATGTCCGGCTTGTCGGCATAGGCCCAGGACATGAAGAAGACCGGCTCGGCGCCGTTCTGCCGGAGCGTCTCGCTGTTGCGCCGGGCATAGTCCGTGAATACCGCCCCCAGCTCCGGGTGGATCGGGCACTGGCTGCAATCCATCACGATGGCGATGTCGAACAGCTTGTTGAAGCGGTTGAAGACGATGTTGTTGCCGGCATCGAAGGAATAGCGGGCAATGGCGTTCGGGCGGAAATAGGAGGCCACGTCGTGCCAGTCGGCGCCCGAACCGCTGATGGTGACGAGCGTGTTGCGGAACCGGGTGCCCGGGTCGCCGGCCGCCACGAGCTGCGTGACGTGGCCGCCGATGCCGTTGTTGTAATAGAAGAAGCTGTTGCCGATGAAGATCGCCGAGCTGGGCGGGCCCCCGGCGACCCGGCTGATCTCGGGAGCGGTCTGGGCCTTCGCTGGGTGGGGCAGGGCGGCGCCCACGAGCGCCAGGCCCGCGGCGATCAGAAGGCCGAAGGTCTTGTTGATCCTGGACATGGAGGCTCCCGAAGGTTGCGGCATTCGCTGTCGCCGGCGGGGCAGGGCCGCCTGACGGCGCGGCGTCACTGTCGCGCGGCGGGCGCTGCAACCGAAAGTGCGTAGAAGCCCGCAAGCGTCGTCGTGCCTCCCCAAAAAGCAAAGCCCGCGCCGGACCATGTCCGACGCGGGCGGCAAGAGGCGTGGCTGTCGGGTGTCAGGCCGGCAGCTCGGTCAGGAGCTTGCGGTATTCCTTCTCGCTGAAGGTCTTCAGCGTCGTGCTCCGCACATTGCCGCGGGCGCCGGCGGCCAGCACGAATTTGGCCACCGCCTCGTCGTTCGGAGCCTCCATCTGAATCATCACGTCATAGCCCCCGAGGCACAGGCGCAGGTCGGTGAATTCGATGCCGAGACCGCCGGCGAGGTCGCGGGCCGCGTCGATGCGCTTGGCGCCGTCGCGAATGGTCCGCATGCCCTGGTCGGTGAAGTTGAGGAGGATGCAATAGGATGACATGACGAACCTCCCTGGGTTTGGTTCAGTCTCCCTGAGCCGGCGCCCGTCATCCGATCTCTTTTCGCAGGCGGACGTCGTCAGCGCGGCGACGCTACGCCCATCGGCGATGGGCGACCAGTCACCGATGGCTGCCCCTCGGCGGCGTCGTGCGGCCGAGAATGAGGCGGATTGTCCCTGGGCGCGGACGTCCTCAGCCGCTGTTGCGCAGGCCCGCCGAGATGCCGTTGATGGTCAGCTGGATGCCCGACAGCACCGCGTCGCCGCCCGTGCCGCCGGCGCGGTGCTGCTTCAGCAGCTCGACCTGCACGTGGTTCAGCGGATCGAGATAGGGAAAGCGGTTGCGGATCGAGCGGTCGAGCAGCGGATTGGCCTCCAGCAGCTGGCTCTGGCCCATGATCGCCAGCAGCACCGCGACGGCGTCGTGCCATTCGGTGCTGATCCGTCCGAAAATGGCGTCGCGCAGCGCCCGGTCGGGCACCAGCTCCGCATAACGCGAGGCGATGGCGATGCTGCTCTTGGCCAGCACCATGTCCATGTTCGACAACAGGGTGCGGAAGAACGGCCAGTCGCGATACATGGCCTGCAAGGTGGCGAGCCCGTCATCGGGACGGGTTGCGAGCCAGGCCTTGACCGCCGTGCCGAAGCCGTACCAGCCGGGCAGCATGAGGCGGCATTGCGCCCAGCTGAACACCCAGGGAATGGCCCTGAGGTCCTCGATCCGCCGGGTCTTTTTGCGCGAGGCCGGCCGGCTGCCGATATTCAGCGTGGCGATCTCGGTGATGACGGTCGATTCCCAGAAATAATCGACGAACCCCGGCGTCTCGTAGACCAGGCCGCGATAGGCGTCGTAGGCGCTGGCGGACAGCGCCTCCATGACGCCGAGATAATCCTCGCGCTGGGTGCTCTCCGGCGGTTCCAGGAGGCTCGCCTCCAGGGTGGCCGCGGCCAGGATCTCCAGGTTGCGCCGGCCGACCTCGGCATTGGAATATTTGCTGGCGATGATCTCGCCCTGTTCGGTGGTGCGGATCTGGCCGGTCACCGCACCGGCGGGCTGGGCCAGGATCGCGTCATAGCTCGGCCCTCCGCCGCGGCCGACCGAGCCGCCCCGGCCGTGGAACAACCTGAGCTTGACGCCGTGGCGGCTGAACACCTGGATCAGTTCGATCTCGGCCTTGTAGAGCTCCCAGCCCGAGGTGACGAAGCCGCCGTCCTTGTTGCTGTCGGAATAGCCGAGCATGACCTCCTGCACGCCGTCCTGTTCGATCAGGCGGCGGTAGGCCGGCAGCGCGAACAGGCCGTCCATGACGACGGCGCAGCCGCGCAGGTCCTTGATGGTTTCGAACAGCGGAATGAGTTTCACCGCCGCCGGTCCGGTCGGCCGGATCAGGCCGACCTCCTTCAGGATCAGCGCCAGTTCGAGCAGATCCGAGACTGTCTCGCCCTTGGAGATGATGCAGTTGCGGATGGCCGCGGGGCCGTAGACCGCATGGATCTCGGCCGCGGTCCGGAATACCGCGAGTTCGGACGCGGTCTCGTCCGAATAGGTCAGGAAGGGCGAGGCGAGGGGCCGGGGCTTGGCGAGCTCATCGGCAAGCAGCGCGATGCGGGCCTCTTCGCTGCGTTCCAGATAGCGCGTGCCGGGAACCGCCGCTTCCAGGAGTTCGGCGACGGTGCGCTCATGCACGTCGGAATTCTGCCGGAGGTCGAGCGCGGCAAGGTGGAAGCCGAAGCAGTCGACCGCGCGCCGGAGGATGCGCAGGCGCCCGCGCGCGACGACACCCGAGCCGTTGCCGGTCAGCGACCGGTGGATGACGTCGAGCTCAGCCTGAAATTCGGCGACGCTGGCATAGGCCGGCATCTCTCCGACCGGTTGCAACGGCGCCTCGAAGCCGACGAGGTCGCGGGCGGTCGCCGCCAGGCGCGCATAGATGCCCGAGATCGCCAGCCGATAGGGTTCGTCGCGCCGGTGCGGCGAGGGGTCGGGCGAGCGCTCGGCGAGATCCCTGAGCTCTTGCGAGGTCTTGATGACGCGGCTCGACAACGACAGCTCGCCACCGAGCGCATGCAATTCGTCGAGATAGAAACGCAGCGCACGGGTGCTCTGGACCCGCATGGTCTCCTTCAGCACCGCGGCGGTTACGAAGGGATTGCCGTCGCGGTCGCCGCCGATCCAGCTGCCGATCCGGAGGAAGGATGCGAGCGCGACGCTCTCGCAGGCCGGGTCGAGCGCCGCCAGCCGGTCTTCCAGCCCGCAATAGAGCCGGGGCAATTCGCGCAGGAACGTATAGTCGTAATAGGACAAGCCGTTCAGCACCTCGTCCAGCACGGTCAGCTTGGTCTCGCGCAAGAGGCTGGTCTGCCAGAGCGTCAGCACCTCGCGCTGCAGCTTCTCGTCGGAGGCCGCGCGTTCCTCCGGCGTCAAGACGACCCGCTCGCGCTCGTCGAACAGCGCGGCGATCTCCATTTCCCGGTCGAGCGTGCTCTTGCGCCGGACCTCGGTCGGGTGCGCCGTCAGCACCGGGCTGACCAGCGCATTGTCGAAAAAGGCCTTCAGCTCGGGCACGCCGATGGCGGCTGCACGCGCCCGCTCAATGGCATTGGCCAGTGTGCCGGCGCGCGGCGGCGAACCGCGCAGGCTATGGGCGCGGGTGCGCCGGATGTGATGTTCGTCCTCGGCGATATTGGCCAGGTGCGAGAAATAGCTGAAGGCCCGGACGATCAGCAGCGTTTCGTTGGCGCTGAGGTCGCCGAGGATCGCCTCCAGCTCGCGCCGGGCGCCCTCGTCATTGTCGCGGTGGAAGCGGATCGATGTCTGGCGGATGCGCTCGACGATGTCGAACACCGCCTCGCCTTCCTGCTCGCGCACGGTGTCACCGAGAATGCGGCCGAGCAGGCGAATGTCGTCGCGCAGCGGCAGGTCCTTGGCGGCGGGCGCTTCGGTCTCTGCGGCTGGGCGGTCCATGGCGCTCCCCTGTGACATGATCGCGCTGCTCCCCGAAATTAGAACGGCCGGCGGTCGAGATCGAGAATCCGGCACCGTGCAAGGTTTAGCGTGTTGCAGTGCGTTTGGCTCGGTCGTTGCGCTGCGGTGCGAGACAGGTTTGCAACCGGGGCGAAAGGCTCGAGCGAAACAACCCTCTCCCAGAGGGAGAGGGTGGCGCCGTCAGGCGCCGGGTGAGGGGCGTAAGCGTTCAGAACTGACGCCACCGCGCGTCGAGCATACCGCCCAATCCGGTGAAGGACGACCCCTCACCCGGCAGCTGACGCTGCCACCCTCTCCCTCTGGGAGAGGGTTGATTTACCTGCGCTTTTCCTTCACCTCCGCAACCGCTCGGCCAGAACCGACAAGGCCCGTTCCAGCTGCGGATCCGCGCCGCCGGCATAACGGCGGTCGAAGGCGACTTCGATATCCGGCGCGACGCCGACGCCCTCCAGGCGCACACCGTCGACGCGCACGTCCATGACCGCGGCGATCAGCAGGCTGTCATCGCCCATCACATAGGCGCGGCCGGCGAGCAGCGCGCCGGCGGTTCGTGTGCCGACCAGCGGAACGCCGGCCTTTTTCAAGGCGAAGGCCAGGATCTCCATGCCCGAACGTGCGCCGGCATCGATGAGCCCCACCACCGGCTTCTGCCAGCGCATATTGGCGGTGACGATCCGGCCGTCGCGCCCGACCAGCTCCATGGCCGGCGCCCGGCCGACGAACATCTCGGCGGCATCGGGCGGCGCGCCGCCCCAGCGGCCGCGCATGTCCAGGATCAGCCCGTCGGCATCCCTCAGCGTGGTGGTCAGAAGCTCGGCCAGCAAGCGATGGACGCCGGGCACCGCGTAGCTCCAGATGCGGACATAGCCGAGACGCCTGCCGTCCCGTTCGACGATGCGGGCGCTGCTGCGGATCGCACCGCGCAGCATGGCGGCGGGCCGGACGGCGATGACCGGCACGGCGATGGTCAGCGGTTCGCCCTGCGCGGTCCGGCGCAGCTGCACGCCGACGAACTGGTCGACGCGCGGCCTGAACGAGGCGATCTCGTGGAACGGCTGGCCGTCCACCCCGAGGATCTCGTCGCCGGTCCGGATGCCCGCCTTGTCGGCGGGCGAGCCGTCATAGACATAGGCGGCGAAAGTCCTGCCCTCGATCTCGCGCGGGATCATGCCGATGCCGGGATAGGTGATGATGCCGTCGGGCGGGAAGATCGCCTTGGCCCGGTCACCGACGCCGGCGGAGGCATAGGCGTCCATCACCTCGTAATAATCGATCTGGTCCGGCGTGTAGCGGCCGGTATGCGAGGCGCCGAGTGCGGCGAGCCCCGCCTTGACCCAATCCAGGCCGGCGCCGGCCGAGCTCTCCACCGCCTCGAAGGCGGGCAGCCGGCTGGGATCGTAGAAGACCCGGCGGATGGTGTCGCCGATCTGGCGCGAGACGCCTGCGGTGTCGGTCGCGACCGGCTCGCCGCGCGCGCCGGCAAGGGCCAGGCCGAGCATGACCGTTGTGACGAGAAATCCGGCGGACAGCTTCATGGCCAGCGCCTTCCTGCCGGCAGCGGTTTCAGGCCCGGGATGGCCGGCGGGCAAGCCGCGCGGTCCGGGGCAGCACGGACATGTCTTCGCGCGATCCAGATAGCGAGGCCTTTGCGACGTTTTCGCGGCCTGCTCCGGGATGGCGGGCACGGCCGCCGGACGCCGCCCGGCCGGCCCGCGCTTAAGCGCCCGGCGGAGCCTGCTCGGGCGTGATCACCGGTCCGCGACCTTCGGGCGCGTCGGCGCCGGTCGACTGGGCTCGGCCGGTCATGACGGCCATTGTCGCGGAATCGAAAAAGCACAGGATTTTCTGGATGAGGCCGCCGCGAAACTGGATGAGGTCGCAGCGTTCGCTGTCGATGACGCGGCCGCTCCGGACCCACTCCAGGGAGCTGTGCCAATGCACGGCGGCATCGTCGCCGTCGACGAGCACTTTCTCGATGACGAATTCGCGGACCCTGAAATCGCGGTGAAACTGGGCGAGCACCCCTCGAAGGCCCGGAATGCCCAGGCGAAGTCCCGAGTGCGGATTGAGCACGGGATTACCGACCACCGTGAACTCGCCGTCGTCGGCGAACATGGTGGTGAGTATGTCGACATCCGCCCGCGCCCAGGCGGAATAGGCCACCCGCAACTTCTGGGCTCGGGTCAGTTCGTCGGTCACCAAGCGAAGCACCATGCGCGCAATCCATAAATTCGGAATTGGCAAGCTGGCACGAGATACCACCGGACGGGAAGGGATCAGCCGATAAGACCGGTTGGATTGGCTGTTATCGCGTGCCGCGTCGCGCCGCGGCGCCGAGAGGGCGGCCTCAAGGCGTCATCCGCCGCGCCACCGCGGAGGAACGACCGTCGTGGCTTCGTCAGCTAGATCTCGATCTCGGTGCCGTATTCCACCACCTGCTTGGCCGGCACGCCGAAAAAGGCGGCCGAGCGCTCGGCATTGCGCTGCAGGAAGGCGAAGACGGTTTCGCGCCAGACCGCCATGCCGGCGACCTGGTCGCTCGGGATGATGGTCTCGCGGCCGATATAATAGGTGATCGCGGCGAGATCGATGCCGGGCAGTTTGCCCTGGTCGCAGGCAAGCTGCAGCCCGCCGGAAATGGTCGGATATTGCATGAAGCCGAAACGCAGGATCACCCGGGTGATGCCTTCGTGGAGTTCGATCACCTCGGCGCGGTTGTCGTCGGTGATCCGCGGCGCCTCCTCGATGATGACGGTGACCAGCAGGACGCGTTCATGCAGCACGTGGTTGTGCTTGACGAACTGGGTCAGTGCCAGCGGCACGCCGTTGGGCGCGGAGGCGAGGAACACCGCGGTGCCCGGCAGCCTGGCATGGCAGGTGCCGACCGCCGTCTCGATCAGTTCTTCCTCGGGCTGGCGCAGCTTGCGCCGGGCTGCCTCGACCAGCCTGACGCCGCTGCGCCAGGTCAGCATCAGGAAGGCGACCGCGCCGGCGAGCAGCAGCGGAAACCAGCCGCCTTCGAACAGCTTGGTCGAATTGGCCGCGAAGAAGATGCAGTCGATGACGAAGAAAAAGCCGTTGACCGCGATGACGATGACCGGCGGATAACCCCAGTGCAGCGCGACCAGCGCGGCCAGCAGCGTGGTGATCGCCATCAGCAGCGACACCGCGATGCCATAGGCGCCGGCCAGGGCATCCGAAGTGCCGAAGCCGATGACGGCGCCGAGGGTGGCCGCCGCCAGCAGCCAGTTGACCAGCGGCACGTAGATCTGGCCGATCTCGTGGCTGGCGGTATGGGCGATGTGCATGCGCGGCAGGAAACCGAGCTGGATCGCCTGCTGGGTGAGGGAAAACACGCCCGATATGATCGCCTGCGAGGCGATCACGGTGGCGACGGTCGCGAGCGCGATCAGCGGGTAATGCGCCCAGTCCGGCGCCAGCTGATAGAAGGGGTTGTCGAGCGCGTTGGCATCGGTGATCAGCAGCGCCGCCTGGCCGAAATAGTTCAGCACCAGCGCCGGCAAGGCCACGCCGAACCAGGCGAGCCGGATCGGCAGGCGGCCGAAATGGCCCATATCGGCATACATGGCCTCGCCGCCGGTGACCGCCAGGAAGGCGGCGCCGAGAATGGCGAAGCTGACATGGAAGTTCTGGTGGATCAGGAAGTTGAAGGCGTGATGCGGGCTGAGAGCCGCGAGCACGCCGGGCGCCTGGACGATGCCATGGATGCCGAGCAGGGCGAGAACGACGAACCAGCCGAGCATGACCGGCCCGAAGATCCGCCCGATGAAGCCGGCGCCCTTCTTCTGGATGGCGAACAGCCCGATCAGGATGACCACGGTGATCGGCACGACGACCGGAGTCAGCGCCGGAGCGTCGACTTTCAGGCCCTCGAGCGCGCTCAGCACGGAAATGGCCGGCGTGATCGCGCCGTCGCCGTAGAGCAGCGCCGCGCCGATCAGGCCGACGACCAGCAAGTGTGCGCGCCAGGTTCCGGGCTGGGCGTTGCGTGCCGAGAGCAAGGCCAGCATGGCGACGATGCCGCCTTCTCCGCGATTGTCGGCGCGCAGGATCAGCAGCGCATATTTCATCGAAATGATCAGGATCAGCGCCCAGAGGATCAGCGAGACGATGCCGAGGACCGCGTCCTGGGTCAGCGCGCCGCCGCGGGTCGCGGCCTTCGCGGCCTCCTTCAGCGCATAGAGCGGGCTGGTTCCGATATCGCCATAGACGACCCCGAGTGCGCCGAGCGTGGCGGCGAGCGGCAGAGCCGCGGCGGGTTTGGAAGCTCCGGCATGAATGACGGTCATTGTCCACCCGATCCGGCCGCAAGACATGCAGTCTGGTACCCGTCGCGGCAAATAGCTAGGGGGTCCGGAATTGCTGGGACCCGGGCCATGTCCTGCGTTTTTGGACAAGGTGAAAAAGCGCCTGCGAGCGCGTCGATGGGGCGTGCGCCGACGGCGATAGTCATATGTTCTAGATATGAATGGGGTCATGTCGATATATTGGATCGACGTTGCGAAACGGCGTATTTTCACTGCCGCGCTGGGCCAGGGCCCGCGCGACGCGGCGGGAGGCTGGCCGATGACCGATACGATCGAAGCCCTGATCCTCGACCTGCTGGAATGGGTGGCGGGCGACGAGCGCAGCTATGCCGAGGTCATGGAGGCCTGGCGCACCTCCTGCCCGCGTTTGCCGGTGTGGGAGGATGCGATCGATCGCGGCCTGATCACACGGCGGCGGGCCGATGGCCGCGCGCTGGTGGCGATCACGCAATCGGGGCTCGCGCTGCTCGCCCGGTCGCGGCAATCTCGCGGCGCGAAGGCATCCATGGCAGAGCCATCAGGGACAGTGCGGCCGACATGAAGATCTCGATCCTCGACGACTATCACGACACGCTGCGCACATTGGCCTGTTTTGACACGCTCAGGGGTCATGAGGTCGAGATCTGGAACGATCACGTCCAGGACACCGACCGGCTGGCCGAACGGCTGAGGGAGACCGAGGCGCTCGTGCTGATCCGCGAGCGGACCCAGATCCAGGCGCCGTTGCTCGAGCGGCTCGGCAAGCTCCAACTGATCAGCCAGCGCAGCGTCTATCCTCATATCGACATCGGCGCCTGCACCCGGCTCGGCATCATCGTGTCGTCGAACATGCATGCCGGCTCGCCGTCCTATGCGACGGCCGAGCTGACCTGGGGCCTGATCCTCGCGGCGATGCGCCAGATCCCGCAGCAGGTCGCCTCGCTGAAAGCCGGCCACTGGCAAAGCGGCGTCGGCAGCGGCCTGCGCGGCAAGACGCTGGGCATTTTCGGATATGGCCGGATCGGCGCGGTGGTCGCCGGCTATGGCAGGGCTTTCGGCATGAAGGTGCTGGTCTGGGCGCGCGAGGGTTCGCTCGCCCGCGCCGAGGCCGACGGCCATGCCGTGGCGGCGAGCAAGGCGGCCTTCTTCGCCGAAAGCGATATCATCTCGCTGCATATGCGGCAGGTCGAGGCGACGCGCGGCATCGTCACCGCCGGCGACCTCGCCGCGATGAAGCCGACGGCGCTGATCGTCAATACCAGCCGTGCGCCGCTGATCGCGCCCGGCGCGCTGGTCGAGGCCTTGCGCGCGGGACGTCCCGGCATGGCGGCGGTCGATGTCTTCGAGCAGGAGCCGGTCCGTGACATCGACCATCCCTTGCTCGGCATGGCCAATGTCGTCGCGACGCCGCATATCGGCTACGTCGCCCGCGAAGAATACGAGATCCAGTTCGCCGACATCTTCGACCAGATCGTCGCCTATGGCGCGGGCAAGCCGATCAATGTCGTGAATCCTGACGCGCTCGGCGTCAGGCGCCCCTGAGCCGGAGGGCGCTCACGATCAGCGGCGCTCGTTCAGCATGGCGAAGCCGCGCTGGTGCCAGACCGGATAGGCCGGTGACACGACGCTCGCCTCGTCCAGGCTCGCCTCCTGTTCCGGCGTCAGGCTCCAGCCGATGGCGCCGATATTCTGAACGAGCTGTTCCTCGTTGCGCGCGCCGATGATGACGCTGGAAATGGTCGGCTTGCGCAGGAGCCAGTTGAGCGCCACCTGGGCAATGGTCTTGCCGCAATCCTTGGCGACCACGTCGAGCGCATCGACGATCCTGAACAGCCGCTCTTCCTCGAAACGCGGGCCGGTTCCGGCGATGTCATGGGCGCGGGTGCCGGGCACGGCCGGCTGGCCGCGCCGGATCTTGCCGGTCAGCTTGCCCCAGCCGAGCGGGCTCCACACCACCGCGCCGACGCCCTGGTCGCGGCCGAGCGGCATCAGCTCCCATTCGTAATCACGGTTCAGCAGCGAATAATAGGCCTGGTGGGCGGCGTAGCGCGGATAGCCGTAGCGGTCGGCCGCGGCCAGGGATTTCATCAGGTGCCAGCCGGAGAAATTGGAGCAGCCGACATAGCGGACCTTGCCGGCACGGACGAACTGGTCGAGCGTCGCCAGCGTCTCCTCCACCGGCGTGTTGTAGTCCTGGCCGTGCAGCTGCAGGAGGTCGATATGGTCGGTGCCGAGCCGCTGCAAGGCCTTGTCCACCGCCTCCGTCAGGTGCTGGCGCGACGAGCCGAAGTCATTGGGGCCGTCGCCGGTCGGGAATGTCGCCTTGGTCGAGATCAAGAGCCGCTGGCGCTTGCCCCTGATGGCTTCGCCGAGGATTTGCTCGGCAAGGCCGCCCGAATAGACGTCGGCGCTGTCGAACATCGACACGCCATGGTCGAGGCAAATGTCGATCAGCCGCGCGGCGCCGGCCGCATCGGTCGAGCCCCAGGCCTTGAAGAAGTCGTTGCCGCCGCCGAACGTACCGGTGCCGAAGCTCAGGGCGGGCACGCGCAGGCCGGAATGGCCGAGACGCCGATAATCCATGACGGTTTCTCCCGTGTTGAGCGGCCGGTCTCGGCGCTGCCCGTGCGGCCGCCCGGTGTCTCGCCGATGATCGCAAGGCGATCATCGGCGACGGTCGAAAGAGCATCACGCCGGGGCCCGGTTCGCAACGACCGTGGAGAGGGCGGCTGCCTTGCCGCTACCGCATCCGGTCGCCGCGCCGACCGGCGGAGACGGGCAATGTGTCGTTTGCAACACGCGGCCCGAAAATGCCGCGGCCGTCGGCGCGCCAAAAACAGCGATTGCGCGGAATGAGAAGACAAGACCGCGCGCGATGCGCCAGAACGTCCGGGAATCCGTAGTCCCGCCGCCAATGGTCGGTGACCGGATCCCGCGCGGGGCAGGGCATGAATTTCGAGGTCGGGCGGCGGCAGGCCGTCCTTGCGGTCGCACAGCTCCGCGGCGCGTCGGCATTGCGCGCCGCCCTGCTGGCATCGTCCATGCTGATCGGGCTTGCCGCACCGGCCTTCGCGATCGACATCTCCGTCTCTGATGCGGCGGGCCTGTCTTCGGCCATCGCGAATGCCAATCCGGGCGACCGCATCGTCCTTCAAAACAACATCGCGCTCGGCACCACCCTGTTGCCGCCGGTGTCCAGCAACATCACCATTGACGGTGGCGGCCACACCATCGATGCGCAGGGCAACAACCGCATCTTCTTCCTCGACAGCAGCGCGACCATTCAGAACGTCACGCTGAAGGGCGGTGCGGCGACCGGTGGCGCGGGTGGCGCGGGCATCGGTGCCGGCGGCGGTGGTTTGGGCGCAGGCGGCGCGATCTTCGTCAATAGCGGCACCGCCACCGTCAGCAATGTCAGCTTCAGCGATAACACGGCGACCGGCGGCAGCGGCGGCAACCGTATCTTCGGCGGGACGCCCGGCGGCGGCGGCGGCGGTGGCCTGGGTGGCGGCGGCGGCAGCGCGGGACAGAATGCCGGCGGCGGCGGCGGTGGTTACAGCGGCGGTGGCGGCGGCAGCGGCGGCGTGAGCGGTGGGTTCACCATCGGTGGAGGCGCCGGCGGCGCAGGGCCCGGCGGCAGCGGCGGCAGCGGCGGCACTGGAACCAGCGGAACTGCCGGCGCGAATGGCGGCGGCGCCGGCGGCGCCGGGAGCGTCGCCTCTGGCGTCTATAACACGGGTGGTGGTGGCGGTGGGGGCGGCACCGGCGGTGGCGCCGCAGGCTCCGGCTCGTCCTACACTACGGATGGTGGCGGCGGCGGCGGCGGCGGTGGTCTTGCCGCGGGCTCGGGCGGCACGGGCGGGACCTACGGCGCCGGCACGAATGGTGGAAAAGGCGGTG
>JAFKKV010000061.1 GCA_017304475.1 Hyphomicrobiales bacterium | reverse complement strand
CACCGTCGAAACCCACGAAAACTGGATGGAGGCCAACCGATACCTCAACATGGACGACCTCAGAGAACACAAGAAAATCGCTCTCCGCCAAGCCGCCTAGCCGGCCGCGCCGACCGCCCTAATTTGCAGAACTTGACGCACACAACCCGAAAGGGCTTTTCACCGACCTGGAGTGGCGCGCTGGAGCCCAACCGCTAGTCTCGCCCTGACGTGGCCGAGTGTTCTCTATGTCACCCCCGGCGAGCCAGAGCAGAAGCCCTTGCTTCTGCGGAGGCGAGGGAAGGGGGTCCAGGAGTTGCTGAGCTCGGTCCCCAATACAGCGAAATCCGCTGAATGCATGCACTGAGGGCTCGGCCTGTTGGCTCCTGGACCCCCTTCCCTCGCTTCGCTCGCCGGGGGTGACGTATTGCGCGCACAACGCGTTGTGTGAATCCGGTAGCCCTGTCGGGGCGAGGGGTGGAGGCTTACGTGCGAAACCTCGAAGGGGGCGAATTCAGGCGCCCTTGAGATATCGGTTCGAACGCCAGCTCACGCGGCAGGGAACTCATTTTTTGTATCCTTTTTACAACACTTACAGATTGCTGAGAAACCTACGAACCGTTCACCATTTTCCGCCCCAATCCCGCCACAGCCCCACGCGACGAAATTGCCCTCAGAAGGCCGAAACGCAGCGACCTTCGTCTCTCTGCATGCGTGGCCTTGTGAGTTCATGACTTTTCAAGCTTCCCGGACGATGGCAGGACAGGTTTTAACGCTTCCAAAGATGGGGGCGGCCATTGCATCTCCATGGGGAGCGAAATGACCACGTTCAAGTTCAACAAGGACAAGCTGCCGAGCCGGCATGTCACCGAAGGCCCGCAGCGCGCGCCGCACCGCTCCTACCTCTACGCGATGGGGCTGTCGCACAAGCAGATCCACCAGCCCTTCATCGGCGTGGCGACCTGCTGGAACGAGGCCGCGCCCTGCAATATCGCGCTGATGCGCCAGGCCCAGGCGGTCAAGAAGGGCGTCGAATCCGCTCAAGGCACGCCGCGCGAGTTCTGCACGATCACGGTGACCGACGGCATCGCCATGGGCCATTCGGGCATGAAGTCGTCGCTGCCGTCGCGCGAGATCATCGCCGACTCGGTCGAGCTGTCGATGCGTGGCCATTCCTATGACGCGCTGGTCGGCCTCGCCGGCTGCGACAAGTCGCTGCCCGGCATGATGATGGCCATGGTGCGGCTCAACGTGCCCTCGATCTTCATCTATGGCGGCTCGATCCTGCCCGGCGTGTTCCGCGGCAAGCAGGTCACCGTCCAGGATCTGTTCGAAGCGGTCGGCAAGCATTCCACCGGCGAGATGTCGGCCGAGGATCTCGACGAACTGGAGCGCGTCGCCGCGCCGTCGTCGGGGGCCTGCGGTGCCCAGTTCACCGCCAACACCATGGCGACCGTGTCGGAAGCCATCGGCCTGGCGCTGCCCTATTCGGCTGGCGCGCCGGCGCCCTACGATATTCGCGACCAGTTCTGCTACACCGCCGGCGAAAAGGTCATGGAGCTCCTGGCCAAGGGCATCCGGCCGCGCGACATCGTCACCCGCAAGGCGCTGGAAAATGCCGCGACCGTGGTTGCCGCCTCGGGCGGTTCGACCAATGCGGCGTTGCACCTGCCGGCGATTGCGCATGAATGCGGCATCAAATTCGACCTGTTCGACGTCGCCGAGATCTTCAAGCGCACGCCCTATGTCGCCGACCTGAAGCCGGGCGGCCGCTATGTCGCCAAGGACATGTTCGAGATCGGCGGCATCCCGCTGCTGATGAAGACGCTGCTCGACAACGGCTTCATGCATGGCGACTGCATGACGGTGACCGGCCGGACCATGGCCGAGAACCTCGCCTCGGTGAAATGGAACCCGGACCAGGACGTGGTCCGCCCGGCCAACAAGCCGATCACCAAGACCGGCGGCGTGGTCGGCCTGAAGGGCAATCTCGCCCCCGACGGCGCGATCGTGAAGGTCGCCGGCATGAAGAAGCTGAAGTTCAAGGGCCCGGCCCGCTGCTTCGACCGCGAGGAAGAGTGCTTCGCCGCCGTCAACGCCCGCACCATCAAGGAGGGCGAGGTCCTGGTCATCCGCTATGAAGGGCCGAAGGGTGGCCCGGGCATGCGCGAGATGCTGGCGACCACCGCCGCGCTCTACGGCCAGGGCATGGGCGACAAGGTCGCGCTGATCACCGACGGCCGGTTCTCGGGCGCTACCCGCGGCTTCTGCATCGGCCATGTCGGCCCGGAAGCCCAGGTCGGCGGACCGATCGCATTGCTGCAAGACGGCGACATGATCGAAATCGACGCCGTCAAAGGAACGCTCAAAGTTCGCCTTACGGCCGCCGAATTGCGGGCGCGTAAAAAGGAATGGAAAGGCCCGAAGGACACGGAGTTCGGCTCGGGCGCCATCTGGAAATACGCACAGCAGGTCGGTCCTGCAGTTGACGGCGCGGTGACCCATCCGGGCGGCGCCGGGGAAAAGCACGTCTATGCCGATGTCTGAGACCAGGAAGGTTTACGCATTGCTGTTCGCGCTGGCGGTGGCGGCAAGCCCCGCCGGCGTGACGGCGGCGTTTGCCTTCGACGGTCAGCCGACCACCGATCTGCGCTCGCCGCTCGACGCCTTCCGGGCGGGCGCGCGGGCGCTGCGCGATGGCCGGACCGAGGAAGCGGTCTCGTCGCTGCAATATGCGGCGAGTGCCGGCCATGCGGCCTCCGCCTGGAAGCTCGGCCGCATGTATATGGATGGCGACGGCGTCGCGCAGAACGACCTCAAGGCGTTCGAGACGTTCCGCCGGATCACCATCGAGCGTGGCGACGAGAATCCCAATTCGCCGGATGCGCGGTTCATCTCGGCCGCCTTCGTCACCATGGGCAATTATTGGCTCGAAGGCATCCCGAACAGCTATGTCCGGGCCAATCCGCAGCGCGCCTTCGAACTCTATTTCTACGCCGCCTCGACCTTCGGCGATGCTGACGGGCAGTTCCGCCTGGGACGGCTGTTCCTGGAAGGGCAGGGCACCACGCGCGATCCGCGCCAGGCTGCGCGCTGGCTGTCGTTGGCCGCCGGCAAGAGCCATTACAAGGCCCAGGCCGTGCTCGGCCACATGCTGTTCGCCGGCCGCGACGTGCCGCGCCAGGCGCCGCGCGGGCTGATGTTCCTGACGCTCGCCAAGGAAGCGGCCAACGAGACCGATACCTGGATCACCGAGATGTATGACGAGGCCATGCGCACGGCCTCCGACGACGAGCGCGGCGTGGCGTTGCGCATGGTGGAAGCCTGGCTGAAGAACGCGCCGCGTCGCTAGAGGTCGAGATGAGCCTGGTCGAAACCCCGCGTTTCACGCCCCACGCCATCGAGCATCCCGCCGAACCGCTGAAGCCGTTGAAATTCCTGCGCACGCTGGTGCGCAACCCCCTGGAAACCTGGCCGAGAGCTCTGTTCGAGGAGCCCGTCGTCTGGCTCGGCCTCGCCGGCCGCCCAGTGCTGTTCGTGATGGACCCGGCTTTGGTCGAAGAGGTCCTGGTGGCGCGCGCGGGGATCTTTCCGAAAGCGCCGATCATTCAGCGCACCATCGGGGCGGCGGTCGGCACCAAGTCGATCTTCACCGCCGAAGGTGCCGATTGGCGCTGGCAGCGCCGCGCCTCGTCGCCGCCGTTCCGGCACGAGAAGATCCTCGGCTTCGTGCCGGCGATGACCGCGGCGGCGGAGGCGGCCGCGGCGCGGTTCGAGGAGATGATCGCCGCCGGCGGCGCGCCGGCCACCGTCGATGTCTCCGAGGCGATGATGGCGACGACCTTCGACGTCATCGTCGAGACCATGCTGTCGGGCAAGGGCGGTTTCGACACCGAACGCTTCGGCGCAGAGATCACCCACTATTTCGATACGGTCAGCTGGGTGGCGGCGCTGACCGTGCTGCGCTTGCCGTCCTGGCTGCCCTATCCCGGCAAGCGCCGCGCGCGGGCCGGCAACCGCTTCCTGAAGGCCGAGATGGCGCGTGTCGTCGCCGAGCGGCGCGCCCATCCGGGCGCCACGCCCGACCTCCTGGATTTCATGATCCAGGCGAGCGATCCGGAAACCGGACGCGCCATGACCGATGCGGAGCTCGCCGACAATCTCCTGACCTTCGTCGTCGCGGGCCATGAGACGACCGCGCTGGCGCTGACATGGGCGCTCTGGCTGACCGCCAACAGTTCAGGCGTCGAAGAGCGCCTGATGGACGAGATCGCCACAGTCGCCGGCGACCGGCCGATCGATGCGGCATCGGCCGACCGGCTGGTCTTCACCAAGCAGGTGATCCAGGAGGCAATGCGGCTGTTTCCGCCGGCGCCGCTGATCCCGCGCATCGCGGCCGAGGATACCGTGCTCGGGACCGAGACGATCAAGGCGCGGACGCCGGTCTATGTGCCGGTCTATGCCATCCACCGGCATGCCAGCTTGTGGACCAGTCCCGACAGTTTCGATCCGGACCGGTTCTCGGCCGAGGCTTCCAAAGGCCGGCCGCGCGGCGCCTATCTGCCGTTCGGCGCCGGCCCGCGCATCTGCATCGGCGCTTCCTTCGCCCAGATCGAGGCAGTGGTGATCTTCGCCACCATTCTCCGGAAGCTGCGCTTCACGCCCGTGCCTGGCCACCGGCCGAAACCCAATACGCGCCTGACGCTGCGCCCCGAAGGGGGCTTGCCCATGACGGTTGCCCGCCGCTGACGGTTGCGGGCACCGGCCGATGTGAGGCAGGCTGGCGCCAAGCGCCGGCGGAGCGCATCAGGGAGGCCAGGATGGGTGAGGTCGAGACCAAGGCAAGTGCCTTTTCGGTTGTCCATGCCAGGGATGGCGAGTTCAAGGGCCAGGGCCTCAGGAACTTTTTCGTCTATCGCGACCTCGGCATCAAAGAGGCGACCGGCGGGCGGGTCGGCGCCCATGTCATCAAGGCGGTTCCCGGCGCTCATGCCGGCGGCGACAAGCACACCCATACGCTCGATTTCCAGATGGTCTATGTGCTCAAGGGCTGGGTTCGCTTCTGGTATGAAGGTGTGGGCGAGGTGCTGCTGGAGCCGGGCTCCTGCGTGCATCAGCCGCCCGGCATCGTGCACCAGGAAATCGCCCATTCCGACGATCTCGAACTGATCGAGATCACCTTGCCGGCGGAATTCCCGACTCAGGGTGCGTGAGGCGAAGGGCTCGGCCAGGCGCGGATCTTCAGGTTTTGATTCCGAGTCTGGTTTGGGCCGCAAGCCGTTGTTTGATTTGGCCTTCTTGGCGTGGATCCGGGGGCAGGGGCCTGCCGGCAAACGCTCGACGTCATCCCCGGCCGACTGAGCGAAGCGAAGGAGGGGAAGGGGATCCAGGGGTTGCAGAGCCCTGTCGACATAGCCGCAAGACCACGGCCAAGAATGCGCTGACAGCGCGGTCTGTTGGCTCCTGGACCCCCTTCCCTCGCTTCGCTCGCCGGGGGTGACGTAGGGGTTCACGGCGCGAGGACAGGAGAGCGAGGTTGCCGATGAATGGCATCCGCCCCACCGCCCCGACCGCCCCACCACCGCACGCACCCTTATCGCGTCACCGGCGGCGGTGGGGCGGTCGGGGCATGGCCGGCATTGATCGCGATGCGGCGGGCTGTCGTGTCGTCGATCGTCCAGCCGCCGCCGAGCGCCTGGAACAGGCTGACGGCCGCCAGGAGTTTCGCGAGCCGGACCTGGGCCAGGGCGGTTTCGGCGGTGAACAATGTCTGCTGCGTCTGCAGCACCGTGATGAGATTGACCGTGCCGGCGCGCAGCTGCGTTTCGGCGACCTGGAAAGCGCGGCGGGAATTGGCCACGACATCGGCCTGCAGGCGCTCCTGCAGGGTCGTCTGCTGCAGGGCGATGAGGGCCTTGTCGACATCGGCGAAAGCCGAGATCACCGCCTTGCGATAGAGCTGCAGGTTTTGAAGCTGCACACCCTTGGCCTGTTCCAGCTGGCTCTTCAGCAGATAGCCGTCGAAGATCGGCTGGGTGAGGCCGGCGATCATGCTGTAATACCAGGCGCCCGGCGCGAACAATGACGACAAGGCCCCGCTCTGGAAGCCGGTCTGGCCGGTGAGCTGGATTTGCGGGAAGAACGAGGCGCGCGCGACCTCGACGCTGAAATTCGATGCGGCGAGCTGCTCCTCGGCCTGGCGGACGTCCGGCCGGTGATAGAGCAACTGGGACGGCAGGCCCGGCGTCACCCGTGGGATGGCGATCTGCGCCATGCTGCCGCCGCGCACCTGGAGACGTTCCGGCGCGCGGCCGACCAGCACGGCGAGGGCGGCCATGTTCTGGCGCTCGGTGACGACGAGCGGAGGAATGGTCGCGCGCTGGATGCCGACCAGCGCCGCCTGCTGGGAGACGTCGAGCTGAGACGCGGTTCCGCCGGCGAATTGCAGCTTGATCAGGTTGAGGATGCGTTCGGCCGCGGCGACATTGTTGCGGGCCACGCGCAGCTGATCCTGCGCGGCGAGGATCTGGAAATAGGTATTGGCCACCGTCGAGATGGCCGAGAGCGTGACCACGTCGCGATTGTACCTGCTGACGATGGCGTTTTCCTCGGCGGCATAGAAGGCGGCGCGGTTCTTGCCCCAGAAATCGACCATATAGCTCGCGGTCAGGCCGAGATTGAATTGCGAGAAGGTCTGGGGGCCGGCATTCGCCGTGGCCGGCGAGCGCGCCCGTTCGGCGCTGCCGGTGCCGGTGAGCGAAGGGAATAGCGGCGCCCGCGATATGCCCGCCTGCGCGTCGGCCTGGGCGATCTGGGCAACCGCGACCGCGATGTCGAAATTGCCGCTCGGCGCCAGTTCCATCAGCCTGGTCAGTTCGGCCGAGCGAAAGCCGCGCCACCAGGCTTCCGACGGTGGCCGCGGCGGGCCCTGGTTGCGGGCGGCTTCGCGATAGCGGTCGGGAATGTCGAGGGCCGGGTCGGGGCGCTCGGTCCCAAGAATGCAGCCGGACAGGACGACGCCGGCGAGCAGCAGGCAGGCCGTGGAGGCGATTCGGCCACCGCCGGTGGCCGCGCCGCCCGGACCTCGCTTGACCGCAATGCTATTCATTGCATGCTCCGGCGCGTTGCAGGCTGACCTCGTCCCGACGTCCAATCGCCGGCGCGCGATCGTGACGCCGCGAGGCTAGCCCGGGCGCGGCGAGGTGTCAGGGGGCTGTTCCATGCGTCATGGGTTGTCCCCACCTTCCTGCGGCGGCGCGCCGCAGGTCGTCGGCGCCCATGCGGGCGAGGCCAGGCGGCGGGGATGTTCTGCGGGCTATTCACCGGGGCGCAGCCCGGGTTCGGCGCGCGGCGGCGCATGGTCGGCGGCCCGGAGGCCGCGGCACCAGAGGCGGAACCGCTCGACATAGATATAGATCACCGGGGTCGTATAGAGCGTCAGCATCTGGCTGAGGATCAGGCCGCCGACGATCGAAATGCCGAGCGGCCGGCGCAGCTCGCTGCCTTCGCCCAGGCCGACGGCGAGCGGCAGCGCGCCGAGCAGGGCGGCCATGGTCGTCATCATGATCGGCCTGAAGCGCAGCAGGCCCGCCTCGTAGATCGCGTCGAGCGCCGACAGCCCGCGCGCGCGCTGCGCGTCGAGGGCGAAGTCGATCATCATGATGGCGTTCTTCTTGACGATGCCGATCAGCAGGATCACGCCGATCAGCGCCATGATGCTGAACTCGGTGCCGAACGCCATCAGCGCCAACAGCGCGCCGACGCCGGCGGAGGGCAAGGTGGACAGGATGGTCAGCGGGTGGAAGGTGCTCTCGTAGAGCATGCCGAGGACGATGTAGATCGTCACCAGGGCCGCGAGGATCAGATAGGGCTGATTGCCGAGCGAATCCTGGAACACCCGCGCCGTGCCCTGGAAGCTGCCGTGAATGGTCGCGGGCACGCCGATCCGGTTCATGGTTGCGTCGATGACCGCCACCGCCGTGCCGAGCGAGGTGTTCGGCGCGAGATTGAAGGTGATCGTATTGGCGGCGAGCAGCCCCTGGTGGTTGACCGCCAGCGGCGTTGCACCCTGGGCGAAATGGGCGACCGCGGACAGGGGGATCATGGTCTCCCGGGCGGTGCTCACCGCGGTGCCCGTCGATACGGCGCCATGGCCGGTGGCACCGATCGAATTGGTCGCGAGATTGCGCGCGGCATCCGCAGCCACCGTATTGACCGCGGCGGCCTGTGGCGTCGCGCTGACCGTGCCGGCGACCGCATTGGTAGCGGCCGAGCCGCCGACGGAACCGCCGGTGGTGCTGACATAGACGTCGTTCAGCGTCGCCGGATTCTGCCAGTAGCGCGGCGCCACCTCCATGACCACGTGATACTGGTTGCGGGCGACATAGATGGTCGAGACTTGGCGCTGGCCGAAGGCGTCATAGAGCGTGTTGTCGATCTGGCTGACCGTGATGCCGAGGCGCGCGGCGGCGTCGCGGTCGATCACCAGGTTGGATTCGAGCCCCTTGTTCTGCTGGTCGCTGTTGACGTCGGTGAGGCCGGGCGCGGTCTGCAGGGCCGCCAGGATCTTCGGCGTCCACGCGTTGAGCTCCTCCAGGGTCGAGCCCTGCAGGGTATATTGATATTGTGCATTGCTGGCGCGGCCGCCGGCCCGGATGTCTTGCACCGCCTGGAGGAAGAGGGTCGCGCCGGGCACGACCGCCAGGTCCCGGCGCAGGCGGGTTATGACGCGGTCGGCCGAGATCTTGCGCTCGGCGAGCGCATGCAAAGACACGAAAACGAAACCGGAATTGGTCTGGCCGCCGCCGGTGAAGCCGACGACGGTCTCGACCGCCGGATCGGCTTTGACGATCGAGACGAACTGGTTGAGCTTCTGCTGCATCAGCTGGAACGAGATGCTCTGGTCGGCCTGGATCGAGCCGACCAGCCGCCCGGTATCCTGCTGGGGAAAGAAGCCTTTCGGGATGATGTCGTAGAGATAGAAGTTCAGGCCGAGCACGGCGAGCAGGATCAGCATCACCGAGCGCGGATGGCTGAGCGCGACGATCAGGCTGCGCCGGTAGCCGGCCAGCATCCGCTCGAAAAAGCCCTCGCTCGCTCGGTAGAGCCATCCCGGCGGCCGCTCGCCCTTGGCGCGCAGCAGCACGGCGCACATCATCGGCGTGGTCGCCAGCGAGACCGCCAGCGAGATCAGGATGGCGATCGAGATGGTCACTGCGAATTCGCGGAACAGCCGGCCGACAATGCCGCCCATCAGCAGGATGGGAATGAACACGGCGATGAGCGACACGCTCATCGACAGGACGGTGAAGCCGACCTCCCGGGCGCCCTGCAGCGCCGCCTGCACCGGCGACAGCCCGCCCTCGATGTGGCGCGTGATGTTCTCGAGCACCACGATGGCATCGTCGACGACGAAGCCGGTCGCGACCGTCAGCGCCATGAGCGAGAGATTGTCGAGGCTGTAGCCCATCAGATACATGGCCGCGAAGGTCGCGATCAGCGAGACCGACACCGCCACCACCGGGATCAGCGTCGCGCGGCCGTTGCGCAGGAATGCGAAGACCACGATGATCACCAGCAGGATGGCGATGAGCAAGGTCACCTCGACGTCGCGCAGCGACGTCCGGATGGTGGTCGAGCGATCGACGGCGACCGCGATGTCGATAGCCGGCGATACGGAAGCCCGGAGCTGGGGCAGCAGCGCCTTGACCCGGTCGACGGTGCCGATGATGTTGGCGCCGGGCTGCCGGTAGAGCACGATCAGGACCGCCGGCTTGCCGTTGGCGAGGCCGGCATTGCGCAGGTTCTCGACCGAGTCGGTGACGGTGCCGACATCGGACAGGCGCACCACCGCGCCGTTGCGATAGGCGATGACCAGCGACTGGTATTGCGCGGCTCGGTCGGCCTGGTCGTTGGCATAGATCTGATAACGGCGGTCGGCGACGTCGATGCCGCCCTTGGGGCTGTGGGCATTGGCGCTGGCGAGCGCGGCGCGCACGTCCTCCAGGCCGATGCCATATTTGTAGAGCGTCTGTGGGATGAGCTCGACCCTGACCGCCGGCAGCGAACTGCCGCCGACGATGACTTCGCCGATGCCCTGGACCTGCGACAGCTTCTGCGCCAGCACGGTGGACGCCGCGTCATACATCGGTCCGCGCAGCAGCGTGTCGGAGGTCAGGGTCAGGATCATGATCGGCGCGTCGGCCGGATTGACCTTGCGATAGGTCGGATTGGACCTGAGGCTGGTCGGCAGGTCGGCGCGGGCCGCGTTGATCGCCGCCTGAACGTCGCGGGCCGCGCCGTCGATATTCCTGTTGAGGCCGAATTGCAGGGTGATGCGGGTCGAGCCGACCGTGCTCGACGAGGTCATCTCGGTAACGTCGGCGATCTGGCCGAGATGACGCTCGAGCGGGCTGGCGACCGTCGTCGCCACGTCCTGCGGACTGCCGCCGGGCAAGGTCGCCTGGACCGAAATGGTCGGAAAATCGACCTCCGGCAAAGGCGAGACCGGCAGCTGGAAAAAGGCCACGACGCCGGCGGCCGCGAGCCCGAAGGTCAGCAGCGTGGTGGCGACCGGACGTCGAATGAAGATGCCGGAGAGGCTCATGGGTCCATTCGGTTCAGCGTGTCATGCCATGCGGGGCGTTGTTCAATGCGGTTCACGGACCTGGCCGAGGCTCGCCGGACGGCCGGCGAAGCGCAGGGCCAGGCGGTCGAACCAGAGATAGATGACCGGGGTGGTGAACAGGGTCAGCAACTGGCTGAGCAGCAGGCCGCCGACGATGGAAATGCCGAGCGGATGCCTGAGCTCGGAGCCGGCGCCGGTGCCGAGCATCAGGGGCAGGGCGCCCAGAACGGCGGCCATGGTGGTCATCAGGATCGGCCGGAAGCGCAGCAGGCAAGCCTGGTGGATCGCTTCGCGCGGCGACTTGCCCTCGTTGCGTTCGGCATCGAGGGCGAAGTCGATCATCATGATGGCGTTCTTCTTGACGATGCCGATCAGCAGGATGATGCCGATGATCGCGACGATGGTCAGGTCCTGGCCGGCGGCCATCAGCGCCAGCAGCGCGCCGATGCCGGCCGAGGGCAAGGTCGAGAGGATGGTCAGCGGGTGGATGAAGCTCTCATAGAGCACGCCCAGCACGATATAGACGGTGACGATGGCGGCCAGGATCAGGAAGGCCTGGTTGGCGAGCGAGGACTGGAAGGCCAGCGCCGCACCCTGGAAGCTGGTGATGATGCTGGGCGGCAAGGCGAGCTCGGCCTGGGCCTGCCGGATCGCGGTCACGGCTGCGCCGAGCGAGGCGCCGGGCGCCAGGTTGAACGATATGGTGGTCGCCGGAAATTGCCCGAGATGGGTCACCTGCAGCGGCGCGACGCCCTCCCGGATCTTGGCCATGACGGAGAGCGGCACCGGCGTGCCGCCGACGGAAGAGGGCAGGTAGATCCAGGACAGCGTCTGCAGGGAGGTCTGCAGCACGGGATCGGCTTCGAGAATGACCCGGTACTGGTTGGAATTGGTGAAGATGGTCGAGACGATGCGCTGGCCGAAGGAATCGTAGAGCGCATTGTCGATGGTCGCGGGCGTGATGCCGAAACGGGCGGCCTGGTCGCGGTCGATATCGACGAAGACGGCGAGCCCCTGGGCGGCGATGTCGCTGGAGACATCGGTGAGTTCGGGCAGCGTCCTGAGCTTGTCGACCAGCCGCGGCGTCCATTCCGTCAGCTGCGCGGCATCGGCGTCCTGCAGCGAGAACTGGTATTGGGTGCGGCTGACCGTGCCCTCGACGGTGAGATCCTGCACCGGCTGCATGTAGAGCGTGGTGCCGGGCAGCCCGGCCGTGCGTTCCTTGAGCCGCTGCATGACGGTCGCGATATCGGAGCCGCGCTGGTCGTGCGGCTTGAGATTGATCAGGATCCGGCCGTTGTTGAGCGTGGTGTTGGTGCCGTCGACGCCGATGAAGGAGGACAGGCTCTCGACGTCGGGATCGTCGAGAATGGCGCTGGCGAGTTCCTGCTGGCGCGCCGCCATGGCGGCGTAGGAGACCGATTGCGGCGCTTCCGAGATCGCCTGGATGACGCCGGTGTCCTGCAGCGGGAAGAAGCCCTTGGGAATGACGACATAGAGAAAGCCGGTCAGCGCGAAGGTGCCCAGCGCCACGAACAGGACCAGGGTCTGGCGGTCCAGCACCCAGTTGAGCATGCGGCCGTAACCGGCGATGAGCCGGTCGAAGCCCAGGCGGCTTGCGCGCTGCAGGATGTTTTCGCGGGTCTCGGTCGCCGGCTTGAGCAGCTTGGCGCAGGCCATCGGCACCAGGGTCAGCGACACCACGCCTGATATCAGGATGGTGACCGAGAGCGTGATGGCGAATTCGCGGAACAGCCGACCGACCACGTCGCCCATGAACAGCAGCGGGATCAGCACGGCGATCAGCGAGACCGTCAGCGAGATGATGGTGAAGCCGATCTGCTCGGAGCCGCGCAGGGCTGCCTGAAGCGGCGTCTCGCCCTCTTCGATATAGCGCGAGATGTTCTCGATCACGACGATGGCGTCGTCGACCACGAAGCCGGTGGCGATCGTCAGGGCCATCAGCGAGAGATTGTTGAGGCTGAAGCCGAACAGGTACATGGCGCCGAGCGTGCCGACCAGCGACAGCGGCACGGAGAGGCTCGGGATCAGGGTCGCCCGCGCGCTGCGCAGGAAGACGAAGATCACCAGCACGACCAGGATGACGGCGAGCGTGAGTTCATATTCCACGTCGCGGACCGAGGCGCGGATGGTCACGGTGCGGTCGGTCAGCACGGTCACGTCGATGGCGCTCGGCAGCGAGGCCTGCAATTGCGGCAGCAGCGCCTTGATGCCGTCGACGACCGAAATGACATTGGCGCCGGGCTGCCGCTGAATGTTCAGGATGATCGCCGGCACCTTGTTCATCCAGGCGCCGAGCTTGTCGTTCTGGGCGCCGTCGACGACGTCGCCGACATCGCTGAGCCGGATCGGCGCGCCGTTGCGATAGGCCACGATCAGCGACCGGTAGCCGCCGGCATCCCTGATCTGGTCATTGGCGTTGATCGTCGAGGCCCGCATCGGCCCGTCGAAATTGCCCTTGGGCGTGTTGATATTGGCATTGCCGAGGGTGGTGCGCAGGTCGTCGATATTCAGGCCATAGGCGGCGAGCTTGCGAATGTCGGCGCGGATGCGCACCGCCGGTCGCTGGCCGCCGCTGATGCTGACCAGGCCGACGCCGGGAAGCTGGGAGATCTTCTGCGCCAGGCGGATGTCGACGATATCCTCGACCTGGGTCAGCCGCATGGTTTCCGAGGTGATGCCGAGCGTCAGGATCGGCGCGTCCGCCGGGTTGACCTTGGCGTAGATCGGCGGCGCCGGCAGATCGGTGGGCAGCAGATTGCCGGCGGCATTGATGGCGGCCTGCACCTCCTGCTCGGCGACGTCGAGGGAAATGTTGAGGCCGAACTGCAAGGTGATGACCGAGGCGCCGGCGGAACTGACCGAACTCATCTGGTTGAGGTTCGGCATCTGGCCGAACTGCACCTCCAGGGGCGCGGTGACCGAGGAGGTCATCACGTCGGGACTGGCGCCGGGATAGAAGGTCTGGACCTGAATGGTCGGGTAGTCGACCTCGGGTAGGGCGGCGACCGGCAGGAAGCGGAAGGCAAGGAGCCCGGACAGCATGATCGCCGCCATCAGCAGCGTCGTCGCCACCGGTCTGAGGATGAAGGGGCGCGATGGGCTCATGATCCTGCCCGCCTATGTCCGGCCGGCCGGGGGCCGCCGCCCATTGCCGGCGGGAGCGGCTGCGGGCCTCGCGCCGGTTTCCGTGCGAATGTCGATCCTGGCGCCGTCGCGCAGCTTGTCGGCGCCGTCGATGACGACGCGGTCGCCCGCCGCGAGACCGGAGCGCACCTCGACCCGTTCGCCCTCGGTCACGCCGAGATCGACCTTGCGGACCGAGACGGTGCTGTCGGCATTGACGAGATAGACGAAGGTGCCGGGCACGCCGCGCTGGACGGCGGCCGCCGGCATGACAGCGACGTCCTTGCGCGTGTCGAGCAGCAGCCGGACATTGACGAACTGGTTGGGATAAAGCGTCCTGGCGGCGTTTTCGAACAGCGCCCTGAGCTTGATCGTCCCGGTCGTCGGGTCGATCTGGCTGTCGAAGGTCTGCAGCGCGCCATCGGCGATCCTGGTCGTGCCGCTGCGGTCGAAGGCGGTGACGGGCAGGGTCGCGCCGGCCTGCATCCGCGCGGAAATGGCCTGCAGATTGTCCTCGGGCAAGGTGAACAGGACACTGATCGGCTGCCACTGGGTGATCACGACGATGCCGTTGGCATCGCCCGGCGTGACGTAATTGCCCTGGTCCACCTGGCGCAGGCCGGCCCGGCCGTCCACCGGCGAGACGATGCGGCAATAGATCAGGTTGACCTCGGCGGCCCGGACCAAAGCACGGTCGGCCTGCACCGTTCCCTCGTCCTGGGCGACCAGGGCGATCTGGGTGTCGAGCGTCTGGCGCTGCACGGCGTTCTGTGCCGCCAGGCCGCGATAGCGGGCGAGATCGACCTGGGCGCCCCTCAGCAGTGCCTCGTCGCGAGCAAGCTGGCCTCGCGCCTGGGCGAGCGCTGCCTCATAGGGGCGGGCGTCGATCTCGGCGAGCAGGTCGCCCTTCTTGACGTCCTGGCCTTCCTTGAAGGCGATATTGATCAATTGCCCGTTGATCTGCGTCCGGATGGTGATGGTCGCGAGCGATGTGACCGTGCCCAGCGCATTGAGATTGATGCCGATATCACCGGTGTCGACCACGGCCGGGACGATCGAGACGGGCGCGGCATTGCGCCCGCCGCCCGGCGGCTGGCCGGTGGTCTCCGGCCGGGCCCACCAGACGATGGCGGCGAGGATCAGCAGAAACAGCAGCGACAGATAGGGAAAGCGCAGGCGCGCCTTTCGCTTGGCGATCCGCGGAACCTCGACGGGAGGCGCCGCCTTGGGAGGTTTTACAGGTTGATTCATGACCGCGGAACCAAACGGACAATGTTCGCGTCGGCACTGCACTGATCCTCGTCCTCTTACGCATGCGAGGCCCCGGGAGATAGGACGGCGGCGTCGAGGAGATCATTCAAAACATAAGACAAAAAGGGCCGTTTCCAAGGCGAACGGCCTTTCGGCCAGGCCCGTCATGGGGCTCGCGGAGGCTCGTCCGCGTGCCAAAAAGGGGGTTACGGCCTGGCAGGCGAGGCGTGCGCCGGCGCCGGCCGCGCGACGATGCCGGGAGCGGGCGAACTCTTTGTCGATGTTGATTTTAAAAGGATAATTGTCCGGCGCCGCGCGTGTTCCGGCCCCCGTTCCGTCGCCGTGCGCGGGTGACCGCGGCTATCCCGTTCGCGCTGGATTGGGCGTGTCTTGGCCTGGTTGACCTATAGGTTTCCCGATGTTTCCAACAAGCACATTCTTGTGTTCGACTTTGCACATCCTTGTGTTCCATTACGGCTGACGCTGGGTTGAGCGGAGGAGGGCACTCGAAATCAGCCAATGGGCACGATGTATGGATGGTCTATGCGCTCCAGGGGCGGAGCGCCTGTCCTTCCGGGAGGCCGGCGAAGCGTTGCCGCGGTTCGGCCGCCCGGCATCGCGCGACGGGAGATCGTCCATTCCGGCGGTTCCGAGCCAGGGTGCGTGGGGCGAGGGGGCCGTCATGCACGGATCCTCAGGTTTTGATTCTGAGTCCGGGTCGCACTGGAAGTCGTTGTGGTTTCGGGCGATTTGAGTACGGAGCCGGCCAGCGGGCTGCCGGAAAATCCTCTACGTCACCCCCGGCGAGCGAAGCGAGGGAAGGGGGCCAGGGGTTGCAGAGCGCGACCTTGCGGCAGCAAAACCACCTTGTCGACATGCGTGGGAAGCGCCGACGAGGCCGCCCTGGACCCCCTTCCCCTCGCTACGCTCGGCCGGGGGTGACGTAGAGGTTCACGGGCGAGAGCCGCAACCGCTGCGACAGCAACCGCCTAAAGCTTCAGTTCGCACCAGACCGGCACGTGGTCGCTCGGCTTCTCGAAGGCGCGGACATGTTTGTCGATGCCCGCGGTGACCAGCCGGTCGGCGGCGAGCGGCGAGAGCATGAGATGGTCGATGCGGATGCCGTTGTTCCGCTGCCAGGCGCCGGCCTGGTAGTCCCAGAACGAATAAAGCCCGGGCGAGGTGTCGCAGGCGCGGATGGCGTCGGTGAAGCCGAGCGCCGCCAGTTCGCGCAGCTTGCCGCGGCTTTCCGGCTGGAACAGCGCGTCATTGACCCAGTCCTTGGGGTTCCGGGCGTCCTCCGGCATGGGGATGACATTGTAGTCGCCGCACAGCACGAAGGCCTCTTCGAGCTCCAGCCGGTTGCGGGCATGGGCGATCAGCCGGTTCATCCAGGCGATCTTGTAGGGGAATTTCTCGGTGCCGAGCGGATTGCCATTGGGCAGGTAGATCGAGCCGATGCGCAGCGCGCCGCTCGGCGTCGAGATCACCGCCTCAATGTAGCGCGACTGTTCGTCGGCGTCGTCGCCCGGCAGGCGCGGGGTGACGTCCTCGAGCGGATGTTTCGACAGGATGGCGACGCCGTTATAGGTCTTCTGGCCGTGCACCGCGATATTGTAGCCGGCCGCCTCGAAAGGTTCGCGCGGGAACGCCTCGTCGACGCATTTCAATTCCTGCAGGCAGACGATGTCGGGATCGCGCTCCTTCAGCCAGGTCAGCGTGTTTTCGACGCGAATCTTGATGGAATTGACGTTCCACGTGGCGATGATCATGGCGGGCTCGCGATTCTGATGATGCCAGTCTAGCCGGAACCTGAAATAAGGTCGCGCTCGCGCGCAACATCCGGCTGGAGATGATCATGTGGATCGACGACGAGGCAATGCTCACCGCTCTCTATGGCGAGCCGGGCGAGGCCTCGATCCTCAAGGAAGTGCCGCGGCTGACGCCGGAATACCGCGCCATGATCGTCGCTTCGCCCTTCTGCGTGCTGGCGACGGCGGGCGCCGAGGGGCTCGATGCGACGCCGCGCGGCGATGCGCCAGGCTTCGTCGACGTGATCGACGACACGACGCTGGTCATGCCGGACCGGCGCGGCAACAACCGTGTCGACAGCCTGAAGAACGTGGTGCGAGACCCGCGGGTCGGACTGTTGTTCATGGTGCCGGGCGTCAACGAGACGCTGCGCCTCAACGGCCGGGCCCGGATCTCGGTCGATCCGGAGCTGCTCGGGCGCTATGTGGTCGACGGCAAGGCGCCGCGCAGCGCGCTGGTGATCACCATCGACACGGTGTTTTTCCAATGTTCGCGGGCGCTGCACCGGTCGAAGCTGTGGGACCCGTCGCAGCGGCGGATCCGCGGCGAATTGCCGAGCGCCGGGCAGATGCTGAAGGGCGCCTATGAGCCGTTCGACGGCCAGGATTACGACAAGGGCCTGGCCGAGCGGCAGAAGGCGACGCTTTATTAGAGTCGGATCAGCCCGGATTGAAGCATTGCACCAAGGGAAGCCGTCCTTCGAGGCTCGCAAGAGCTCGCACCTCAGGATGAGGGATGTTGGTGCAATGCATTGAGGTTGTTCATGAAACCCAACGCTCATCGCGCATTTGGCACCAGCCTTGATGCCAACCCCCACGCCCCTCATCCTGAGGTGCTCGCGCCCTTGCGCGAGCCTCGAAGGACGACTGACCGTCTTGCAGGGCGCTCCACTTCAGCACGACACGATCGGGCACCAAGCAACTGAGGCCCTGCGTCCCCCGCTTCAGACCGAGAAGCTGGTGCCGCAGCCGCAATTGGCCGTTGCATTGGGGTTCTGCAGCTTGAACGCCGAGCCGATGAGGTCGTCGACCCAGTCGAGCTCGGTGCCGGCCATGTAGGGGAGCGAGATTTCGTCGACCAGCACCGTGGCGCCGTCCCGTTCGATGACGAGATCGTCGTCATTGCGCGCGGTGGTGAAGTCGAATTTATACTGGAAGCCGGAGCAGCCGCCGCCTTCCACGGATATGCGCAGCATCGAGCCCGGCGGTTCGGTGCCGAGGATCTTGGCGATGCGCCGGGCGGCGCGTTCCGTGACGGTGACTGTATCGGACATCAATGTCTCCCCGGTTCAAGGCCGGAAACACAGGCTTTGAAATTCGGCTACGTCTTGCGAGGCCGCTGGCCAATAGGTATGTGCGCCCAGGGACGTGGTCAATGCCGGCCCCGGTGAATGGCGCATTGCGCAATCAAGAGGCGAGCCATGGCGGTTGCGAGCTATTTCTATCCTCCGCTCGCGCCTTATGCCAGCGATGCGCGCGCCAGCCGGGGGCGGCTGATCGACGAGCCGGCTTCGCCCACGCGCACCGAATTCCACCGGGATCGCGACCGGATCATCCACACCACGGCGTTTCGCCGGCTGAAGCACAAGACCCAGGTCTTCGTCGCGCCGGAAGGCGACCACTACCGGACCCGCCTGACCCATACGATCGAGGTGGCGCAGATCGCCCGCTCGCTCGCCCGCGCGCTCGGTCTCGACGAGGACCTGGCGGAGACCCTGGCGCTCGCCCATGACCTCGGCCACACGCCGTTCGGCCATACCGGCGAGGACGCGCTGGACGACGTGATGCGGCCCTATGGCGGTTTCGATCACAATGCCCAGTCGCTGAGGATCGTCACGCGGCTGGAACGGCGCTATGCCGCTTTCGATGGGCTGAACCTGTGCTGGGAGACCCTCGAGGGGCTGGTCAAGCATAATGGCCCGCTGCTCGAACCCGACGGCACGCCGGTCGCCCGCTATCGCGATCGCGGCGTGCCAGTGGCGCTGCTCGAATATGACGCGCTGCAGCCGCTCGATCTTTCCAGCCATGCCAGCGCCGAGGCGCAGGCGGCGGCCATTTCCGACGATATCGCCTATGACGCCGCCGATATCGACGACGGATTGCGCGCCGGGCTGTTCACGCTCGACGATCTCGGCGCGCAGGTGCCGCTCGCCGGCCGGTTTCTCGAAGAGATCCGCCAGCGTTATCCGACGCTTGAAAAATCCCGCGAGATCAACGAGCTGACGCGCCGGGTCATCACCCGGCTGGTGGAAGACGTGATCACCGAGGCGACCCGCGCCATCGGCGAGGTGAAACCGCAAAGCGTCGACGATATCAGGCGGTGCGGCCGCACGCTGGTGCAGTTCTCGGCGCCGATCCAGGCCTATGACCGCGGCATCAAGGATTTCCTGTTCAAGAACGTCTACCGGCATGCGCGTGTCGTGCCGATCCGGCACGAGGCGGGGCTGGTGGTGCGCGACCTGTTCACCGCCTTTTTCGACCACCCGGTCGCCATGCCGCCGGTCTGGTCGGCGGGCCTCGAGGCGGTCGACGCAGCCAAGCGGGCGCGCCGCGTCGCCGACTATATTGCCGGCATGACCGACCACTACGCACTCGACGAACACCGGCGCCTGTTTGCTCACACTCCCGATCTACGCTAGACGCAGCCTCCGTTCTTCGAGGCTTCCGGCATGAATATCTTCGCCCTGTTCACCGATCATGTGCGCGACGCGGTCCGTTCGCTCGGCGCCGACGGCATCACCATCGCCGAGGCCGCGCTCGACCGTATCGTGGTCGAGGCGCCGCGCGACGCGAGCCATGGCGACCTCGCGACCAATGCCGCGATGGTGCTGTCGAAGGAAGCCGGCCTGAAGCCGCGCGACCTCGCCGAGAAGATTTCGGCCAAGCTCGCGGCTCTGCCCGATGTCGCCAAGGTCGACATTGCCGGCCCTGGCTTCATCAACCTGACCTTGCAGCCTTCGGTCTGGCCCAAGGTGCTGACGGCGGTGGTCGGGCAGGGCGAGGGCTTCGGCCATGTCGCCGCCGGAACCAAGGCCAAGGTCAATGTCGAATATGTCTCGGCCAATCCGACCGGCCCGATGCATGTCGGCCATTGCCGCGGCGCGGTGTTCGGTGACGCGCTGGCCAATCTGCTGGCGGCCGCGGGCTATGACGTCACGCGCGAATATTACATCAACGATGCCGGCGCCCAGGTCCAGGTGCTCGGCCGCTCGGCCTATCTGCGTTATCGCGAGGCGCTGGGCGAGACGGTGACGATCCCCGAGGGGCTTTATCCCGGCGACTATCTGAAGCCCGTCGGCCAGGCGCTGGCGGCCAAATATGGCCAGAGCCTGCACAATGCGCCCGAGGAGGAGTGGCTGCCGATCTGCCGGGATGTGGCGATCGATGCCATGATGGAGGAGATCCGCGGCGATCTCGCGGCCCTTAACGTCCAGCACAAGGTGTTCTTCTCCGAACGCTCGCTGCAGGCGCCGACCGACAAGGTCAGGGCCGCGATCGAGACGCTGCGGGCCAAGGGCGACGTCTATGAGGGCGTGCTGGAACGGCCGAAAGGCGCCGATGCCGAGGATTGGGAGGAGCGCGAGCAGACGCTGTTCCGCTCGACCGCGTTCGGCGACGACGTCGACCGGCCGCTGATGAAGTCGGACGGCTCCTATACCTATTTCGCCTCCGACATCGCCTATCACAAGGACAAGGCCGACCGCGGCTTCCTCGATCAGATCGACGTCTGGGGCGCCGATCACGGCGGCTATGTGAAGCGCATGCAGGCGGCGCTGAAGGCGATCAGCGGCGGCAAGGCCGCGCTGGACGTCAAGCTGGTCCAGCTCGTGCGCCTGTTCCGCGACGGCGAGCCGGTGCGAATGTCCAAGCGCTCGGGCGATTTCGTCACGCTGCGCGAGGTGGTCGACGAGGTCGGCCGCGACGTGGTGCGCTTCATGATGCTGTTCCGCAAGAACGACGCACCGCTCGACTTCGATCTCGCCAAGGTGCTGGAGCAGTCGAAGGACAATCCGGTTTTCTATGTCCAATATGCCCATGCGCGCTGCAGGTCGATTCTGCGCAACGCGCAGGAGGCCATGCCGGATCTCGATCTGACGCCGGCGGCGCTGGCATCGGCGGCTGTCGAAACCCTCGACGACGCCGGGGAAACCGCAATAATTCAGCGGCTCGCGCAGTATCCGCGAATGATCGAGGCGGCGGCGCAAGCCCATGAGCCGCATAGGGTTGCGTTCTACCTGTATGAGTTGGCGGCGGACTTCCACTCGCAGTGGAACCGTGGAAAAGATTCGCCGCATTTACGCTTCATTATCGAAAATGATCGAAAAACAACAACGGCGCGCCTTGCGCTGGTCCAGGGTATCGTGACCGTTCTGAAGTCGGGACTCGCGATCCTCGGTGTCGAGGCCGTCGAAGAGATGCGTTGATCGCGTCACGACCGTGATATGGTCGTGGCGCCCACCGACGGCGGGGCCCATGGCCAACGAGACAAGTCTGCGTAGCTATCGCGATTTCGATGCCTATAACCGTGACGGCTCCGCCGACGACACGGTGCGCAAGGCATCGCCCGGCGATCCCCTGGCCGAACTCGCCCGAATCATGGGCCAGGACGACAATTACGCGGATCTCCTGAAGAGCGTCGCGCGCACCCGCAGCGAGTTGCCCGGCCGCCGGCCGGCGGCGGTCGAATCGGACATGGCCGGCAATGTCTCGGCGGCGCCGCTGCACGGCGCCGAGCAGTCCGGACGGGCGGCGACCGACTGGGACGATCTCGAAGCCGAGCTCGAAAGCTATGTTCGCTCCGGCGAGGGCGCGCACCCGAAGGCCGATGGCGGCCGGCTCGCGGCCGCGCCCGTGGTGGATGACCACCTGTTCGACGACGCGATGGACGAGGACGAGGCCGATCTGGCACGGGCCGCGCCGGCGCCGGTCGCGCCCGAGGTTCAGGCCCATGGCCTGCGCGGCAGCTATTCGGCCGCGGTCGACCCGGCGGTCGACGAAGCCGCCGGCAGCCTGCACGACCTGGAGCGCATGCTCGCCGAGGATTACAGCCGGCAAAGGCCGGGTCATCGGCCGGCGGGCCTCCCGGAGGCGAGCTATCAGGAGCCGGCCTACCAGGAGCCGGTGCAGCCCGAGCCTGCCTATCAGCATCAGACCTATCAGCCGCAGGCTTATCAACCGCAAGCCTATCGCCACGAGGCCTATCAGGAACCGGCCCAGCAGTTCGATGCGCGCCACGGCATGCCGGGACAGGGCGCCGGTTCCTACCGGGCTGCCGGCGCCGTCGAGGATGCCGACGAGCGGATGGCCCAGGCCTTCATCGACGATCAGCGGCATGATTCGCGGGCCGGGGCGGCCGGATATGGCGCGGCCGCCTTGGCCGGCGCCGGAACTCTTGCCGCCAGTGCGGCGATGGCCAATAGCTGGCGCCAGCACGGCACCCGTGCCGCCGCGCCGCAAGTGACGGCCGATCCGCATGGCGAGCCGGCGCCTTATGCCGCCGGCTATTTGCCGGCCGCCGAGCGTGCCGCGTCGGACCCGGTCTTCGTCGAAGACGGCCATATGCCGCAGCATGCCCCCGAGGTTTTCGAGGAAGCGCCGCCGCGGCGCCGGCGCGCCGGCCTGACCGCGATCATGGCGGTCGTCGGCCTGGCGGTTGCCGGCGGCGGCAGCGTGCTCGGCTATCCCGCGCTGACCGCCGTCTCGACCGCCAACGGCGAGCCGCGCGTCGTGCGCGCCAATACC